>JALONQ010000035.1 GCA_025454835.1 Bacteroidota bacterium | reverse complement strand
CACCTCACCTTCTTCTATTCGCGTCAATTCGTGTTCATTGGCGGTTAGCCTGAACCGCGATTGTACGCGAAGGACTTCTGACCTTTCAATCAGATGCCTACGGCTCCAGCAACATCGTCAACAACGCCATCCGGACGAACAGACCGTTCCGTGCCTGGCGAAAGTACGCCGCCCGCGGGTCCTGATCGACCGCCGGGTCGATCTCAACGGACCGCGGGAGCGGATGCAGAAGGACCGACGAGGGCTTGAGCCGTGCCAACGTCTCGAGGTCCAGATTGTAGGCCGCCGGCTTCACGTCGAGTGATCGCAGCCGATCGGGGTCGATGCGCGTCTGGTAGACGACGTCGGCCTGGGGGAGGACCTTCGCCGGGTCGGAGGTCAGCTCGTAGCGGACGCCATGATCGTCGAGGTAGCGCAGAATGTCTTTGGCGATCTGCACTTCCGGCGGGGCGACGAAGATGAGCCGGTTGCGTTCGACCTTGCCGAGCAGATATGCCAGGGAGCGGACGGTTCGGCCGGCGTCGAGAGCGCCCATGAAGACGACCGTAAGTCCGTTGACGGTCCGACATTCCTGCTGGATCGTGTAGAGGTCGAGGAGCGCCTGCGTCGGGTGTTGGCCCCCTTCGCCGTCGCCGGCATTGATGACCGGGACGGGCGAGATGGCGGCGGCCCGTTTGGCCCCGTCGCGCTCGCGCGACCGGAGGACGATGAGGTCGCACATGCCCCCGATGATCCGGATCGTGTCCTCCAGATGTTCGCCGGGGATCTCGGAGGAGAAGTCCTGCGCCGACTCCGTGCTGAGGACCCGGCCTCCCAATCGCTGCATGGCGGCCTCGAACGAGAAGCGCGTCCGCGTCGACGATCCGTAGAAGAGGGTCGCCATGATGCGGCGCTCGTAGTCTCGCGTACCGCCGTGCCGTACCGTCGCTTCCATCTGCCGCGCGCGGGCGAACAGCTCATGGATGAGCGGGACGGTGAACTGCTGCGATTCGATGACGTGGGACAATTTCATGTGCAACTCCGAACGACTATGGAGTGTTCGCCAAGGACACGAAGAACGCCAAGAACGCCAAGCAGTAATGGCGTGGCGCCAGCATCTCCTAACAATCCTACTTGGCGGGCTTGGCGTCCTTGGCGCTCTTGGCGGTTGCTCATATGATCTCAATAGACGGTCATGGTACGATGTGCGTCCCCGCCCGGCCTTCCAGCGCTTCCATCAAATGCTCGTACGACGTGATGATCACTTCTTTCCCGCCGTGCTTGAGATAGCGGGCCGCCGCCTCCACCTTCGGGCCCATGCTCCCAGGAGGAAACTGCCCTTCACGACTCCACTTCTCCAATTCTCCAACCGTCGTACTCTCGAGTTTCCGCTGCGTGGGCGTCTTGTAGTCAAGGTAGACCGCGTCGGCGTCGGTGCTGATGACAAACAGGTCGGCCTTCAGGTCCACGGCCAGCAGGGCAGAGGCGCGGTCCTTATCGATCACGGCCTCCGCTCCCGTCACGGTGTAGCCGTGCTCAACGACCGGAATTCCGCCGCCGCCGACGGCGATCACGATCATCCCGGTGTCGAGGATCTTGCGGATGATGTGGCGTTCAAAGACCTCCACGGGGGCCGGCGAGGGTACGACACGACGGTATCCCCGGGCGGCGTCCTCGATCATCGTCCAACCGAATCGGGCTGACTTCTCATCGGCATCTGCGCGGCTGTAGAACGGCCCGATCGGTTTCGTCGGATGCTGAAAGGCCGGGTCGGCGGGATCGACCCGCACCTGCGTCAGGACCGTCATGACCGGAGTCTGGAGTCCGATCTCGCGGAGCTCGAACTCCATGGCTCGCTGGATGAGATAGCCGATCTCGCTCTGGGTGGCGGCGACGCAGACGTCGAGCGGGAGCGTGTAGACCTCGGCGGCGGCGCGCTCGGAGCGGAGGAGCTGTGCGCCGACCTGCGGGCCGTTGCCGTGCGTGATGACGATGCGCCAGCCGCGCTCGACCATGCGGACGATCGAACGGGCGGTGGCGTGCGCGTTGGCCAGCTGTTCGTCGATGGTGCCGCGCTGGCCGGCGCGGATGAGGGAGTTGCCTCCGATGGCGATGAGGGCGGTCTGAGACACGATGAGTTCGAAAAGAGACGAACACAGATGACACTGAAGAATGGGATGATCACGGATCTTTGATCAGTGCCGATACCCTCTTACCGTGTCATCAGTGTTCACGCCTATTTCATCAGTTGCAGCATCACCGCCTTCTGTGCGTGCAGGCGGTTCTCGGCCTCCTGAAACACGACCGAGGCTTTGCTGTCGATCACATCGTCGGTCACTTCGTCTCCGCGATGTGCGGGCAGACAATGAAGGAAGATGGCCCCCTTGTTGGCGCGCGACATCAGGGCCGCGTTGACCTGGTAGGGCTTAAAGATCGCCTTCCGCTTCTCAGTCTCCGCTTCCTGGCCCATCGAGGCCCAGACGTCTGTGTAGATCGCGTCCGCACCTTCCACCCCCTTCATCGGGTCGCGAACGACTTCGATACGGGCCCCGGTCTCTTTGGCGTCTTCCTGCGCGTGCCGAAACGCGGTCGGGTCCGGATCGTAGCCTTCGGGGCAAGCGACCGTGACGTTGACGCCCAGACGCGCCCCCGCGAACATGAGCGAGTGGGCGACGTTGTTCCCGTCGCCGACGTAGGTCAGCTTGAGCCCCTTCAGTTTTCCTTTCACCTCCTTGATGGTGAGAAAGTCTGCCAGCGCCTGGCACGGATGCGAGTAGTCGGTGAGCGCATTGATGACCGGCACCCTGGCATGCTTGGCCATGTCGATCACGATCTGATGCGCGAACGTCCGGATCATGATCCCTTGGACCATGCGCTCGAGGTTCTTGGCCACGTCGTGGACCGACTCGCGCTTGCCGAGACTGATCTCCGACGGCATGAGCGGCACGGAGAAGCCTCCGAGCTGGTGGATGCCGACATCGAAGGTTACGCGCGTTCGCAGCGACGGCTTCTCGAAGATCATCGCCAGAGCCTTGCCCTTCAGGGACGTGGCGTACTTCTTCGGGTGCTTCTTGATGTCGGCCGCGAGCGTCAGGGTCTTGGCCAACTCTTTGGGAGACATGTCGCGGATGGTGAGGAAGTCTTTCTTCATAGGAGGTCTGAGATATTGCGGATTGCGCCTGCCTGCCGAAGTGCCCATCGGCACGCAGGCAGGGATTGAAGATTGCGGATTATCTGTGGCTGCCCGAGGGCGTGCGGATGCGCTCTTACCAAGCGCAGCCATACGGTTGAATCAATCTAGCGAAAGGTTGGTCAAGCTCGGAAGGCTTGTCACACCATAGCCCTCCAAACATACTCAAGCCATGTGCCACGAAAGTTGCCAAAAATGGGGCATTTCGTTGAATTTGCGCGAGGTTCATCGCGTTTTTTGCCATATTTCGGTGGAAGGCATCATGAACGGATTCTTCGCCCGGCTGGGAAGGTGGGGACTCCCTCTTTCCAAAGGGCGGGAAGGTCATTCGCCCAAATGCGTGCGGTTACGCAAGCATTACAACGCTGTCACTTGCGAACCCTCGTGAGATGACTATATTTTAAACATCTGGAGGATATCCATGAATGCAGGTTCAAAAACGCTCCTTGATGGCACGGTCAAGGAGTGGAACACGTTCGCCGTGTTGAGGGATAAGATGACCGCCGTGGCCAACGAGGTGGCGACGATCACACGCCGACTGATCCAGGAAGACCTAGCCTATCTCAAGACGCAGAACATCGAGGTGGACTTTGACGACCCGCTCGGAATGAAGATCCTCGGGGGCGTGATTCGCGTCGAGCCGGTGGTCGAAACGGCGTTCCCGAACGTCAAGGCAAGCGTTGTTCTCAAGTGCGGCGAAACGAATCGGGCCATTCTGATCAACTCGAACGGAGCGATCTCAGCCGGCGGTGTTGTCATGACCTACGATGCGCTGAAGAAGGCGATCCCCGATCCGTTCGCCAACAATGCGGCCGACTTCGTCCGCGACGCCTTCCTTTTTGTGGCCCGTTCAGGAAAAGATGCAGCCAAGTAGCGAGCAGCGATCAACGGGCGTGTGCGAGCGCCCAGCGTGCCGCTCGTTGTCGGAGTGACCGTACATAAGGGAGGATCAACCCATGAAGTTCAGAAGCAGCTTTGCCTTGGCTGCCGGAGCCCTCGTGCTCGGCGGCCTGTGGTTCTCCGGATGCGATGGGCCTCAACCGATCGCGCCCGAAGCCGAGGGCTGGCGACTTGAACAGGAACAGCCGTTCATCGTCTCCCCCAATGGCACCAACAACCCGACGGTCGACCTGATGACACGGAGGTCGGTCGACGTAGGAAACGTATCGTTCGATGACGTCGACACGAACGGTGACGGTGTTGTGGACGCGCTTGAAGTGCGGTACACGACCTCGGCAGGATGGAAGCTTCACTCCGTGGACCTGTGGATCGGGGCTTCGCTCGAGTCCATGCCCGACACGCGCAAGGGAGATCCAAAGCCTCGGAAGTTCCCGTACCGCGACCGACGGATCAACGACACGACGTGGGTCGTGACGGTTCCGTTCACGGAGATCGGTTATCAATGCGGCAACTTCAACCCGTGGTACGTGGCTGCCCATGCGGTCGTCCGAAAACAGGTCGGCCGGTGGTTCCACACTGTTGAGAGCGCCTGGAGCGCCGATACTCGTTTCCGCGAGACGCGGGGACGCTGGGCCACCTACACCACGATCGTGATCACGTGCGACAAGGTTGCGCCGCCACCAGATCAGTGTGAGACAGCCTATGCGTACGGCAATGGGGCCGCATGCTTCTATGACCTGACCGATGCCGACGACAACGCGTTGTTCGCCGAGTGGGGCTGGACGAATCCGATTGCGCCGGGGTCGACGACCATGGACCTGTTCGCCAAGGCTGATGGAGCGGGGTCGTGCGACCTGGCCGGCGCGTACAAAGTGGGGACGGTGAGCATTTCCTACGTTGCGAACACTCTCACGGTCACCGTCGACGCGGAGCCGTTGTTCGGGCTCGATGACGTGGCTCTCTTCTATGGTTCAATGCCGTATCCGGTCGTGAACGGTGTGCCGACCGTCGACCCGAGCCAGTTCCCAGTGCAAGTCAGCGGATTGGGCAAGACTCCGTCGTGGACCTTCTCGCAGGCCGGCGTGACGGGCAATCAGTTCATCATTCTGCGGGCGAAGGTCTGCGGGCCGTTCTGAGGGATCTGCGTCCGAACAGCGAAGGCGGCGGAGCACATCAACGTGCCCGCCGCCTTTTCGTTTCCCTGGTGGAGCGCCAGATTGACTCGCCTGATCCCCCGTGCCGTGTCCCAGCTTCTTGACGCCCGCCATGTCAGCCAAGGGCCCGACACATCTCTGGCCACATCCGTCTCCTGAGGCTGGAACGACCTCTCACCAGATACACTTCATCGAGGATGAAGCCATCCTCGGAATCGCTGTTTTTGTGCAGTTGCACGTTGGTTCGAAGGGGCCTCGTCCATTCCGCATTTCGGTGAGGCTTACGCACAGCGTTTGACGAGTATTCTCAGAACGGCTAACCTTTTCGAGTTCTCTGATCCTTTCCTCTCGATTTCCAGAAAGGCCGTCCGGATCCCCGGATGGCCTTACGCTTTCTGAACCCTTTTTGGAGGCTGTCTGACCCGGTGTTCCCGAATCTGACAGGATCGAAGGGCATGAATGTTGCAATTTCCGACATCACGTGTCGTTGTCTCCCACCAGCCGGCCACTCCTATGCGCCGCCTCATTCCAAAGCGCATCACCACCCGCCTGATCGCCGCTCTGACGATACTGATCGTCGCGGCTGAAGGCATCTCCGGGTTCCTTGACCTGCGCGTGCAGGAGCGGCAACTGCTCGACGCCATGATAAGTGGCGCCGACCAGTTGTCACGTTCCATTGCGAGCGCGACGTGGCACGCGATGAATGCGGATCATCGCGAGGCGGCCTACCAGATCATGCAAACGATCGCCGGCAACCCCGGGATCGATCGTATCCGCATCTTCAACAAAGAAGGGAGAGTGATGTTCTCGACCGTGGCCGATGACGAGCGGCAGGTCGACAAGCGGGCCGAGGCGTGCTACATGTGCCATGCGTCGGATCAGCCGCTCGTCCGGCTCGAGACCCCCGAGCGGTCTCGGGTGTTCACGGGTCCTGACGGACGCCGGAAACTGGCGATGGTGACGCCCATCTACAATGAACCCTCTTGCAGCGAGGCCGATTGTCATGCGCACCCGCGCGACATCTCCGTGCTGGGAGTGCTCGACGTGTCGCTGGGCCTCGACCGTGTCGATGCCGAACTGGCCGCCGTTCGCGAGAACGTCATGTTGACGACCGGGCTGCATGTCGTTCTCGTGGGCATTCTGATCGTCCTCTTCACGCGACGGTTCGTCGACCGTCCGATCGAGGAGCTTATCGTGGGGACGCAGGCGGTCAGCCAGATGAAACTCGAAGAACCGCTCACGTTGCCGCGAAGCGGTGAGCTCGGAGCGCTGGCCAGATCGTTCGAAACAATGCGGGTACGATTGAAAGAAGCGGTCGACGAGAACAGCAACTTCACGCAGAGGTTGGAGACGCGCGTGCAACAACGGACCCAGCAACTCGAAGTGGCCCACCAGCGGCTCGTGCAGACCGACCGGCTGGCCTCGCTGGGCCAACTGTCGGCCAGCGTCGCCCACGAGATCAACAATCCGCTGTCGGGCGTTCTCAACCTGGCGGTGCTCATTCAACGCATCGTCGGCGAAAGGGGCATCCCACCGGAACGGCTGCCGGAAGTGAAGCGCTATCTCGAGCAGATCTCGCACGAAACGGCGCGCGTTGGCAAGATCGTCTCGGACCTGCTCGCCTTCTCTCGCCGGACCACGTCGCATCGCGTGCAGGGCGATCTGCATCACATCGTCGCCTCGCTCGTCACGATCATAGGCCACAAGTTCGAGCTCATGGGAGTGGCCCTGGAGATCAAGTTCCCCGATCGTCTGCCGCCGATCCCCTGCGACCCTTCACAGATACAGCAGGTGCTTGTCAATCTGCTCATGAATGCGGCCGAAGCGAGCGCGGGGAAGCCGAGCGCCAACGTTCAGTTGGAGGCAGAGGCCGATGAGCCCGGCCAGCGGATCACGATCCGCGTGCATGACAATGGCGAGGGCATGACGGCAGAGCTGGCGTCGAAGATCTTCGACCCCTTCTTCACGACGAAGGGAGAAGGAAAGGGCGTCGGGCTTGGTCTGGCCGTGGTCTATGGCATTATCGAGGCCCATCGCGGGACGATCGATGTCGAAAGCGCCGTCGGCAAGGGAACGACCGTGACGGTGACACTGCCTCTCGTGGATGCTCAATCGCGTCCCGAACCGGTGGACGCCGAACCGACAACAGGGTGAACCGGCTCCTCGTGGTAAGTTTCGGTCCGGTTTCGCCGGACCTCCTGGACGCCATCGCCGATCCGGTCTGGCGTTCCTACGACCTTGAGGTGCACCGCCGGGCCGAACGTCCGATCCCTGCCGACGCCTGGGATGCCAAGAGGCAACAGCACGGCTCCGAGGTGCTGCTCCGGACGTTGCTTGTCGGGGCCCGTGACCCGGGCGATCGCCTCCTCGGTGTGACCGCGGTCGACCTGTGCATTCCGATGCTCAGCTTTGTCTTTGGTCAGGCTCAGTTGAAGGGGGCCGCCGCCGTGGTCTCGACGGCTCGTTTGGATCCCTCCTTCTACGGTCTGTCTTCACGTCCAGACCTCGTCCGTCGGCGGTTCATCGCTGAAGTGATCCACGAGGTCGGTCACACGGTCGGCCTCGTCCATTGCGCCGAACGGTCGTGTCCGATGTCGCTGGCCACGGCGGTGGAAGCGATCGATCAGAAGGGGGAGGAGTTGTGCGACGGATGCACGGCGCTGGTACACGACTTCAAAGCGGCGGGATCTCTCACCGCGGAGACGCTGAGGCGCAGCAGCAGATCACAATGATCGTTCGCGTCTTGGCGCCCTTTGGCCCGAGCCTGTCGGGGGCTTGGAGGTGAAATCGTCCGTTGCCGAGATGCGAGGGTGACTGGGACTCGATCACGTTGGTGTCACGAAAGAGCACATCATGAACACGAAATGGGAGATCCTCGTCGTCGACGACGAGGAGATCATGCGCGATTCGATGGCGGCGTGGCTCCGCGAGGACGGCTATCTGGTGGATACCGTCAGTTGCGGGCGTGAAGCGATCGGCCGGGCCAGGGAGAAGGACTACGCACTCTACTTCATCGACCTGAAGATGCCCGGCGGGATCGATGGGATCGAGACGATGCTCGAGGTCCACAAACTCCATCCGGAAGCGTCCGTGATCATCATTACCGCTTACGCGACGGTCGACACGGCGATCGCGGCGATGAAAGAGGGAGCGCAGGAATATGTCGTCAAGCCCTGCCATCCGCAGGAGATCTCGTTGTTGGTGAGCAGGATCATCAAAGTGAAGAACCTGCAGCGCGAGAATACGATCCTCCGGCAGAAGCTGGCGAGACAGTACCACGTCCACGACATTCTCAGCAAGAACTCCCGAATGCATCAGATCCTGGACCTGATCCGCGAAGTGTCCGGCCTGAAGAGCACCGTCCTGATCCAGGGCGAGAGCGGAACGGGGAAGGAACTTGTCGCCAGGGCCATTCATTTCTCGGGCGACCGGGCCGGGAAGCCGTTCATCGGTGTGTCGTGCGCGGCGTTGGCCGAGACCCTGCTTGAGTCGGAGCTGTTCGGCCACGAGAAAGGATCGTTCACGGGGGCGACGTCGCAGAAGAAGGGGAAATTCGAGATGGCCAACGGCGGGACGATCTTCTTGGACGAGATCGGCGACATCTCGCCGAAGTTGCAGATGGACCTGCTCCGCGTGTTGCAGGAACGCCGGCTCTACCGCGTCGGGGGTTCGGACGAGCTCGAAGTGGATGTGCGCGTGATCGCGGCAACGAACCGTGACCTGCCGAAGGCGGTGCAGGCGGGGACGTTCCGCGACGATCTGTACTACCGTCTCAACGTCATTACGATCACGATCCCTCCGCTGCGCGACCGCCGCGACGATATACCGCTGCTGGCGCAGCATTTCGTCCAGCGTCTTTCGCACGAGCTCGGACGGCCCGTCACGGGGATCTCTGAAGAGGGGCTGCGCATTCTGCTGGAGCGGGACTGGCCGGGAAATGTCCGCGAACTCGAAAATGCCATCGAACGGGCTCTCGTCACGTGCCGCGGAACCACGCTGACGGCGGAGGACTTTCAGTTCCTGGTGCCGCATGAGGCGGCGGCCACGTCTGGCTGGCAGCCACCGACGGACCTGACGCTCGACGAAGTGGAACGCAGCGTGATCACGGCGATGCTGGGACGGACGAGAGGCAACGTGAAGGAAGCGGCATCGCTGCTCGGCATCGACCGGTCGACGTTGTACGACAGGATCAAAAAGTACGGGATACCGAGGTGATGTCCCGGGAATGTCTCGGAAGAGGAGGAAGGATGGAGGAGTGAGGTATTGGAAGGTGTCACAGAGACATCACCGTGAAGGGCTTCAAACGAAACCGCCAAGGAAGTCCTTCCCTTGGCGGTTCGTTATTCGTAGGAAGATTTTCCCTGCAACCTCCCCATCTCCTATCACCTTCCTCCTATCACCTCTCCCGGGGCTGCACCCCCCGCGACTTGGGTCAAGCCTCCAAAAACATCTCTCCCCAGACGGCCTCCCAATCCTTCTTCGGCGCTGCGTCGGGCATGGACTCGACAGGGACGCCGCCGTCGGCCAGGCTGAAGCCCACTTTCTGATCGGACAGTGTCATCTGCAGGCGCTCGAGTTCCCTCGTCAGCCATGGACCGATCTCCGGACCACGGAGGAGATGCGCCACGCTGGACTGCGGGTCCATCTTCACCTTCATCTTCCATCGATCCCCTTCGGCACATGCGTACGTCACTTCGCCGTCGATCGGCGACCGGAGCATCGCAAGGCCGTGCTTCGTCGTGATCCGGATCGCGGGCGCATGCGTCGCGACCTTCGTCCCGATCGGAGGCAGCTCCACCGACTCCACCGGGCCGAGCAGCCGGCGACCAAGTTCGTCGACCCCGACCGAGAACGTGCCGTCGGGTTCGATGCGAGCCCATGTATGGCCGCGATCGTAATAGCGATCGGTCGGGAGCTGGATGCCCGAGACGGTCACGGCCGGCGTGAACGACAGGGGCCGGGACGAACTGGGCGACTGGCCGGAGGCGAGGTAGCGCTGGTGTTCCGGACAGTCGGCGCACGCGAACTCATTCACGCAGGTCCGTTGCCGCACTTCACCGGACATCTGGTGTCGGCAGACGCGCGTCGAGGCGGGAAGCTCCTCAAAGGCCGAATGCCACGACACGCGGGCATGGCCTTCGCGAGCGAGTCGGCGGTTCGAACGGACGATCGCTCGGACGACCGTCGTTGCGACCACGACGGCGACGGTGAAGAAGATGAGGAGGAACGTGATGTGGAACGCATTCCACTGAAATTCGTAGACCCAGGGTAGCATGATGTGCCTCCGTTACGACTGTGCCAACTCACGCTCCTGTGGAAAGAGCGGGAGGTAGCGGTACGAGAGTGAATAGAGCAGGACGCCGTACGCAACGACAGCCGTGAAAGTTGCCACTTCCTGCCAGCTCGGCACGTAGCTGAGGAACGGGTCGAATGTCAGCGTTGGCAGGGCCAGCGTTTGGATCGTGAGGACAAATCGATTCAGGGCTATGCCGGACAACACCAGGCCCGCGGCCGTCAACAGCCAGCCGCGATGTTCGCGGGTGTGGCGGCTGAGCAGAAGGAGAGCCGGAAGGACACCGAAGACCCCGATCTCCAGGAAAAGGATCCAGGTCCCGAACGATGCGCGTTCATAGTACTCGTACGCCGGGAATCCGGCTCCTGGCGACGTCGCATTGATCCAGACCAGCGTATCGATGGCCTTGAGGGCGAGATAGCCTGCCAGCATGAAGCCGGAGATCCGGCCGAGCGTCCTGAGCGCTCGGTCGTCCACGAGCCGCTTCTTCGTGAGCGATTCAACCAGGCGCGTTGTCACGATGAGGAAACTCGGTCCGGCCGCCATGGCCGACAAGATGAACAGGAAGAACGTCGTCGGCCAAATGCCGATCGCTTCGCGGAAGGCGAACGGACGCCCTTGCATGACGCCGTAGAGGCCGCCGAGCGACCCTTGGTGGAAGAACGAAAGGAACGCTCCGACGCCCGCCAGGATGGGCATGAGCTTGTGCAGCTCGAACTCGAACACGAGCATCTTCGGAATGCGCCGGAACTGCCGGTTCTTCAGCAGCACCGGCACGTACTCGATGAGCAGGACGGTCAGGTAGCAGGTCAGACAGAACGTGACTTCCGTCAACATCGAGTGCGTATTCGGATGCCAGAACGTGAACCATGCCCGAAGCGGCTGGCCGACGTCGACCATGAGCACGATGATCGCGCCGCTGTAGCAAATGAGGCCGAGCACGACAGCGCTGTTGATGACGGGACGGAGCGCTTCACGCCGAAGGAGATACAGCAGGAACCCGGTGAAGAAGGCTCCGGCGCCGAAGGCGATGATCGTCAGGTCGAGATAGATCCAGAGGCCGAACGCGAACCGGTTGTCCATGTTCGTCTGATTCAGTCCCTCAATGAGGCACAGCGCCGCGCCGAAGAGTCCCCAGGCAAGCAGACCAGCCCATGGCAGGATCCAGGCCAGGAAGCGGGGAAATGAAGTGCGCTGCAGTCCGCGGGGGATCCATTGACTATCCACGGGCTTCCTCCTTCTGATCTCGGGCGAGCACACGGTCGGCCAGCGACCGCACCCACGCGCGTGACGAGAGATACGAAACCTTGGGTTCGGTGCCAAGGCGCGACAGGAAACGGAAGGCCCGTTCGTCGCGGCTGAGCTTCGCGACCTCGGAAGCAGGATCGTTCAGATCGCCGAACACAATGGCCTGTGTCGGGCAGGACTCGACGCATGCCGGCACGTAGTCGGCGGGGTCGATGGCGGCGTTCCCAGCAGCGGCCGCCTTTTCACGCGCTGTATGGAGCCGACCGTGGCAGAAATTGCATTTTTCCGCGACGCCCCGCATGCGCGGCGAGACGTCAGGATTGAGGGTCTTCTCCATACCCTCTGGCCACTTCGGGTCCCACCAGTTGAAGTAGCGGGCATGGTAGGGGCAGGCGGCCATGCAGTAGCGGCAGCCGAGACAGCGCTCGGGGATCTGTCCAACGATGCCCGTCTCCGGGTCGACCTCGACAGCGTTCTGCGGACAGACCGACACGCACGGCGTGTGTTCTTCGCACTGCATGCACATGACGGGAACAAAGGCAGACTGTGTCTCGGGAAAGCCTTCGCCGTTGTCAGCTTCGTAGACGCGCATCCACGTAATGCCCGTCCGGTCCGTGACACCCGGAGGACCTGGCGGGATGTTGTTCTCGACGGCGCAGGCCACGGTGCAGTTGCCGCAGCCGGTGCAGCGGTCGAGGTCGATCACCATTCCATAACGAGCAGGCATGTCAACTCTTTCGAAGTTCGGCGGCGCGACCGCGGGGAAGGGCGTTCGCGACGGCGGGTGGTTCTGGAGAACGGAAGCCGACCGGGTCGGGTCCGGCGGAGAGCTGGACCATGCCCGGGGCGAGACTGTCGCTGACGCGCACTTTGACCTTGCTGGACTGTTCACCGGCGCGCAGCTCGGCTACGGCGCCGTCTTCGACGCCGCACGCGTGAGCCGTGGCTGGAGCGACCGCCGCCACTTCGGATGTCGGCCGTAGTCCGGATTCCTGGTACAGTTTCGTCATCAGCGGAGACAAACGACTGCAACTGGTGACGGGGGCCCACGTCGTCGGGACAACAGCGATGGTCGAGGTCGCGCCGCCGGCCGCAAGTTCGGAAAGCCGCGCGGCGAGCCGATCGGTCGCGGAAGCATCAGACTCCAATGCTCGCACCGACGCGGACGCCGGAGCTCCTTCGAGTGTCCATACGGCTCCTTCGCTCAACGCCGTCCACAATGACCCGGCGCCTTCGACTGAAGTCAGGTTGGTCGTGGAACCATCCGGCGTGCGGATCTGGCCCCGGCGGGAGGCCCAGATACCGGCGACCTTGTCGCGGAGGGCGGCCTCGTGCTCGAT
Organism: Bacteroidota bacterium; assembly: GCA_025454835.1. Classification (GTDB taxonomy): domain Bacteria; phylum Bacteroidota; class Ignavibacteria; order UBA10030; family UBA10030; genus 2-02-FULL-55-14. The sequence goes on along the minus strand of JALONQ010000035.1, from coordinate 6,603 downwards.
CACCTGACCGCTGAGATGTCCCAGGACGAGCTCAGGATCCACGCTGCCCGGACGCCGCGGATGCAACGGACGGCTCACGCCGTAACGGCACGCGATATCCGTGCCGTCTCCCGTCGCCTCTCCGAACGATTCGAACGGAGCGGGCGAAGGGATGATGAGATCGGCGTGCGACGCAAGCGCCGTCAGGACCGGCGAGAGGCTGACGACGATCGAGGCGCCGGGGTGGAGCGTTCGGACGATCGACTCCCACGATAGATGGCAGGTGCCTTCGTCGCCGTCGATGATCACGAGGGCGACGCTGGCATCGGGCACGGACGAGAGTGGCGTTGCCACGGCCAGGTCGCGTTCGCGCAACCCTTCTGAGACCGGGATCGCCGGCCGCTGGCGGATGGCGCCATTGGAAGCGGCTCCGAGGGCGCGATTCAGTTGGAACGCGAGGCGATCGGTCTCGGCGTCGACGGAGTTCGATCCATCCCCGCCAACGACGACGAGCGAAGGTCCGCGCTCCGTGAGCTTCTCATACACATGCCGCAATTGCACGGGCGTGACGCCAATGGCCGCGGCCACACGCTCTGGCGTCGTGCGTTCGATGATGGCGCGCATCGAGGGCGTCATGTCGGGTTGGCGATGGGCGTGCGCCAGGTGGAGCAGTGCGACGAGCAGGGCCGCTTCGCTTCCTGGACGAATGGGCATCCATCGATCGGCCAGCGTTGCCGTGCGGGACCGCGCGGCATCAGCGGCGAGAATGCGCAGTCCGTCGTTCTTCGAACGGCGTTCGATGAGCCGTGCTGTTCGGGCGGGGGTCGTCCACCCGTCGAGCAACGGCGTGCTGACGGCCAGGATCGTATGTGCCCGTTCGAGGTCGTATCCGACCGTCCGCATCGAGGCGTCGTCATCGGGAACGGCATAAAAACTTCCGGGATGCTGGCGCACGAACGCTCGGTAGCGGTCCGAGATCGCCCGCCCCGGGCGCTGGTCGACGATCATGACCGAACGGTCCCCATCGACAGACGGAAGCCGTCGGAGCGCCTCGTCCAGCGAGAGGCTCGTGGTCAGCACCTTTTCGCCGCGGTGTTCGACCAGGCACGGACCGGCGACCCGCAACGGATGGTAGGCCAGGTGATGGCCGGTGAGGCCGATCGGGCAGAGGGGTTGTCCGCTGCCGGAGGCGGCGCGAAGGCTCGACGGGACGCCCGCCACGCAGCGAGCGGTCACCGGGCATCCGGCCGGACAAACGGAGCAGATCGACGGAACGTGGCTGATGGGACCGCGCGGCACTTTCGGGATCCACGGGCCGGTCTGGGTCCAGATCGCAACGTCGTCGAGCATCTTCCACGGAAGCGGCGAGAAGACGATCCCGGCGGTGGCGGCGCCGGCGAAGCGGAGAATATCACGTCGGGTCAGAGGCATTAGAATCTTCGTAGGATATCGATGACGAACCTCGAAACAGGCGTTTCTCGCAGAGACGCAGAGCGTGCAGAGAACGCAGGGCAAGAATTTGAGCTGGATCGGTCAGTGGATCGCTCTTTCACCGTCATTTATCTTTCCTCTGCGAACGTTTCGATCTCTGCGACTCTGCGTGCAAGCTTGTTTACTTGTGGCAATCAAGGCAGGCGCGCGCGCGTTCGGTCTCGCGGTGGCATCTGACGCAATCGTCCATCTTCATCCCTTCCCACGGCTCCATCCCGACGCGGCCGATGGAGGAGCCCCAGATGTCGCGACTGTACCCGGTGATCCGGTTCACCTGATACGGCCGAAGCGTGTTCATCGTGCCATGTGGACCGTGGCACCGCTCACAAGCGATACCGCCGCGTGTCACGTGGGCGGCATGGGGAAAGTAGGCGTTGTCCGGCTGGCGGGCGTATACCTTCCACGGGACTTCGCGGTTCGTCTTCACATACTCCTCGACGAAACGCTTTTCGTTCTCCGTCTCGCCCATCACGTCGGCATGACACGATGCGCACTGGGCCGTGGTCGGTATGCCGACGAAGCGGCCATCGGCGTCGAATGAATGACAGTCGGCGCAAGCCATGCCGCCCGTGTCGGTGTGGACGGCATGACTGAATTGGAGAGGCTGCTCCTCGGTGCGGTAGAGCAGGGCAGGGAACAGCACCCACCCGGCGGTCAGCCCAACGAGCAGTCCCGCCAGCGGGAACAGGACGCGGAATCGATTCACGGCAAACTCCTCCAAGCGACGAACGGTGAGAAGAACTCGGCGTAGAGCGAAAGAGCAGCCGGCCGATCGAGATGGCGGATGACGCCGGGCACGGCCGTGCCGCCGTCATTCCACAGCCCCGTCGTCTGGGCCGCGTGCTGCTGGACGGCAGAGTTCAAACGATGCAGTTCATCTCTCATCCATCGTTTGAGCGGCTCGCCGGACCGCAGGCCCATGAGGTCGATCGAACCGGGACGGTTCGCGCCTTCGAACAACCATCCGCCCGTGTACGGCTCGTCCACGACCCGTTCGCATTGCGACCGCAAACGGTTGTTCGTTGCCGCCGCTTGGAGAGCGACGGGGAAAACGAGTTGGAGGTCCGTGTCGCCGACGGTCAGCACCACCGTCGGGTGCTGTCCGGCCGCGCCGTTGATGAACGAGATCGCGTCGATGCGGCCGGTCACATGGCCGACGAACGCGTCGACGCCGATGTGCCAATGTCCGTCGGGGGCGACGTCGAGCCACAGGTGGTTGGGCGCAAAGTGGCGCCCGTCGGGTACCCACGTGGCCGGGTCTCCGTTCGTGCGTGGCGCCCGTCCGCCTTCGAGCGAGAGCAGGACATCGCAGTACGCATGGCGATCATCGGAGCAGCGGGCCGACTGGTCATCGCTGTAGGGGACGAACTTCGAGACCGGCGCTCCGGCGCAGTATTGCACCAGAGATTCGTGGAGGAACGGGCAACGCTTCGCCGGCGCATGTTCCTGATGGTGTTGCCGGGCGGCCGGGCAATCGGGCCAGGAATCCGACGTGCACCGCTCATGCTCGTCGCTGGCGGATGATCGCATGATCATCTTCGATGAGACAGCACCCCGGCAGAATTTGACCTGGGCCTCCCGGAGAAATGGGCAACGCATGGCAGCCTCCGGTCAGACCCTAGTTGGTCGAGCGGATGATGTTCGGGGGATCATCGTCCTGACCGTCCGAACGACGTAGGATGCGCTTCGACTCGTCGAGGCGCTCGCCGCCGTCGGCCATCGTGATGCCAAGGCCGGCGATATCGAACGCGTGCGTGTCGTCGGGCAAAGCCAGTTTGGCCTGCTCCGTCGTTCGCCACAGCCACTCCTGCAGCGCCACGCGAACCACGGCGACGATACAGATGACCGTCACCAAGCCCAGGGCGGCATTGGTGAGGTTCAGCCAAAGGGTTTCAGGGTTCATGAAGTCCACAGGCGTTCTCCAGTTGTCGATGTGGGATTCTTCCTCACGAGAGGAAGAGCACGACACATAAATGCAAAGGACGTGCCGCATGACCTGAAGCAGAAGCGAGATCGTGGATCGGGGATTCGGGAGCAAAAACCGGGAAGGAACGTTGGAGTGACTGAAGTCCCGGTGCACGTCGTGTGGAGATCACCGACGATCGTGTCGGGAAGTCCGGCACCGTACTCGACCTCAGGCCACCTTGACACTCAGTCAATTTCCGGGGAACATGTTGTCGTTCACATGAATACGATCATGCGCCGCCGACATCGTTATTGGCTTCTCCTGCTTTGCTACGTTCTGACATCCCTCACGCCTGCCCAGACCTGGTCCGATTCGCTCCATGGCGTTCTGTCGGGCATCGCAACGCGCTACCAGCTTGCCGGCATGTCGGTGGCAGTGGTCAAGCACGACAGCGTTGTCTTCGCCCGTGGCTACGGCCTCGCGGACATCGGTCGATCCATCGCCATGACCGATAGCTCCATCTATCGTATCGCGTCGATCTCGAAGACGATCACGGCGCTGGCGGTCATGAAGCTCTATGAGCAGGGGGCGTTCGGCTTGGACGATGACGTGTCGACGGCGCTCGGCTTCACGCTCCGAAATCCCGCGTTTCCGTCGCAGCCCGTGACCTATCGGAGGCTCCTTTCGCACACCTCCAGTCTGCGCGACGGCACGGGCTACAACGCATTCCTCTCGGCCACGTATGCGAACGCAAGCATCCCGGCCTTGTCGGAACTGTTGGTGAGCGGAGGTGCCTCCTTCAGCTCCGACATGTGGAGCGCGACACGAGGGTCCGCGTCGGCCTATTTTGCGTACGCCAACATCAACTTCGGTGTTCTGGGAACGCTGGTCGAACGCCTTTCAGGAAAGCGCTTCGATGTGTTCTGTCGCGAGCAGATCCTCGCCCCGCTCGGACTCGACGCAAGCTTCAATGTCCATGACCTGCGGAACATGAATAATGTGGCCGTTCTGTACCGATATCCTGGCGGGGTCTGGACGGCGCAGGCCGATGATTTTGGCGGGGTCAAGCCGACACCACGGGACCTTAGTGGCTACGCGCTGGGGACGAACGGACTCATCTTCGGCCCACAGGGGGGTCTCCGAGTGAGTGCCCGCGGATTGGCGACGATCATGCGGCTCCTGGCGAACGGCGGAACGGTCAACGGTGTGCGGATCCTGCGTGACACCACCGTGGCAAGAATGCTGACGACGAACTGGACCTACTCCGGCTCGAACGGCGACCCGTACTACGGCATCTTCAACGCGTATGCCTGCGGCATCAGCCCGACGACCGCGCTCATTCAGGGTCAAGCGCTCATCGGTCACCCGGGCGAGGCCTATGGACTCATCAGCGACATGTACGCGGCGGCAAACGGATCGTACGGCATCGTCTTCCTGACGAACGGGAGCAAGACGTCGTATGCGCTGGGATCGTACTCAGGATGGTATCGGGTCGAAGAGGAGGTCTATACTGCGGCCTACCAGATCGGTGTGCTGCTGAGTACGACCAGCGTTTGTGATCCCGGCGTGCCGACCGGGATGCGGCTGGAGCCGAACTATCCCAATCCGTTCAATCCGACGACGCGCATCCGATGGAGTATCGAACAAGAGGGAAGGGTGCGGCTCTCAGTCGTCGACCTGCTGGGTCACGAAGTGGCTGTGCTGGCGGACCGCGAGAGTGGAGCGGGGGAGTATCTCGAGGAATGGGATGCGGCAGGCGTTCCGTCCGGCATCTACATCACGCGTTTGCAGGTCTCAGGACGCGACGGGCGCACGATGTCGGTCAGCCGCACGATGACGCTGGTCCGCTGAGCGACGGTCGGCTGCCGCCGTTGCGCCCCGCGAGTGGTCATGCCTTTCGGATGAACGTCCCGTCCTGAAGGTCCATCATGGCCCGCCGCAGCTCTGCCTGGGTGTTCATCACGATCGGGCCGTACCACGCCACAGGCTCTTTGATCGGTTTGCCGGAGACCAGCAAGAATCGGATACCATCCTCACCCGCCTGAACGACGATCTCGTCTCCGGTATCGAACAGGATGAGCGAACGGTTGCCGGTGTGGTCCCGTACGACCCCTTCGGAGGGTCCGGGAAGTTCTGTCAGCACACCCATCGGTTGTGACGCATCCCGGAATGTCCCGGAACCCTGGAACACGTACGCGAACGCATGACGCGTTGCATCGACGGGGAATCGCTTCTTCTTGAGCGGCGGCACCCAGACATCCAGATACCGCGGGTCCGAGGCGATTCCCTCCACGGGCCCGGTCTTCCCCCAGAAGTTGCCGCAGACGATGCGAACGGCCGTTCCGTCGTCATCGATGATCTCGGGGATCTCCTTTCCCGGAACATCCTGGTAGCGCGGCTTCGTCATTTTCATAGCTGACGGAAGATTGGCCCACAGCTGGAAGCCGTGCATCATCCCGCGCTCGTTGCCGGCCGGCATCTCTTGGTGCAGGATGCCGCGCCCGGCGGTCATCCATTGTACGTCACCGGCCCCGAGTGAGCCCTTATTGCCGAGACTATCCTGATGTGCAACGGTCCCCGCCAGCACGTAGGTGATCGTCTCAATGCCCCGATGCGGATGCCAGGGAAATCCCTTCAGATAGTCGGCCGGGTTGTCGTTCCGGAAGTCGTCGAGGAGGAGGAATGGGTCGTACTCCTCGGTGTCGCCGAACCCGAACGCGCGGCGCAACTTCACGCCGGCCCCTTCGATGGTGGGCTGGGATTCGATGATGCGCTTGACGGGGCGGATGGACATGGAGATACCCCTGCAGGTTAGAGAAAGAGATGAACGCTGATGACGCAGAAGAAAAGGATGACCGCAGATCAAGATCCTTCGATCAGCGGCAATCCCTCTCTTCAGCGTTATCTGCGTTCCCGGTTCTCTCAGGGAAAAAGATGAGCGCTGATGACGCAGAAGAAAAGGATGACCGCAGATCAAGATCCTTCGATCAGCGGCAATCCCTCTCTTCAGCGTTTTCTGCGTTCCCGGTTCTCTCAGGGAAAAAGATGAACGCTGATGACGCAGAAGAAAAGGATGACCGCAGATCAAGATCCTTCGATCAGCGGCAATCCCTCTTTTCAGCGTCATCTGCGTTCCCGGTTCTCTCAGGGAAAAAGATGAACGCTGATGACGCAGAAGAAAAGGATGACCGCAGATCAAGATCCTTCGATCAGCGTAAATCTCCTTT
>JALONQ010000016.1 GCA_025454835.1 Bacteroidota bacterium | reverse complement strand
CCCAAATGGGTCAGCAACAGCTTCTTCTCATCATCCTCGGCGTTATCATCGTCGGTATCGCCATCGCGGTCGGTCTGAGCCTCTTCTCCGCTCAGAGCATCCAGGCTAACAAGGATGCCATCATCAACGACCTCAACAACATCGCCGCGCACGCCTATCAGTTCAAGATCCGTCCCTCATCGATGGGCGGTGGCCAGGGCAGCTATTCGGGCTACAGCATCCCCTCGAAGATGGCGTCGAACGAGAACGCCGGATACACCGTCACGTCGGCCACGGCCACGTCGGTTGCGATCACGGCGACCTCTTCGGCCAACACCGGCCGTCTGGGCAGCTGGACCTACGCCGGCGACTTCCAGTAAGCCGATCTACGATCCACATTCCAACCGGCCCTGCGCAAAGCGGGGCCGGTTTTTTTGTGACCTCGATGTCGTACATTGAGGTATGCGTCCCCTCGCGTCATCGTTGCTCGCCCTCTTTCTCATAGCCTGCGACACCACGGAGTCGACCGATCGCTTGGCCGATACCTACGTGGACCTGCTCCGATACAGGGACCGCGCGGCACAGTCCGACACGTCGGCGATCCGCGCCGGCATCGATTCCATCCTCTCCACACACGGCTACACGCCCGACGGCTATCGCTCGGCGTTCGCGTCGCTCGCGGACGATCCCAGTGATCTTGCGGCTTTTTTCTCGCGCGCTGAATCGCGCATGTCCGCCACGAATCCCGCCCTTGCGACACCACGCTGAGTTGGCAGCGCTTGACAGAAGGTACATAAATAACTACGTTATGACAAATATGTCCTCCCGGTTTCGGCGCGAGGACAAATCTGTCACCGACGATCGGAAACGACCATGCGTACGACGATGGGACAACGCATCCGTGAAGCCCGCTTGGCAAAGGGCTTCGACCAGGCACGCCTCTCAGCCAAGCTCGACATCGCAACGCGGACACTTCAGCGTTGGGAGAAAGGCGAACAGGAACCCGACGGGTCGGTCATCATGCGTATCGCAAAGGCGACCGGCGTCCTTCCGCAGTGGCTCCTGACGGGAGAAGGAGAACGCCACGCCGGCATCGGCAGCAACGTGATCCCGCTGACGGAACCCCGAACCCGTCGCGTGCCGACCGTGCGACTCCCGTTGCTCTCGTCGGTCCCCGGCGGCGCTCCGAGCCTCATCTTCCATCCGGACTATGTCGACAAGTTCGTGACGGTCGATGACGTCCGCGACGACCAGGCGTTCGCTCTCGAGGTCAAGGGGAACAGCATGGCGCCCAGGATCGAGGATGGCGACATCATCGTCGTCAGTCCACGGCAGGAGGCACGAAGCGGCGATATCTGCGTCGTTCGCGTCCAGGACGAAGACACCGTTAAGAAGGTCAAGATCGAAGCCCCCTTCCTCCACCTTATTCCCCTCAATCCTGAGTTTGAACCGTGGGTTGTCAAACAAAAGGACGTCACTTTCATGTGGCGGGTGATCAAAGTCATCAAGGCAGTCTGAAGAAACGATCACTGATCGACACAGAATGAAGAGGATACACAAGAGGATCTTGTGTGGATGACTGTTCTTTCTGTGTCCCCGCTTCTCATTGCACGTGGCCGAAGAGGTCGGTACATTCGTTCCGCTCCTCTCCCACGTGCAGACCATGAGAACACGACCGATCTCCCTCATCCCATCTCCCGTCTCCCTTCTTCCCTTCTGTCTGCTGTCCATAGTCTTCTTCTCTTCCTGTGACCGGCCGATCTTTACGGGCAAGCATGAAGCCCGCGGAGTCTGGATGTCGCGCTTCGAGTATGCCGGCGGGCAACGCCAGAACAACCCCGAGGCGGCCAAAGCCTACATCCGCGATACGTTCGAGAAAGCCCGTGCCGCCAGAATGAATATGGTGTTCTTCCAGGTGCGCGGGAACGGAGACGTCCTGTATCCGTCCGCCGTCGAACCATGGTCGACCGTGCTGACCGGAACGCTCGGCAAGGATCCGGGCTGGGACCCTCTCGCCTTCGCCATCGGTGAGGCTCAACGACTTGGGCTCGAATTGCACGCCTGGTTGAACACCTTCCCCGTGTGGCGCGATTCGGTCATGCCGCCAGCGACCGACCCGCCCAATCCCCTTTACGCGCATCCGGAATGGCTCATCTGCGACCGCAACGGTCGACCGATGCGCCTCGACCCGCCGAACAACAACTATCTGTGGGCGAGCCCCGGAAATCCCGCCGTGCGGGAACATGTCCTGAAGGTCGTGGGCGAGGTCCTGCAGAAGTACGATGTCGACGGCATCCACTTCGACTATATCCGCTATCCGGAAGGGACCGAAGAGCAGGGGTACTCGCACGATGCCGTGAGCGTCGCCCGGTTCAACGACGTCTCGTCAAACCCCGGGCGCTTGTCGTGGGAGGATTGGCAACGCGAGCAGGTGAACCAGTTCGTGTTCGACGCGTACCACCTCATCCAGACGCAGAAACCGCACGTGAAGATGTCGGCGTCGGTCATCGGCGAGTACACGGGAACGGGGTGGACGGCGTACGAAGCGGTCCTGCAGGATCCGCGGCGGTGGATGGAGGTCGGCAAGATCGACTTCATCGTCCCCATGGTCTATTGGGAGCGTGCGCATCCGACGAAACCCTTCATCCCGCTCATCATGGAATGGCAGGACCGCGTGGCGTATGAACGTCAGGTGCTGCCAGGGCTCGCGACCCGACTGATCGACCGATTGGGTTGGGAGGAACTTGAAGCCCAGGTCGACGCCGTGCGTGAGACCGGATTGCCGGGGGTCGTGTTCTACTCGGCCGCCGGGCTCCAGCGTGTCTGGGACATGATCGGAGAGCGCAGCTTCCCGTACTGGGCCCTTACACCCCCGATGGCCTGGAAGCCGGGTCAACCACCCGCTGCGCCCACTCGCGTTGCTGTCGTATCGATGCCGGACGGCCCCGCGCTTACTTGGGACTCCGTCGAAGGGAATGGGATCTCGTACATCGTTTATCGGTCGGCCAGCGCCGCGATCGATACGAAGGACGTCTTCTCCATCCTGACCGTGACCGGACGCCGCGTCGCGTCGGCCTCGCTCACGGGCGTCGAAGAGGGCGAATTCGTCGCTGTCGCGGCCGTCGATCGGCTCGGGTCCGAAGGGCCGATCAGTACACCGCTCCGCGTGGCAACATCGAGGGCCTCGCGCTGAGGGCTGCGCGTGATCGCAGGCCGCCGTTCCGGCAGATCGCCGTCGGAGCGGTTTTCGGTCCTCGGCCGATGATCTCTGAGATGATCCGCCCGAGGTGATGGTTGGTTGCGCGTCGAACGATAACTATATTGGACCTATGACCTTGTTGAAAGAACAGGACGGGCTCACGCCCCGAGACGACACCAAGAAGCGGGCCAGCGAAGTCCTGAAACGCGTTGACCTGCTGCTGCGGCAGGGGGATCTTGAGGGCGCGCTGACCGAATCTCGGAGGGTCAAGGAGATCGATCCGCGCAACGTCTACGCTCTTGCGTTCGAAGAGCGGATCCTGAACCTTCTCGACCAGCGCGAGAAGGAAACAGCACGCAAGGCCCATGACACCGAGGCTGATACCGCGCGTCGGCTGGAAGAAGAAGCCCGGGCACGCCTTGAAAAGGAACGCAAAGCCGCCGAGCTCCGCGAGATCGCCCGACGAGAGGCGGCCCGGCGCATCGCCGACCAGAAGGCCACCGCGGTGCCGACGCCCCCCACGGCGCCCTCACTGCAACGCGTCTCCCCTGCACCTCCGGCCGCCGACACATCCCTGCTCGATGGTCTGCGGAGGCAGATGGACGCCTTCACCACGTATCGGACGGCGCTCGTCGAAGTCTGGCAGGACGGGGCCGCCCAGTCAGACGAGCAGCAGTGGCTCGCGGTACTGCGGGAGACGCTCGCCATCGGCCATGCCGACCACTCCCGTTTGGAACATGAGGTCCAGCTCGAATGCTACCTCAACGCCCTGAAAAGGGCCCTGGCACTCGGCCATATCAAGCCGGAGAACGCCTCACTCCTCACCGAGATGCGCCAGAACTTTCAGATCTCCGCCGAAGACCACGACCGGATCGAAGCCCGCCTTCTTGCAGAGATCCAGTCGACGGAGAAGCAGCTCGATCGCATCGCCCTCATCGACGACGACGTCAAGTTGCTCGAGGTGATCAGCGACCTCCTGCGCGATGCCGGCTTCGCTACGCTCCCCTTCACGACCACCGACGAGGCGTACGCGTACCTCCGCAGCGGCCAGGCGCCTGACCTCATATTGTGCGACGTGAACCTGGAGACCTCGACGATGGGGGGATTCAGCTTCTACGAAAAGATCCAGTGGCTGGAACATCTCCACGACGTGCCGTTCATTTTTCTGACCGGCCTGACGGATGAGGTGCTGATCCGGACCGGCAAAGAACTTGGCGTGGACGACTACCTGACGAAGCCGATCTCAGAGCAGACCCTGGTCGCGACGATCAAGGGAAAACTGAAGCGATTCAAACGGCTGAAGCAGCGGAAGGCCTGACGTCGTCCATCGGAACGCACGGCAGCTTGCCAAGACAGTGCCGATCATCGGGGCTTGGATCCGAGCAGGCGCTCGGTGAACGTGTCACACAGGCGGTCTGATGTGTCGCAGTAGTAGCGGTAGCTCTTCTTGCCGACCCTCTTCACGCTGAAGCGGCGCTCGATCCGCTTCACCAGGTCGAGGTCCTCCCCGAACGGCACGCGGCGAAATCCCCCCACCCGTTCCAGCACCGATCGACGGACGACGAACGTTCCGCCGACGTAGCACCGCGAGACATGGATCGAGCGGCCCGGCCGCTCCAGGTCGACCACGAACTGTCTCTCCTTTGGCCCTACCGCCTCCACGCCTCCGTAGATCATGTCCAGGTCGGGATGACGACGAAGGTAGCGCATCCTCCAGGCCAGATGCTCGGGCCGATAGGCGTCATCCGAATCGACGAACGTCACGAACGGCGCCTCCGCCAGCTTGATGCCGACGTTCCGGGCCATGGCGAGTCCGCGATTGCGCTGGCGAACGAAAACGATCCGTGCGTCCCGGCGCGCGAACGCTTCGAGCACCGACGGCGTCGCATCCGTGCTGCCGTCGTCGACGACCACCAACTGCCAGTCAGACAACGTTTGCGCCTGCACTGAGCGGATGGCCCGAGGCAACAGGCGCGCCCGGTTGTACGTGCACAGCACGACGCTGATCGACGGGCCATCGGGTGCGATGATGCGATTCGGCGTCATGACTCGACCACCCACGGCTCCAGAAGATGCTCGCCGATCCCCTGCAGAAAGCGCGACGGCTTGGTGAGGATGACGCCCGTTTCCCGGTCGTAGACGTTCATCGGGTACGTGATGAAGAGGTGGTCGCGCGCGCGCGTGATGGCGACGTAGAGCAGTCGCCGCTCTTCTTCGATCTCCTCCTCCGACCCGACCGACCGCAGGGCCGGGAATCGTCCGTCGAGGGCCGTGATGATGAAGACGGCCCCCCACTCAAGCCCTTTTGCGCTGTGAATGGTCGAGAGCGTCAGGAATTCACGCTCCGGCCCGGGCGCCTCGACGTCCACGACGCTCTCCGTCGGCGGCTCGAGCGCCAGGTCGGTGAGCAGGCTGGCGACGTCCCGGTAGCGCTCGGTGATGGCCTGGAACATCTCCAGGTCCTTGCGCCGCTTCTGGTGGTCGTCGTAGCGCGACCGCATGATCGGCTCGTAGTACCTGAGGAGTCCTGCCACCTTCTCCGCGGGACTCAACGTTGGCGGCGCAGCTTCCTTCAAGGCGTCGAACAGCGCGCGAACGCCGTCCGGGTAGTGGCCGTAGTCCATCCAGAACTTCGTCGTTGTCGTGACCGGCTCGGCCATGTTCGGCGAAAGCCCGACCCGTCGTTTCTGAATGTCCTCGATGACCTTCTCGGAGGTCCGGGGCCCCACACCCTCGATCAAGAGCAGGATCCGGTTCCATGACACGACGTCGCGCGGGTTCTCGAGGACGCGCAGGTATGCCACGATGTCCTTGACGTGCGACGTCTCGATGAACTTGAAGCCGCCGTACTTGCGGAACGGGATGTTGGCCCGGGCGAGCTCGATCTCGAGGTCGAAGGAGAGGAACGACGACCGGAACAAGACGGCCATCTCCTCCAGCGGCAGCCCCTGCTCTCGGAGTTCCAGGATCTTCTGGACGACGAACCGCGACTGCATGTTCTCGTTCTCCGCGGCCACCAACTGCGGCAGCGAGCCGCCGGGCCTTTTGGTATGGAGGGACTTGCCGAACATGTTGGTCAGGAAGACGTCGGCAGGGCTGACTGGGGCGCGCGATCGCCGCCGACGAGCACTTCGTTGGCGAGATCAAGGATGGATTGCGTGCTGCGGTAGTTCTCTTCGATCTTGATGACCTTGCAGCCCGGATACTCCTCGGGAAACGACAGGATGTTCCGGATCGTCGATCCACGGAAGGAGTAAATGCACTGCGCGTCATCCCCCACGACCATGACATTGCGGCGCTCGCCGGCCAGCCCCCGCACGATCTCCGCCTGGACGCGATTCGTATCCTGATACTCGTCGACCATGACGTAGGCGTATTGGTCGTTGAGCGCCTTTCGCACTTCCGGCCGTTCCTGGAGCAAGCGCGCCAGATGCACGAGCAGGTCATCGTAGTCCATCAAGTTGTTCTCTCTTTTGTAGACGACGTACGCCTTGAAGAGCTGGGTGATATCGGCCTCCAAGTCGAGGAACGGCGGATAGTCGCGGGCGAGGATCTCGCGCACGGGAGTGATCGTGTTGAGCGAACGGCTCCACAGGTCCGCCAAGGTCTCCTTCCGCGGGAAGCGCTTCTCGCGGGTGTCGAGCTTCATCTTCGTGCGGATGAGGTTGATGACGTCCTCGGCGTCGGTTTGGTCGAGGATGGTGAAGCTGCGATCGAAGCCGAGCAGATGGGCGTAGCGACGGAGCACGCCGTTGGCGAACGAATGGAACGTGCCGCCGGCGACCTGTTCGCAACGGCTGTCGAGGAGGATCGCGGCGCGACGAAGCATCTCCTGCGAAGCCTTTCGCGTGAAGGTCAGCAACAGGACCCGCTGAGGTTTGACGCCGAGTTCGACGAGGTACGCCACCCGGTACACGATGGTGCGCGTCTTCCCCGTTCCGGCGCCCGCGATGATGAGGTGCGGCCCATCCAGCGAGGTCACGGCCTCGTACTGCGATTCGTTCAGGTCGGTGCGGTACGGGATCGTGAGCCGCGCCGGCTCGACGAGACGCAACGGCTCTCCGGGAGCCGGTTTCAGCGTGAATTTCTTCATGGCAGAGTCGGCTGAAAGATACGCAAAAACGGCAGAACCTCGCGAAGGGCCAATTCTTGAGTTTCGGGCAACTTTGCGATACGTTGTAGTGCTTTTGACTGCGGTTTCGACACCTCGTTCCGGGATCTCCAGCCATGAATATCCTCGTCCTGAATTGCGGCTCCTCCTCGCTCAAATTCCAGATCATTCACACCGACCTTGACCTCATCGACAAAGACGCTGACGTCCAGAAGGCCAAAGGTCTTATCGAGCGCATCGGCAGCCAATCGCTCGTGACGCTCCAGGCGGACGGCCGTCCGCCCCTGAAGGTCGCCGCCCCCCTGCGCGATCATAAATCGGCCTTGGACTACGTCGTTCGGTGGATGGTGTCGCCGGAGGCTCAGATCCCGGGCATTCGCTCGCTGGCGGATATCCATGCCGTGGGGCACCGCGTGGTCCACGGTGCCGAAAAGTTCACCCGCTCCGTCATCATCTCCGACGAGGTCATCGACGGAATCGAGGACTGCATCGACCTCGCGCCGCTGCACAATCCGGCGAACTTGAAGGGCATCTACGCCGCCCGGGAGCTTTTCGGGGTCGGCGTGCCGCAGGTGGCCGTGTTCGACACGTCGTTCCACTCGACGATGCCGGAAACGTCGTACCTCTATGCCATTCCATACCAGCTCTACCGCCGCCACAAGATCCGGCGGTACGGCTTCCACGGAACATCACACCGGTATGTGTCGTATCGCTACCGCCAGATCACCGGCAAGGACCGCGAGCAGATCAAGATCGTCACGCTCCACCTGGGCAACGGTTGCTCCGCGTGCGCCATCACCGGCGGCGAGTCGTTCGACACCTCGATGGGGCTTTCCCCGCTCGAAGGTCTCGTCATGGGAACGCGCGGCGGCGACCTCGACCCGGCCGTGCTCGAATTCCTCGTGCACAAGGAAGGCATGTCGATGAGCGAGCTTGACGCCATGCTCAACAAGCAGTCGGGCCTCATCGGCCTCTCCGGTCTCACGAATGATATGCGCGACCTTCTCGAGGAGGAGCGCGAGCATCATGACCGGCGGGCGGCGCTGGCTATCGCCATCTTCGTCCAACGCGTCAAGAAGTACCTCGGAGCCTACCTGGCCGAGATGAACGGCGCCGACGCCCTCGTCTTCACCGGCGGCATCGGAGAGAACTCCTCCACGATCCGCGAGCGCGTCTGCGACGGGCTCGACTGGCTTGGGATCAAGCTGGACCCGAAGACGAATGCCGACCTGCCGCGCGGGACGGAAGGCGTCGTTCATGCCGCCGATAGCCGGGTCCACATCCATGTCATCCCGACCAATGAAGAGCTGCTGATCGCTCGCGACACGGTCCGGTGCGTCAAAGACGCGCCGCGACGCTGGTAGCCGGACGCACACTCGATCAACCGTCGATCCATCACCATTCATCCGTCAATCATGTCCAACGCACACCCCAAGAAACACATCGGACACAATCACCTGGCCGAGCGCCTTCGCGCCATGTCCCGTAACCTCTGGTGGACCTGGAATCCGGAAGCGCAACGGACCTTCTTCCGGCTCGCTCCGCAGCTCTGGCGGGAATCGAATCACAACGCCGTCGCGGTGATGCGGGAGATCTCGCAGCAGGAATTGACGGCCCGCCTCCACGACCCCGAGTTTGCCCGCAAAGTGCGTTCGGTGCTCTCCGATTTCGACGCCTACATGGGGGCAACGGACACGTGGGCTTCACAGCATGCCGCACATCTCAAGCATCCGGTGGCCTATTTCAGCGCCGAATTCGGCATTCACGAGTCCCTGCCGATCTACTCCGGCGGTCTCGGCATCCTGTCGGGCGATCACATCAAGTCGGCCAGCGACCTGGCCATCCCGTTCATCGGCCTGTCGCTCTTCTACCGTGAAGGATATTTCCAGCAGCGTGTCGGCGCCGACGGTTGGCAGCAGGAGGTTTATCTGCCGAACCATCTTGAGAACCTGCCGCTCGAGCTTGTGATGACGGCACAAGGCGGACGGCTCCTCAACTCCGTGCAGATCGGCCACAGCACGGTGTTCTTTCAGACATGGAAGGTGCAGGTCGGACGCGCCACTCTCTATCTGCTCGACACGAACCTGCCGGAGAACGACTTCCACTTCCAGGGTCTTACGAGCCACGTGTACGGCGGCAATATCGACACGCGCATCGGTCAGGAGATCGTCCTCGGCATCGGCGGCGTGCGCTTGCTCGACTCGCTCGGCGTGCAGCCGTCGGTGTATCACATGAACGAAGGTCATTCAGCCTTCCTGGCCGTCGAGTTGTTGCAGCGAGCGATGAAAGACGGACTCGACCGTGCGGCCGCCGAAGAGCATGTTCGCAAGCGCTGTCTCTTCACGACACACACGCCGGTTCCCGCCGGTCACGACCGCTTCTCGCGCGAGCTGATGGAGCACACCTTTGGAGCGGCCTGGTCGTCGACCGGGAGTTCGATCGACGATCTCTTGTCATACGGCCGCGTGCACCCCGACAACCCCGATGAGCCGTTCACGATGACCGTGCTTGCCCTGCGTATGTCGCGTCACGCGAACGGCGTGAGCGAGTTGCACGGCCGCGTCTCACGGGAAATGTGGAAAGAACTCTACCCAAGCCTCTCCGCTGATCGTGTCCCGATCGGACACGTGACCAACGGCATCCACACGCCCGGCTGGGCCTCGGTCCATGCTCACGACTTCTGGAACACGCGGTTGGGCTCCGACTGGACCGCGAAGCTCATGGATCGCCGCTTCTGGAAGAAGATGCAGGACCAGGACCTGGCGACCGACGAGGAACTCTGGGCGCTCCGGTACACTTTGCGGCGCGACCTGGTCGAGTACGCGCGGCGGCGGCTCCGGGAGCAACACCAACGCATCGGAGGCGACGGCGCGGCGGCGTTCGCCAAGGCCCTTTCGCCCGACGCCCTCACGATCGGGTTTGCGCGTCGGTTCGCGACCTACAAGCGGGCTCCGCTTATCTTCCGCGACTTCGACCGCCTGTTGCCGTTGCTCACGGACCCCGAGCGTCCCGTGCAGCTCATCTTCGCCGGCAAGGCCCATCCTCGCGACAACGAGGGCAAACGGTTCATCCAGCGCATCATCGAGTACGGACGTCACCCGCAGTTGTTCGGCAAGGTGATCTTCCTGGAGAACTACGACATCGGCGTGGCGCGTCATCTCATTTCCGGATGCGACGTGTGGCTCAACAATCCGCGGCGACCGCTCGAGGCGAGCGGAACGAGCGGACAGAAGGTGGGCATTCACGGGGGCCTGAATGTGAGCATCCTCGACGGCTGGTGGCGCGAAGGCTATGACGGCAAGAACGGCTGGGCCATCGGCGAAGACGCCAATGACCCCGACACCGAGCGTCAGGACGCCATTGACGCCGTGAATCTTCTCGCCGTGTTGCGAGACCAGGTGATCCCGGAGTTCTACCACCGCGATGAACATGGCATCCCGCGGGGATGGATCGCGAGGATCCGAAACGCGATGGAAACGCTCATTCCCGGATACAGCACGGACCGCATGGTGGCCGAATACACCGAGAAATTCTACCTTGCCTAGCCTCGGCCGGCAGGTTGACGGGCCGCACAGTCCTTGCGTTGACATTCCGGACGGTCATCGATATCTTGCCACGTCGTCAGACATTACAGCGCTGTAATGCGACCTCAACCTGAGATCCCGTGACACCGACCGAAGCGTCACTGACCCCCGAAGAAGAATCGACCCGCAAGCTTGCGGCCGTGATGTTCACGGACATCAAGGGATTCTCCCGCAAGATGGCCGAGAACGAGACGGGGGCGTTCGACCTGTTGAAAAAGCATGACGCGCTCATGCGCGTACTGACGACGAAGTTCAGTGGACGCGTCATCAAGTCGATCGGCGATTCATTCATGATCGACTTCAGCAGCGCCGTCAACGCGGTGAAATGCGGCATCGAAGCGCAGAAGAAATTCCACTCCTACAACAGCAGCAAATCTGAGTTCGACCGGATCGAGATCCGGATCGGCATCCACCTCGGAGACGTGATCATCCGCGGCGATGACATCATCGGCGACGGTGTCAACGTCGCCTCGCGCATCGAGTCGATCACCGAGCCCACCCGCATCTGCATCTCGGGCGACGTCTTCCATCAGGTCCGGAACAAGATGGCGTTGAAGACCTTCCGGATCGGACAGACGAGGCTCAAGAATATCCCCGAGCCCGTCGAGATCCATGAGATCCTCATCGACGAGATCGCGGACTTCGCACAACCCTCTCCATCGGCCGTCGAGCATTCGCACGCGACCACCGTCGAAGTGAGCGCGAAGCTTGAACGGGACGAGAAGTACGAGGCCCATAAGGTCGAAGAGGCCAAACGACGGGCGGCCGCCGGCCAGCTGAGCGAAGAAGAACGGAACAAGCTTGTCGCCGAGTACTACGCTCGGGCCGAGAAGTTCTACCAGTTGGGCCACATCGAAGAGGCTGAGACAGAGCTGAGGAAGATCGACGACATCGACCCGGGCTTCGCCACCTCCACGACGAAGCGCAAGGAGGAAGAGGAGCACGAGTCGAAAGCCCAGGTCTTCCTGAAGACGGCGCGCGAACTGATCGCCCAAGGCAAGCTGGAAGAGGCCGAGCGCGAGACGAACCGTGTCTTCGAGTATTTCCCACTCCACGTCGGCGCTCAGCAGGTGCTCCTCCGCATCGAGGAGGAACGGTATCGCGTGGAACAGGAGCTCCGGGCGAAGCGGGTCGAGAAGAGCCGCAAGGACCAGGAAGAAGTGCGAAAGCAGCAACAGCAGAAGATCGACGAGCTCATCACCGCCGTCCGCTACCAGCTCGACCAACGCAACTACACCCAGGCCGTGTACACGTTGCGCGAGATCTACGTCCTCGACCCGAACAACTTCGCGGCGCGGGAGCTCGAGCAGGAGATCAAAGACCGGCAAGAACACCGCGCAGAGGAGGATCAGAAGGCCGCCGAGGAGCAGGCCCAGCGCGACGCCGAGGCCCGGCAGGCCGCCGTGCAACGTCGGCTCGAGGAGACACGATCGGTCCGACCGGCCGCGGAACCGACACCGCGCCGGCCGTTCCCCATCAAGCAAGTGCTCCTGGTCATCGGAGTCCTTGCGCTCGTCGGATCCCTCTTCGTCGTCGCGCCCATGGCCTGGCGCATCGCGTTCCCCGTCACGCTCGATGTCGCCGCCCTGACATTCGCACCGGCCAACGACGAAGCGGTCGGCGATCCGTTGCTTGCGGCGATCCCGTCCTTGCTCCTGCAGGACCTCTCTCGGCTCAACCATGTCGAGGTCCGAAGCTTCGGCTCGACCCGCTCCGCAGAGCCCCGCTCATCCTCCATCGAGCCGATCGCCGCAGACCTCAAGGTGCGTCACGTTGTCATGGGGATGCTGTCCCGGAGCGGTGAGACCTACGAAGTGGCCATCCGGCTTGTCGATGTCGCGAGCCAGCAGCCGCTGGTCAACCGCCGCTTCAAGACCACGGTGGCAAGTCTCGACCAGTTCCGCGCGCAAGCCATGCTGGCCCTCATTCAGGACACCGAGCTCGATGCCGAGCCGGAGATCCTCCCCCTTCCCGCCGTTGACGGAAGCGCCCTTCGCTCGTACCTCGAAGCACGGTCTCTCCTGGAGTACGACAACATTGGCTTGTTGGACTCTGCGCGGGGCCGGTTGTCCTCTCTGCTCGATACGGTCAACGGGTTCTCGGCGGCCCGGGCCTTGCTTGCGGAGTCGGTGGCCCGCCTGGTGCGATTCGGCTCGCTTCCCGATGCAGCGATGGCCCAGGCCTCCGGATGGGTGCAAGAGGCGCAAAAGGCCGAGCCAAGCCGGCCCGAGGTCCACCGAGCGGCCGCCGTGGTGGCCATGGCTGGGCGACGGTTCAGTTCTGTCGCCCCCTCCCTCGGGCGCAGCCTGGCCCTCGATCCATTCCAGCCCGAATGCCACCGTTTGATGGCTGAACTGCAGTTGATCGCCGGCGATCTGAAGGCCGGCACCACGGCGCTTGAGCGGGCCGTGGCACTGGACCCTCGCCATCCCCGAACGTTGTTCCTGCGGGGCCTCTTCCTCCATTGGAGCAACGACAATGCCGGGGCGGCTTCTCTGTACGAGCAAGCGATCGCCGCAGGTGGACCAGAGGGCTACATCAAGAGCCAGTATCTCGCCAGCGCGTGGTTGCGGGGCACGAGGCCGCCGGCACTCGTGGAATTCTATCAACAGCGGGTTGACGTCTCACCGGAACCCTACCGGGCGCAGTATCTCCTCGGCCGCGCGTTTGCTGAGCAGCTCGATTCTGCCGAGGTGCACTTCAAGGCCGGCCTTGCGGCCGCCGCCAGCGCCATCGAAGTCGACCCGGAGAACATCTCCGCTTGGATCTATCAGGCGTTGCTCTACGCGCGGATCGGCAAGTTCTCTGAAGCCAATGACGCCGTCGAGCGGGTGATGCAGACGGAGGAACTCTCTGCCGTCCATTGGTATCGGATCGCCAATGTCTACGCGCTCATTCAGAAGAAGGACGACGCGCTGAAGGCCCTGAAGCTCGCCGTCGATCGCCGCTACGACCTCGCCGAGGGACTCAATCCCGATTTCGGTCCGATCAGGGACGAACCGGAGTTCCGCTCGCTCTTCGCCCGGCCTTTGACAGACGGGTCGGCGGCCAACTGACCCCGCCCCGGCCGGCAGTTGCCGCGCCGGGGTTTTTTGTCTATGTTCGTTCTGTCGTCGTCCCCCCTCTTGACGCAGGAAGAACCCCATGAAGTTCTTTGACGAGATCGACAAGCGCGACCACGAGCAGGTGGTCCTTTGCTCGGACAAGCTCGTTGGCCTCCGGGCTATCATTGCCGTTCACAACACGACCCTCGGACCCGCTCTGGGGGGAACCCGGCTATGGTCGTACGCTACCGAAGAAGAAGCGATGCGCGACGTCCTCCGGCTGTCGCGCGGCATGACATACAAGGCGGCGGTCGCGGGGCTCAACCTCGGCGGCGGCAAGGCGGTCATCATCGGCGACGCCGCGGCCCTCAAGAACGAAGCGCTCTTCCGCACCTATGGCCGGTTCGTCGACACGCTCGGCGGCCGCTACATCACGGCGGAGGACGTGAACACGAGCGTCCAAGACATGGAATGGGTCCGCATGGAGACGAAGCATGTCACGGGCATCTCGCGGGCGCTCGGCGGCAGCGGCGACCCGTCGCCGGTGACGGGTCTCGGCGTGTACGTCGGCATGAAGGCGGCCGTGCGCAAGGTGTTTGGGAGCGACTCGCTCAAAGGAAAGCGCATCGCCATTCAGGGCGCCGGGAAAGTGGCCACGTATCTGGCCGAGCATCTCGCGAAGGAAGGCGCGAAGATCGTCGTGACCGACATCGCCGAGGAGCGCGCCAGATCGCTCGCCAAACGATTGAAGGGCACCTTCGTCAAGCCCGACAAGATCTACGACCAGCCGATGGACGTGTTCGCCCCGTGCGCGCTCGGCGGCATCCTGAACGACGACACGATCTCTCGCCTGAAATGCGCCGTCGTCGCCGGCGGAGCCAACAACCAGCTCCTCGACGAGCGGAAGCACATGCAGATGCTCATCGACCGGAAGATCGCCTACGCCCCGGACTACGCGATCAACGCGGGCGGCCTTATCAACGTGGCGAACGAGCTCGAGGGATACAGCGAGAAGCGGGCGCTGCGCCAGGCCGAAGGTATCTACGAGATCATCCAGAAGATCTTCGAGATCGCGGAACGGGAGAAGATCTCCACTTCTGC
This sequence comes from Bacteroidota bacterium, assembly GCA_025454835.1. Lineage (GTDB taxonomy): Bacteria > Bacteroidota > Ignavibacteria > UBA10030 > UBA10030 > 2-02-FULL-55-14. Next base: position 57,409 of record JALONQ010000016.1, on the reverse strand, counting down.
CGCCGCCAACAAGATCGCCGAAGAGCGCATCGCCTCGATGGGTCGGATCAACCAGATCTACTCCGCCTCGCGCGGCATGCGTGCCCGCTGATCGATCGGCCCCCATGACCGCAAAACGCCGCCGCGTCCGAGAACGCGTTCTACAGGCCCTGTATGCCTGTGAGGTCTCGAAAAACCCCGAGAACCCCGCCGTGGATGAACTCCTCGCGGGGCTCGAAGTGGACGACGTGGCGTTTCGATTCGCGCGCTCGCTCATCATCAAGGTCAACGACACGAGCAAGGAGCTGGACGAGCTCATTCGAGGACAGGTGGAGCACTGGGAGTTCACGCGGCTTGCCGTGCTGGATAAGATCATCCTCCGCATCGCCATCTGCGAGTTCCTCTATTTTGACGACATCCCGCCGAAGGTCTCGATCAACGAAGCGATCGAGATCGCCCGCACCTACAGCACGGAGAAGAGCGACAAGTTTGTCAACGGCGTTCTCGACTCCGTCCTCGGCCATCTGAAGTCCGACGGCAAGCTGACCAAATCAGGACGCGGCCTCCTCGACCTCCCCGCGCCCCGAAGGACCCGCGCACGCGCATGAGGCCACCGTCCACCGGACCCGGAACGCGCCGTTCCATCGTGTCGTGGGCCCTCTTCGATTTCGCCAACACGGCGTTCTACGTCACGATCCTTACCGTCGGCTATCCCCTGTACTTCCGCGAGATCGTGGCCGGAGGGGGGCCGTACGCCGATGCCCTGTGGGGGATGGCCTTCAGCATTTCCATGGTCGTCGTCGCCCTCGTCTCGCCGTTGCTCGGCGCCGTGGCCGACGCCGGCGGTGGGAAGAAGGCATTTCTCGCGCTCTTCACGGCGCTTTGTGTCATCGCCACGGCCGCGTTGTCGGGCGTGCTGCCAGGCATGGTCGCCGCCGGCATCGCCCTGCTCGTGCTGGCCAACATCGGGTTCGAGGCGGGACTCGTCTTCTATGATGCGTTCCTCCCGGAGATCACGACCGAACGAAGCTACGGCCGCGTGTCGGGCTACGGCTTCGCCGCCGGCTACGCCGGTTCGCTGCTGACGCTGGCGGCGGCGTTCCCGTTGTACGCCGGCGGGTTTGGCGAGGAGAACCTCGGCAACGTGAGGCTCAGCTTCCTGATGGCGGCGGGGATCTTCCTCCTCTTCTCGCTTCCTCTGTTCTTCTTCCTTCCCGACCGCCAGCGGGTCCATCGCCTCGACCTCGAGGTCCTGCAATCGGGATTCACCCGGCTAGCGGGGACCTTCCGTTCGCTCGCTCAATATCGCAACATCGCGTGGTTCCTCGGAGCGTATTTCTTGTACGTCGACGGGATCAACACCATCATCATCTTCTCGTCGATCTTCGCGCGCGAGACGCTCGGGTTCGACATCGGTGAGATCGTCGTGTTCTTCGCGATCATTCAGACGACGGCCCTGCTGGGATCGATCGCCTTTGGCGTTCTGGCCGACCACCTCGGCCACAAGCGCACGCTCGTCATCACCCTTCTTCTCTGGCTCTCCATCACGGTCGCCGCGTTCTTCGTGACCTCCAAGCTCGCCTTCACCGTCATCGGAGCATTCGCCGGGATCGCGCTTGGGTCTTCGCAATCCACCAGCCGTAGCCTGATGTCGCGGATCATCCCGAAGGACAAGAAGACCGAGTTCTTCGGCTTTTACTCGTTCTTTGGCAAGGCCTCAGCCATTCTCGGTCCTGTTGTCTTCGGCCTTGTCTCCTCCCTCCTGAATCAGCGCCTCGCGATACTTTCGGTCGGCTTCTTTCTTCTCGCGGGGCTCCTGTTGTTGCGACGGGTGCACGTGCCGACGTCCAGCGGCCCAGAAGTGCCTTCCTGACGGGCGGATTGCGCGCCTGCACGTGCGCGCCTTCCTTGCAATTCGACGAAAATGGGCTGATATTTTTTCAGCCATTTCCCGGGGATTCCCAACCCTCCACTTCAACGCGCAGGACCCCCTCCATGAAGCAGTCGGTCTTCGTCTCGGGCCTCATCATCTCCGCGTTCGTCGTCTCCGCGATCATCTATTTCTACGCTCTCCCCCAGTTCATCAGAGACGGCGGCCCGCTCGTCATCGCCCTCATCGCCCTGTCGATCATGGTCTTCACCTTCACGGTCGAACGGACGTTGTCGTTGCACAAGGCGAACGGAAAAGGACCTCTCCCCAAATTCCTGAAGGCTGTCGAACGATCCCTCGAGGAGCAGAAACTCGAGGATGCGGTTGCCCTGTGCGATCAACAGCAGGGGTCCTTGGCGGTCATCCTCAAAGCCGGCTTGACACGATACCGGGAGCTGCAGAAGCGCAAGAAGCCCTTGTCACCCGATCGGCTCATCGCGGAATTGCAGAAGGCTTTTGAAGAGGCGACCTCGCTTGAAATGCCGCTGTTGGAGAAGAACCTCATTGCCATCGCGACGATCGCCTCCGTCGCGACCATGGTCGGGCTGCTCGGCACGACGCTCGGCATGATCCGGGCGTTCCAGGCTCTGGCCACCACCGGCTCCCCCGACGCCGTCCAACTCTCGCTCGGCATCTCGGAGGCGTTGGTCAACACGGCCGGAGGGTTGGTGTCGGCCATCGCGGGGATCGTGGCTTACAACGTCTTCATCAACAAGGTGGACACGTTCACGTATCAGCTGGACGAGGCTGTCTACAACATCGTGCAAACGGTCAAAGTGCAGGCCGGCGAAGAGGAAGAGGAGGCGTGACCGATGCCGAAGGTGAAGAAGCACCGCATGAGCATCGCCATCGACATGACACCGCTCGTCGACGTGGCCTTTCTGTTGCTCACCTTCTTCATGCTCACCACCCAGTTCCGGCCCCCGGAAGATATTCAGGTCTCGCTCCCGCCGTCGCATGCCAAGTCGAAGATGCCGGAGTCGGACGTCATTACCATCACGTTCAGCCCCGACGGCAAATACTACTTCGGCCTCGACTCTCAGCAGCTTCGCGCACAGCTGTTCGGCGAACGGAACAAACTGAAGGCTTCGATCCCCGTGACGTTGGAAGAAATGACCGACCTGGCGCAACAAGCCCGCAGCGCCAACCCGAAATTGAGGACCATTATCAAGGGCGATCGTACCGGTCCGTACGGTCCGGCTGAGGACGTCATGAACGCCCTGCAGAAAGCCAACATCGCCCGATTCGAGTTGGTCACCACCGTGCAGACGGATTGACCGATGGCCGGAGGAATGAACCTGGGGGGCGGACGCTCCCACAAGAAAGGCAAGCGCAAGAAGGCGCGGCGGCTTGGCGTGCACATGGACATGACGCCCCTCGTCGACGTGGCGTTCCTCCTGCTGACGTTCTTCATGCTCACGACGACCTTCAGCCTGCCGCAGGTCATGGAGATCAACCTGCCGCCGAGCGAGTCGAAGAGCGAAGTGACGGAATCGACGCTCCTCCTGCTTCGCGTCGTGGCCGACGGGCGCGTTTTCTGGAACCTCGGCACCGAGAATCCTCGCTCGATCCCCTGGAACGAGCTGCGCGGTTTCCTGCGTGAGCGCGGCCAGGCGAACCCGAACCTGATCACGCTCGTCAAAGTGGACCGCAAGAGCCCGTATGAGAACTCGGTCCGCATCATCGACGAGCTCTACATGGCCCAGATCACCCGCTTCAGCCTCGCCCCCCTGCTCGACCAGGACAAGAAGATCCTGGGGATCGTTGAGGAAGGCTGAGACGGACACCGACCCCCTACGCGTATGAGCCGACGATCGCTCGCCATCCTCCTTCTCTGCTGCCTCAGCTTCACCGTTGCGTTCGCGCAGTTGACCTTCAATGTCAATGCCCTGACGGCGGCGAACGCGCAGACCGACAGCACCGAGACCGACCTGTCGACCATCCCGAACCGCGCCATTCTCAAGACCGGTCAGAACACGAACATTGCCCTCAGCCGTCTCGTCTCGGTCAAGTACGGCAACGTCGATCCGGCACGGGTGTCCCCCTCGTTCTCGAATCCGCAGCGGCTGACCGACGGCATCGTCAGCTTCTCGAGCATCTTCGAGCTGGTCCCCGGCCAGGAACAGACCCGCCTCATGATCGACCTCGGGGCGTTCCGTCTTGTCAACCGGATCGACATCTTCACCCCGTCCAAGGATTTTCGTCTTCGCGGCTACAGCCTCTGGCTGGGACAGGACAGCATCAGCTTCCGCCGCGCCAAATCAGTGCCCATCAACGACACCACCGTCACGAACGATACGTTCAACCCCGACACGGCTCGGTTTGTCGTCATCCAAGTCGACCGGATGGACGGACCGCCGTCCAACCTGAGCACGGTCATCACGGAAATCCGGATCTTCTCCGTCGGCTTTCTCTCCGGCGGACGCTACACGTCGAAGGTGGTCGACATGGGGCGGACGGTCAACTGGGGATCGATCCGCTGGTGGGGCGGTTTTCCGCCGGAGACGTTCACGACCTTCCAGGTCCGCACGGGAGGCGCCTCGACCGTGAACGACACCTGGAGCCCCTGGAGCCAGGAGATCGCCGATACGGGGGCGCTTTTCGAAGTGTTTGAGCCGCGGAGGTACATGCAGTACCGCGCGATCCTCTACACGAGCACGCTCGAAACCCCCAGGCTCGATTCGTTCCGGATGTGGTACGATACGTCGCTCGTGGCGACCGCCGCCCGCGCCCGCGTCACGCCACAGACCGTCGAGATCCTTAAAGAAGCGATCGTCAACTACGAAGTGACGTTGACGCTGGATGCGCGCTCACTCGGGATCGACACCCTCGTGCTCCAGACGGCCGTTCCGATCGTGGTCACCGGCGTCCTGCTCGACAACGCGCCGGTGGGGTACTCGGCCCGCAGCACGCCCGGACGCATCGCGATCGGCCTCTCGCCCCGGGTATCCTCAGGGTCGCGCTTGGTCGCCCAGATCAAGCTCACGCCCGTCCTGCTCACGAACCGTCTCCCGGCGCAGATCATCTCGTCGCTCCGGCCCGACAACCCGCAACGCGTGGACGTGCAGATGGCCGGCGGTGAGGAAGGCTGGACGCTGCTGACCACCGGCGTTCCCGACCAGATCATTTCCACGGCGGAGATCGACCCAAACCCGTTCACGCCGAACGGCGACGGCCGAAATGACCAGACCCACGTCTCCTTCATCGTCACCAATCTCGTCGTCCCCCGTCCGGTGCATGTCGAGGTGTTCGATATCAGCGGCCGTCTCGTCCGCACCCTGTTGAACCAGTCGTCCTCCGCCCGCGCCTACGTGGAACAGGACGCCATCATCTGGGATGGACGAGATGACAACGGCCGCCTGTTGCCGCCGGGCCTTTACTTGCTGCAGATCCGGGTCGAGACGGACGGACTGAATCCGTCGGTCCTGACCCGCACGGTCACGATCGCGTACTAAGACGTCATCGGAATCGAGTCTCGCCATGCCCCTTCGACCGCTCACCTTGGCTCTTGCACTCGCCGTGACCGCCACCGCGGTCTCGGCCGGCGGATTCGGGAAGCTGCCCGTCAGCGCGCGGGCCGTGACCCTCGGCGGTTCGCTCGTCGCCATTCAAGACGACCCGAACGCCCTGTTCTTCAACCCGGCCGCGATCGGCAGCCTCAGTTCCCTCACCCTCTCGACGTCCTACACGAACCTGTTCCCAGGGATCAGCGGCGACCAGCTCAGCTATCTTTCGGGCTCGGTCGTGGCGAACCTCGGACTCATCGGGAACGTCGGGGTCGGCATCAAAGCGTTCCGCTCGAACGCCTGGAAGGAAGGCGAGCTCGTCGGATCGTATGCCCAGAACCTGTTCGACATCCTGACGGTGGGCGGCAGCGTCAAGTTGCTGTACTGGTCATCGGCGGCTCCGTCAGGACGGCTGGCCGTCCCCGAGGACGGGCTCTCGAAGACGACGTTGTCGTTCGACGCCGGCGTGCAGGCCAAGTTCGCCGACCTTCTGCCCGAGAACGATGTCATCGTCGCCGCGTCCGTACAGGACATCACCCGTCCGTCGATCGCGTCGAACGGCTCACCCGACGGCAAGCTCGACCTCGCCGCCACCTTCGGCGTCGCGTACGTTTCAAGGGCGCTCGACTACATCGTGCACGCGCACTACCTCACTGCCGGCGACCTCCACCAGATGGCTCTGGGCGTCGAGATCGTCGCCGCCCGCGGGACCGTGCTTGGGCAGGAAGCCTCGTTCACGGTGCGCGCCGGCGGCAATGCGGCGCTGAGCCCCGCGCAACAAGGCGACCTGTTCGGCGGCGTGGGCGTGGAAGTGGCGGGCTTTCGCCTTGACTATGCGTATGGACAGCCGACCCGTCTCGACCACGTGGGCGGCACTCATCATGTGACCTTCCGCACCTCGTTCTAAGACCATGCGACCCTCCCTCCGTCATCCGCTGTTTGTCCTGGCGATGGTGGTACTCGCCGGCGGCGCCCTCGCACCGGACGCGCAGGCGCAGTTCATCTCCGACGACCAGGACCGCGGCACGTACCTGAACTATTCGGGCCGCAACTACGAGAACTACAGCACCGGACTGCTGCGCCGCAAGTTCTACGACGGGTTCGGCAACTTTCTCGTGGACGGCGTCACGGTCTATGCCCTCAACGAAGAACAGCGGCCCGCGACGAGCGTGCTCGACGTGCCTGTCAGCAGCATGAGCAAAACGCGCTTCTACAGCTCGTACTTCTCGAACCTGGTCATCATGAACGACAGTTACAGCGGCCTGACCAGCCGTCTCATGGTCGGCGACGCCATCCGGACGAAGTTCACATCGCTGACCCTCGACAAGGCCCGCTTCAACGGCATCCGCTGGGACGCCTCCACGCCGAAGTACCGTGCCACCGTCCTGTCGTCGCGCGTGTCCGACCCGATCCGCATGGACCCCGACAACGTCCTCACCTCGCGCCAGCAGATCCTGAGGCTCCGCGAATGGACGACCTACCTGCTCGGCGGCCACTTCGAGACCGACCTAGGCGACGTGTTGACCGTTGGCGTAACGTACGTGAACCAGCATCAGCGCCGCACCACGGCCGACGGACGGAATACCGACTTCCGCGGCATCCCTCCGAGCGCGATCCCGCGGGTCATTTTTGTGACAGTTCGCGACGACACGCCGGGCGACAACTCCGGTCCGCTGATCTTCGGCCCGCCGCAGATCTATGTGAACGGCCAGGCGATGCCGACGACGAACATCAAGAACCAGGTCCCCGACCCGAACCGGACGACGATCCGCCATCCGATACAGTACTGGGTGTTCCGCGACTATGCACCGTTGTACGTCGCCACCTTCCCCGCGCGCGACACGGTCAGCCAGACGGACCACGTGTTCTACAAGGTGCGCTCCGGAGCCGTGAACCTGCGATATCCGTACGAGCTGCCGAGCGACCGTCGTGACATCGACTACAATGTGACGTACGCCTACGTCATGCCCTCCGAGGTCACAAGCGTCGACTTCTCCGTCGTCCTCGCGAACGACTACAAGATCGACCTGAGCCAGGACTGGGTCAATTACCTCGACGAGTACAACCTGACCGGCTCACAGCGCTTCCGGTCGCACGCCGACAGTGTCGTGACGTCTGGATACCCGCCCTACGTGACGCCGTTCAAGACCGCTCTCCGGGCCGACGGCAACGTCAAGGACGCTTCAAACAAGAGGGTCGTACGATTCTCGTACGGCCTGACGACCGGTATGCAGACCTACGGTTTGAACTTCAAGTTCAGCTGGGAGGGCTTCGACATCGAAGGCGAGTTCGCGACGATGGGCGAGTTCAACAAATACCCGATCCTGCCCGGTGCGCGCTTCGAGAAGAAGAGCAACGCGTTCTATGTGCGCGGCACGAAACGCGTCGGACGGGTGAGCTTTGGCGCGGAACGCTATCGCATCGACCCCGGCTATACGGGCCGGCTCGACATGTACACCGTCGACAACTCCTTCTACGGCTCGCAGAACGTCCCCATCAGGCCCGATCAGGTCACGTTCGACGCCGACCAGACCGTGGAACCGACCCCGGGCAACTACACGCCGGGAAACGGCGGAGGCGCGATCTTCTCCTTGGTCGACGACAACGACGACAACGACCGGTGGGAGGACGGCTTCTACCACTACAATGTCCGGGCCTTCCCCGACATCCGGAACGGCGACGTCGTCAACTACAACTACCGCGTCGGTTTGCCCGGATTTGGCGACCCCTTCTTCCTCGGCTATCGGCAGAACTCGAATGAGCTCATCGGACTCTCAGACATCATCCGCAAACCCGACGCCGGCATCTTCCCCGGACGCGACGCCGACCGCGACGGCATCCCCGACGATGACCGGAACTCGGACGGCATCCCCGACTATCAGCAGGACTTCCTGACGTTCTACGTCGACCCCCCCTTCTTCATCTATGGCGACGACTGGAACAACAATGGCGTCATCGACGTCCAGGAGAACGACATCCTGCCCGACATGGCCTATAATCCCGACTTGGACGGGTATCACCTCTTCTCGAGCATCGAGCTGATGCGGTCGATGAATCTGCGCGTCGGCACGATCCGCGAACGCGCACCGGCGCATGGCGGCAAGAACAACTCGGACTACCTCAAGTGGACCTATGAGGCCGGGACCCCTCGATTCGGCACGATGAACCTCTTCTTCGTCCGCAAGCGGGTCGAAGACAACATCCCGAACAACGGCTACCAGTTCACCGGCGCGCTCACGATCAACTCCGCGGTTCCCGAGTTCGTGTTCGACCCGCTCGAGTACCGCAGCAGCCGAGTCGACCAGCTCTACCTCGGAACGGTCTACACCCAGATCCCCGACCTGCGCATCGAGAACAACGTCCGGTTCGAGAATAACGAGCAGGACAACGTGGGCAACGGGCTCCGCGATATCCGCGGGGCCTTCCTCAATCCGAACGACCAGAAGGACGGCCGCATCACGAAGCTCGGCGTCGTCAACAAGATCGACTACACCTTCCGCTTCCTGAACAACAAGCTCCTCGTGATCCCGCAGTTCAAGGTCCGGACGGCCAAGACGGTAAAGAACGAAGAGCTCCCGACGGGCATCCGCACCAGCACCGTCACGAGCCACGTTCAAGAGGTCATGCCGATCCTCCGTCTCGACTACAGCCTGACCGACCGGACGTTCCTCCGGGTCGGGTTCCAGGGCATCGCGGGACTCGGCGACGCGCTCATCTACCAGATCAAGAACATCCGGTCCCCCGCGTTCGACGAGAACCGCCGGACCGTTGCCGTGACGCTGACGAACAAGTCATCCTACGGCGGCTACAACGTCGTCATCGACTTCGGCTACAAGTTCACGACGCGGGATTTCCCCCGGCTCCCCGACCCGCGGTATCGGCACCTGGACGAGTCGTTGCTGTTCGTGACGGTCTACGCTGGTTTCTAAAAGACGGCAACCGTCCACTGGTTACTGATTACTGATTACTGATCACTGATCCCTGATTACTGATCACTGATTACTGACCACTGGTCTCTGGCCTCTGACCTCTGGTCTCTGGCCTCTGACCTCTGGACTCTGGCCTCTGACCTCTGGACTCTGGCCTCTGACCTCTGGACTCTGGCCTCTGGCCTCTCGCTTCACCATGGACTTCAAGACCATCATCATCATCGCCATCGGCATCTCGATCGCGGCCTGGTTCACTCCCACGCCCGGCGAGCTGCAGTCGCGCTTCAAGAGCGGCCAGGATTTCTACGCCGCCAAGGACTACGTACGGGCGATCGAACAGTATGATGAGATCATCGGGTCGAACAGCGACCTGCTCAACGAGGACAGCATCCGGGTGCTGCTCCTCAACAACGAGTTGAACGTGGGCGTCCGGACGGCGTCGTACTATCAGAAGGGGAACGCCCTCCGGAACCTGGGACAGAAGGACAGCGCCATCAGCCTGTATCGGATCGTCGAACAACGCGAAGACTCTCCCCGATTGTCCGCTTTGGCGCAATACCAGATCTACGAGATCGCGTACTCCGACAAGGACTACGCGCGGGCGATCGCGGAGGCCCGGGTGCTCATCGACCGGCACGGCGGGAGCGACAAGGCGCCCCAGGCTCTCTATGACGTCGGATGGTGCTTCCGTGAGCTGAAACAACTCGACAGCTCGGCCACGGCGTTTGAACAGCTGATCGGCCAGTTCCCCGACCATCCGCTCGACCCTCGCGCGCGTTATCAGCTCGCGGAGATCTACTTCGAGCAGGCGCATTGGGACCGTTCCATCGGAGCGTTCAACGGTCTCATCGACAAGTACCGGCCCGAGAGCTTCGCCAAGAGCGAATGGGAGAACGTGGAGCTGAAGGCGTTGCGCGACCGCAAGCTCTTCGAAGCGGTGTCGGGCAAGGACGTCGACCTGACGACGCTCGAACTCACGGCCAAAGCACAGGTCCGCATCGGCGACGCCTACCGCGCGCGCGGACTCTACGACAGCGCCATGGTGAACTACCGGAAGGTGGTGACCACCTTCTCGCTCATGCCGTCGCTCGTCGAAGCGACCATCATCAAGATGGCCGAATACACGACGGAGCATTCGGGCCTGGAGGATGGCATCCGGGTGTACCAAGAGGCCATCGACCAGAGTTTCAGCAACAAGCCGCTCCAAGCCAAGCTGCAATACAAGATCGCCCGCACGTACCAGGAGCAGAAGTTCTACGCCAAGGCCGCCGGTGCGTATCTGTTCTACGGCGAGGCGTACGCCGAGCAGGCCGAAGAGATCAAGTTCCCCGTCGAGCAGGCGATGTTCCTTGCCACGAGCAGCTACTTCAACGCTCGCGACTACGCCAATACGGTCCGGATCGCCGACTCCATGGTCACGCTCTATCCTACGAGCGACCTGCGGCCCAAGGTGCTGCTCTATCGCGGACTGGCGCGATCGTCGCAGGTCCGCTTTGCCGATGCCCGCGCCGACTTTGGGCTCGTCATCGAAGCCGCGCCGGCATCGGACGAGGCGGTCATCGCCCGGACACAGCTCGGAAAGTCGTACCTCGACGAACGCCGGTATCGCGAAGCGGTGCGCGAGTTCGAAACGCTCCTCCAACGTGAGACCGTCCGGATCGATTCGAGCGAAGTGGAGTACTTCCTCGGATTGTCATACTACGGGCTCGGAGAATACCGTCCCGCCATCGAACACCTCGAACGCGTCCAGCCCTCGTCGAGCTACTATCCCTTCACGCTCGCACGGATCACGCGCGCCTACGGAGCGCTGCGCGACACCGACGGGGCCAAGGCGTTCCTCGACCGTTCGCTGGCCTCAGGCGGCAAGGATTCCTCCTCCATCAAGCCGTTCATCCGCCTGGCGCGGGCGGAATTCCTGACCGCCCAGCAGAACCTCCCGGGGGCCGTCGCAGAATTCGATGCGGTCGTAGCCGATACGACGCTGACAGAGAACACGCGGATGCAAGCGCTCTACGGACGGGGCCTGCTGCACGCAGAGATGGGGACGCATCCCAAAGCCATCGCCGACCTGCGGCGATGCCTCTCGTCGGCCGTCTTCACGCAGGTCTTCCCGGCTCTCGTACCGAGCGCGCAAGAGAAAATGGCCTTCTCGCTCATGAGCACCGGCCAGAAGGCCGACGGAGAGAAGATCATCGAGCAGCTCGTCAAGGAGGCCGGGTCTGACCAGGAACGAAGCCGGTATCTCGCCGCGCTGGCCGAGTTCCGGCTGAAGGCCGGCGACTTCCCCGCCGCGGTCACGACGGGAAGGCGCGCCACTTCGCTGTCGGAACCCGACACGACCGCCCTGGCCCGCGCCTACGCCGCCGTCGCCAACGGCCACGGCAACCAGCAGCAACCGTCGCAGGCGATCGGAACGATGGTCGAGGCGTCAAAACGCCTGCCGAACCAACCGTTCCTCGACGACGTGTTCTTCCAACTCGCCGGCCTCTACTTCACGGCCGGCGACTACGGCAACGCCGCCGAGGCCTACCTGCAGTACCTCACGAGCCATCCGTCGGGACACTCTATCGCCGAGGCGAAGTTCCTGTACGGCATGTCGCTCTATTCGTCGGGCCAGGCCGACCGGGCCATCGAACAGCTGCGCTCGTTCGTTGCGCAGCACGACACGTCCGACCGGGTGCCCGAAGCGCTGCTACAGATCGGCGAGGCCTACTTCAACACGAACCGTTTCGCGGAGTCCGCGGCCGCGTATGCGCGGGTCTACCAGCGCTACCCGAAGAACGACAACGCGCCGCTTGCCATGTTGAACGAGGGCTGGAGCTACTACCAAGCCGGCGATCCCGGCAAGATGATCGAGATCTTCGACCGCCTCGCGGAACGCTATCCCGCATCGCCCCTGGCGGCCGACGCCGGCTTCTCCGTCGGCGACTACTTCTACAACAACAAGTCGTACGACTCGGCCCTGGTCGCGTACCAGCATTTCGTCGACCGCTTCCCCGACAATCCACGCGCGGAAGAGGCCAAACAGCTCATTCATGAACTGAGTCAGGTCGAAGCCTTCAAAGCCTACGAAACGGCGATGGAATTCTTTGACGCGAAGAACTGGAAGGTCGCGATCGAGGAGCTGACCAAGGTCATGGAGAGCTTCCCCGGGACGGACGTCGTCTACGGGTGCAAGGCGAACATCGCCTCGGCGCATGCCCAACTCGGCGAGCGGCGCCGCGCGGTGCAGATGTTCGACGAGATCATCGAGCAGTGGAAGGACATTGAGGCTGCCCGTCCGGCGGTCTTCTTTGCCGAGTTGCACAAGCGTTGGATCGAAGCCGGCCGCTGACGCCGTCCGGTCCGGACGCTGACATCATCAAGAGTACATGAGCGAATCCACGACCGCTCCGGCTGCACCGCGCATTCAGCTCGGTCAGTGGAAGCGGACATACCAGAAGATGTTCGCCCTCGGCTTTCTTATCGCCGCGGGCATGCACCTCATTCTGACCTTCTCATTCCGAGTCGCGACGACGGAACGTGCGCATGAAGCGTCCGTGCAGGCCGACGGCGACGGGTACGACCTCGTCGAGCCGCCCATTCGGTTCGAACTGCGCGCGCCCCGGCTCGCGAAGTCGTTCTCGGTGTCGAAGACGCCGTCGTACGCCCAGACCTTTACGCCGCGCGAGATCAAGTTCACGCCGACGGAGGTCACGCGGGTCGAACAGACCACGACGACCCCGACCGCACGGGCGTCGGCGCGCGGCAACCGGACGGAGGGTAGCATTTTCTACGGCGCGCTCACGGGTGGGGCGGGCGCGGCGGAAGCATCGTGGGGCATTCCCGGCGGCGCGGTCGCCTTCGGCCGGAGCCTCTCCGCGGGAGGCCGGTTGGGATGGGGCGAAGGACAGACCGGCGGCGTCGATTTCCAGCCCGACATCGCCGACGATATCGTGAATCTGCGCGGAGGTGGCACGGGCCTGCAGACGATGCGCGACGACCTCGTCGACTATACGAACTTCTCCGACCGGTTCGAAGGATTCGTCGTTCAGGACCGCACGAACAAAAAGAAGATCTCGGGCCACCTGAATTTCTACCAGTTGCGCTGGCGGGCGTCGAAATCTGAACCGAACGGCGAGGACGGCTGGAATGTCTATCCGCGTGCCCTGCCGGCGCTGATGGCGTACGCCATGGACAGCACCGATATCAAGATCACGCTGTCCGGCAATGTGCGTCTCGACGACCAGGCCCTCTTCTCCATCCCCATCATTATCATGATGGGTCAAACGGCCGCGGTACAGTACACGCCGCAAGAGGCCAAGAACCTCGGCAAGTGGCTGCGTGCCGGAGGCTTCCTCTTCATCGACGACGGATTCGCCAACATACCGGGCGCCTTCAACAAGAGTTCCCGCGCCTTGCTGAAGGACGCGCTCGGGTACGACGCGGAGTTCGAACGGCTCCAGTCGAAGCACCAACTCTACCATTCGTGGGAGGACTTTGACGGTCCGCCCCCGGGTCTCGACAACGCGAACGTCCCGCTGACCTCGGTCGGCGGTTCGGCGGTCCCGACGCGGTTCAACGAGCGGTATCCGTACCTCGAGGGCATCTTCCTCAACGGCCGGCTGGCCGTGCTCTACTCCAGCAAGGGCTACACGCACGCCTGGAGCGAGTGGCGGTTCGTCTCGTCGGCCAATGGCGGTCCGCTCGACAACACACGACAGCTCCATTTCGGCATCAACATCATCGTTTACGCCAGCACTGCCAAGGGGGGTCTCATGGACCAGATCCGGGCCAAGGTGGCTTCAGAATACCAGCGAAAGTGACGGCATGACCCGACGGAGACAGTTGTTCCTCGCGTTCTTCCTTGCGACCCTGGCGGCCGGGTGTGACCACGCCTACCGCTATCTTTTCTTCCCCCCGGAGGTCGAGGAATACACGCTCGTCCCCGACCTCGAGATGATCGCTTCGCTCAGCGACACGTCGCTCGGCGTCAATCGCGACACCACGGCCATCGTCTTCAGCCGGGGAAGCTTCAAGGTCGAGGTGAAATACGTGCCCGACTATCAGTTGAACAACGTCGAATTCCCCGAGGAATCACGGGACTACGAGTTCTCCTCGAACCCGTTCACCTACGCCAACTGGGTCGACCCCAAGGCGGGCATCACCCCCAACCGGTTCTCCGTCTTCCGCGTGAGCATCTACAACTATTCGGCCCCGAAGCTGAACTTCGACCCGGAGCGTTCGTTCCTGCTTTCAGACCGCGGGGACCTGTTCAGCGGGTACGGACGGGAAGAAAAGACGAGCAAGAGCTTCAGTCTGGAAGCGTACTACAAGCGCCGCAAGGGGGCCAGCGGCGTGGAGGACGAGATCTTCGAGCGCCGCATGGGGATCATCCGCACCACCGTCCTCTACCTGGGCCGCCCCGTCTACGCCGGCGACAACCGTGAAGGGTTCGTCGTCTACGACCCGCTCGACGAATCGGTCCAGCAGGCGAAGCTGGTGTTCAAGGACTTCATCCTCGGCTACGACGAGAACAACGAGCCGAGCGAGTTCACGACGATCAGCTTCTACTTCAAGCGTGTTCCGCTCCGGAAGGAGACGATCGAGGTTCGCGCGGTGGTGGCCGACACGACGAGGCCGGATGACTACCGGGACGTCGAGATCCATCAGATCCGATATCGACCGCCGAGCGAAGACGAGGTGGCGGCCGGGACCGAGGAGTGGAACGCTCAACCGCGGGCGCTGGCGTCACTCAGCCGCTTTCTGCGCGACAGCTTGAAGATCAAAGCGACGATCAAGACGAGCAGCGGCGAGTCGTCGGACCTTCCCAATGCCCAGATCCTCTTCTTGTTAGCGGGACCGTCTGACCCCGTGCTGACGGAAGTGGAGGTCGCCGGGATCGCCGATGTCCTCAAGAAAGGGTCCGTGCTTGTCATCGACAATGCCGCCTTCTCGACGAAGTATCAGTATCCGCAGCGAGGCGAACAACTTCTCGAGGTCATCGGCGCGAAGATCGGACCGGAGGCCCGCGTGGGCGCGATCGCGACCGACCATGCGATCTTCCGCTCCTGGAAGAAACTGACCGCACTTCCCGAAGGTATGGACGACCGTGAGAACATGCCGGGCCGGCGTGACTATTTGATGGGTCTGACCTACAGGAACCGTCTCGTCGCCATCATGTCGACGAAGGCGTACTCCATGGTCTGGGACCGGGGCGATGCCGGAAGCGTCGACCAGTTCACCCTCGGAGCGAACATCATCCAGTATGCCATCACCCGGTAACATTCGGTCCCGGACCGGATGCCATTTCGTGAATGAACGACATCGAAAACACGGTGACAATGTGACCTCTCGACCCAATGCAACGGGCCTCACCCGAGCCGCTTTCGTCATGCTGCTCGTCGCCGGCATGACCGGCGATCTGGCCGCTCAAATGCGCGACACGACCGTCTTCGGCTGGTCGACGCGAAAAGCGCGAGCCGTCCTCCTCTCGACGATCATTCCCGGCTCCGGCCAGTCGTATCTTGGCCATTCGACGAAGGGGACGATACTGACCTTGGGGTTCTTTGGCAGCGGACTCGTCACCGTTCTCGCCGAGAACAACACGATCGGCAGGAACGAACGCCTGACGGAGTTGTCGGCGCTGTACAATCAATCGGTGAACTGGGTCGAGGCAGAGGCTCTCTGGCGTCAGATGCTCGAAACGAGAGATATTCAGCAGAAAGATGTCAAACGTCGCGACCTGTTCCTGAAATTCACGGCGGCGTTCTGGCTGGCGAGTGTCGTGGATGCGGTCCTTTTCTCCGAAGATCTGGGAGAACAGGCGTTTGGAAGCGCTTTCAAGGCCCCAGGACCGACCATGGGCCTCTCCGTCGACCCTGATCGTGGAATGGTCTCAACCCTGACGTATCGATTTTGACACGCCCATGAAACGCACAACGCTCAACCCCCTCGTCGTCACTTGCCTTGCTGGATTATTCTCCTATCTTGTCGGGGCGGGTTGCACCGGCCCCGTCGACGTCGTCGACCCGATCCACCTCTCGTTCGTACCCGAGGTCTTGGAGCTTCAGGCGCAAGTGGGCTCCACCTCCGCCGGCAAGCGCCGGGTGCTTCTTACGTGGCGGTATGACACCCTCAATACGAACATCCGGACCTGGGACATCCAACGGTCCATCAACGACACCACCATCGCTTCTCTCAGCTTCCTGGATTTCGTCCGTAAGCCCGCTCTCGGTTCTCCCTTCTACGCCGATTCATCGTCGCAATTCCAGGGTATCCAGAGCGACAGTCTTGATGTGTACTACCGTGTCATCCCGAACGGAGACCTGCGCAACTACGTAGGACGCCCGTCCGCCATCTTGCATGTGATCGTCCCCCGCTGAGCCGCGTGCGAGGCGCCGCGGGGCAGTAGCCTGTACCCTCTTCACATTGTCAACGGCATCATCCTTCATTCCACTCATACATCACGGAGGTCCGACATGCGATTTCTTACCACGTTCTGCATGGTCGTGCTCCTGGTATCGGTGTCAGTCGGCCAGACGTACGTCTTGCAGCAGAATTTCGAGTCCATTGCGGCCAGCGGTGAGGCGGTCCCGGGATGGGTGTTCCAGAACGCCCAAACTTGGAATCTCGCCGGCTATGGGCACAATTCAGATAAATACGCCGGATGGGGGGAGGTCACTGCCGACAGCCATGCGGTCCGCAGTCCGCTGGTGACCAATCCCGGCACGCTCACCTTCTGGCTCGCCGCGTTCAATGATGCTTCGAATCTGTCGGTCAGGGTCCAGGTCTCGACCGACGGCACAACGTGGACCGACAAGGGCACCTACCCGAGCAAAGGGGCGGGTGGCGATTTTGGCCTCACGTTTTTCCAGAAGTCGATCACGCTCAACCTTCTCGGCAGTTACTACATCAAGTTCGCGACGGTGAACTATGTCTCCGGCGGATTCTACGTCGACGATGTGCTGGTGACGGAATACTTCCCGCCGCAGCTCACCGTCAGCAAGACGTCGATCGCGTTCGGTTCGGTCCTCGGTAACGTCGCCAAGGTTGACTCCTTCTTCGTGAAGGACACGTCGGCCACGTCGGCCACCATTACGGCCGTCACCAACGCCAAGACGCAGTATGTCGTCACGGCGAAGAATGGCAACCTGACGCCGACCCTGGCTTCAAAGGATTCAGCCTGGTACTATGTCACCTTCACTCCCGATGCGGTCGGCGCCGTCGCCGACACGGTGAAGTTGACCTATGCGGCCGGGACGATCGCCATACCACTCAGCGGCACGGGGACCAATCCGATCCTGACCCGCAACTCGGCCGGTGCCGCGATCACGGGTCTGTCATGGGTGAGCGATACGCTGCGTCCGGGCGTCGCGAAGCTCGACAGCTTCCAGATCCGGAACAACGGGCTGGCGTCGATCAACGTGACCGGCTTTGCGAACGTGAACGATGAATTCACGTTCACACCGGCGCCACCGTTCGCCGTTCCCGAAACGAGCACCGTGTGGGTCTACACGTCGTACGTGGGCACGGCCCCTGGCCGCGACCTCGACACGCTCGTGATCACGCACAACAGCGCGGTGCTCAACAGCTCCCCGCTGAAGCTGGCCCTCTCGGCCCGGACGAGCGCCTCACTACGGTTCGGCGCGCACTCGGGCAACACCAACCGCACCACCACGATCGATGAGACCAGCTACTACACGATCAACGCCGGGCTCGACTTCACGCGCTCGTATACCACGCTCACATCACCCACACTGGCCGTCTGGCAGACGCAGGTCACCAACGGTTCGACGGTCCCGGGCGTCGGCATCGATTCATTGAAGTTGGCAAGGGTCCAGGTCTTCAACGACCTGAAAGACTCTGTCCTCGTGGACAGCATCACCATCACGGGCACGGCGTGGAAGAGTCTCGTCCCCACCCCGTATCTTCATCGTGTTGGCGCTGCGTATGACCGCGTGCTCTCCTTCACGTTCCGGCCGAAAGAGGCGAAGGTCTACACCGACACGATCTTCGTCTGGAGCAACGACCCGAACGGCAGCCCGATCAAGCTTGTCATCAAGGGTCAGGGAACGCGTCGCGCACACGTTGTGAACACGGCCAATGCTTCCACCCTCGCCTTCGGCAACGTTTCCTTCGGCCTGACCTCGACACTTCCGCTGCGTATCCTCAACCTGCAGGACATCACGCTGACGGTCGACAGCGTCGCCTTCGACGAGAAGTCGCCGAACTACTCGTTCATCGCCAAACCCACGGCTGAAATCGTCGGAGCCGGATTGACGCGCGAATTCAGTGTGCAATTCACGACGCAGCCCACGGATTCGAACGGCCAGGTGATCCGCGATACCGTCCTGGTCTACGCCGCCGGATACCAGGCGGCACCGTTCCGTGTCCCGGTCTCGGCCACGGTCCTCACGAACATCATATTTGTGCCTTCGGCTTCGCCCATCGCTGTCGGTGGCGTTCCGGTCGCCTCTTCAAAAGACACGACGATCAAGGTCTTCAACCGGACGAAGACGAACTACACGCTCACCGGGTTGACGCTTACGCGCGGCCAGCAATTCGTCATCCTGACGAACACCGCCAGTCAGGCCCTGAACGCGGGTGACTCGGTCAGCATCGTGATCCGCTTCACGCCGACGGCCGACGGGCTCTTCCGTGACACGCTCGTCATCAGCAACAACATCCCGACGACGATCCTGGCGACGAACCCCTACCGGATCGCGCTGAACGGCCGCGGCGACATCAACTATCAGCCCGACCCGCTCGACTACTGGACGGTGGACAACGCCTCCGGTATCGAGGGCTATTCGATCCAGAGCCCCGATTCGAGCTACCAGGAGTCCGGTCCGTTCTGGCAGAATGCTGCCGGCTATGGAGGCACGCACCGCCGTTCACCGAACCTCTCCGGTTCTGCGAACGGATCCTCCGCCCGGTGGACGTTCAATCTTGATTCGACGGGCACGTATCTGGCCTATCACTTCATGTTGAACAGCCCGAACGCCGGCGCGAACTACTATGTACACTTCCGGAAGTTCGGCTTCGGCGGCATCATCGACAGCTTCCGCCTGAACCTGCTCGACCACAACTCGGCCCTGTACGCGACCGGGACGTGGCTGCCGATGGCGGTGCACTACTACGCCGGCGTGGGTCCACAGGCCATGTCGGTCACGATCGGGGCCGACGAGCGCAGCTCCACCTTCATGCGACTCGACGCCATCCGGCTGCTTCGCAGCCGCCTGCCGGCTGACCTGGAGTTCGGCCGCCGCGACATCAACTTCACCGCGGTCCGTGTGCAGGAGGATGCTCCGCAGGTGACGGTCGGCGACGAGAATGTCCGGAACTACCGACTGTACAACCTCGGTACGGACACGCTGAAGGTCACCGACATGACCTTCTTCCCGACGCTCACGCCGGTCCCGTGGTTCTACTTCAAGAACTACACCGCGGGCACAACGTTGGCGATCCCGCCGATGACGGTCAGCGGCGGCATCGAGTCGGGTGGATACTTCGACGTGCAGATTGCGTTCAATCCCTTCCAAGAGGGCTTCGCGCGCGACTCGCTGGTCATCACCAGCAACGACCCGAAGGAGCCGAAGGCCTACATCATCTGGTCCGGCGAGGGTCTGAACTACAACTTCATCCTCAACGCCTCCGTTGGCGGCACGGAACCGCACTTCCGCGCCCCGGCTCCTCCTTCGGTCACAACACTTCCGCGCTACACTGAACTTGCGACCGGGACTTGGGCGAACTCAACAGCCTCACCGATGTTCCCCATCACGGGGGCAAATCTCAGCAGCCGAGTGAACACCGCTGGTGCAGCGACCACGCCCCATGAGGCATATTTTGACTTCGAATTGCCCGATCTGGTCTACAATACCATCAGCACGTTCGGCGACTACATTCTCGAACATAGCGGTCCTGCTGGTTCCTCGAACGGCCACACACAGGGCATCATGCGGGTGAATCACACGTTCGGCATTCCGCAGGATACAGCCCTCTTCTCGACCTTTAACCAAGCGGCGGGCTTCATACAGGTCGGCAATTCATTGAAGACCTTTAAGCTGTCGCCAGGCGGACCGATCAGGGTGACCGTGGCCCGCAAGAGTGAGTTGGACATAGGTACGACCTCGGTCCTGCTGCGCGTTGACCTCCTTCGGGTGCGCAAGGTCCCGACGGGCGCCCTTATCGGCGTCAACGTCGCACCTACCACATCGATCGACTTCGGCGACGTGAACTTCCGCAACCCGGCGGGCCCGACGGGCACGCTGAACAAACGTGAGTTCACGATCGGAAGCCGCGGTGAATCGCAGCTCGTCATCAGCAACATGCGGTTCCGCAACGGCAGCAGCTTCTCCGTTGTCAGCGCGCCGGCGTATCCGACCTTCCTGCGCGCCATCAGCGGCGAGTTGAAGGTGACGGTGGCCTTTGCGCCGAATCGCATCACCCCGGGCTATGTTGACACGCTCGAGATCGTCTCGAACTCAACGCGCGACAGCCTGCTCCTCGTCCGGGTGGTCGGCAATGGCATCGGCGGCATCTTCACGGTCGACGACGGCGGTCTGGTGACCGACCGCGGTTCCTACCCGGCGCTCGACGGTCTCTACTTGAACGGTTGGGACAAGACGAAGATGACGCGGTGGCAGATCCAGACGGTCGGCGTGGCCGACAGCATCGGCATCGGCAACAGCCGTCGGATGCTCCCGATGAAGCTCAACACCAAGGGCTATTTCGAATGGTATCCGCTCCTCCCGGCTGAACTCGGCCAGAGCGATTCGATGTGGGTCGGCGTCTACGCCGCCATTCCGGCGGGCCTGTCAGGCGCTGCGCCCGCGGCCAAGTACTCGGTCTTCCCGGGTGGCGGTGCTCCCCGACGGGATACCGTCGTGAGCCAGAATGGCCGCACGGCGATCGCGCGCGGCGTGGCTGAGGTGTTCCTCGGCAACTACTGGTTCATCCGCGGCGGACAGGATGCGTTCAGGGCGGCCGACACGCTGAGCGGCGGCGGTAGTGGTATCTTTGGCCATGTGCGCGTATCGGCCGACACCGCAGCGGCGAACTTCGCCGGCACGGATACGCTGGCACTCGTGGCTGACGCTGTGATCATTCGCGAACTCGAGCCGCCGGCCAGCGGCACGACGGGCGTGGAAGAGAGCGAGATCCCGACGGAATTCGCGCTCGACCAGAACTACCCGAATCCGTTCAACCCCAGCACGACCATCCGGTTTGCATTGCCCATCCGGGCGAATGTCGATCTGAAGGTCTTCGACCTGTTGGGTCGTGAGGTCCGGACGCTCGTCCGGGGCGACCAGTTCGCACCCGGCGTGCATAGCGTCACGTGGGACGGCCGGAACGCTGCGGGCAACGCCGTGGCGACGGGCGTCTACTTCTACCGGATCAACGCGAGCGGATTCACAGAATCGCGCAAGATGCTGCTGCTGAAGTAACGCGGTCCTGGCTGAAGCCGTACCGAAGGGCCCCGGGTCATCCCCGGGGTCCTTCTTTTTTTCTGCCCGTTCGACGGACGGATGAACCGTGACAGAAAATGACGTACGTTGCTAGTGCCGTGTCCCAAAGGTACCTTCAATAGGTTCTCCCCAAAAACAAACCGCGAATACACGCCAATCAACGCGAATATCGGGTCCGTCGTCAAAACAATTAGCGTTCATTCGCGCCTGCCTGCCGCTTGCCACGTTCAATGACCGAACGACGAACGTGGCAGGCAGGTCAATTCGCGGTCGACCTTTTTCAAAGTATCTCCGGTACGCAACACCAGAGTCCCTTCAACATCACCCCGTCCACGATGAACCGTACATGGCACCTGCTCCTCCTGGCCGCCCTTCTTCTGCTCGGCTGCCCACCCGAAAAGACCGAGACCCCCACCAAAGGCCGCCTTCAGATCCTCGTCGCCGAGTCGATCGCTCCGCCGGTCCTGCGGCAGGTCGTCGCCTTCGACAGCATCTACGGATCGCACGGAGCGCAGCTCACGGCCCGGGTTGTCCCGGCGGAGCTCGCCGTCAGCCGGCTGATCCTCGATACGACCCGCCTCATCCTTACCCCGATCCCGCTGTCGGCCGACGAAGAGGCCGCCGTGCGACGGCTCGCCGGTTCCCTGTCCGTCATCGTCGTTGCCTATGACGCGGTGTCCGTCGTCGTCCACCATCGGAACGCCGTCGATCGGATCACCACGGCGGAGGTGCGCGATATCATCGCGGGAAGATTGCGGCGATGGGAGCAACTCGGCAAGCCCAACGGCAAGCGAGGGAATATCGCGCTTCATCTGCAGGACAGCGCCGACGTATCCTCCTACCTCCGGGCCCGTCTCCTCGCCTCCTCGGATGTCATCACGCCGCATCGGGCCTGGCCTGAGGCGATCCCGCTCCTGCGTGCCGTCGTCGCCGACGAGAACGCACTTGGGATCGTCGGACAAAGCTGGATCGACTCCGCCCGGGTTCCGGCAAAGCAGCTCGATGTCGCCGCCACCGAACAGCCGGCCGATACCTCCTTCGCGCTCGTCCCGGAATCCGTCGGCAAGTTCTTTGCCCCGCATCCGGCGCATGTCTATCGCAACTATTACCCGTTCCGGCGAAAGATCTTCATGTACACAAAGTCCCTCCGCGGCGACATCGCCTCGGGCTTTGGCACGTTCGTGGCCAATAAGGAGGGTCAGCGGATCTTTTTGGACGCCGGGTTGGTCCCGGGAACGCAGCCCATCAAACTGCGAGGCGGACAATAGAAAGACGGGGATGGAGGATCGGAGGGCTGCGGCGAACGAAGGTTTGGAGTGCAGGAGTTCAATTCGATATCGGGATTCCGACTTCGAGCATGTTGGGATGGAACCTGAAGGGTTTGTGTTCTAGTGCCTGCCTCGCGGCAGACAGGCTCGTTTCCCATGCTTCTCTCACATGCCGCACAATAAGAGCTATGGGAAACGGCACTAACTGCCCCGGAATTCATTCCGGGGCAGAGACCTCCAGCGAATGAAGCATGGATGGCAATCTGAGGATGGAGCACTGGCGGGCCAACAAAGGACGGGCGGAGAGCGAAGATATGGAGTGAAGATGCCGGCGAAGAAGGGAAAGATAGAGTGAGGGAGTTTGGGCCGAGTTCAGGCGTGAGGAACGGGAGGACCAGGATCGTGATTCGCCGCAAATGCAAAGCCGCCACCAGGATCTCTGATGGCGGCTTCGTCTTTCTGCCAAACTGCTTTGCGCTTCGGCGCCTTGGCGGTGAGGGCTTTGGCAGGGTGCTGAAAGATCCATTTGGAAGCCAGAACCGAACCCGCCAAACTCACCAAGGTGATTGTAGAAATTGATTCGGAATAGCGTTTTGCGCATGCTCACTTGGCGAAGTGATGATGTTCCGTGCCTTGGCGCCTTGGCGGTGAATGTCTTAGAAGTCGGGCCCGATCGAGAAGTAGTAGATCGGCTCGCTGAACCCCTTCCAACTCCATCGCCACGCGACGTCGATGCGCAGCGGGAATCCGAAGAAGAAAAGCCGGGTTCCGTAGCCCATGCCCATCAGAAGATCCTTGGTTTGCGTGAAGCCCTGCGGGTCTTTCCCGAAGCCCTTCCAGGTGGCGGTGTTCGTCCACGACGAACCAATGTCCAGGAAGGCCGTCCCGAGGATGTTCTGGAAACCGATCGGAAGCGGACCCAGGATCAGGTAGCGCACGAGCGGGAACCGGAATTCGAAGTTCATCACCGCGAACCGCGTTCCGTTCTGAGCGTTGTAGTTGAACCCCCGCATCGGCAGGACGGGCGTCAGAAAGAGGTAGTCGTCAGCACTCCGCAGCGGAATGTACCCGCCGTCGAAGCTCCGGTTGATCCACCCCTCCGTGCCGCCAATGAAGAAGTGCTGACGGTCCCTCCCGTTGCTCAAACCCCCCGCGAACCGGTAGGCGAAGACGAAGTCCTGCCAGAGCCGCGCGTAGGAACGGTAGTCGGCCATGACGGTCTGCAGGTCGAGCGCCGGTGTGATGGCCTTGCTGGACCCGTACATCGTTAGATTGAAGCGCGATCCGTTGTTCGGCCCGAACCACCCGCCGGTCCAGAGCGAATGGTCGTTGACGTACGTGACAGACGGCAGGATGAACGACCGCCGCTGGGGCGCGTTCTGCGGGTCATCCAGGTCGTCCCGCGACAGGTTCAGCCAGGTGAGGTTCAGGTCGATGCGGTTGAAGCGGTCGATCGGATACGACGCGATGCCTCCTGCTCCCCACATACGAAACCGGAAGAGGGTGTCGCCGAAGAAGAGGAACCGCGCACTGTGGAAGCCGTTGAAGCCGTAGTCGACGCGATTCGGCAGATACAGATAGGTGAGGCCGTAGTCGCTGTTCTTCAGGTCGAGCAGAAGGTTCGTCTGGAACACGATCTGATGGTCTCCGAGCATGTCGCTGAAGGCCATGATCGTCGAACCCTGAAGGCCGAAGAACGTGTTGTAACCCGCGTTCCCGTAGACGAGATCGGGAGTGAAGTTCAGCCTATACTTCCGCGGAATGTAGTTGCCCTGTTCGTCGAGATTGTCGACGACGTCCGTCACGCTCTGCGATGGACGCACGTTCGTCGTATCCCGCCGCACGCCCTCTTCCGAGAAGATGTAGTTCCGCAGGTCCACGCGCGTGTTCGTGCGGTAGCGCATCTCGGCGTCGGCCGTGTCGGCCATGACGACGACGTTCTTCCTGACGGCCACCGTATCCGACGGGTTGTCGGCCAGCGAGATCGGTTTCGGCAGTTCAGCCTTCGGCATGCCGAGGAGCGACTTGACGTACTCCGTCGGCTCGAGCGACGTGACCGTCAGTCGGCGTTCGAACGGCCTCAGGAGCAGATACACGTCGAACCCGGCCTGGTGCAGGGACGAAAAGAGGAGCTTCGATCCGTCCGCGGAGACCGAGAGTTGGTAGATGCCGCTGATCGAGTTCGTGATCGGACGGTCCTCGCCCGTCGTCAGGTCGCGAACGTAGACATTGTTGATGCCCGACCGGTCGGAGATGTAGAGCAACTGACGCCCGTCGGGCGACGGA
Source organism: Bacteroidota bacterium (assembly GCA_025454835.1). Taxonomy (GTDB): domain Bacteria; phylum Bacteroidota; class Ignavibacteria; order UBA10030; family UBA10030; genus 2-02-FULL-55-14. Next base: position 32,062 of record JALONQ010000016.1, on the reverse strand, counting down.
ACGGGCGTGGTCTCGTCGCTCCGCTCGTCGTCGGTCAGCCGGCGCATGGCCCGCGTCGCAACGTCAAGCTCATACACGTCCGTCTGGTTGAAATCGAAACGCACCATCCGGAATGACGGCGCCACCCGGGAAGGGTCGACCATGTCGCGTCGGTCGGAGACGAAGTAGATCTTCGACGCGTCATGGGAGAAGACCGGGTCGAAGTCGCTGAAGATGTCCTGCGTCAGGTTCGTCAGGGCCTTGGTGCGCAGGTCGTAGGTGTAGATGTCCGACTGCGGCGCCTTGACTCCCTGGAACGCGAGTTGGTGTCCGTCCGCAGACCAATCAACCGAGTAGACCGCGTCCAGGTCCAGGTCGATCTTTTCCTGCCGTCCCGACTCCACGTCGATGAGGATGATCGCATCCCGCTCCCCCGCCTTCGTGGTCAGCGCGATCCGCTTGCCGTCGGGCGACCAATCAATACCCGGGGTCAGCAGCTTCAACTCCTCAAAATCGTTCGTGCGATTTCCGTCCACCACCTTGTCGATGATCTCGCCGTCGATCGTCGAAGCGACAAAGACGTCAAAGTAGTCGTCCCGGTCCGACAAGAATGCGAATCGGTCCCCCTGCGGACTGATGGCCGGACTGGTGTTGTAGAAGTTCGACTGTTTCCGATGATCGGTCAGCCGCTTGTGCGCGAAGTCGGTCGGATCCTCCCGCTTGGCAACGTCAGGCCAGTACTGGACCTTCATCTCCTTCTGCCATCGCTCGGACAGTTCCTTGACGGTCAGGCCGATCGTCGATTTGAAGCCTTGGTCGACGCTCCGCGTTCCCTTGATACGGCTTAGGATCTCCGCGATCTTCTGCTCGCCGTACTTCGTCGCAATATAGTTCCATACGGCCTGGCCGCCACGATACGCGAAGTAACCGCCGAGGAAGTCGATCGGCGGCAGGTAGTTGTTGGTCGCCGCGTCACGGATGAACATGTCTGAGTTCGTATCCCACTTCAAAGCGGCGTATTCCGCCAGTCCCTCGTTCATCCACATTGGCAGGGTGACAGGCGCGCGGCTCGACAGGAGCGCCTGAATGCTGCCGCCGTAGAACATGTCGTTGACAACGGCATGCACGAGTTCGTGGTGGATGACGTGCCGGAACTGCTGATAACTCCCCTCGAACGGCACGACCACGCGGTTCTTGAAGAGTTCGGTGACCCCTCCGACCCCTTCTTCGAGGTACTCGCCAATGACGTTCGTCTGCTGGAACTCGTTGTGCGAGTTGTAGATGATGAGCGCAATGCGGTCCTTGATCTCGTACCGCATGAGGCGCTGGATCGACCGATAGGCGTCCTCCGAGGCCTCGACCGCGAAAGTGGCGAGCTCGTACCCGCCCTGCGCAAAATAGACGTCGAAGTGATCGCTCTGGATGTACTCCCACTCGAACGATTTGTACTGGACCTTGTTCTTGCCGTAGGTCGAGTACTGGGCCGTCGCCGCCGTTGCCAGCAAGAGACCGGCCAGAATGAGCGCGCCAACGCGCCCGCTGCCTGTCAACCCATGTGTCATGATCGCTGTCTCCGCTTCCTAGGGGCGCCATCGTCCACAATGCGGAAATCGATGCGCCGGTCTTCCGTGCTCACCCGCGTGACCTGCACACGGAGCTTGTCGCCCAGCCGGTGTTCCCGACCCGAGCGGCGCCCCGTCAATGAATACTTCTTCTCGTCGAATATATAGTAGTCGTCGTCCAGGTCTCGAACATGGATCATGCCTTCGACGAGCATCTCCTGGACCTTGACGAAAAGGCCAAAATGCTGCACGCCCGAGATCACGGCCTCGAAATCATCGCCCAGATGCCGCTGCATGTATTCGACCTGCATCACCTTCGTGGCGGCTCGCTCGGCCTCCATCGCATTCCGCTCCATGTCAGACGAATGCTTCGCCGTGAACGGAAGCTTTCGCGCCACCGCCTCACGCCGCTCCGGCGCCATCCCTGAGGCGTATTCCCTCAGAAGCCGGTGAATGACGAGGTCCGGGTATCTCCGGATCGGCGACGTGAAATGGCTGTAGTAGTCGAAGCCCAAGCCGAAATGTCCGATGTTCTGCTCGCTGTAGACCGCTTTCGCCATCGCCCGCAGAGCCACCTCGTTGATGAGGTTCTCGACCTCCGACCCCCGGACCTGTTCGAGAAGGCGCTGAAGGTCCTTGGAGCGCACGTTTCCGTCCACGTGGAGCTTATATCCAAACTTCGCAACGAAGGTCGCAAGTTCCGCGACCTTGGCCGGGTCCGGAACATCGTGAATTCGATACAAAAAGGGCTGTGGATGCCTCTCTCCGTGCGGAAGTCCGATGTGCCTGGCCACGGTCCGGTTGGCCAAGAGCATGAACTCTTCGACCAGGCGGTGGCTCTGGAGTCGTTGCTTGACCTTGATCTCCGTCGGCTGTCCCTTCTCGTCGAATACGAAGGCCGCCTCGGGCGATTCGAAATCGATCGCCCCTTCCCGAAGTCGCTTGGCCGTCAGCACGGAAGCCAGTTTCTGCATCTGCTCGAGCATCGCCACGCGCTCCGGCGGCTCATCATCCCGGATCGACCCGTCGCCGTCGAGGATCCTCTGCACCTCCTCATACGTGTAGCGACGATCGCTATGGATGACGGACGCTGTGATCTCGTACGCCTTCACAGCCCCGCGCGGCGTGACTTCCATGAACACGGAGTAGGTCAGCCGGTCCTCGTTCGGCCGAAGGCTGCACAGACCGCCCGACAGCCTCTCGGGGAGCATGGGGATGACTCCGCGAGGGACGTAGACGCTCGTCGCACGTTTTGCCGCCTCCCGGTCCAGTTCGGACCCCTCGCGAACGTAGTGCGACACGTCTGCGATGTGGACGCCGAGATTCCAGTTGCCGTTCTCCATCGGCTCGAGCGAAACGGCGTCGTCAAAATCCTTCGCATCGACCGGGTCGATGGTGACGCAACGGGTGTTTCGCAGGTCGCGACGACGGGCCACCTCTTCGGCCGCGATCTCTGCCGGGATCGCGTCGGCCTCGTTCAAGACAGGCCTTGGAAACTCTCGCGGCAGATTGAATTCCCGAAGGACCGACAGGACCTCGGCGTTCGCCTCACCGGCGCGGCCGAGGACCTCGACGATCCGGCCCTCTGGATGGAAATGTCCCCGCCCCCATGACTCGACGGCCACAACGACCTTGTCCCCCTCCGCCGCCTGGTTCAAGTCGTCGCGCGCCACCGTGATGGCCGGGGCGATGCGCACGTCGTCCGGGATGACGAAGTAGGTCTTTCGTTCGTGCTCGAGCGTTCCGACGACCTCACTGCGTCCGCGTCGGACGATCTTCGTCACCTCTCCTTCGCGGCGCTCCTTGCGGCGCCGTTCCTTCTCGCTTTGGACGTAGAGCGCCACTTCCACGACGTCGCCGTGCGTCGCTCCCGCCGTATCGCCCCTGGCCACGTAGATCTCTTCGTCGCTCCCCTCGAGCCGGACGAACCCGAAACCCTGGCGTGTGAGCCTCAGCTCTCCGACGGCCTGCTGGAGGATCGAGAGATGTTGGTACATCTTGCCCTTCACCCGTTCGATGAGGCGTTCGTCCTGCAGCGAGCGCAAGGCTTCCTTGAAACGCACGTAGGCCATCTCGTCCCTGAAGCCCAGACGCCGCGCCATCTCGCGCGACTTGAACGTCTCGTTCGGGAAGCGCGCGAGGAACTCGAGGATGCGGCCGCGGATGTCGTCGTGGGTCATGACGGTCGGGTCGTTTCAGGTCAGAACGTGAACCGGTACAAGATCTTCGCGCCGCTCGACGTCCGGTAGAGATTGCCCAGGTTCCCGGTATCGTCGGCGCGCCGCTCCAGCGTGAGGACCAGATTCCGCAGCTTGGGAGAATTCAGAACGGCCGACAACGGAAGCTCGACGATGACATTCGAACGATCGATGCCGCCTTCGCCAAACACCCGGCCTCCGATGCGGTAGATCGCATCGCCCAATTGGCCGGTCAAACGGATATCGGTTCCCTCTCCGAACTGTCCTCCGCCGTAGTAGATCACGTCCAACGACTGGATGCTGCCCCGCGTCGAACGACGCAGCGTTTCGCTCAACGGACCGGTGATGAGCCCTGAGGCAAGTCCGTAGCCCAGGTTCTGGCCCAGCATCGCCGTTCGTTCCTTTTCACTCAATTCGTCGCGGAACTGGTTGCTCATGACGAACGCGATAGCGTCGGCTTCGATGTCTCCTGGCGCCGCCGAAGCTGACTTCAGGAGCTTGCTCCCGTCGGCCTTCTCGATCTCAAGGTCGAACCTCGTTTCGAGCTTCGAGCGAGGACCTTTCAGATACAGGATGACTGCCACGCGTTCCTCGCGTCCCGCGGACCCGCCGGGCTGTTCAATGCTCCCCGGCGCCGCCAGGGTGCGGTGGATGCCCTCGTATCGCGCGGTGATGTCGAGCTCGGGATTCAGCGGATCTCCGGTGAACATGATCTTGCCCGTTGCGCCGAAGCGCTTCAGGAAGTTGTAATACGACCGGTTGGTCACCTCCACTTCGCCCGTCAATCGCGTTGCCGAGGGATCCCGCTGGAATCCGAGGCGTCCCCGGAGGTCCGCGAAGAGAACGTCGTTCGTTTGCCGGTTGAAGACGAAGCGAACCTGCGTATTCCCTTGTGTCTGCAGGACCAGATCGAAGTCGATGCGGTCGACAAAAGACCTCTTTGGAACAGCTGCTTGCGTCGCCGGCGCCGGCGCCGGGACGTCCTCGCTCACTTCCAGCCTCGCCGTGGCCATGTCGGGATCCTGGGCCCGGATGACATCGATCAACCGGACCGAGTAGCGGGGAACTTCCCGTTCCGGCGGCAGCGTGATCTGGGCGTTGCGGACCAGAACGGTCCCTTTCAACAACGATCGATCCAGGTCACCTTGCCAGACGAGTCCTTGCTGGCCCGTCTCAGCCGTCAGGTCGCCATAGTACGACTGGCCCATGAGTCGCGATGAATCTTCCCTCATCAACTGTAATTGTCCGTCGAACCGGAGGTCGAATCCACGGAGCGAAACGCCGTGGAGTGTCAACGAGCCGGCGGCTTGCATACGGCCATCGGGGAAGTCCTCGGGCGTATTCCGAAGGACGACCTCGTGCAGACGGAACTGCTTGCCTTCAGGACGCAGGTCGCCGTCGAGCAGATACTCGAACCTCGTCGGCATGAACAGGAATCGGGCATTCCGGATGGAGGCCGATCCCTCGTACAAGGGCTCGGAGACGGTGCCTTTCAACCGGAGATCGCACACGAGCGTGCCACGCATGGCGCGCGTGACATCCACGAGGAATGGCTCGAGGAAGCGAAGATCCAAGCCCGGTGAATTGATCTCAAGGTCCAACGGCGCATCATTCGGGATCTCGCGAGCCGGGCCTTTCAGCGAGAGCGCGATCGGGACCTTGCCGGCCACCAGGAGGTCCGGCCTGGTCCGCAGCACGTCCGTCCGGCTCTGAAGCCGAACAAACAGGTCAAGCGACTCTTCGAAATAGGACATCCGAACGTCAAACCGGCCAAACACGGTCTCCTGCAACCGGACGCCGTCGGCGCCAAGTTCCAGCCGGAGGTTCGGATGATCAAGCGTTCCGCGGAACAACGCCGTTCCCGTTACGATGCCGCCGACGTCGTTGACGAGGCCCGCATAAGAGGTACGGCGAAGCAGATGCCGAAGGTCGCCCGCGAGGAAATTCGAGAACGAGATCGACATGTCAGACACGCCCGCCGGGCTGAAGGTGCCGGCAACGCTGAAGTCCTGTGCCTCCGACGCCAAGAGCATCGATCGGAAGAGGAACCCGTCGCGTCCAACCGTAATGGCCGCGGGTTCGACATTCGTCAGCCGGTACTCGTTCACGCCGATGGCCACCGAATCGAGTATGACCTCCCAGAGATGCTCGCGATGCGACGTCCTGCCGCGAAGCTCGAATGCGAGGGTCGAGTCCATGACAGCACCCGACGCGATGGTGCCCGACAGACCCTGCATAGTGGCCTCGACCCTGGCATCATCGAATCGACGGCCGTTGATGTGCAACACGCTCGAGGCGACCGTCACCGACAGATCCAGAGAATCCCGGACCCATGCGTCATGGGTCCGAGAGACTTCGGCCATCAATTCCACGTCCTTCCCGAGGATCTCGACGACGGAATCAGCATAGGCCACGCGACCTCCGAGGAGATCGACACGAATGCGTGGGTCCGAGACCGGTCCGACCGCTTCCACAAGACCCATCGCATCGCCGCTGAGGTCGGCCCGCAACCATTGGCCGACCGGGACGAGGTCGCGGATGTCCAACGCCATCCGCAGATCGACCGAGTCGATCGCATGGTCATGGACGACCGACGTGGGCACCGGGGGCTTGCTGACGCTGAAGGCCCGGAGCGAATCGAGGACGCCGAACGTCGACGTGAAATAGTCGCCGATCGACCGACCGGCATGCGACAGGACGCCGACGAGGGAGGACGGCGTATACCGCCCTTCGATCATGAAGGCCATCGGCGCAGATTCGAGGTCGAGGACCTGGCGGCCATCGTCCTCGATGCGATACGAGGCGATGATCTCTGAACGATCGAGAGCACTGCCGGCGAATGTCGATGGCTCGACCTTGACCCGGACCGAGTCATGACGAGGCCCGTGTGACGAAAGCCAACCTCCGGCGGCGAGCGTCAGGTTCAAGTCGCTTTCGTAGGCGGGATGGCCAAGGACCCGGGCGGCGTTGAAGCCTTCGAGCTCGGCACGAATCTGATACGAGGTCTCGTCGAGGCGGGCCAGATCGAGTCGTCCCGAGGACCGCAACCTTCCGAGCGAGGAAGCGACCGAGAGGTTCAATCCAAGCACGCCGTCAGCCATGTTGACGATGGCGACGGTCTGTCCGGTGGGCAGATCGCTCATGCTCGAGGAATCCAGCTCCGCGCGCACAACGCCGATGATCCGGCGGGGATCGAGGTCCGATCCGTCGAACGTGATCTTCCCGTTCAGGTTAGAGAGTTCCGTGCCATCGCCAATGAATCCGCCCAGGTCGAGCTTCCGGAAGGCAATGCTACCCTTGTACTGAAAGAGCGAGCCGAAGTCCAATCGCGTCTTGGCGTCGATCGTGCCACGCTCGGAGGCCGCGTAGAGATGTGCGTCGAACGTCGACGCCGGCCGGCCGTTGAACGAGGCAAAGAACCGGATGTCGCCAAACCGCGACCAATCGGGGATCGTCAACCCGGGCACCAGCGCACGAACGTCGTCACTGTTGGCGACCGATTCTCCCCCTTCGATCTCGAGCACGAGGTCCTCCGGCCGGTGCAGATTGATGATCGAGCCGCGCAACTGAAGAAAGGTCCGGCGGGCCTGCAGCGTCATTCGTTCGACGACCAGATTGCCGAACGTGCCGCGTCCCGCCAGTCCGAGCGAGACATCATTGTCCAGGAACTCGATGTGCGGATACAGAAACTGTCGGAGCTCACGAAGGCTGACCGGGTTGGCCCGCAGGTCGATACGGACGGGCGCCTTCTCCAACTCCGCCAACGTGGTGAGCGTCCGAAGATCCTTGCCCAGCGATATCGTCCCCGTGAGCCGGGAACGGTCCGTTTCGATACGAAGCCCCTCGACGCTAACGACATTCCGCGTCAACCGGGCTGTCAGTACAACGTCGCGAATGCGGATGCGAGGACGATCGAGGAGGGCTTCGAGGCGGTCGATGCGCGCCGAAATGATGTCGGGTGTGATCTCGGCTCCGGCCGTGAGGTTGACACCGGTCAACAGAACGTCGGCGTAGTCGACGGCCGAATCGGGCCGGACGATTCTCGATCGGGCCCGCTCAGCCAGGACCAGGGAATCCACGACACGGACCCGGGCCTGTTCCAGTACCACGCGACCGAGATCGATCGTCCACGCTGATGGGGTCGAATCTGGCTCGGCGGGAGCCACCAGGCGCGCAACATTCCAGACGCTATCGAGCGATCGATAGATGAAGACCTCGGGCCGCACGATGACGGCAGATCGGACGCTCGCCCGCCGCAACAACAGCCCCAGGAGATCATGGCGCACGTCAATCCGTTCCGCCGTCAGAACGGGGACTCCGGCCTCCTCGAGCCGAACGCCCTCGAGCTGCAAGCCCGTCACGAGGTTTCCCGTCAACCGGTCGGCTCGGAATCGACCGCGAAGGCCTTCATCCGTGGCGGCATGGACGCGGTCCAGCAGCCAAGCCTTGAAGGCCTGCGTCTGGCTGAAACCGGCCAGGGTCGCCAGCACGAACAGCATGATCGTGCCGGCATAATAGACGCCGCGGATGACCTTGCGCACGATGCGTGAAGGGATGGACGTGACGCTTGTGTCGACCGGCGATCAGCCGGCCGAAGAACGGATCCGATCGATGATCGACGTCGTCGAACGGTCCGGAATGAACTCAATGGTCTGTACCTGGCCGCCGGCCGCTTCGACCACTTCACGGCCGACGACCTTTTCGATGGGCCAGTCGGCCCCTTTGACGAGCACATCCGGGACGATGGCGGTGATGAGAGCCAACGGCGTGTCCTCGTCGAACAGGCACACGAGATCGACCACGCCGATGGCCGCCATCACGATAGCGCGGTCGTCCTGCATGACCACAGGGCGTGTCGGTCCTTTCAACCGTCGGACCGACGCGTCGGTATTCAAACCGACGACGAGCACATCTCCTTTGGCCTTGGCCTTGGCGAGGTACTCCACGTGGCCGCGGTGGATGATGTCGAAGCATCCGTTCGTGAAGACCACCCGCCGGCCTTCGTCGCGCAGCCGGCGTCGGATGCCGATCAACTGTTCCCGTGTGACGACTGTGCCCATCTCAGGCTCCGTTGGCATCATTGAGGACCGCCTCATACAGCGCCTGCTTGTTGATCGGCACGATGCCGACCTCGCCGCAGACGATACCGCCGGCGTGGTTCGCAAGAGCAGCCGCCTCCTTGGTGCGAGCACCGGCGGCCAGCGCGATCGTGAGCGTCGAAACGACGGTATCTCCTGCCCCAGAAACGTCGGCCACATGTCGTGCATGCGTCGGCACGATACTGACTTCGCCCGAGCGCTCGAACAACGCCATGCCGCGCTCTCCGAGGGTCATGAGCACATTCTCGGCCTCCAATCGTCCCAGGAGCGATCGCCCGGCCGCCTCGACGTCGGCCATCGATCCCAGCCTGACGCCGAGCGCCTCTTCGGTCTCCTTTCGGTTCGGCTTGAAGACCGTTGCTTGCCGGTATTCGAAGAAGTTGTTGAACTTGGGGTCCACGGTCACGATGCGTCCGTGCGTTCGGGCCAGCTCGATGACCGTCCGGATCAGGCCGCTCGTCATCACGCCTTTGTTGTAATCCTCGAGGATGATCGCGTCGATCGACGACAGATGCGACGTCAGGACCTCGATGACGCGCTGCTGAACGGCGGCACCGATGTCTGACTTCACTTCCTGGTCGATGCGCACGACGTGTTGCGAGTGCGCGATGACCCTCGTCTTCACGGTCGTCGGACGGCCGGTGTCCGTCACGAGACCGTCGGGAGAGAATCCCTGCGACTCGACCGTCTTTCGGAGAAGGATCCCGCCATCGTCGGAACCGATGACGCCGACTAGGAACGGCGTGCCGCCCAGCGAGGCAATGTTGTTGGCCACGTTCGCCGCGCCGCCCAGCCGTGTCGATTCCTCATCCACTTCCACCACGGGCACCGGTGCCTCTGGAGAGATGCGATTGACCGTTCCCCAATAGTAACGGTCGAGCATCAGGTCGCCCACCACGGCGATCCTCTTGCCTTCGAAGGCCTCGAAGAGCGCCGCCAGCCTAGAAGATTCAAAGCTCACCACATTCGTGCCTTTCTGGAATTCCGGAAATTCTACTCAATATAGCCAGATTTTCAAGCACCTCCAATCGGAGTGTGCATTCGACTGGACACCGCTCCAACGGGGGTGTGAGGGGGACGATTTGACCATTTGGACTTTGTCCGTACGATAGTGGCATGAAACGAGCGCTCATCCTTTCGGTCTTGGTGACCTTTTCGCTTCTCGCGCAGGAGCGGCCGTCGATCCATCAGGTCGAGTCGGAGTATCATCGAGACAACCCGGCCGCCGTCGCTCCCGCCACGCTGCCGAAAGCTCCACGCCGGTCCGACCTGGAAGGTGCGAGGGTCCTGAACACTGTCGTGTATGGATTCCATCCGTATTGGCAGAACGGCTCGGAGTCGAATTACTACTTCAGTCTGCTGACACACCTGGCATATTTTTCGGCGGAGGTCAACGCGACGGACGGCTCCTTCATCACCACCCGATCATGGTCGATCGCAGGAGTCGTCTCGACGGCGCAGCAGTTCGGCGTCAAGGTGCACCTCACCGTCACGCTGTTCAGCGGCCACGGCACGTTGCTGAACAACAGCACCAGCAGGTCGAACCTCATCGCCAATATCATCTCACAGATCAACCTGCGCAATGCGGATGGATGCAATGTCGACTTTGAAGCGGTCGCGGTGGAGAATGCGGCCGCATTTCGTTCGTTCATCTTCGACCTCGGCACAGCCCTCCATGCCGAGGGGAAGCAACTTGTCGTCGAGTTGCCGGCGGTCGATTGGAGCGGCGTCTTCGGTGCGACATTCTTCAGCACGACCAGTTCCGTCGTCGACTATTACTTTCTCATGGCGTACGACTACTACTGGTCGGGCAGCCCGACGGCCGGACCTGTCGCCCCCGTGACGACGGGGACATCCGTTCGCCACGTGACACGGAGTTTTTCGTACTACCTGGGGGTCGGTTGCCCGGCCGGGAAACTGATCGGCGGGTTCCCCTACTACGGAATAGAGTGGCCGGTGTCCAGCAGCAGCCGAATGGCCTCCGTGGTGACATCGCGCGGGACCGGATCGTCGCGGACCTACAGCGCCCTTCGATCACTTCTTCCGAGTATTTCGGCCAGCGATAAGTTCTACGACGCGACGTACCATGTTCCCTGGTATCGTTATGACAGCAGCTCGACGGGCAATTGGCGACAGGGTTGGCATGACGACGAAGTATCGCTCGCACAGAAATACGACAGCGTCAAGGCGTACGGCCTCGCGGGCGCGGGCATGTGGGCGCTGGGATACGATGATGCCTACACGGAACTGTGGACGGCGCTGAAGAACGCGTTCGCCTCGTCGCCAAACCCGGTTCATACATCGCTGGATGCTTTCGAGACCGGTGTCGGAAGGTTCGACAAGTCCCCCACCTGGAGCGGATCGACGCTGGGGCTCTCTGCGGCTTCATCGGCAACCTGGACGAATGACAGAGCCCACCATGGACAGGGTTCTCTGTCGGTCACATTGCTCGACAACACTTCGCTCGCCACCGATTGGCAGGTGCGTCTTGTTTCGGGGAGCGCTTCCCCCGCGAACAACGTCACCCTGTCAGATGGTGGCTATCTCGGCTTCTGGATGCGAACCTCCAGTGCGCCTGCTGGATCCAAGATCGGACTTCTGGTCGACGATGGCGCCGGCGGTACGGAGAAATCCCCAATGCTGGACGTCATCAATGACGGTACGTGGCACCTGTACGAATTCAACACGGATGGTGCTGGGTGGACGTCATTTGCATCAGGGAACGGCTCGGTCGACGGCCCGACGTTCACGCTGGACGCCCTCTACTTCACCGCCCCCAACCAAGCCAATGACTGGACTCTCCATGTCGACGACGTGAGCTACAATGTTTCCGGCTCACTACCGGTCCAAATGAGCCACTTCACAGCGGCGATTGGGGAGAATGGGGTGCGCTTGGAATGGTCGACGACATCGGAAGTCGACAACTACGGGTTTGAGATTGAACGGAGGACTGTCGGTGGTCGACGGTCCTCCGTCGAAGGCATGTGGGACGCTATCGGTTTCGTCCCGGGCCATGGCACGAACTCCAGCGGCCTGGTCTACTCGTTCACGGATGCTTTGGCCCCGATCGGTCGTGTGGCCTATCGGCTCCGCCAGATCGACCGGACCGGGGCGTTTGCCTATTCGGGGGAAGTGGAGATCGAGAATACGCTGGTGCCTCTGGACCCTCTCCTGCTGCACGCCTTTCCGAATCCGTTCAATCCTTCGACGACGGTTGAGTTCACTTCGAGAGTCGACGGACCAGCCACGGTGCGCGTCTTCGATCTCCTGGGTCGGCACGTCGCAACGATGTTTGACGGCGAGCTCACGCGGGGCACGACGCAGAGGCGGGTCTTCGACGCCTCAGGATCGTCGTCGGGTCTTTATGTGATCAGGTTCCACTCTGCGGGTTCAACCGTCACGACGAGGATTGCTCTCGCACGATAGCCCCACCTGAGTCTTTTGAAAATCGGACAGATCTTCGTATATTTTGTTCCATGCACCAGGTGGTGCCCGCCTGCCGGACAGTTGTCCGTCAGTCGGGCAGGAAATTGGCAGATCTACCTGTCGGTAGACAGGCCTGCCTGCCCTGCCGCCTAGGCGGACCACTTCCGGCAGGGCGGCAGGCAGGCACGCTAGATTCGTGGGGGCGAATGTGGTTTGTATATGTTCTGGATAGCCTCGTTCGGAACCATCTTTACGTCGGTCTGACAAATGACGTCGACCGTCGATTCGGGCAGCATAACGACGGAAAAGAACGCACAACACGGCCCTACCGTCCATTCCGACTCATTCACGTGGAGTCGTTCGCGACACGCAGTGAAGCCCGATTGCGCGAAAAGTTCCTGAAGAGCAGTACCGGCAAGCGTTGGATCCGAAGGCAGTTCAAGAAGGGGAAGTAGGTAGTTCGTTGCCCAGGTGGTGAAATTGGCAGACACGCTAGATTCAGGGTCTAGTGGCCGCAAGGCTGTGCAGGTTCAAGTCCTGTCCTGGGCACGGAACATTGTCAATTGAAAATTGAAGATTGGAAATTTACAATGATCAGCGGCTCCCGAGAGGGGGCCGTTGCCGTTTCTGGAGCGGATTCTTGCGATCTTGCAGTCGGCGTTTGACGCAACCGCCTTCGTCCCGCCTCGTATGGAGAGTATTCCACCAATTCGGAGCCGTCATGCTACGATCCTGTCTTGTTCTCTTCGTATCTCTGCTCGTCGCCTTAGCAGCACTCGCCCAACCCGCTCCCGAAGCGCGCCTCCTCCGATTCCCCGCTATCCATGGAAGCCAGATCGTCTTTACGTATGCCGGCGATCTCTACACCGTTTCCGCCTCGGGCGGCGTCGCCCGCAAGCTGACGAATGACGTCGGCACCGAGATCTTCGCCCGCTTCTCCCCTGACGGCCGCTGGATCGCCTTCACCGGCCAGTACGACGGCAACACTGAGGTCTACCTCATGCCGGCCGAAGGCGGGATCCCGAAGCGGCTGACGGTGACGGCAACGCTCGACCGCGACGACGTTTCCGACCGGATGGGTCCCAACAACATCGTCATGGGGTGGCGCGACGACCGGACGATCTTGTTCCGGTCCCGCATGATCGAGCCGAACTCGTTCAAGGGCCAATTGTTCGTGATCGGTATCGACGGCGGATTGGCGGAGCAGCTTCCCCTGCCGCGCGGCGGTTTCGCATCCTACTCCCCCGACCGGAAACAACTGGCTTATAACCAGGTGTTCCGTGAGTTTCGCACGTGGAAGCGGTACCGCGGTGGTCAGGCCGACGACATCTCCATCTACAACTTCGAGACGAAGCAGACGACGAAGGTCGCCAACAGCCCGGCGCAGGACATCATTCCGATGTGGAGCGGCAACCGGATCTACTTCGTGTCGGACCGCGACGAGCGCCAGCGTATGAATCTCTACTCGTATGACCTGTCGACTCGCGAGACGAAACAGTTGACGACCTTCACGGAATTCGACGTGAAGTTCCCGTCGCTCGGCGACAAGGCCATTGTCTTCGAGAACGGAGGCTTTCTCTATCGCTACGACATTGCTTCCGGTTCCGTGACGAACGTGCCGGTCCAGATCAACGCCGATCTCGTGTCAGGCCGCGGCGGCCTTATTGACGTGAGCCGCAGCGTGACAAACTATGAGATCTCCCCCGACGGCAATCGCGCCCTGTTCGGATCGCGCGGCGACATCTTTACCATTCCCGCCAAATACGGGCCGACGCGAAATCTGACCAAGAGCCCCGGCGTTCACGAACGGAATTCAACGTGGTCCCCCGACGGCAAGTGGATCTCATACATCTCCGACTCGACGGGCGAAGACGAGATCTACCTGCAGGCGCAGGACGGTCTGTCGCCTGCCGTGCGTGTGACGAACGGTGGCGACGTCTACAAGTATCAGCCGGTCTGGTCACCGGACAGCAAGAAGCTGCTCTGGTCCGACCGGAAGCAGCGGTTACAATACATCGACATCGACTCGAAGGCAGTCACGCTGGTGGATCAGGCGACGGCATTCGAGATCACGCAGTACGACTGGTCGCCCGACAGCCGTTGGGTCGCGTATGCGCGGCCAGAAGAGAAGCAAATGACGACTGTCTATCTGTATTCCCTGGGGGCACAACAGACCTCGCCCGTCACCGACGGATGGTTCAGTTCCACCTCGCCTTCGTTCAGCAGCGACGGCAAATATCTGTTCTTCGTCTCCAACCGCACGCTGAACCCGACCTACAGCCAGACAGAATGGAACCATTCCTATTCGGACATGGCCAAGGTCTATCTCGTGACGCTCGCCAAAGACACCAAGTCGCCCTTCGCGCCGAAAAGCGACGAAGTGAAGCCTGCGGAACCCGAGAAGAAGAAAGACGACAAGGGCAAAGCCTCCGAGAAGGAGCCGACGAAGGTCGACGTCGAGGGGATCCAGAGCCGCATCGCGGTCCTCCCCATTCCCTCGGCGAACTACTGGAACATTCAATCGGTCGGCGAGAAGGTCTTCTACGTCCGCCGCGGCAGCAAGGACGAGAAGCCGGTCCTCCTGATGTATGACTTCGCCAAGGAGAAAGAGACCGATCTCGGCAACGTCAACGGCTATGAGATCTCCGTCGACGGCAAGAAGATGCTCGTCGGCTTGGAGGGGAATGCGTACGCCATCATCGACCTCCCCTCGGCGAAGATCGATGCGAAGGAACGTTTGAGCTTGGCCGACATGAAAGTACAACTCGACCGCCAGGCAGAATGGAACCAGATCTTCAACGAATCGTGGCGTCAGATGCGCGACTTCTTCTATGATCAAGGCATGCACGGCGTCGACTGGGCGGGCGTCCGCGAACGATACCGGGCCCTCGTCCCGTTCGTGAACCACCGCATCGACCTGACCTACATCATCGGCGAGATGATCGCTGAATTGAACGTCGGACATGCCTATGTCGGCGGTGGGGACTATCCGAAGCCGGAACGGATCACGCTTGGTCTGCTCGGCGCGAAGGTCACCCGCGATGCGGCCTCCGGCTACTACCGGATCGACAAGATCCTGAAGGGCCAGAACTGGGACCGTGCGCTGCGCTCGCCCCTGACCGAGATCGGAGTCGACGTACGCGAGGGCGACTACATCCTTGCGGTCGACGGCGTCCCGACGCGTTCCTTGACGAACCTCTATGAGGCCTTCATCGGTCGGGCCGGGAAGCAGGTCACGCTAACCGTCAACGCGCAACCGAAGGAATCCGGAAGCCGGACAGCCGTCGTACTGCCGACTGGCGATGAACAGCCGCTCTACTACTTTGACTGGGTGGAAGGCAACATCGCCAAGGTCTCAAAGGCCACGAACGGCCGGGTTGGATACATCCATATCCCCGACATGGGGGTGGCCGGCCTCAATGAGTTCGTCAAGTATTACTATCCGCAGCTTCGCAAAGACGCGCTCATCATCGACGTCCGGGGGAACGGCGGCGGCAATGTTTCCCCCCAGATCATCGAGCGCCTGCGGCGTGAGGCGGCGATGGTCGGTATCTCGCGGAACGCCTCCCCTTCCATCGACCCGGGAGGTACGCACGTCGGCCCGAAGGTGATGCTGTTGGATGAATTCTCAGCCTCCGACGGCGACATTGTGGCCTATCGGTTCAAGCACTACCAGATGGGCCCGATCGTCGGCAAGCGGTCGTGGGGCGGCGTCGTGGGGATCCGGGGATCGTTGCCGCTGCTCGACGGCGGTTCGCTCAACCGTCCGGAGTTCTCGCGCTACGACCTTGAAGGGAAGGAATGGATCATGGAAGGGTACGGCGTCGATCCCGATATCATTATTGAGAACGACCCGGCGAGAGAATTCGCAGGCGAAGACCAGCAGTTGAACAAAGGCATCGAACTCGTACTCGAATCGCTCAAGCAGGCACCGCCGAAGCTGGCGCCGCCTCCGCCGTATCCGAAACGGTGATTCAACGTATCGTTGTTGTTCAGAGGCCCGGACTGTTCGTCCGGGCCTTTCGTTTTTGCATCAACCGATGACCTCGATCGATCATCGTCTCAGAATTAGGAACGCGCACGACAACATCGTTGTCTGAGGGCGATCGACGAAGGTCGTAAGCACATGCTCCACCATCGCACATCCGTTGTTCTCAGAATATTTCGGTCGTGTAACAGACTTCCCCGTTGCATTCATCTTCTCAGAAGTGACGTGCGGACAATCAATCGTTCGCTCACGATGATTGCTTCTCGCACAGACCTTGGCTAACGTATGAGGCCGACTCGGCGGCTCGTTGTTCCATGTCCATCGTCCGCCGCCCATAGTCCTCTCTATTCTGCTCCCCCGCGTTGTCGTCGTACCGACCTCCAGGAGACCCGCCATGAAGCTTCTTGCCACCCTGTGCGCCCTGATTGTTATCGCCCTGCCCATCCAAGCGCAGACCACCGTGTCCGGAACCATCAATCAGGACAGCACGTGGACTCTGGCAGCCAGCCCATACATCGTCACGGGCAACCTCACTATCGCAGCGACGAAAATACTGAAAGTCGATTCCGGCGTTGTCGTGCTCTTCGCCGACAACACAGGACTTATCGTCTACGGAACGGTCAACGCTCGGCACGCACTCTTCACCTCGAGAAAAGATACGATCGGAGGTACTCCCGCGAAGGGGAATTGGAATCAGATCCAGATCGGCGACGGGAGCAACCCTTCGACGGGAACATTCGATACCTGCGTCGTGCGATATGGAGGGTCGACCACCTTCCCCAGTGACGCTGCGAACATCTTCGCTTACTCGGGCACCCTGACGATGCGAGCCTGCGACATTTCGTTTTCGAAGAATTCCGGGATCATGATGGGGGGCGGAAGCGGTCCTCAGACGGTGACTCTGACGGGCTGCAGCATCTTCTCGTGCGACTGGCCGATCCGTTATCGTTATACGGCCTATCTATTCTTGAATGGCGTCAACACCCTCACCGGGAACGCACACAACGCGATCTATGTGAACCAAGACGAACTCTGGGGTCCGATGACACTGCCGAAGACCGCAGTCCCGTATGTCTTCTCGAGCAATTTCACTGTCCGCCAATGGGGGTCGGTCTTGCAGGTCTCGTCGGGCAACACACTGAAATTCCCCTCATGGGCGGCTCTCAATATCGAAGGCACCCTCGTCGCTGAAGCACTCCCCGGTGAAGAGATCCTTTTCACCTCTGCCACGGACGACAACGCGGGCGGCGATACGAACGGCGACGCCACGGCGACCACGCCATCCTCAGGCTGGGGGGGCGTGATATTCCAGAACACGAGCGTAGACTATGAACACGGCAAGCCCCACGATCGACAGCTGCAACTTCAACAATAGTTGGTTCGGAGTGGTGTTCCAAGGAGTATCAAATCCAGTCTTCTCGAACAATATCATAGGGTCAAGTGGACTGACGCCGATCGCCATGTCGTTCTCGGCAAATCCGGTGATGTCCAACAACACCTTCTCTCTGTCCGACAATCGATACGACGCGATCGGCTTGCTCGGCGGAAACCTGCCGGCCGACGCTGTGCTTCCAGTCAGATCCGTGGAGTCGATCCCAAATGTCACCTATCTCCTCCTCGAAGATGTCACCATCCCGGCAGGACGCACACTTACCATTCACGAGCGCGTGGTCATCAAGGGACTATATGACAATGGATATGTCAACGTCTCGCCCCGCATCACCGTTAAGGGCAAGCTCGTTGCGAATGCAAGCTCCGAAGCCACGGCCATTGTCTTCACGTCAGCGCGGGACGACAACTACGGGAACCCCTTCGACACAAATAAAGACGGCACGTCGACCTCGCCGCAGCGCGGCGACTGGGGCGGCATCGTGTTCGAGGCCAGCAGTGATACGACGTCCATCCTGAACCACTGCCTCATCAAGTACGCCGCGATGCCGTCGACCTATTACAATACCCGGTGGATCGGCGACGGAGCTGTGACCCTGGTGAACGCCAGCCCCGTCATTTCCAACATCACAAATGTTGCATTCGTGAACACTCAGTATACGCCGGTGGCGATGTCGGTCTCTGCCGACCCAATCCTGACGGACATCAGTTTCGTCAATGTGGCCTGGCGTGCACTGGGGATCATCGGAGAGGATGTCGGTTTCAACGGAACCATACGGAAGCGTGACGTGGCTGGCTACACGAACATTACGTACGTGCTCCTGGAGGATGTCCAGGTCAACTCCGGAACGTATGTGACGGTCGATCCGGGTGTGGTGATCAAGTGCAACGAATCCGGCTTCTTCGTCAACGGAGGATTCCGAGCCAAGGGCACGCTTGCTGGTGGAACCATCATCTTCACGTCCTTGAAGGATGACAACTACGGGAATCCCAATGACACGAACGGCGACGGGTCTACCGCGCCGCCAGCTCGAGGCGACTGGAAAACGATCCGCTTCCGTGCTTCGAGCGATGACGCCTTTTGTATCCTTGACAGCTGCGTCCTGAAATACGGAGGGGACCAGTCCGGGACTTGGGGCATTGTGTCATTCGTGGATGCCAGTGGTACGTTGTCAAACTCCACCATCACCGACTCAGACCAGTACGGCGTCTCGTGCGACGGCGCCTCGATCGCGACAATCGATAGGGTTGACATCCGCAATTGTCGCCTCGATCCCATTGCCATGTCCTTGAAAGCCGACCCGAGCTTTACGAACATCACGTTCTCCGCAAACAGGAGCAATGGCATTCGAATCCTCGAGGGAACGCTGTCCTCGAATGCCCGTCTTCGGAAACGTGATGTGGCCGGCTATAACAACATCGCCTACATCGTGGAATACCTCACGATCGGCCAGAATGCGGTCCTCACGATCGATCCCGGCGTTGTGATCAAGTTGCCCGCTGGCTGGTATTATCGCTCCATCACAATCGACGGCGCCCTCGTTGCCAACGGGACCGCAGCTGAGCGCATCATCTTCACATCCCTCAACGACGACTCGAACGGCGGAGACACGAACAACGACGGTAACGCCAGTTCCCCGGCAAAGGGGGATTGGTCTGCGGTGAAGTTTACGACCACCAGCAATGACACGATCAACGCATTGAGGAATTGTGATTTTCGGTATGGAGGTGCAACCTTTGGCGACGCGACGCTGAAGGACCACGGCATGGTCCAGCTGCACAGCACCCGCGTGGTTGTCGACAGTTGCTACTTCCAGCAATCCCCGACGAGCGCCCTGGCCATCTACGGCAGCGCCGACCCGTCGGTGACCAACTGCCAGATCAGCAATGTGAACCTGACGCCGATTATGATGAGTATGTTCGCTGAGCCGACGTTCGCGAACAACCTCGCACTCAACGTCGGCTACATGGCCCTTGGCATCGTGCCGGAGATATACGCAGTCGACGCAACGGTGCCACGGCGCGACTTTGCAGGATATTCCAACATCACGTACCTGTTGATGAACGGATATTCCGAGAATCGGTTCACGATAAATTCAGGAACAACACTGACCATACCGGAAGGAGTCGTATTCAAGTACTACCCGCTGAATTCTGGCCAACCTACAATTACGGTGAACGGCGCCCTCCGGATCAGCGGAACAGAATCGGCACCGGTCATCTTCACCGACCCGCGCGACGACAGCGCCGGCAATCCGGGAGACACCAATGGCGATGGTTTTGCGACGAAGCCGGAGGTCACCAGCGCCACCGTCATGGACATCTGGGACGTGAGCTTGGACAGCCTCTGTGTGCTCCGGTATTTCGAAATGAGGTACCGGGACTTGGGGATCTACCTGCAGTCGGCCTCGCCGACGATCGTACACGGGCGCTTCTACCGGGATCGCTGGGGGGTCATGCTGAATGGCGTCTCGACGCCGGCCGTCGATAGCTGCGCTTTCGACGACCTCGACCTTGCTCCGATCAATGTCTCCTTGGTGTCGTATCCGCGTTCAACAGAGGCGAACACGATCAGTGGCACAACGTTCCGGGCGATCGCGGTCTTGAACGAGACCCTCGCGCAGGACGTGACGCTGCCACGACGCACGTTAGCCGGCATACAGAATATTCCGTACTTGCTCCACCAGTATACAGTCGGCACGGGCGCGGTCCTGACGGTGCAGCCTGGTGTCATTCTGAAGTTCAGTGGGGACGGCTGGCTGAAGGTCCGCAAGGGACTTATTGCTGAAGGCGGCGCACATCCCGACAGCACGATTGTCTTCACCGACGTACGCGACGATTTCTATGGCGGTGATACAAATGCCGACACCACTGCGACGGTCCCGTATGACGAGTACTTCTGGGATAGCTGGCGGGGGCTCCGGTTCGAGGACGAAGCCCTCGATCCACTCTGCCGGCTGTCGCATGTCATCGTACGATATGCTGGAAATTCCTGGAACGACGACGCCGCAGGCATCATGACGACGAGCGCCAGCCCGACGATCCTGAACAGTTCGATCGCGTACAATAAGCACGGCCTCCGGGTCCTCGGAGCGTCGAATCCTATCATCAACTATTCGGACATCTCGGACAACCGGCTTTCTGGGATCAGCTATCCCGCGCCGGCCTTCGTGCTCGACGCCCGCTGGAACTGGTGGGGCAGCAACACCGGCCCTACGCACAGCGGTAATCCCGGCGGTACGGGTGACAAGGTGTCCAGCAGCGTGAACTACACACCGTTCCTGACCTCTGGGGCTTCGAACCCGGCCGCCGGCGATGTCTCCCTCAATGGCCACGTGCAGGCATTCGATGCGTCCTTGATCCTGAAGTACGTCGTCAACCCGCACGGATCCGACTCGCTCAACCTGCTCCAGCGGAGCACGGCCGACGTTAGCGGAAACGGGGGCGTCGATACCGTGGCGATCACCGCGTACGACGCCTCACTCGTGCTGCAGTATGTCGTCGGGATCGTCGGTGCGTTCCCGATCGAGGTCAATCGAAGGGAACTCCCGGCCGCTCCGGCGAAGCAACGCGTCGCCGTGACGCTCACTTCCACCAAGGTCGGACGTTTGATCACGGTCCCTGTATCCATCGACCGGGCGGAAGGAATGGCCTCATGGCAGGCCGTCATTGATTATGATCCGATGGCCGTGCGGGCCGTCGGCGTGATGCCGCGCGGCGTCACGACCGACATGCAACTGGCATCAGCCGTTGAGAACGGTCGCCTGCGGATCGCGGCGGCGGCATCGGCCCCGACGGACGCCAGCGGTTCGCTGGCCGAGGTTGTCCTCGAGGTCCTGGATGAGTCGCGCCTGTCCGCCACAACGCCCGTGCGCATCGCGAGTTTCCTCATCAATGAAGTGGAAATGGCCACGACGGCCACTGGTGTGACGGTGGACGACGCGAATGTACCGACCTCCTTTGAATTGCTCCAGAACTATCCCAATCCGTTCAATCCGACGACGACGATCGAGTTCCGCGTTCCCGACGCACGCACGGACATCCGGCTGACGATCTACAATATGCTCGGCCAGGCGGTCCGGACGCTTGTGGACGGTACGCGGGAGGTAGGCACACACCACGTCGTGTGGGATGGCCGGAATGACGCTGGAGAATCCGTCGGCACCGGGACCTACATCTACCAACTGAGGACGAAGGACGTCGTTCAGTCGAAAAAACTCACGCTCGTGAAGTGATCGCCCATTTCCCTGCGCACTTCCCTGGAGCATGAGCCATGAAACAGTTCCTCTGGTGCCTTCTGCTGGCGGCCGGTCTCTGGCCCGCAGTGGCTACCGCGCAGGTGATCGGGTTGAGCCTGCCCGACACTACGGTAGCCCTCGGCAGTGACCTCTGGCTGCCGGTCCGGGCCGATTCCAGCGTGACGGGACTGAACGTCACGTCGCTGCAGTTGCAGTTCAATTACAACCGAAACCTCGTCGAACCTGACTCGGTCATCCTGACGGGGACACTTCTAGATGGGCAGGGGTGGACCGTGACGATGCATCGTCCCTCGGTCGGTGTGATACGCATCGCAGCCGCCGGCACGACACCGCTGGCGGGTAGCGGGCCGATCCTGAGGATCCGGATCAAACTCTTGACGACCGGATGGTCCGACTTCCAGTTCTCCGGCACGGCCGCCAATCTCCTGAACGAAGGCCAGCCGGCGGTGACGCTGCGCAATTGCTGGATCCAGACGATCCAGCCACCGTCGATGGATGTCTGGCCCGATGACGGCGTGCTAGGCGTCGGTGAGCAGATGCAGTTTTCGACCGGGAGTGGGGCCGCTCCCTATACATGGTCGACCAGTGACCCGGCGATCGCCACGATCGACGCCAATGGGCTTCTGACGGCCGTCAGTCGCGGGAGCGTCCAGGTTTCCGTGCATGACACCGCCGGCAAGCAGGGCCAAACGGACCGTTGGGTGGTGGTGCGGGCCATTGGCATCTCCCTTCCCGATACTTCGGTACCGGCCACGCACACGATCGACGTTCCAGTTCGGGTCACCTCACTGACGCCATGGACGGTCACAGCAGGAACAGTCCGGGTCAACTTCAACGCCGATGTGCTGACACCGGTTGGGGTCATTACGGACGGCACATTGCTCGAAGGCCACTCGCCGGCCGTGAATCTGTCGACCGCCGGGGCCGTGCGCCTGTCGTTCGCCTCCGATCAGCCGGTCCTGGGGCAGGGGGCCCTCTTCATCATCCGCTTCCAGACGCGCTCGACGACTGGTTGGTCGAACCTCGATGTCGCAGAAGGTCTTTTCAATGAAGACCTGCCGGCGAAGTTCGACCATGGCTCCATCTCCGTCACCAGTCTGGCGACGATCAGCCTGGGGACCTCAGGCGACAGACTGCTCGCCGAGGACACGTTGGAGTTCAACGTATGGGGTGGCGTAGCTCCGTTCACGTGGACGAGCTCCGATCCGCTGGTGGCGCATATGATGGCCGACGGACGGCTTGTCGGCTTGCGCAGCGGCCGCGTGCGCGTGACCGTGCGCGACGCGCAGGGAGCGACCGGTATCTCGAACGAGATCCGGGTCTTCGACGGCGCCGTCAAATTCGAAGACCGATTGGCTGCCTCACCAGGATGGGTCGATGTCCCCGTGCGGCTCGCCCGTCTGGCTTCCGGCCGTCAATGGTCATCCTACCAATTGAAGCTGTCCTACAATGCCGACATGCTGGCGTTCGAATCCGTCACCACCGCGGGAACGGCGACCGCTTCGTGGTCAACGACGCATCATGTCTCCGGTTCCAGCATCACCGTGGCGGGAGCGACGGCCGGTTCGTTGACCGGGACCGGGACGCTCTGCATCGTCCGGTTCGCCGTCCTTCCCTCCATCCCCCTCAACTGGGAGGCGGCTCTGAACGTCGACCACGTACTGCTCAATGAGGGGCTCCCGGATGTCGATCGTTGGAATGGACGGGTCCGGATCGCTGGACCCCCGGGGCGCGTGTCGCTCTGGTCGCCCGGTGATGGATGGACGCAGCGTCCGCTCGACCAGCCACTCTCTTGGTCGACGGTCGAGTTCGCAGAACGATATGAGCTGCAGATCGCCGAGGATGCGCTCTTCACGGCGCCCGTCATGTGGGATTCGACGCTGACATCCAACACTGTCATATCGGGGGCGCTCGAGAACGGCAAGCTGTATTTCTGGAGGGTCCGCGCCCGCAACAGTCTCGGGATCGGTCTCTGGAGTGACGATTGGAGTTTCCGAACGGTCGTATCGCTTCCTCTGCCGCCGGTTCTCGCCGCACCCGCGAATGGAAGTTCAGACATGCCGGCCACCCCGACGCTCGCTTGGCATCCATCGGCTCAGGCGACCTCCTATGACCTCCAGGTCTCAGAAGACTCGACATTCGCCACAGATGTGCGTTTGGTCGGGAACATCACCGACACGACCAACCAATTGAGCATGCTGGATCATTCGCGCCGGTTCTTCTGGCGCGTGCGGGCTGTGAACGAGGCAGGTTGGAGCGCTTGGTCCGGGGCGTGGTCCTTCCGTACGATCGTGGCACCGGCCGATGCGCCGTTCCTCAGCCAGCCTTCGAATGGCTTGACCATGGTCAGCATCGCCGCCACGTTCCGCTGGAATGCCGTCAGCGTGGCCGCTGCGTATCAACTGCAATTGGCTGGCGACGCTGGGTTCACGCAGATCGTCGCCGACTCCGCCGGCATCACGGACACGACCCTGACGATCGCGGGGCTTGAGCATGCGCACATGTACTACTGGAGGGTCCGGGGAGTCAATGCCTCCGGCGACGGGGCTTGGTCGGACGTATGGTCCTTTGAAACGATCATGGGCACACCAGGCGTCACCGTCCTGGCGTATCCAGCGAATGGGGCCATCGGTACTTCGTTGATGCCGCTGTTGCAGTGGCATCGCGCGCTGGCCGCACAGGCATACGACATACAGGTCTCCGACGATCCCGGATTCTCGAGCCCGATCGTGAACGCCACGATGATCCCCGACACCAGTTATCCGATCGGTCCGCTGCAGCCGTTGCGCCTGTACTACTGGCGGGTGCGGGCGATGAACGTCGCCGAAACGAGCGCATATTCCGAGGTCTGGCAGTTCACAACGACCACGACGGACGCAGTGGTCGGCGACCGTGGTATCGTGCCGGATCGCTTCGGGCTGGAGCCCAACTATCCCAATCCGTTCAATCCCTCAACGCAGATCACGTTCCTTCTGAAGGAATCGTCGCCGGTCACGCTGACGATCTACACGATCGCGGGAGCGGAGGTGGAGCGGATCATCGACGCCGACCTGCCGGCGGGAACGTACGAGACCTGGTGGAACGCCGCCCACATGCCAAGCGGCACCTACCTCTGCCGGATGACGGCAGGACGATTCACAGCGGTCCAGCGGTTAGTGCTCATCAAATAGACGACCGCACCAGTTCCTGAAAAAAGAACGGCCCTCCCAACCTCGGGGGGGCCGTTCGCTGTACGAAGGCCGTGCACGCGATCAAAAGTGCGAGATCCCGATGCGCATGCCGTAGAAGGAGCGGTGCACGAAGAACAGCGAGATCGCAAAGAAGACAAGCGCCAGGGCGAGCGTCAGTTCGGTACCCTGTTCGCGGCTGAGCGACACGGCCAGCTCCACCGCCAGAAGACCGAAGAGGGTCGTGAATTTGATGACCGGGTTCATCGCCACCGAGGAGGTATCCTTGAAGGGGTCGCCGACCGTGTCACCCACGACCGTCGCCTCATGGAGCGGTGAGTGCTTGTCCTTGAGGACCACCTCCACGATCTTCTTCGCGTTGTCCCACGCGCCGCCGGCGTTGGCCATGAAGATGGCCTGAAAGAGGCCGAACAGTGCGATGGACACCAGGTAGCCAATGAAGAAGAAGGGTTCGTAGAAAGCGAACGCCAGCGTGCCGAAGAAGACGGCCAGGAAGATATTGAACATCCCCTTCTGCGCGTACTGCGTGCAGATCTCCACGACCTTCTTCGAGTCTTCCACGGAGGCCTTGGTGACGCCTTCGAGCCTCATCGTCTTCTTGATGAATTCGACCGCTTTGTAGGCTCCCGCGGTCACCGCCTGCATCGATGCCCCCGTGAACCAGTAGATCACGGACCCGCCCGCGATGAGGCCGAGCAGGAACGGAGGATAGAGCAGCGACAGGTTGATGAGATATTCCGGCTTCAGTCCCTCGGTCAGCGTCACGATGATGGAAAAGATCATCGTCGTCGCTCCGACCACCGCCGTACCGATCAGCACCGGCTTGGCGGTCGCCTTGAACGTGTTTCCCGCCCCGTCATTCTCCTCGAGGTTGTGCTTGGCACGCTCGAAATCCGGCTCGAACCCGTACGTCGTCTTGATCTCCTCCTTGATGTTGGGGAGCGATTCGATGACCGACAGCTCGTAGACGGACTGTGCATTGTCCGTCACGGGTCCGTACGAATCGACGGCGATCGTCACCGGCCCCATACCGAGGAAGCCGAAGGCCACGAGGCCGAACGCGAAGACCGCCGGAGCGATCATGATACCGGAAAGCCCCATCAGGCTTACGTGATAGGCCACCCCCATCAGAAGCATGATGACGAGGCCCAGCCAGTAGGCGCTGAAGTTGCCGGCCACGAGGCCCGACAGGATATTGAGCGACGCGCCGCCCTCGCGGGATGACGTCACCACCTCTTCGACGTGCTTGGAATGAACGGAGGTGAAGATCTTGACGAGCTCGGGGATGATGGCCCCTGCCAGCGTTCCGCACGAGATGACGGCGGAGAGCTTCCACCACAGCGTTGTATCGCCCCCCAACTCGGGAATGAGGAAGTACGAAGCGACGAACGTCAGCGCGACCGACACGAGCGACGTCAACCACACGAGCCGGGAGAGCGGGATCTCGTAGTTCATCTTCTCCGCGCGCCCGAAAACGGCAAGATGCGCCCATTCGTTCACCTGGTACGACACGCCGCTCGCGATGACCATCATGATGCGCATCGCGAACATCCAGACGAGCAGCTGGACCTGCACGATCGGATTGGACACGGCGAGCAGGATGAACGTGATGAGCGCCACGCCCGTGACGCCGTAGGTCTCAAACCCGTCAGCGCTCGGGCCGACCGAATCGCCCGCGTTATCGCCCGTGCAGTCAGCGATGACGCCGGGGTTGCGGGCATCGTCCTCCTTGATCCGGAAGACGATCTTCATGAGGTCGGCGCCGATATCAGCGATCTTCGTGAAGATGCCGCCGGCGATGCGCAACGCGGCGGCTCCGAGGGATTCCCCGATGGCAAACCCGATGAAGCACGGGCCCGCCAGGTCGCCGGGGATGAAGAGCAGGATGACGAGCATCAGGAACAACTCGACTGAGATGAGCATCATGCCGATGCTCATGCCCGCCTGAAGGGGGATCGCGTAGACCAGGTAGGGCTTGCCAGTGAGCGACGCGAACGCCGTGCGCGAATTGGCGAAGGTGTTGATGCGAATGCCGAACCAGGCAACGGCGTACGACCCGCCCATGCCGATCAGGCTGAAGGCCAGGATGATCGCGACCTTCGATGCGGGAAAGCCACGCATGACCTCTCCCGTCACGGCGTCGATCCCCGTCACGGCCAGCCAGCCGAAGTACACCAGCACGATGGCACTGATGAACGCCCAAAGGACCATCAGGAAGCGGCCCTGCTGGATGAGATACGCCTTGCACGTTTCGTAGATCAGCTCGGAGATCTCGAGCATCGCTGCATGGACAGGCATGTTCTTCAGCCGGGCATACGAATAGAGGCCGAAGGCCGCTCCGAAGACGCAGACGATCAGACCAAAGAGGAGCAGCGTGTGTCCGTCGAACCCGCCGACGAAGGTGACCGTCCGCAGGTCGGGCAGCTTGAGATTGGCTTCGCCGCCGGCGTGGTGCTGTACGGCGGGAGCGGAGGTCCCGTCCGCGGCGAGCACGGGGGCCGATGCAAGACCGAGGACGACGACCACGGCAGCTGCCGTGACGATGCGTCGTCCCATACGATGCAATGAGGACACAAGACCGGACATGCTGATGTCCTCCATCAGCTGATGGATCATGACAACTCCAGATTGAAGAACGGTGGGAAGAGAAGACAACAGGACCCTCAGGGTGAGGGTCCTCGGTCAGCGAAAGTGGGCTAAATATAGTTGGTTAAGCAGACGGAAGAAAGGGGAAGAACACGATTTGACGGCTTCAGGCCTGGTCAGCGACAGACTGGGCAAATGCGGGCTCACCAGCCTGCAGGTCGTATTGGGCCTCTGCTGGTGTGCCGTAGACCCGTGCGCGATCGTCATCGAATTTCCCCTCCCATCGGGCGATCGCAACGGTCGCGAGGCAGTTCCCGAGCACATTGACGGAAGTGCGGCCCATATCCATGAACTCGTCGACCGCGAAGATCACGGCCACCCCTTCGGGGGGAAGGCCGAAGGAGTGAAGGGCGGCCAGAAGAATGACCAAAGACGCACGTGGGACAGCGGCCACGCCTTTGGAGGTCACCATCAGGGTGAGCATCAGCAAGATCTGCTGGTCCCACCCGAAGTGCACGCCCGTGGTCATCTCGGCAGCTTGTGCGACGAAAACCGACGCCACCGCCAGGTAGAGCGTGCTGCCGTCCAAGTTGAATGAATAGCCCGTTGGAAGGACGAACCCGA
The DNA here is from genome assembly GCA_025454835.1 of Bacteroidota bacterium. Taxonomy (GTDB): domain Bacteria; phylum Bacteroidota; class Ignavibacteria; order UBA10030; family UBA10030; genus 2-02-FULL-55-14. Next base: position 3,764 of record JALONQ010000016.1, on the reverse strand, counting down.
CGATCCGCTTGGGTACGCCAAGCCGCTCCATCCGTTCCATGGCCATCGGGAGGGCCGACTCGCTGCTCGTCGTCCAGAACGCCAGTGTGAATGGCTCCCAGACCGCCTTGACGAACTGCCGCACGGGCAGCCGAATGATCCAAGCGACGGCTCCGAGCACGAGGACGACGAAAATGATCAGGGCCACATACAGCGTGAGCACCAGCATGCCGAGGTTGACGAGCACCCCGAGGCCCATGTGACCGATCGTCACGGCCATCGCCGCTCCGATGCCGAAAGGTGCGAACTTCATGACGTACGCGGTGAACTTGAACATCACCTGCGAGAGCGCGTCGCACCATTCGAGAACGAGCCTCCCTTTTTCGCCGATGGCCCCGACCGCCGCGCCGAAGAAGACCGAAAAGACCACGATCTGCAGTACGTCGCCTCGAGCCATCGAATCGATGATGCTCGATGGAAACGCGTGGACGATCGTCTCAATGAAGGTCATGGGCCTCGCCCCACGGATCGATCCGAGGGCGTTCGGGTCTCCTCCCTGCAAAAGAACGCCGACGCCGGGCTTCGTGATGTTCACCACGACCAGGCCGATGACGAGCGCGAGCGTCGTGACGACCTCGAAGTAGACGAGCGCCTTCACGCCCATCCGCCCGACCTGCTTGAATTCTCCCCCTCCCGCGATCCCGGCCACAATGCTCGAAAAGATCAGCGGGGCGATGATGACCTTGATGAGATTGATGAAGATCGTCCGGATCCAGGCGCTCTCCGTGCCGATGTCGGGCCACAGCCATCCTACGAGCACGCCGACGGCGAGTCCGAGAATGATCTGCTGCATGAGGGAGAGATGCCACCAGCGGCGGACGGGCTTGGCGTCGGGGGTCATGTTGATCGGTCGATGAGGAGGTAGCTCCGTGAACGCGTAGGGCAAGATTCAGAACAAAGGACTGAATTGCAAGGGTCGGAGAAGGCTTGCGCGTGCGGTCTCGCCTTCGTAGCATTCATGGTATGAAACGGATCGCCGTCGTCGCCTGCACGGGAGGTGCCGGACACCTGCGCGCCGCCGAAGCGCTTGTCGCCGCCGCCCGACGAAGTCGTCTCCCTATCGAGGTGGCGTCGTGGGACGTGCTCTCCTTCACGCCTCCCTGGTTTCGCAGGTTGTATGCCGGTTCATATCTGGAGGCGGTCAATCGAGCCCCCGAGCTGTGGGGATTCTTCTACGAGCGTTCCGAGCGCCATCCGCACCACAACCCTGCATTCATTCGCGCCTTCGACCGGGTCAACTACCTCCCCTACTGGCGGGCGCTTCAGGACTTCCGGCCCGATGCACTCGTCTGTACGCATTTTCTTCCGTATCTCTCGATCGCTCCACGCTTGTCCCGCGAACGACGGCCGCCGTTGATCGCCGCCGTCACCACCGACTTCGACGTCCATCGGCTGTGGATCGACCCGATCGTGGACCGCTACTTCGTCTTTCATGAGGAAACTCGCTTCCTTCTGACGGCCAAAGGGGTCGATGAAGAGCGGATCGCGGTGTCGGGTATTCCTGTTATGCCGGAATTCGCGACCCGAACCCGGGGGGACGTTGCGCGCCGCGAGCTTGGGCTGAGTCCCCACAGGCGCACGGTACTGGTCGTGGCCGGCGGTTTTGGGATGGGAAAGATCGTCGACATAGCAAAAGCCGCGGCCGACACGCTCGGCTCGATCCGAGGACTCCGCAGCCAGCTCGTTGTCGTCTGCGGAAGGAACGCCTCGGCTCTTGACCGTGTGCGCCGACTGCCTGTCCGGTCCAATGTCGACCTGCGTGCGCTCGGTTTCGTCCAGAATATGCACGACTGGATGGATGCTGCGGACCTGCTCGTCTCGAAGTCCGGCGGACTGACATCGTCGGAGGCACTCGCCAAAGGCCTTCCGATGCTCATCGTGGACCCGATCCCGGGCCAGGAGAGCCGCAACGCAGATCTGATCGCAGATCACGGGGCCGGCTGGAAGGCGACCAGCCTCGATCACCTCAGATTCAAACTCCAGCGCCTTTTGAACGAACCGGCCGAACTCCAACGCGCCGCCCGTCATGCCCGGCGCCTTGGATGTCCCCGCGCCGCACAGAACATTCTCTTCGACGTTGTCGAACGACTGCGCGTGCCCTCAAGGGCGACTGCCAGCGGTCACTAGGTTCGGCCCGACTTCCAAATCCTGAGAACTGCCCCCGATTTCCCTCTTCTGCTCGGAATCAGAACCCCCAATTCGTTCAAAAATCCAACTTGAGACCGGACGTGTCCGCGGTACGGCTCTTGTGCGTATCCCTTCATCGAACAGGGAGGGACGCATGGACCAGACCAAGCATGAATGCGACCACACGTGCCCGAGGGACTGCCCGCAACTGAATCAGGCACTCGTCCGCGAGCTCGCTGTAGAACGCATGTACGAACAGCTCCTGCAGGAGTGCGACTTTCCGGACATTCAGCACTTCGTCGCTGAGTCCTTGGCGGAGCAGCGGACCCGTGTGCGCATGCTGGAAGACCGCATCAATCGTATGTATACCACGTTCGATCCTGCCGGGTGCTGACGCCATGTCCTCCGAAGCTTCCCGGTCGATCGTCCTCCGCAGCGGCAACCAGATGGTCGCCGATGGCGCGTTGCGGGCCGGCTGCCGTTTCTTTGCCGGTTACCCGATCACTCCGGCCACCGGTATTTTCAAAGCCATGATCGATGCCCTCCCATCCCGAAAGGGACTGGCACTCAGCGCCCCCGACGAGATCTCAGCGATCGCGTATTGCATCGGTGCCGCCATGCGTGGGTACAAAGCCATGACCGCCACGTCCGGTCCCGGATGGGCGCTGATGATCGAATCGGTCCAATACGCGCTGATGACCGAAACGCCGCTCGTCGTCGCGCTTGTGCAACGCCTCGGTCCCAGCACCGGCGGCGCCACCCAAGGGGCGCAGGGGGATATTCTGCTGGCCGAGTACGCCACCTCCGGCGGCTACACGATCCCGATCCTCTGCCCCGAGACCGCCCAGGAGTGCGCCAGCCTGACGCTCAAGGCATTCGAGTGGGCCGAGCAGCTGCGTACGCCCGTCATCGTGCTGAGCGACAAAGAGACCGGCATGACGATCGAGAGCGTGGACCTTGGCCTCTTACCCGCCGAGAGCGACGTCTCCACCTTCGCCGTGCCCGATGGGGCTGATCTGAGCAAGGGAACCTACTGGTTCGACCAACCGGCCGACATCCCGGCGTTCGCTCCCGTCGGTGGCGACGAACGGGTGATCGCCACCGGTTCGGCTCATGACAAGAAAGGCACGTTGCAGAAGAACTCCTCCGAAACGCTCGACGTCCTCCGCCACCTCGAGGAGAAGATCCGATGGCGCGCCGGTGACATGGAGGTCGTCGACGCCGACCCAGACCCCGAGGCGGACACGCTCGTGATCAGCTACGGCATTACGGCCCGCGCGGCACGGACCGCCGTGGCCAAGGCGCGTGCGCAGGGACAACGCGTGGCCTTCATGAGCATCAAGTCCCTCTTCCCCGTCCCGACCTACGCCCTCGAAGAGGCATTCGCGACGGCCGACCGCGTCATCGTCGCCGAGGAGAACATGAACGGCCTCTACCGGTCCGTGATCGAGCGGGTCGCCGACGGACACACCATGGTGGGCGTCAATTCCATCGGCACTATGATCACCCCGAGCGAGATCCTCGCCGCCATCCAGCGCTGACCCATGGACACCGCCTCGCTCCGCCGCACAAGCTATCTGGTCGACAACGTTCGCTTC
>JALONQ010000015.1 GCA_025454835.1 Bacteroidota bacterium | reverse complement strand
CTTTGCGGTAAACATCTTAGTGTAGAAGTTGCGCACCGCTAAGACGCAAAGACGCTGGTCGAAATGAAATGTGTTCTTGCGCCTTGGCGACTTTGCGGTAAACATCTTAGTGTAGAAGTTGCGCACCGCTAAGACGCAAAGACGCTAGTCCAGATGAAATGTGTTCTTGCGCCTTAGCGACTTTGCGGTAAACATCTTATCACAAGGAAGCAGACATGGCATCGATTGAAGACAAGATCAAAGCGGGGGCGCTCGTCGTGGACGTGCGGACGCCGGAGGAATTTCAAGATGAGCACTTCGCAGGGGCGCTCAACATTCCCGTCGAAGACGTCATGCGGCGGCTGAGCGAGTTCGGCGACAAGTCCAAGCCGGTCATTGTGTACTGCGCCACGGGCTCGCGCAGTGCGTATGCTGCGCGATTTCTTCGCACGGCTGGCTACGTAGATGTCACGAACGCGGGTGGCCTGTACGATATGCCGGGGTACGGAGGGTGATCCACCGATAGTCCCTGCGCCTCAGCAATGAAGAACCCCGAGGGAAGACCCCCGGGGTTCTCTGTTTCTGGCCGGTCCGATGCGGGCCCGACCGATCGTTGGAGCTCACTTCAGCAGCATCATCGTGCGCGTCAGCGTGGCAGCACCCGCGTCCAAGCGATAGACGTAGACACCGCTCGGCAGGTTGGTCGCTTCGAACACAAAGGAGTGTGTTCCTGCGTTCACGAGCTGTTCGGCCAGCGTCGCCACCGGTTGCCCGAGCAGGTTAAACACCGTCAGCCGCACGTTCGACTCACGCGCCACGGAGAATCGAATGGTCGTCGAAGGGTTGAAGGGGTTCGGATAGTTCTGCGCCAGCGCGAAATCGGTGGCGACGGAGCCGTCGGAACCGATCGAGGTTGAGCCGCCGTTGGTCGCACCGCGCGTGATCGTGTTGAGCACTTGCCATGCCCCGCCGTCCGGAGAGCGACCGTACGATTGTGCGGCAGTCGCGGTTGCTCCGAACGTGACGGTATCGACGATCATCCCACGGAGTGTGTCATGGAGCCACACCTTTTCTCCGCTGCTCGACAGGCCGAAACCGCTGGGGTCACCCGTGAAATCCGCGGTATCCGTAATGATGACGTAGAAGCCGTTCGCCGGGATCGTGGCTGACGCGGGGAAGGCCTTCTTGGGCTTCGTTGGGGTCGCACCCCCGGCGCCGTTGTCATAGATCGTGTAGCCGCCGAGTCGCACGAGGGCCGGTACACTGCTGTAGATCTCGATCCAATCGAGATTGCCGGCTACACCGCGGGAATAGACCTCGTTCATGAAGATCTTGCCGTTGGAAGTACCGCGCGTGACAGCGTTCAAGACGGTCCAGCCGCCCCCATCAGGTCCTCGGCCATAGGTCTGGGCTGCCGATCCCGTCAAGCCGAACGTGACGGTGTCGACCACCACACCGCGCACGGTGTCATGCAGCCACACTTTTTCTCCGCTGCTCGAGAGGCCGAAACCGCTGAGGTCACCCGTGAAATCCGCGGTATCCGTAATGATGACGTAGAAGCCTTTCGCCGGGATCGTGGCTGAAGCCGGGAAGGCTTTCTTGGGCTTCGTTGGGGTCGCACCCCCGGCGCCGTTGTCATAGATCGTGTAGCCGCCAAGGTTCACGGCAACGTCTCCGGGGTTGTAGATCTCGATCCAGTCGAGATTCCCGGCAACGCCGCGTGATTGGATCTCATTGATCACCACCTGCGCATTCGCGCCGGCAGTCAGGAATACCACGGCGAGCAGTATTCCAAAGAGGTACACAAGGTTTTTCATGATGAGCATCCTTCCAGAAGAAGCGTCCGATGATTACTGCGGTTTGAGAAACACATACAGTTTTGCGTCGGCATCGTTGACGATGTACATGGTGTCGCGTACGATCACGATCCCTTCCCCCTTGCTGAATGGGACGTTCCATTGCTTCTGCAGAGTCCCGTTCAGGTCCGTCCGCATCACCTTCCTCGATTCGTCGCTGATGATCCAGAGACAGGGTTCCGATCGGTCGAACATAATGTCGGAATAGTCGAGGGCAAGGGAAAGCGGCACCCTCCGAAGTTCCGTTCCGGCCGGTGTGACTTCAAGAAGCATTCCTGGCTCTTTTTCGTTGAGAACGAACAGATTCCCGTTCTCGCGAACCGACACTCCCTCCAATCCGTTGTTGGCCAGCGTTGCCACGTCAGCCGAGAATGACGACAGACGGGTCCCGGTCGAAGTATAGAGGACGATCCGACGGTTGCGTTCTTCGGCGATGTAGATCGTGTCGCCCGTGGCCGAGAGTCCGATCCCCTCCAGGTCCGTGCTTGTCGTCGTGATCTTGCGGATGAGCGTCCCCTGGAGCGTGAGCTCGGCCACGTCGGGGTGAGAGTCGGACACGACCAACAGCGAGTTGTGCCGGGGATCATACGCAACGCCCGACGGCTCTGCCACATGCGACCCGATGGCGTACTGAGCGATCGGCTCCAAGGTCGTCGTTCCTGCAGGCGGATCGGTGATGCCGGATTCCGGCGACGTCCTGCTGCATGCCGCCAGGGCGGCACACAGCAGGATCAGCATCCGACAATGAACGGGAGGCCACATGTGAAGGGTCCGGTTGGGGTCCGCATCACGGTTGGTTTGAGGCGCCCCTGGTGATCGTGTTGGAGATCTGCCACGTTGCCGACCCGTTGGGGATCCGGCAGTATGATGTCGTCGTAACAGGCATGGCCGGAATCACCTGGCGGTCGATGACCGTTCCGCCGGCATTTTCCAGCCACACTTCGTCGCCGCCGCTCCCGAGGCCAAAGCCATACGGTTCGGTGGTAACGTCGGTGACGATCACGTAGAACCCGTTGGCCGGGACAAACGCACCCGCCGGGAAGGGCATCTTCGGCTTCGTGCCGGCGTTCCCTCCACCGTCGTAGATGAGGTAGCCGGTCAGTGTCACCGGTGCGGTATTCGGATTGTAGATCTCGATCCAATCTGGATCGGTGGCGATGCCGCGCGAAAAGACCTCGTTCAACACGAGCGGTTGCACCGGACCGCCGACCACGTTCGCGACGCCTTTCGTGGGGAGAGAGATCCTTGCCCAGACCGAGGCCCCGTCCGGAGTGCGAGCGTAGGACGTATCGATCCCGAGCGCCGGAAGCGCGATGCTGTCGACGACCGCACCCGAGGCATTCTCCAGCCACACGGTTTCGCCGCTGCTGGAGAGGCCGAAGCCTGAGGCATCGGCGGTGTCGACATTGATGACCATCCACGACATACCGGGCAGGGATGTGCCTGCGGCGATCTCCTTCTTGGGCTTACTGCCGGCGAGTCCGCCGTTATCGTAGACCTTGTAGCCGCCGATCGTGATGGCCGTTGTGTTCGGATTGTAGATCTCGATCCAATCCGGGTTCAGGCTGTCGCCGCGCGAATAGACCTCGTTGATCCTGATCGCGGCCAGCGGCGGCGGCGGCGGCGTGACGATCGTGGGCTCTTCGCGGTTGCAGGAGGTCAATCCGGCGGCGGCGAGCAGGACAGTCAGGAACAGGAGGATGTGCTTCTTCATGTGCGGATCCTTTCTGATTACATCGAAGCCTGGAATCGAACCTGTATGAACGAATGGTCGTCGTCGCCGAAGAGATTGCCCTTGCGGGTCGCATACTGGTCGAGGTCGACGAGCGAATAGTTGAATTGCAGTTTAATACTCGTGTTCGGGTAGTAGTTGAGGCCGAGCATCAGCTGCTTGGCCATGCCCCCCCGCACGCCGGCAGCACCGTCGTTGAGGTCCGTGATCGTGTAGCGGCCCGCGACTTCGAGGGCGCCCCACGAGTTCTTCGGCGCCTCGACGGGGCCGATCTCGCCCTCATCCGAGTAGTAGTAGCGCGTCTCGCCGGTGAGCATGTAGGTGGCCATCGCGTATCCACCCTTCAGGTTGACGGCCGGCTTTCCGTACCAACGGTTGATGGTCGTGCCCATTACCTCGCCCTGGAGATAGATCGGCCCGTTCACATACAGCAACTCTCCCCCATACCGGAGGTAGTGGTTCACGTCGGCGATATCGCCCGTGTGGAGGAACTTCGGATTGAAGACGTACGACTCGGTGCGCGCGCTGATCTCGATCGTATTCGGCTTCAATTCCGATGTAGCGTCGGGGATCTTGTAGGAGCCGGCTGCGCCGACATGGAGCACGTGGCCGTACTGATTGATCGGAGACACGGAGGCGCGTAGGTTTGACGACCAGCCCTCGTCTCGCTGTCCCTTGTCGATCCGCGTCGCCGGCTCATGCCCCATGATCGCACCCGTCATCTGGGCGAACTCCGGCCACCAATAGCGGGCCTGGATGCCGATCCGGCGTCCAAGCGGAAGAGCGCTCGAGATCGACGACCGCTCGAGGAACGTCAACAGGCGCGAGCTGTTGAGGCGCTCGAGGCCGAAGGGTTCCTTGAAGTGACCGACCTGCAGCGAAAGGCTCATGTCGGGAGGTGTGAACTTGATCCACATGTCGCGAAGCTCGGTCTGGGGCTTCGTGTCGACCTGTTCCGCGAAATCGACGTCGAACTCCGCCTCCCAGTACTTGTGCAACATAGCTTTCAAGGCGAACGTGAGCCGGCGGAAGTGAGCGCCGTTGCTCATGAGGTTCTTGTTCTCGAAGTACATCGCCGCGTCGACCTGCAACCGGGAATCGAACCACCAACGGAAGTTGCCGTCTGCCGAGGCGAAGACCAGCTTGCCGTTCCGAACCTCAGCTTTGATGGAATCGAATTGGGCCCCGCCGGGGATGCGGGAATCTTGGGCAACGACCGAGGCCGGCACAAGACCGGCCAGTGCGACGATGGCCGCGATCACGAGCATCACATACATCTGCTTCATTTTGGCACCTTTGATTGATGTGATCAGCTACGGAGACAACAAAACTATCGTGGACCGACACGAAGAAGATGCTCAACGGCCGACTTCTTCTGCTGCAAGATCTTGTCGGCCAGGGGATCGCCCGTTGAGGCCCACACGGGCGATCGCGAAAACACGACGTTCTCAAGGTCCAACTTGTGCGAGAAGGTCTTCCCGTGGTGCTGTGCCACCGACGCGATCTCGGCATGGCTGAACCAGAGCGTGTCGAGCGTTTGTACGAGCGTCGAGTCGACGCGAAAGCTGTCGACGGCGGCATAATGGAAGATGTCGAACACATGCTGGCTCGAGAACGTATCCTGCTTCAGGATCTCGTTCTTGAAGACCTTGGGGTTGTCGAACCGGCGGTTGATCAACCCGTGGAGGCCGGACGTCTCCACGCCTTCATCCTGGAGCCGTTGGAGCACGGATGGCGAGATCACGTACGGGACCGGATGGATCACCTTCTGCTCGAACACGTTCTGGACGAAGAAGAGCAAGATGAAGGCGAGGATCCCGGCCGTCAGAGGTGCGGCCACCCAGCCGATGCTGATCTTGCCGAACACACGAAAATCGATCGATTGCGGGTCCTTGGCCAGGCCGACGCCGATCACGGCGCCAATGAAGGACTGCGTGGCCGAGAGCGGCACGAGCGGGATGGAGGGAAGGCCCCATCCCAGCAGCAGCCCTTCGAGGGTTTGAGACGTGAAGAGCGTCAGAACGATTGTCTCCGCCAGGACGACAGCGAAGCCCGTGATGGGAGAGATCTTGAACAGGTCCCGACCGACGGTCTCCATCACCTTGTGACCGTAGGTGAAGATCCCGACCGCGATGGCAAGTCCGCCAAGGAAGAACAGTTGGTGCACGCCCGAGATCTTGAACAGGCCCGCCACCGACAGATCGCTGAACGGCGACGCTGGGACGAACATGCCCATGACGTTGGCGATGTTGTTGGCTCCCAAGGAGTACGAGGCCATGGCGCCGACGACAATGAGGCCGATGCGCGTATAGTTGTCGAGCTCCAGCATGTGGATCTTCCACGTCAGCACCGTGCGTTTGAGCACTCTGAAGATCATGAACCCGAAGATGGCCGCGATGATCGGGCTGACCACCCAGCTGGACAGGATCTTCGAGAGTGACGACAGGTCGGTGGGCGATCCGGTGAAGAGGTTCCAGCCGATGATGGCTCCGACGACCGCTTGCGACGTCGAGACCGGGAGCCTGGCTTTTGTCATCCACGTGATGGTAGCCGCCACCGCCAGGGCGACGGTGAAGCTCCCCGCCAGCGCGTTCACGCCGCCAAGTGCCGTCAGCGTGTTCGTCGTACCGGCTCCGCTGATGACCGACCCGGCGATGGTGAAGATCCCGGCGACGACAGCGGCCGTCCGAAATCGGACCATCCTGGAGGAGACGGCGGTGCCGATCAGGCCGACCGCATTGTTGGCGCCCAGCGACCAGCCCAGGAACATCCCGCTGCTGATGAACAGCCAGAGTGTGATATCCAGGCTCATTCAAACCTTTTGACGATCGCGATCGACAACCGGTCGCACACATCTTCCGATTGCTCGGCGATGCGCTCGATGTGGAACGTGAAATACCGGATGTGGATCTTGAGACTCAGATCGACCTTTGATCGAAAGATGGTGCGCTTGATCCGTTCGGCGTTCTTGTTCGACTCTTTGCGGTAGAACTGGACCTTGGCGACGGAGTCGCGCACCATGTCGAGGTTCTTGAAGTACGCCCTGATCCCGCTTACCGTGTGCTCAAGACACGCCACCGAATTGTCGGCCAGGTCCAGGAACCCCTGCTTGAGGGTGGGGGTGATCGCCGGGATCTCTACCGAGAACTCAAGCAGGTTCTCCGTCGTGATGTTCAGGACCTTGTCGCAACTCTCGAGCAGTCCCAGCACGTCGCCGCGCGCCTCGGGAATAAGCGTGCGCGTATACAGCCGGATCTCAACACTCCTCCTGAGATCGTCGGCCCGCTCCTCCAATTTGCGGAGCTCCTTCAGGTGGCCTTCGAAAGCCTCGGTCTGTTTGTCGAGGTAGCACTTGATCCCCAGCTTGAAGATCAGGCCTCCCTTCATGACGAGGTCGAGGTATTCGTCGATCTCGTTCTCCAGGCCCTTCGTTTTCTTGAAGAACATTGACATAGGTGCCTCGTAGATGATGGAGCGTCGCTGCGCTGAAAGATCGACCCAGACCCGTCGATCAAAACAGTCCGAACACGCCGTTCGGCGTGATGCCGAGATATCGGAACCACGTCTCTCCGGCAATGATGTTCAACAGCCAGGCCGTCACCATCATCGTGATGCCGAACTTGAAGGTGTCGGTCAGGCTGTACATATCGGTCTCATACAACAGAGCGGCCGGTTTGCTGTTGAATGGAAGCACGTAGACGTGCTCGATAAGGAAGGCCACCGGCAGCGCAAGGCTGATCACTGGAACACCGAAGCGGTTGGCCACTCCGATGGCGATCGGGACGAAGATCATCGTCCGCATCGTCTTCGATTGGAACACGAGGGCGGAGAAGATCATCACGCCCGTCAGCATCAGGTACAACACCCAGAAATCCGTGGTGGTGCCGATGCCGAGATGATCGAAGAAAGCGTTCACGCTGAGCGACGGTAGGTCGGTGGCGTCCAGACCGGCTCCGAGCGTGTAGGCCCCCGCCGAGAACAGCATGAGATGCCATGGAATATCGACGTCGTTCCAGTCGACGATACCGTACTTCGGCAAGAGCGCAACGATCGCTCCGACGAACGCCACCGCCGTCGCGCTGATCCCGTGCAGGCTGTCGGTCGCCCAGAACCCGAGAATGAGAAGGAAGAGCGCGCCCGACTTCACCTCCTGGCGGTTCAACGGACCGAGCTTCTGGTACTCCTCGCGCAACCGGCTCATGCCCCCTTCGATCTGCGGAAGACGCTGCTCCGCCGGCAGGGGAAAGAAGACCTTCATCGCGAAGAGATAGCCCAGGAGCATCAGGATCACGGTGAACGGGAACATCGCCAGCATCCAGTCTGCGAAGAACACGCTCTCGCTGATGGCCCCGCCGATGAGCGCGGCGCCGAGCAGGTTCGCCCCGGAACCGGTCACGAACGCCGAGGCGCCCAGGTTGATGTTCAGCAGGTTCTGCAGGACAATGCTCCGCCCAAAGTTGTTACGGTCCTTGCCTCCCTGGCTCCCGTAGATGGCCGCGATGACCATGAAGATCGGGAGGAGGATGGCGGCTTTGGCCGTCGTGGCCGAGATGAACGCGGAGAGGATGAGATTGATGACGATGAAACTGAGAAAGACCGTGCTGGCGTTCTTGCCGAACCGCAGGATGAGCCAGAGCGCGAACCGTTTGGCCAGGCCGGTGACGACGAGCATGCTCGCCAGCACGAACGACATGATGTTGAGCCACATCACCGGATGCCCCAGCTGGGCGTAGGCTTCCTTCTCCGACAGGACGCCCGTGAGGACCAGCACGATGATGAGCATCAGGGAGGTGAGGTAGTTCGGGATCGCCTGCGTCAGCCAGAGGATGATCGAACCGGCAAAGACCGCCAGCATGATCTCGTTGTTCCGCGTGAACTGCTCGGGGCCGACCGCCGCGAACGCCTTCTTGGCTGCGGCCGAAACGAGGTCGCCGGCTTCGATCGATTGGAGGAACGGAAGCTTGACGACGTACGCGAACAGGACGAACGCAACGAGGGCCAGCGCTGGGCCGGCGAGAGCCAGCCACCGTTCGAACGTCCCCTTGTCACGCTTGGGGAGGCGCTCGATGCGGTACTGATGCATGTCCAACGGATCTTGGATCGTCATATCGATCTCACGCAAGTTCGTGATGGATCATCGGCACGGAGGCGGCCGATCACCAGCCCAGCCATCGGGGAAGCTGGCTGATCAGGGCATAGGCCGCCAGGACCATGGCGGCGGCGATGATGAGGAGTCTCCATTCCGCGGGCGCCAGCGCGCGATTCGGCGCTGGTCGTGTGCCGTCGTTGGATGTTTGCTGCGGGTCGTGAGGTGTCATGGCGTTCCTGCGCGGCAACATGCCTCGTGAGCGGAGCCGCTCACCATTTCGTGAACGGGTGCTTCATGAGCATCGAGTTGTAGTATTTCGTGTCCCCGGTGACCTCCGACCCCAGCCACGACGGCTTCTCGAAGGCCTCGCCCTCGCTGCCGAGCTCGACCTCGGCCAGGACGAGCCCTTGGTTCTCTCCGTAGAATTCGTCCACCTCGAACGTGTGCGCACCGGCTTTGACGAGATAGCGCGTCTTGTCGATGACGCCCGGCTCGCAGATCTTCAGGAGTTCTTCCACCTCCGCTGCGGGGATCTCCTTCTCCCATTCGTACCGGCTGGCGCCTGATGCGTTGCCGATCCCCTTGATCGTGATGAAACCCTTGTCTCCCTTGATGCGGACGCGGACCGTGCGCTCCGGAATGGACGAGAGGTAGCCCTGGACGATGCGGGTGTTCTTGCTGGCCAGCGATTTGAAGTCGCCGGTGACGAGGAACTTGCGTTCGACTTCTTTGCCCATGAGCGGCTCCTTGGTGAAATGGCGTTGACGGCTCAGGCGATCTTGGCGAACCGCTTGAGGGCCTTCAGGTAGTTGATGTTCTCGAACCCTTGCAGGCCGAGCATCGTGACGGTGTTCCACACCAACGCCGGGTCTTCGTGTTCGACGGCCACCGTCCGGATCGGTTCATTGTCAAATTTCAGGTTCGCGATCTCGACGATGCAGTTGTTGATCGTGAAGCCGTGGCGCTCTTTGAAGACGTTCACCATGCGGAGCGATGGGTGTTTCCGGACGAGTTGCGACAAGAACTCTTCAAACGTGAACTCCTTGAGCGATGCAGGATCGACATCGACCTTCCAGGCTTTGATCGTCTGTTGCAGCGCGTCGAGCTTGATCGGGAATTCGGCCTTCAAGAGGGGATTCCACTGCTCCAGTTTGTTCTCGTTGACCTGGACGAGGTATTTGATGTCCATCAGCATGTCGCGGACCTTGGTGTTGTCCATGCTGTTGGTCGAGAGGATGTACACTTCAGAGCTCTCGCGCACTTTGGCGGGGTACGTCTTGATCTTCTCCTCAGCGGCTCCGAACGAATGTCCGAACGTCCTCCACTCCCAACGGGCAATGATCTTCTCCATGTCTCCACTCCTCCGTGATGGTTGGTACCACATGGCCCCGGCAGGGCGCATCCGGGCGATTGTTGTGTGCTCCTGCAATTGCTATCTGCGTGCCAGCGCAGAGGATGACAAGACGCTGCAAAATGAGCGAAATCGGGGGTTTCACTTCGTGCTTCTCTGCCAAAGCGTCGTATATACGTCGGGCTGACGGATTTTCGTCCACAAAATGACGAACTTTCGACACCACATAGATCTTTGGTCCATGCATAGAGAACCCGATCAGGCGCATGCGATTCCCCGGATCACCAGACGATGGGCGCTTTGGCTGATCGCCGTCTCCGCCGGGCTGTCGCTCTCGACGATCGTCTTCTACTCGATCGTGATGGATGTGTCGCAACCGTACGCCGTGGTCGTCAAGGGCGATGCGATCGATCCAACGGCGGCGTCAAAGCCGGTCGTTCGCATCGCCGTCATCTCCCGGTATCCGCCCACGGTCACGTTCCGGGGATATCAGCCCATCATGGACTATTTGACAGCGCGGACACCGTATCGGTTCGAACTGTTGCTGGGATCCGACTACGCCGAGGCGCTTCAGCACCTCCTGTCAGGCAAAGCGGCGGCCGTCTTTCTCGGGTCGTATCTCTACGCGCGAGAACGAGAGCGGGCCGACATCATTCCGATCCTCAAGCCGCTGAACGAGCAAGGCGAAGCAGTGACCCGGTCTGTGTTGTTCGTCCGGTCGACGTCGACGGCCCGGGCGATCGGCGACCTGAGAGGACGGCGCTTGGCGCTGCCTTCGGCCGAGTCGTATTCGGCCAATTGGGCGGTGGCCGAACTGCTTCCCTCGAACGGACTCGCTGAGGGGGGCTTGGCGGCCGTGCAGAACTTCGCCCATCACCATACGGTGATCGCCAAGGTGCTGAATGGCAGCTTCGATGCCGGCATTACGCGCGAGCATCTGATCAAAGACCTTGTCGGATCGAGCATCCGGGTGATCGCCACGTCGGTCCCCATCCCCAGCCCTCCGATCGTCGTGCGCCGGACAGAAACACCGGCCGTCATCGCTGCCATCCGCGAAGCCCTCTTGGAGGTCGGTCGCGATGAGGAGCGTCGGCGGATCTTGACGAAGGACTGGGACATCGAATTCGTCCACGGCTTTGCTCCCGCGGCCGCAGAGGACTACGAACCCGTCAGGAGGTGGCGATGAACGCCGTGGCCTTCGCCGGGGTCGATACGATGCACGGATCGCTGCGGGCGCGCATCCTTGCATTCACGGGGGCGGTCCTCATCATTCTCCTGCTCCTGATCTCGCAGGTCCTGCTCTATCAATGGCGCGACGTCATCATCGCCAAGGAGCGCGATGCCGTCATCGCCGTGTCTCAGACCTTTTCGGTCACGCTCCTCGACGCCCTGATCCGAGAAGAGCGCACTCCCGCCGCTCGCGAAGGCATTCTGCAGACCTCGGTCGACGACTTCCTCCGTTCATTGCGCGAAGTGGCGTACGTATCGATCGCTGACCCCACCGGACAACTCCTCGCGGTCGGACCGGTTCTTTCGGCGGACCAGGTGCCCCATGGGAACTCCGGACCAGCCAGCACCGAGGGGATCGGAACGAGGATCTACGCCGACCCCGCGTTCGGTTGGGTGCTTGAGGTCCACATGCCTCTGCGCATCGGCCAGCGTTCCTGGGGGGCCGCAACGATCGGATTCAACGCCGAGCCGATCCGTGAGGAGGTTCGGCGGCTCTTCATGTTCCTCTTCCTGACGACGATGATCGTGTCAGCCGTGACGCTCGTGGTCCTCTATCTTCTGGCCACCCGGCTCACGCGGTCGCTCAGTCGGCTCGTGCAGGAGATGGATCGAGTGGACCTTGTTCCGGGTTCGGACGTCGCCGCCACCCAACCGGGTGACGATGTGGCATTCCTGTTCCACCGGTTCGACCTCATGAAGCGTCGTATCGAAACCTCGCGGCGTCAGCTCGAGGACGCTCAGCGACAGGTCTACCAAGCCGAGAAACTCGCATCGATCGGGCGCCTCGCCTCCGGCGTGGCCCACCAGGTGAACAACCCCCTCAACGGCATCCGCTCATGTCTCTACGCGATCGACAAGGAGCCATCACATGTGGCTCAAACGAAGGAGTATGTCGGCTTGATCGGGGAAGCCATTACGAGCATCGAGACCGTGGTCCAGAAGCTTCTCGGGTTTGCCCGGACCCCGCTGGCCACGAAGGGCGAAACGGATGTGGCCGTCATGACCCGCAAGGTCGCTGACCTCTTCGATGTCCGACTTCGGGAGAAACAGGTCCGCCTGACCCTCGACGTGGCGAATGACCTGCCTCCCGCAGCGATCGATCCGCAGCTGTTCCAGGAGATCGTGATGAACCTGCTGCTCAACAGCTATGACGCGGTGGGGAACGGCGGATCCGTGAGGATCGAGGCGAGGCGCTCCGACGAAGAGTCGCTGGTGGTCGCCGTGTCCGATGACGGCATGGGGATCGCAGCCGAAGACCAGGCCCGCATTTTCGAGCCGTTCTTCACGACCAAGGAGATCGGTCAGGGAACCGGGCTGGGGCTCTCGGTCTGCCAGAGCATCGTGGAAAGTCACGGCGGACGGCTGAGCGTGTCGAGTGAGCCCGGCCGCGGCGCCACGTTCCAGTTCCTGCTACCCATCGAGCGATGCCATGAACGTCCTGATCATTGAAGACGAAAAGATCTCGCGGATCTCTCTGACGAACACGATCCGGAAGGAGGGGTTTGATGCGGCGAGCGCGGCGTCGGCCGAGGAAGGGCTCGAGGTCTTCGAACGTGAGCGCCCGGCGGTCGTCGTGACCGATCTGCGATTGCCCAAGGCCGACGGCCTGCACGTCCTCAGCACCGTCTTGGCCAAAGCGCCTGAGACGAAGGTCGTGATCATCACCGCTCACGCGACCGTCGAGACCGCCGTCGCTGCGCTGAGGATGGGTGCCTACGACTACCTGACGAAGCCATTCTCGCCCGAGCGCCTCCTTACGATCTTGCGCAACTTGAGGCGGCTCATCGACGTCGTCGGCGAGAACGAAGCCCTGCGGACAAAGATCCAGCTGCTCGAGGACCGGCCGCTCGTCGGGATCTCTCCGGTCGTGCGTCAACTTGTCGAACGGATCGCGCACATCGGACCGAGTGATTCCACCATCTTGGTCGAGGGAGAAAGCGGGACGGGGAAGGAGGTCGTCGCGCGAGCAGTGCATCGGGCAGGTCCGCGTCGCTCACAACCCTTCGTGGTCGTCTCGAGCGCAGGGTTTCCGGAGAGTCTGCTCGAAAGCGAGCTCTTCGGCCACGAACGAGGGTCCTTCACCGGAGCGTTGAGACGCCACGTCGGGTATTTCGAACGAGCTCACCGCGGCACGCTCTTCATCGACGACATCGACGACCTTCCGTTGACCATGCAAACAAAACTGCTGCGCGTCCTTCAAGAACGGGAGATCACGCGCGTCGGGGGAACCGAGAACATTCCGGTCGATGTTCGCGTGATCGCTGCGACGAAGGCGGATCTGCGCGGGCTCGTCGCCGTCCGGAAGTTCCGGGAGGACCTGTTCTACCGGCTCAACATCCTGCCGATCCGATTGCCGCCGTTGCGTGAGCGCAAGGAGGACATACCGGGACTCATCGCGCATTTCCTCGCGAAGCACCAAGTGGGCGGGTCTTCCCGCACGATCGGCGATGAGGTGCTTGAGCGATGTCTGAGATACGACTGGCCCGGAAACGTCCGCGAGCTGGAGAACTTCGTGGAGCGGTGGCTGGCGCTGCCAGCGGGCACGGTGCGGGACCCGTCGGCGTGGGAGGCCGAGCGTCCGGCCGAACCGTCCCCCTTGGGCTTGGGGGATGCAGACGTTCCCGCCTTCGACGACTACATCATGCGGCGGGAACAGGAGATCATCGGGTGGGCTCTGAAGAAGAGCGGCCAGAATGTCAGCGAGGCGGCCCGGCTCCTGAAACTGCCGCGCACAACGCTCGTCAGCAAACTGCCGAAGCTCTTCCCTGGCGAGGATGTGGGGAAGAACGGCGCCGCATAGGGCCGGTTTGACGGCTTCTGCCGTCCGGTGGTACGCAAGACGCGGTGGGAAGGATGCCAGCCTACCGCAGACTCTTCAGCCCGTTCTCGACCTCGAACGCCAGGCGTTCCAAGACGTCGTCGAACGTCCCCTCGCCGTTGATGGTCGTGACGCCGTGGTACTGGCGGTAGCGATCGATGACGGGCATCGTCTTCGTCTCGTGCTCATGGAGGCGTTGCACGATGCGTGCGGTGCTCTTGTCGTACGGCATGCACCGCTCGGTCTGGCTTCGGGCGTCGAGGCGCCGGATGAGCTCCAGCGTGGGCACGGCCAGTTCGATGACCTTCGTCGACGACGTGCCGTGCTTCTTCAACAGGCCGTCGAGGATGTACGACTGCACCAGCGTTCGAGGGAATCCCTTGAAGATGAACCCCTTTGCGTCCTTCGATGACGCCAGCTTTCGTTCGATCAGCGGCACGACGATCTCGTCGGGGACCAGCTGGCCGTTCTCGTAGAGCTCATTGATCTTCCGGCCGACCTCAGACCCCGACCGGATCTCCGCGTCGAGCATCTCACCCGTCGCAACGTATTCCAACCCGAACCGCTTGGCCAGCGCCTTCCCCTGCGATCCGCGCCCCGATCCTGGATGCCCGAACAGGACGACGTTGAGCCGCTTCGCATTCAGTTCCTGACGTATGATCGCTTCAATGGACCGTGCGACCTCTTCAACCGGCGGCGTTCCGTCCACTTCTCGCACGATCCCGCGCTCATGGTAGAACGAAAGCACCGGCCGCGTCTTGGCGTGATACTCCTTGAGCCGGTTCCGGATGACGACCTCGTTGTCGTCGCTCCGGCCGGAGATCTGACCGCGCTTCAGCAGGCGCTCGACCGTCGCCGACTCAGGCACGACGAGGCTGATGAGGCAACTAAGCGACGTGTGGAGCTTGATCATCAGGCCTTCGAGGATGTAAGCCTGGATGGAAGTGCGCGGGAATCCGTCGAACAGGAATCCGTTCGCCTCGGGATGCTCGGTGATCGTCGCCTCGAGGATCTGGACGATGATCTCGTCCGACACGAGTCCGCCAGAGGCGATGATGTCCTGCGCTTCGAGGCCGAGACGCGTCTTGCGGGCGATCTCCTGCCGGAGCATATCGCCCGTGGAGATGTAGTGGAGATGATACTTGGAGAGGAGGAACTCGGACTGCGTTCCTTTGCCGGCCCCGGGAGGGCCGAAGAGAGCAAGATTGAGCATGGTCGGAGGCGATTCGTGATGCTGTGAATCTAGAGAATCATTCCTTCATGCGCGATTCGTTGCCCGGAGGCATGACGCAGAAATGAGAATGCCGCCGCGAGTTGCCTCACGGCGGCGCCTCCAAGACCCTCCCACGTTTCATCTTCGAGGTGTTGCGGTCTCACACCCCGGCAATTCTTCGCTTGTACTCGCTCAGCGCGAGATCCAGCCGCTCGCGCGCCGTCGTGTCTCCGGGAATATTGTGTGATGGATGGATGGAAAGCTGCACCCCGCGGTCAGCCAAGATCTCGGCCACCGTGCAGATCGTCATCCAGACGACCGTCACGAAGGCCATTGTCGACACCGGACCGACGTTGTCTCGGTGATTCTTCAGGGGCACCGATGCGTCCTGCAACGGGGCGCACGAATCGATCAGCACATCGGCCAGCTCGAACAGCGTCTTGCCGCAGGAGTGCCGCGTCTTCTTGCCCACCGATTCTTTCGCCGAACCGCTCACGATCACCTTCATGCCCCGCTTTTTCGCCTCGAGCGCCACGTCGATATTGACGTTGTTGATGCCCGTATGCGAGAAGATCCACATCGTGTCGCGAGGGTCGAACGTGTAGCTCTTCATGATGGCCTCGCCGTAGCCTTCGGCCCGCTCGAGATACAGGAACTGGTGGATCCCCATCTCGCCCGTGATCTTGGTGAAGAACGTCAAGGGCAGCTCGATCATCGGATGGAAGCCGACGAATCCTCCTATCCGCGGATACATCTCTTCGACCGGCAGCGTCGCATGACCGCAACCGAAGGTGTGCACCCAGCGACCGGCCTGGATGCTGTCGGCCATGACCTCGGCGGCCTGCCGGATGGAGGGGAGCTGCGTCGATTCGATCCGTTCCATGACGGACCGGGCGTTCGTGAGCCACTGCTGTGCCAGCATGTTTTACGTCCTTGTCGTGTTCGAAGGGGAATGTGAAGCGCGAAGTGCCGCGATGAGCATCAACGCCAGCCCGGCCAAACAGCCGGCGAGATACAACGGGAGCACGCCGATCCCCCAGGTCTGCGAGACGACCCCAAGGAGGTAGTTGAGCAGCATATTGCCCGAAAGCGCGACGATGAGCAGGATGCTGAACGCCGTTCCCGTCATGGTTGGGAAACGTTCGGCGACATGTGCGAAAACGACCGGGAACGCGGCCGCAAAGCCAAGCCCCAGGAAGACCATCGCCGCTGCTGAACTCACGGTGCCCGACGCCGCGGAGAGCGCGGCCGTGCCAATCAGGACAAGAGCCATGCAGACCATGAGGATCCGGCGAGAAGAGTAGCGTCGAAGCGCCCAGCCCAGCACCAACCGTCCGGCAGTGAGACTGGCCGATAAGATCGTCAGCATGAAGAGCGCGGTCTCCGCGTCCAGGCCACTGACCTCGCGCAGGTAGGCGGGCGACCAGTTGTTGGCGAGCGACTCCAACGCGCTCTCGAAGAAGAGGACGAGTCCGAACAACCACAGCACGCGGTCGCGGGCGACCTGCAGGATCTGCGAGGTCGAGATCCCTTGTCGTTGCTTGGGGGGTGGATACGAGATCGCCAGGAGGTAGAAGACGACGGCGAAGATGGCGAACCCGAAACCCGCCACGATCTCCGTCGGCTCGACGCGACCGAGGAGCGCGCCGGTGAGGGCAGGCATGCCCAGCGCTCCGACGCCGAAAAAGACCCCGAGCAAGCTGAGCCGCGCGCCCCGGTCATGGCTGCTGATGTCGGCCACGAGCGCATTCGTCCCTCCGTTGAGGATGCCACCGCCGAATCCCGTGGCCAGAAAAGCGGCCTGCACGGCCCCGAACGAGGTCGCCTCGGCCATCAATATGAATCCGGCCGCCAGCAACAATGCGGCTCCCGACAGCGGCAGTTTGTAACCGAACCGATCGACGATCGGACCGAAGACCAATGAACCGGCGAGAATGCCGAAGGGTAGGAGCGCGGCGAGCGATCCCAATCCGATCTGATCGAGTTGGAATCGTTCCGCCAGGAACGCGTTGACGCTGCCGAGCGACAGCATCGCCATGCCGAACAACAGCATGCCAGCGCAGGCGGCAACAAAGGCGGGACGCGTGTGTTCCATCAACCCTCCGACGGATGCGAGGATCGGGGGTCTTCGACCCGGAGTGCCGCGAGAGAGGCGGCACCAATGAGCGGAGCATCGCCGCCGAGCGCCGACGGGACGAACTCAACCCTTCGCATGCTGACCGGCTGGGCCCATCGCTCCGCCTCCGCCCTGATCTGAGGAATGAAGCGCGTGGCAGGACCGAAGATCCCTCCTCCGAAGATGATCCGCTCCGGATCGAACAGACTCACCAGGTTGGCGGCCGCGGCTCCCCACGCGACGATCGCATCCCGGATCACCGTTTGGGCGACCATATCGTCGTCGTACGCCGCAAAGACGTCCTGGGCCGACAGGCGATCGGCAGGGATGGTGTCGAGCGATGACAGAGCGATGTCGGAGCGCGCGACGAGCTCGCGCGCCCTGGCGGCAATACCATGGCCCGAAGCGAGAGATTCGAAACAACCGCACGACGCGTAAGCGGGGTCGAACGGTTGTCGAAGTGACATCCAGCCAACGGCACCGGCAATGTCCTGGGAGCCTCTGAGCACATGACCGTCGGCGAGGATCCCGGCTCCGATCCCCGTTCCGACCGTCAGGTAGATCGCGTTCCGGCATCCGCGGGCGGCCCCTTTCCATTCTTCACCCAGGATCGCGCACGTCCGATCGCTGTCGACGACGACCCGAACGCCCTTCGTCAGCGAGCGTTGCACTTCGTCGCGCAGCGGATAGTCTTCCCAGCCTGGAATGTTCGGAGCCCACACGGTTCCGGTGCGGTGGCGGGCGATGCCGGGGACCGAGATGCCGGCACCGGTGATGGGATGCGAAAGGCGTTCGGCCTCGGCCGTAAGGTCGAGGAGCAGCGCAATGAGGAGGCCGGCGACGTCGGCACCGGACCGTCCATCTAGCAACTGGTCGCGACGTGCGATGATCGTGCCATCGTCGAGCACGAGGGCGGCGGCGAGTTTCGTTCCGCCCAGGTCGCATCCGAGCAGGGCCATGCGTGAAGAGTGTTGTGGGAATGAACGAGGGACGGCATCGGCGGGCACGTTCAACAAAGGGCCGTCGTACGTGTTGAAGGTAGGCGGGAGAGTCGCCAGAAGCAACCGGTCATGTCGTTCGGCGGGTGCCGCCGCTGTACTTCACGACGTTCACCTTCTCTGTGGTCACGAGTCCTCCGCAACCAACCTCGTCGAACAGCCGATCGAGGACCGGCAGGAAGTCGCGCACCTTTTCTTCGCTGTCGACAATCTCAACCAAGAGCGGAAGATCTTCCGACAGGCGAAGGATCTTGGCGGTGTGAATGACCCGGCTCGCCGCACCAAAGCCCTCCACACCGCGGAAGACCGTGGCGCCGGCCAGTCCGAGCTCGCGGGCCTTCTGCACGATCACCTCGTACAACGGTTGCGAGCCGTGCTTGTCGAGTTCGCCCAGGAAGATCCTGAGGAGCGTACCTTCGGCAGCGAGTCTCATGCGTGGCCTCTTCTTGTAAGGCGGACGACATCAGGCAGTGACCTAGCCGCAAAGCCCGCCCTCGGCTTCGCCGACGGCGAGGCCGGGGAACGCAAAGATCGCATAAATACTACCGTTCGTTTCTTTGTGCTCTTTGCGTTCTCTGCGGCCAGTGGCTTCCTTTTAAAGTCCTGAAAACCGGTGTGAACTACAGCAATCGGCCGAGCCATCCACCGGCCACCGTGGCGCCGAGCCCGAGCACGACGGACGCGGAGACGTACAACGCAGCAAGCAGGTACTCGGCATCTCGAACGAGGTAGATCGTCTCATAGCTGAACGTCGAAAAGGTCGTGAACCCGCCGAGGATGCCGATGACAAGAAAGGTGCGGAGCGCGGGAGAGACCAGGAAGCGGCCCTCAAACCATGTCATGAACAGTCCAATGAACAGGCAACCGGCGACATTGACGAACAGGATGCCGTAGGGAAATCCTGTGCCGAAGTAGCGCGGTGCGATGCCGGACACCCAATACCGCAGCGCCGCCCCAATGCCACCGCCAATAAATACCGTCACATACGTCTGCCACATCGTGTCATGACCCTTTGAGACGAAAAATGACTCCTCCGCACCCGCAGGCGTCGGAAGGAGTCATCAATTCCTTGCGGAATGGTTCGGGGCGAACTCCATCGCCGGCTATAGCGTACGCACTTTTCGGCCATGGTGCAACCGGCGGCGATTGAACCAATGGCGCACCTTGGGTGTCCAATCCTTGTGACGAAACCAAAGCATTGCCCTGGTGATCGTCCTTCCCTGAAGCGTGGCATCACTACGAGAGGAGTCAATCATGCGACGTTCCATCATACTTCTGGCGGTCGGCCTGCTGATCGCAGCCGGTAGCGGGCTCGCTCAGCCGCGCGGACCGATGTCGGGCCGTGGTGCGGGTGAGGGAAAGGGCCCGAGGCCGGGCCTGGCCATGACGGACGAGCAGGAATCGAAGATGTCCGACCTGCGCGTCAAGTTCCTGAAGGAGAGCGAGCCCGTGCGGGCCGACCTGGAGAAACAACAGAGCGCGCTTCGCCTCGAGATGACGGCGGACAAGTTCAACGAATCGCGCGTGAGGTCGATCCAGGCCGAGATCGCGAAGATGCAAGGTGAGCTGGGCGTGAAGCGCGCCGTGCATCAGCGCGCGGTGCGGGACCTGCTGACGCCCGACCAACAGAAGCAGTTCGACACCCGCATCCTGGCCGGCGGTCGTGGTCCCAACGCACTGGGGCGCGGACCGATGCACGATGGCCGGGGGCGCGGTCGCGGCACAGATCGGCCTCTGCACCGCGGAGCACGCCGTTGACGTCACGATGAAGGCGGCGAACGCGGCCATATCACGACACCCTTCGGTCGCGGGGTGCCGCATTCAACGGAGCGCCGCAGACGCTCCATGGCGGCACCTGGGAGAAAAAGATCCTGGTCGACGCGGTGCCGGCCGCCGGGCAGACTGTGAGCATGCTGGGAGACCGTCGACACGCGTCGCACAACGACCCGACCGTGCGTTGTTGAGGATCTGCTGACAGCTTCGACCATCCTTGTCGACTCCTCGAACGCCCCGTGCCCTTCGCATGGGGCGTTCGTCTTGATTCCCCGCGGCAGAGACGGTATGTTTCCCCATGCCTTCGATCGTCCAACGACCGGCCTCCGATCTGAATGCTCGAGAACAGGCCATCCTCTCGGCGATATTATACTTCGACATCTTCGGCCATCCATTGCTGGCTGACGAGATCGCCCGATACGGTCCGGCGAGCGGGCTGACGGCGGATGAGGCCCGATCGCTCTGCCGCGGGGCGGTGCTCAGCCACTGGGTCCGCGAAGAGAGTGGGCATTTTCTGCTCCGGTCGGCTTCGGGCGATCCGGTCCGGCGTCGGAAGGAACGGGAGGCGAAAGCCCGCCGTCTTTGGAGGATCGCACGGCTCGTTGGCCGCCTCGTCGCGGCGTTTCCGTTCGTACGAAGCGTTTGCGTGTCGGGCGAACTTTCCAAAGGCGTGGCAGGACCGGAGTCGGACGTCGACCTCGTCGTCGTAACGGACGAGCGACGGCTTTGGATCGTTCGAACACTACTTGTCCTCTTCAAACGCATCTTCCTCTTCGGCCGCCGCCGCTTCTTCTGCATCAACCATCTCCAGACGATCGAGCACCTTGCGACGAGCTCGCAGTCCTACTACGATGCCATTGAAGTCGTGACCCTGCGCTTGGTGGGGGGCGAAGCCATCTTCGACCGGTTTTTGCAGGCGAATCCGTGGATCGCCGAAATCCTGCCCAACGTGAAGCCCGAGAACTTGGATGAGGCGGTCAGCCTCGTGGCGCGACGGTCAATCTGGCGCCGGCGTTCTTCATCCGGCTTGATCGACCGGCTTGACGCACGGCTGATGTCATTCTGGGAGAGGACCTGGGGCCGACGCTACGCCGATCTGCCGCCGTCGGAACGCCGGCGCCGGTTCGCCTGTACGCCATACCTCTCGACGGCGTATGGTACTGACAGCATGGAGCCGATCATGACGTCATGGCACGCCCGGCTGCTGGCGCACGGCTTGAGGCCAACGAGGACGGCTGCCGCATGACCGACGTCCTCCTGACGCACGCCTACTTCCTTCGGTTCGACCCGAAGGAATACCGGGCGATGATGCCGTACCCTCCTCTCGGGACTCTGATCGCCGGGGCCATGCTGCGGCTCGACGGTTGGTCGGTCGCCCTGCATGATGTGCTCCTGTCCCAGTCCGAAGCGGAGATCCAGCCAGCGATCGAACGGCACCGGCCGCAGATCGTCCTCATCTACGACGATCAGTTCAACTACCTCACCAAGATGTGTCTCGGTCGCATGCGGGACGCGGCCTTCCGGATGTCGGAGTTCGCTCGTGCCCGAGGATGCCGGGTCGTCGTGTTCAGTTCCGATGCGGCGGACCACGTCGACCGCTACCTTGACCACAGCGCTGAGGTCGTGATCTGCGGCGAAGCCGAACAGACGTTGCGGGAGCTCGTGCCGGTGCTCCGTGGGCGGTCGTCGACGCCGCTCGCCGACGTTGCGGGGATCGCGTTCCGCGACGGAGCGACCACGGTCCGTACTGCACAACGCCGTGTCCTCGAACACCTCGACGTTCTACCGCCGCCGGCTTGGGACCTGCTCGATGTGGCCGCGTACCGCGACCGGTGGACGACCCGCCACGGTCGCTATTCTGTCAACCTCGTGACCACGCGCGGTTGCCCGTTTCATTGCAACTGGTGCGCGAAACCGATCTACGGACAGGTCTACCACAGCCATTCTCCCCGCCGCATCGTGGACGAGATGGAACGCGTGCGAGATCTGCTGGGGGCCCAACACGTCTGGTTCGCGGACGACATCTTCGGGCTCAGCCCGGGATGGACCGCGGAGTTCGCGGATGAGGTCACGCGGCGGAACGTGCGGATGCCTTTCAAATGCTTGTCGCGCGCCGACCTTCTCCTGCGGGGAGAAACGGTCGCCGATCTGAGTCGTGCCGGTTGCGAAACGGTCTGGATCGGCGCCGAGTCGGGGTCGCAACGCATCTTGGATGCCATGGAGAAGGGGACCACCGTGCGGCAGATCGAGGTGGCGACCGCCGCCTTGCGAGCGGCCGGCATTCGCATCGGGTTCTTTCTACAGTACGGGTACACCGGCGAGACGGACGAGGAGATCGACATGACGCTTGAGCTCGTTCGACGGTGCCTTCCCGACGAGATCGGCGTCTCGGTGTCGTACCCGCTTCCAGGGACCCGCTTCTACGATTCCATCCGCGATCGCCTGGGTCCGAAGCAGCAGTGGACGGAGAGTGCCGACCTCGACCCCATGATCCCCGGAGCACGCTCACCGGAGTTCTACCGTGCGCTTCATGCCGTGACCCACAAGCGTCATCAGATCTTCAAAGGCCTGGACACGGCGAACCGGATGGCGAACGGGCGATCGGGCATCGTGCGCGCCGACCTACGGCAGATCGCGAAGGCGGCCTTCCATGCGCTGACCTATTGGCAAGCGTCGTGGTCGCTGCAGCGAGCGCGAGGGAGGATCCGATGAACGACTTCGATCGACTTGCGAAGGCCTTCGACGCGTACGCCGTTGATTTCGACGACACGGTCGGCGATTCGGAGGTCGTGCGCAGCTTGCGACGACGCGTCTACGAACGGGTCCGTCGCCGGTGTCCCTCGGGCGGTCGCATCCTCGACATCAACTGTGGTACAGGGACGGATTGCGTTGCGCTGAGTTCGATGGGCTACGAGACGACCGGTATCGACCTCTCGCCCGCCATGATCGTTCGGGCGCGCGCCAAGGCCGCCGGACGGTCTCGGTTCGAGGTCCTGCCGTTCGAACGCGCTTCGGAACTGGGCGAAGGTAGATTCGACCTGGTCCTGTCCAACAACAGTGGGCTGAACTGTGCCATGGACCTTCGGCCGGTGTTGGAGGAGGTACATCGGGTCTTGCGGCCCGGGGGCTGGTTGGTGATCGTGGTGATGCCGCCGTTCTCACTATGGGAGATGTTCGCAGGGCTGGCTCGATTCGACTCGGCGTACGCCTTCCGCCGCACGAGGGTGTCTACGGCGAACATCGAGGGCCATGATGTGCCATTGCGCTACTGGGGGGTGCGGGCGATCCGGACATCCGCCGACCGGCGTTTCGAGGTCGCCCGCGTGCGCGGGCTGAACGTGCTTTCTCCCTCCCCCAACTCACACACATTCGCCGGCCGGACGCCAGGTATCAGCCGGATCTTGGGGCAGATCGACCGTGCCGTCGGATGTGTTCCGGGCGTGCGAAACTGGGGAGACCAGCTCCTTGTGGAATTGATGCGGATGGATGGGGTGGAAGGCCCGTCCGACCGCAGCCCAAAGGTTGTGTAGGGCGAAGGTGGCTTCAAGTCATCGGGTCCGAGGTCGTTATAGGTCAGAGATCGAGCAAGGATAGCCCCAATTCTCATGGCATTGTGCGGCTTCCGGATTTCCTACCCGCATATCAGAGAATTTCCTATTGTGAGGCCTCTCTTGAACTGCGATACTGTAGACCATACTGGAAAGACCCAACGTCCGTCAGCGCTAGTCGGGATCGGTCCCGCCTGACGGTCAATAGATCCCCCGAGCGATGGACGATGTGAAGGACATGATCGGACGTTTCGCAACGGTGCGAGGCCTCGTGCTCGCAACGGTGACTGGGCTGGTAGCGCATGCTCTGGTCCTTTGGGGTGTACGATTGCCGTTGGCGGGGACGCCGTTCTACGCCGATCCCCGGGAGGTCTTCATGCTGCTCGGTTCGGCCTTGTCGGGCCCGGTCGGCGCGGTGATCCTCTCCCTCTTTCTTGGTTCGGTCAGTGCCGTGCCCGAGTTCGTTGCCTACCGCGTTCTTGCCTACCTCGTGGCAGGCGTCGGGATCTCCGTGGCGTACCGATCTCTCTTGCGTCGTCGCATCCCGACGCCGTCGATGCTTGCCGGGTGGCTTGTCTTCGTGTTGGCGTACTACGGTATCACGATCACCTTGGCGGTCGCCCTGCCGTACTTCGTTGACCGAAGCGTCTTCGACATCATCTTCGGCGACGGCCAGTCGCTCGGCCAGGGTCTTCTCTATTTGACCGATGCGATCCGCTACGAAGCGGTCTTTACGGCCGTGACCATCACGATCTTCTGGCTGTCGCTTCCCGTTCGGTATCGTACGCCACTCTGGGGGGAGCCTTTCCCCGCCGAGCCGAGGCGCATGTCCGGACGACTGGCCGAACGCGTCCGCGTCCTCTTCAAAGGTCGCGCTCTTGCCATCCGGCTGGCGGGCTGGATCATTCTCCTGTCGATCATTCCGTTCTTCGGCGTCGTTGTGACGTTGCAGAACGACGCGCAAAGCGCCCTCGATGAGATCACGATGATCCAACGCCGCATCCAGGCCCAGACCTTGGCAGGTATGATCAGTGGCGCTCGTCCCCAAGAGATCCAGGACTTGCTTGTCAGGTTCATCATGAGCTCGCGGAGCATCTGCGGCGTGGTGGACTCAACCGACCGTTACGTGGCGCACGCAGACTCTTCGAAGATCGGCGGCCTTCTGAGCGACGACTACAGTCCCTCGCGCATAGCGCAGATGAAGGCACAAGGGTCCGGCGCGATCCGAGAAACGAACCGTGGCTTGCTTGTGGGGTTCTCGTGGACGATCGACGGTTCGAGGCTGGTGATCGCAGAGTTCTCGCCGCGTCTCTCGTTGCCGACGTCGGAGCAGCTCTCCGCCGGGGTGCAGGAGCGGTTGGCATTGGGCTTGGGCTTCATTGCCGTTTCCATCGCGACGGTAATCTGGTTCTTCGTCGCCACGCCGCTCCGCACGCTCACCGGGGGCGTGCAATCGATGCGGAGGGATCACCTGACGGTGACGGTGCCGATCGACAAAATGGATGACGAGGTGCGGCTGCTCGGAGAATCGTTCAACACGATGACGGGTGATCTGAGGACAGCGTACCGGGAACTGGAGGATGAGATCGCAGAGCGGATCGAGGCCTCGGAAGCGCTGCGGATGAGCCGGGCGCAACTCGCGGAGGCGCTCCGGATCGCGCGTATGGGCTCGTTCGACGTCGACCTGCGCCGGATGACGATCGCGCTCACCGAGGAGGCCTTCAATCTGATCGGACCGGTCAAAACGATGAAGCCGGTGACTCCGATACCGATACCGACGTTCATCGATGAGGTCATCGACCCGGAGGATCGCCAGCGCTTCGAGCTGACCTTGCAGACCGTGCGAAACAGTACCAGCGTCGTTCCACCGCGGGACGAGGAGTTCCGCATCCGCCGGGCGGATGGCAGTCGTGCGTGGCTCTCGGTCTATTGGTCGGTGTCGTGGGAGGGAGGACATCCGACGGGCGTCATGGGCACGATGCAGGACATCACCGCGAAGAAGCGGGCCGAACTGGAATCGGAGTCGGCCAAGCAGCGCTTCCGGGCCGTCGTGGAGAACAACATTGACGCCATCGTGCTCGTCAACGCCAACGGTGACATCGCCTATGGCAGCCCATCGATCGAAGCGATCTTGGGCCACTCTCCGGCACAATGGGAAGGGACATCGATCTTCCGTGACGTTCACGAAGATGACCTCCCGATGGTGCGGATCGCGTTCGATGGCATTCGCGATCACGCCGGAGCGTCGACTCGCAAGAACTATCGCATGCGCCATGCGGACGGTTCATGGGTCTGGATCGAGAGTATCGTGAAGAATTCGCTGAACGACGGGACGGTGAACGCCATCGTCATCAACTTGCGCGACATTACCGAGCGCAAGCAGGCTGAGGACGAGCTCGTGCGGCTCCGGCAGGCCGTGGAGATCTCCAAGGAGGTCGTGTTCATGACCGACTCCGACGGCGTGTTCCGGTATGTCAACCGTGCCTTCACGTCGCTCTACGGGTATTCCCCGCACGAAGTGATCGGCACGATGACACCCAGGATCCTGAAGAGCGGCATGATGCCGCAGACGGCGTACGAAGAATTCTGGAAGGTGCTCCGACACGAGTTCGGCGTTCAAGGCGAGCTGACCAATCGCCGAAAGGACGGGTCATTGGTGCTCGTCGAGGCGACGGCAAATGCCGTGCGCGACAGCCATGGAAACATCCTGGGATACCTTGCGATCCAGCGTGACATCACAGAACGCAAACGGGCGGAGGAGGCGCTTCGCCACAGCGAAGAAAGCCTTCGCGTGGCCCAGAGGATCGGCAAGATCGGAAGCTGGGAGGTCGACGTCGAAAGCCAAGCCACAACCTGGTCCGCCGAGACGTACCGGGTTCTGGGCCTCGACCCGGCGACGTTCGTTCCCGAGCCGATGACGTTTCTGAGTATAGTGCACCCCGAGGATCGCGATCAGGTTGCAAAAGACCTCATGGCCACGGCGCAACAAGGCCTGTCGCTCCGGCGCCAGCATCGCATTGTCCTGCCCGGCGGGACGGTCAAATTCGTGGAGATCCTGGGGGAGGTCGAACGGCAGCGCGATGGCGTCGTAACGCGTGTGGTCGGTTCGATCCAGGATATCACGGAAGCCAAGCTGTTCGAAGAAGCATTGAACGACAAACTGCGGCGTCTGCAATTGTTGCGTGAGCTTGGTTTCCTGTTCGCCAGTTCGCTCGAGCAGCCCGAGATCATACGGAAGGTCACCACGTTCATTCCGCAGTATCTGGGCGTCACGCGCGCCGTCATTCGGTTCGTCGATCCATCGGGACGGTCGCTCGTTGCTCCGGCCAGTGAAGCGTTCGATGGTCCTGCGCCTTCGCAGCCGATCGGCTTCAGCATTTCCGGCCGCTGCGTTGAAACCAATCGGCCCATCCTGGTCAACGACTGCCGGACGACCGACCTCATCCCGCAGGAATGGGTGGAACGCTTCGGCCTGAGGTCGGTGCTGGCGGTGCCGATCCGGACCAGCGCTGGCGTCATCGGCGTCCTGCGCGTCGACGACAGCGAGCAGTATCGTCGATTCACGGAAGCCGACGTCGAGTTCGTGTCGCTCGTGGCCGATCAGCTGGCCGTGGCGCTCGAGAACGCAAGGTTGTACGACGCCGCCAAACAAGCCGAGGCCGAGACCGAACGGCTCAATGCCGGGCTCGAACAACGGGTCCACGACCGGACCGCCCAGCTCGAAGCAGTGAACCAAGAGCTGGAATCGTTCTCCTACTCCGTGTCGCACGACCTGCGGGCGCCGCTGCGGCATATCTCGGGTTTCGTCGAGCTGCTGCGAGAACGCATCCAGGACCTCGTCGACGAAGAGAGCCTTCGCTATCTCACGACGGTCTCGCAGTCGGCCGTAAAGCTGGGCAATCTCATCGACGAACTGCTCGCGTTCTCCCGCATCGGTCGGACCGACCTGCGGACCGGACGCGTCGACCTTGCCCGCCTGGCGAGCGAGGTCCGACGTGACCTGGAAGCCGAAACAGAGGGACGCGTGATCGATTGGAGCATCGGCGATCTGCCGCCGGTGCAGGGAGACCCCACACTGCTCAAGCTCGTTCTCTCGAACCTCTTGTCGAACGCTGTCAAGTTCTCGCGGGACCGTTCGCCCGCGCGGATCGAGGTCGGAAGTCGGCCCGCGCAGCACCCGACCGGGCTGATGACGTTCTTCGTGCGCGATAACGGAGCAGGGTTCGACCAGTCCTATGCCGGCAAACTCTTCGGGGTGTTCCAGCGGTTGCATACGAGCGAGGAGTTCGAAGGGACCGGCATCGGACTGGCCAACGTACGCCGCATCATCCAGCGTCACGGCGGAGCGACGTGGGCCGAAGGAGAGATCGATGCCGGCGCGACGTTCTTCTTTACGCTGCCCTCGGCGGAGGCGGCATGAACGACCTCCTCCACCGGCTCCGGCGATGGCTGAGCCCTCCGACGATGGTCGATCCCGACGATGATCGACTCGTGAAGATCGTCCACATGCTCACGCTTGTCACGTTCTTCGCCCTCTTCCTGCCGACGGTGCTTCGCTGGCACGAAGGCCTCCTGCGGCCGATCCTCGTCGCGATCTCCGTCGAGCAGCTCGCTCTGGTCGTTGCCTTTCTCCTCAACCGAAGCGGCAAGGTGCGGCCGGCGCTGATGGTGATCTTGTTCAGCCTGATGGCGATGGTGACCTTTATGGCCGCCGTCAGCGACGATGGGGTGCACGATGTCGTGATCATGGCCATGCCGGCTCTCGTGGTCGCCGCGAGCATCCTGTTGGACCGAAAGGTCTTCTTGACCTTCACGGTCGTGACGATCCTGGTCTATGCGGCGCTGACCGGGGCGGAGGTGCTCGGTTGGCTGACATCGAACTTGAGCCAGTTTACGACCCTCTATGATGTCATCGAGGGCAGTCTCATCCTGGCGATCACCGCCTTTGCGGTGGGGTTGCTCATCCGGAATATGCAGTCGTCGCTCGACCGGGCCAAAAAGAGCGAGGCAGCCCTGGGAAGGTCCCATGGGGAGTTGCAGCGCCAATCCCAGAAGCTGTCGGAGAGCGAGGCTCGCTATCGCCTCGTCGTTGAATCGGCGCAGGAGCCGATCGTCTCGACCGACATCAACGGACGTTTCGCCTACGTGAACAGCGCGGCCGCCAAGTTGGCCGGGTACGCGATCGAGGACCTCATCGGCCGCGAATTTTTCGAGTTCTGCCTCCCCGAACACCGTTCGAGCGTCCGTCGGGCGTTCCTCCGACAGTTCCATCTTCGCGAGCCGAGTCGCTCGTATGAAGTGGCGCTTCGATCACGGAAGGGGCGCATCCATTGGCTCAGCATGAACGTCACGCTGGAACTGCGGGAAGGCTCGCTGACCGGATTCCACGTCGTGGCCCGCGACATCACTGACCGGAGGGCCGCGGAAGACGAAGTGCGCCGGCTTAATCAGCAACTGGAGCTGCGCGTGCACGAGCGAACGTCGGAGCTCGAGTCGACGATGCTGGAATTGCAGCGGATCAGCTACACCGTGTCGCACGACCTGCGGGCCCCGCTGCGCCACATCAGCGCCTACGCCGAGATGAGTCAGAACCGTCCGGCTGTGCGCGACGACGCTTTTGCGCACAAGTACCTCCAAACGATCGCCTTTTCGGCGAAGTGGATGGGCATGCTCGTCGACGGGTTGATCGAGTATCTCAGCATCGGACAAACGGAACTGCAACGATCCCGCGTGGAAATCGGCCAGCTGGTGAGTGACGTGCGCGAGCAACTCAAGCCAGAGATGTCCGGCCGGACGATCGAATGGAAGGTGGGTCCCCTGCCCGTCGTCGAGGGCGACCGTCGGTTGCTGCGACAGGCGATTGCCAACCTCCTCAACAACGCCGTGAAGTTCACGCACGGTCGGCCACACGCCGTCATTGAGGTGGGGAGCATTCCGTGCGAGCCACCCATGACCGAGTATCGGTTGTTCGTGCGCGACAACGGGATCGGATTCGACCCGCAATACCAAGACCGGTTGTTCGGCCTGTTCGAGCGACTGCATTCACGCGCCGAGTATTCCGGAGCAGGGATCGGACTGGCGAACGTTCGCAGGATCATTCACCGCCACGGAGGCCGCATTTGGGCTGACGGCGTGGTTGATGGCGGGGCGACGTTCACGTTCACTCTTCCGGTCCAACCGAAGGCCGAGCAAGAACGATCGGCGGCGGCGGACGGTTCATCGACATCGGCGACTCGATCTCACGAGTAAGGGCTCCACGGCGATCGGCACGGAACGACGAAGGCCCGCGCTCCCTTACAGGAGGCGGGCCTTCGCATGTACTGTCGGACGTCAGGTCACTCGAAACGCGCCAGCACCTTGACGCTGCCGGTCACCTTCGACGCCGACACGTAGCCAATGGCTCCGCGGGTCGCAGCGACCTTCTGGATGACCTCGTCCTCAGACTCGACCATCTCAGGGGCTTTCGCATCGCCGGACAGCACCGTCCGCATCCACACCTTTCGAAGATCGGCGGGAGTCTTGCCGATCTCGCTGTAGAAGCGCTTCTTGGTGGGCAGGTCTGAACGGATGTCCACGACGACGACCGCGGCACGGTCGGACCACATCGTGGTCGTGAGTGTATAGATGTCCGCGACGGTGGACCGGCTGATGGACGGCTCTTCGACGGACGGATGAGCGATGACGGCGACCTGCGCGCGGGTCAGACCCGAGGACAGGGCCAGCATCACGAGGATGGCTGCAATGGTCTTCATGATGGGTCTCCGGTTCGGGTTAGAAGCTGACGCTGGCGGCAAGATAGTACACGTTGTGCGTGTACTGGCCTTGGAATGGGACCATGCCGACGTCCAACTTGGCATACTGGGCCTTGAGAACGACAGACTCGACGGGGCGGAAGCCGGCGCCGACGGTCGTGATGACCATATCTTTGAAGACCTTGTCATACTTGTCCTTCGTGTTGCTCCATCCGATGTACGCAAAGATCCGCTCGGTGATGTCATAGCCGAGGTTGGCATACATAAAGCTCTTGTCGAGCGAATTGCCGAAAGGCGATTCCATCGTCATGGTGGCGCCCGGTCCGATCGGGATCGTCACCGGCTGGGAGATCGCATTCAGGAAGACCTTCGCCTCGGGGGTCAGGTCATGTTGCACGAAGATCGCCTCGCTTTCGAAGAAGAAGCCATACCCTGTGTACGACAGGTCAACTCCCAGCCGACGGCGCGGAATGTTGCCCACCCACGTATCAACCGGAATGAAGCCATAGCCTCCTTGTTCGAAGAATCCGCGAAATCGGTCAAAGGTCGCGGTCACGCCCGCCTTTGCGCCGAAAGCCCGGGCGCCGACTCGGCCGCCGAACATCTTGAACTGGGTCGTGTCCCATCCCGTCGCGCCGTTGTCAAGCTTGTTGGTGGCGATGAACTTCGGGTCGCTGTTGCCGACAAACAAAGCATAGTCACCCTTGATGTCGCCAAGGTTCACAGAGCCGTAGATCTGCAGGTTCGCCAGAGCCGGGTAGTAGGCCGAGAAATCGAGGATCGAATTGTAGGAAGACTCGAAGACCATCGGCCGCTGGATGTACGGAAGGAGCGGCGTGCGGTTCTTGATCTCGTTGAGGTTGCCGAATTGCGGAACGAGCTGGCCGAATTTGACATTGAACAGGGGCGAATACGAATACCGCACCCAAGCCTCCTCGAGATTGAAGTTTCCCCACTGGCGCTCTGAAGAGTACGAATTGGAGAGCTCCAGGGAGATGAAGCTGCTGAAACCAGACCCGAGGTTGGTGTTGAAGAAGAGGTCCAGTTGCTGGACGGCGAAGGTATTGTTCTTGACGAACATCGTCGGCCGCGAGTCCAGGTAGACGCCCTGGAAGTAACCGTAAATGCTGGTCTCGCTCAGCGGTGATTGGGCCGCAAGAGGCTGCGACAGAGCTACCAGCAGCAGGCCCAGAAAAAGAACGAAGTGTTTCACGTTGGTCCTTTATTGGTTGTAGGAGATGGGAAAGCGATTCTTTGTCGTGGAACGAAGGGTTCCGGTGCTCGATCATGCAACACCAAGCTACGATACACTCCGGCCGTACTGTATCGGCGGTGTCCGGAACCATTCCTGCGAATTGTCCTACCGTGATTCAGCAGTTCTGTCATCCGGCGGCGGATCGTGCCATCGGGAAGGTCTGCTCCTCGTTTCCGGCGCTGGGCGGAGATCATACGAGCCAAAGACCCGGCTAGGAAAATTCCTACCCCCGATCCGTTGCGTTTCAGGGCTTCCCTAGCAACATTGGTCGACCATTCCGACAGGAGTCGAGATCATGCCTCTTGAGATCCCTCGCCGAAGCCTCGGCCAGGCCCGCCAGGAGTTTCCCTCACTGGACCGCCGGCAGAACGGCCGGCCCGTCGCCTTCCTTGACGGTCCGGCAGGAACGCAGGTCCCCCGTTCCGTTATCGAGGCGATCGGCGGCTACTACCGCCGTTCAAACGCCAACACGCACGGGATGTTCATCACGACACGCGAGACGGACGAACTGTTGAGCGAGACCCGCGCGGTCGTGTCGACCTTCCTCGGGGCCGCGGGACCCGAGTTCATCTCGTTCGGGGCGAACATGACCACGCTCAATTTCGCCCTCAGCCACGCGATCCGGCGACGGTTGCGTGCGGGCGACGAGGTGGTCATCACGCAACTTGACCATGAGGCCAATCGCGGACCGTGGCTGACGCTCCAGGAGCATGGCATCGTGGTGCGCGAGGTCGCGTTGCGTCTCGACGGGCGGTTGGACGAGGAGAGTCTTCGGACTTCGGTGAATTCCCGGACGAAGGTGCTGGCAATGGGGATGGCATCGAACGCCCTGGGTACGGTGAACAACGTCGCGCTGGCGCGCGCCGTCACAAAAGAGGTCGGGGCGTGGCTCGTCCTCGACGCCGTTCACTATGCTCCCCACTTCAGCGTCGACGTGGAGACGCTCGACGCCGACTTTCTGCTCTGCTCGGCGTACAAGTTCTATGGTCCGCATGTCGGGGTCCTGTACGCCCGCCCGGGCTTGCTGGGATCGCTTGAGCCCGACCGCTTGCGGACGGTCGATCAGCGAGCCCCGTATCGTATCGAGACGGGCACCCTGAATCACGCGGCGATCGCCGGCGTCAAGGCCGCCGTCGAATTCGTGGCGTCGTTCGGTCGCGGCGAGGGGCTGCGCAGCCGCCTCGCCGACGCACTCCAGAACATCGGCTCGCAGGAGCGCGAGGTGGCGACCCGTCTGTATGAGGGTCTTCGGTCGATATCGGGCGTGACCGTGATCGGTCCGCCGTTCGATCACGCGCAGCGCGCGCCCACGGTCTCGTTCACCGTGAACGGATGGAGGCCTGAGGACGTCTGTACCGCCTTGTCTGATGAAGGTCTCTTTGCGTGGGACGGACACTTCTACGCCGTCCGCGCCATCGAGGTGCTCGGACTGGAGCCCCGCGGCGGGGTCACGCGCGTTGGGGTGGTCCTCTATAATACAGCCGATGAAGTGGATCGCGTGGTCGAAGTCGTCCGGAACCTCCCCCAGCGTTGATTGAATCCCCCGGCAAATCGGGATATATTGCCTTTGCTACCCACGACAGACGACGCTCGAGGATACCATGTTCAAAGGCGGCATGCCGAATATGCAGCAGATGATGAAGCAGATGCAGAAGATGCAGGAGGCGATGGCCCGCGTGCAGGAAGAGCTGGCAAATCGGACCGTGATGGGGGACGCCGGCGGCGGGATGGTGAAAGTGACGGTGAGCGGCAAACAGCAGGTCCTCAAGGTCGAGATCAACGCCGAGGTGGTGAACCCGGCCGAAAAAGACCTGCTCGAGGATATGGTGCTCACGGCGACCAATCAGGCCCTCGGGAAGGCCGCAGCCCTGGCGGAGGAAGAGATGAAGAAGGTGACGGGCGGAGTGGTCCCTGGCCTCCCCGGGTTTTAGAAGCGGGACACAGCCGGAGGCCCTCGACGTATCGCGAAGCGATATCTATTTCACTTTGAGCCCGGCACACGAAGTTCCACGAAGATGAAGTAGGTGATGGATGTTGTTGTCCCGGCTCAGTGGGGGATCTAGGAGCGTTTCAAAGAGATCCACAGAGAGTGTCCGAGCATTGGTGCCTATCAGATTCGCGCTTCGGATTTGTTTCGCATTTCGAATTTCCCATTTTGGATTTCCCCCGATGTTCTACACAGCCGAATCTGTCGAACAACTCGCGGAACACTTCTCCCAACTTCCCGGGATCGGGAAGAAGACCGCGCACCGGCTGGCGCTCTTTGTCCTGAAAATGGACCGTCCGTCGGTGGACGCGTTGGCGGCGGCCCTCATCGCCGTCAAGGAGAAGGTGCGCTACTGCAGCATTTGTTCGAACATCACCGAGACCGACCCCTGCGCGATCTGCTCCAGTTCCAAGCGTGACCGAACGCTGATCTGCGTCGTCCAGGAGCCTAACGACGTCCTCGCCGTCGAAAAGACCAACGAGTTCCGGGGCCTCTATCATGTACTCGGCGGCGCGCTGTCTCCGCTCGACGGGATCGGTCCCGACGATCTTCGGATCAAGGAACTGCTCGAACGGATCGGCGCCGGGGGCGTCGACGAGGTGATCCTGGCGATGAATCCGAACGTGGAGGGAGAGGCGACGACCCTGTATGTGTCGCGCCTCATCAAGCCCCTCGGTATGCGTGTGACGCGTATCGCCCGCGGCCTTCCCGTCGGGTCGGACCTGGAGTTCGCCGACGAGGCGACCCTTTCGCGGGCGCTCGAAGGACGCGTGGCGGTGTGACCCTGAAGCATTCCAAACCCTCCAAACTGCCGAACACTCCAAACGGCGTGCGGATCGCGCGTGTCTGTCGATCGTATGCTTGTGCCTGCATCCTGCTTGCCGTGTCGTCCGGCTGCGGGCTCTTCGAACCACGCGATCCAGAGGAGCCCATCTCCGTTCGGTCCACGTACACGCCGCCGACCGAGCCCGCCATGGTCCTCGAGAACATGGCCGCCGCCCTGCGCGAACTGAACAGCGTCAACTACCTTCGCTGCCTTTCTGATACCGGAACGGGCGGGTCCTTCCAGTTCATCCCCACGCCGGCTGCAGCCGGGATCTACAGCGTCTTTGCTGGCTGGGACCGGTCGAGCGAAGAGGCGTGGTTTCTGAATGCCAGGTCCCGCCTTCCGTCGGGTTCCACAATGAACGTCCAGTTCTCAAGCCCGGTGGCGCAGGGAGTCCAACCTGATTCGGTCGCCTACGACGTTCCGTACGATCTCTCCGTGCCGCACGGTCAGGCGGGGTTGGCGCAACGGGTCGTGGGCCGATCATACCTGACGCTGGTGCTCGACCGGCGGACGGGGCTCTGGAGCATCCGTCGTTGGCAGGATGTGGCGCTTTCGTCGTCGCAGCCCACGTGGAGCGACGTCAAAGGCGGACTATCACAATGACCGGTCGAGAAACGAAGCATGGCCACAAAGAACACAGAGACCACAGAGAATAGGCAATGACGTGCTTGATGCTCGTTGTCATTCTGTTCTCGATGCCATGAGACTCCCCGGGACCGCACGCGTCAACCTGCGGTGGAAGGTCAGAGTTCTTTCCGTGGTCGCTGTGGCGCTGACACTCTCGGCGTGCAATCCGTTCGCGCCGGGTCTGGACCTCTCCGTCGGAGGCACCAGTTCGCTGTTGGGGGATCAGACCACGGTCGAGGGGGTGTTCCAGAATGTGCGCTATGCGTACACCTTTCGCGACACGACCATCTACGGTCAGGCGATCGGCGGCGATTTTCTGTTCACGTTCCGTGATTACGAGCGGGGCGTCGATGTCACCTGGGGCCGAGACGAAGAACTCCGGGTCACCGCAGCTTTGTTCCAGAACGCCCAGCGTCTCGACCTCGTGTGGAACAACATGCTCTCATTGAGCATCGATTCGAGCAACACGCTGGCCACGGTCAGTCGCAATTTCACGCTGACGGTCACGTTCAATCCGGGTGATATCGTGCGCGCCGACGGCTATTCGACGCTGACCTTTACGCGTCGCGCTCCGACGGACGCTTGGATGATCCAGCGGTGGCGGGATGATTCACAATTCTAAGTAAGAAGTATGAAGTATGAAGTAGGAAGTGGAAAGTAGCCCGAAAGGGAATCGATGAATACCGTCGATGCGGTGCGATCGGATGAGGCATGATGCGCGGGTATCGACACGTGCGATGGCATCTGGCTGTCGCCTATCAGGGTGAGCCTGGGGCTTTCAGCGAGTTGGCGGTCCGCAAGGTCTTTGGCAAGAAGGCCGCAACGCTGCCGTGCGCCAGCTTTGCCTCGGTGTTCGAGGCCGTTCGCCGGGGCCGAGCGCGGGCCGGCGTTGTGCCGGTCGAGAACGCCGTCTTCGGGCCGATCCATGAGACCCGAGACCTGTTGCTCTCCGGCGGGATCGTTCCCGTGGGTGAAGTGACGCTCCGCATCCGACTGTGCCTGCTCGGCCTTCCAGGCGCCACCGAGCGATCGATCCGTACGGTCGCTTCTCAGCCGCAGGCCCTCGGGCAATGCGGAAGGTTCTTGCTGTCGCGGGGCCGCCTCCAACTGCAGCCGGTCAATGATACCGCGGCGGCGGCGCGACTTGTGCAGGAGTATCACGATCCGTCGCTCGGCTGCGTGGCGGGCCGACAGGCGGCGAGACCGTACGGTCTGCGCGTCCTGCGGGAGGGGATCGAGGACAATCCGGAGAACTACACACGCTTTCTGGTGATCCGTCGCGGTCGGAAGAGTCCTCCGGTGTCCCGTCGCCGCGCGTCGACGACGATGCTGGTCGCCTCGTTGCAACATCGGGCCGGCTCGCTCCATCGATTGCTCGGT
This sequence comes from Bacteroidota bacterium, assembly GCA_025454835.1. GTDB lineage: Bacteria > Bacteroidota > Ignavibacteria > UBA10030 > UBA10030 > 2-02-FULL-55-14. The sequence continues at coordinate 22,384 of JALONQ010000015.1, read as the reverse complement.
GCGTTTGCCGAGGCCGGCGTGAACCTGCGGTCGATCACGGCACGTCCCCGGACGGGGCGTCCATGGGAGTACCTGTTCCACCTGGACATCGATGGGAGGCCTGGCGACCCGCCGGTGGCACGGGCGTTGGAAGCCGCACGAAAGGTGAGTATCTTGATGCGCGTTGTGGGCTCGTTCGTCCGCGGACGCACGCACCGATAAGACGACCATGGCACTAGGCTACCTCATTCGCGAAGGGTTTTCCGGGTTCAACCGGGCAAAGCTGTCGATGTCGGCGGCGATCTTTACGATCACGATCGCGCTTCTCTTGCTCAGCTCGTTTGCCATCATCTTTCTGAATGCCCGCAGCATCGTCGATTCGCTTCGTACTCGGGTGGAGATGGAGGCGTTCCTGCTGGAGCGGGTGAACGAAGAGGGAGTGCCGGCGATCGAAGCGGCGCTGGAGACCGTCGACGGCGTTGAGTCGGTCCGGTTCGTGTCGAAAGACGAAGCGGCGGAGATCTTCAAGCAGGAGTTCGGGGAGGACATCCGGCGGGTCCTGAAGTTCAATCCGCTCCCGGCCTCATTTCGCATCACGCTGCTGCCGCCGTTCCGGAACTCTGACGGGGCCGCTTCCGTCGCCGAACAGCTGGAAGCGATCAGCGGGGTGGAAGAGGTGAAGTACCGCAAGGACCTGCTGGAGATGCTCGACGAGCGGGTGACGACCTTTCTGGGCATCGGGGTGGGGGTGGGATTGTGTATCCTCATCGCGTCGATGTTCCTCGTCGCCAACACGATACGCCTGGCGATCTACGCCAAACGCCAGATCATCCGCACCATGAAGCTCATCGGCGCGACGCGCGCGTTCATCCGCTTTCCGTTCCTGCTCGAAGGGATCATTCAGGGTATCTTGGGTGGCCTCATTGCCGCCGGGTTCATCTACGTTTCCTTCGAGTACCTTGGGCAGTGGGTCTCGGTGCATCTGCAGGAGTTCGTCCAGGTCGAGCCGCTCGCGTATCTTGCCATCCTTCTCACCGGCATGCTGCTCGGCCTTCTGGGCAGCGCGATCTCGATCCGTCGCTTCATCAGCGACACCGTCGCGCAGTAGCAGAAGTCGGAATCACTCCGGCACGCACCAAAGGCCTCGCACGACACCGGTGCATCACGGTCCATCCCCGGTCTGAGCCGCGCTGATCCCCTTTTCGTTGCATTTCCCGGAATCGCTTTGTAGGTTTTCACGTTCGTTCTTCGCACGCATTCCGTCCAACCCGGGATCGACATGAATCAACTCACCGCGTTCGTCCAATCCTCCGTCGGGAAGAAGATCTTCATGAGCCTGACGGGGTTGTTCCTCTGTTCGTTCCTCCTCGTCCATCTCGTCGGCAATCTGACGTTGCTCAAGAACGACGGGGGAGCGGCGTTCGACGCCTATTCCCATTTCATGAGCACGAACGGCGCCATCCGCGTGCTCGAAGTCGGGCTGGTGTTGGGATTCCTGGTCCACATCTGCGCCGGCCTCCTGGTCTGGTGGCAGAACCGTCAGGCGCGGCCGACCAAGTACGAGACGTATCGTTTAAAGGACACCACGCCCTGGGCGTCGCGCAATACGATCGTTACGGGAAGCATCGTCCTCATCTTTCTCGTCGTGCACCTGCAGACCTTCGTCGGCGGTCTGCGGTTCACGGAGAACCCGCCGTCGGCCTATGCGCTCGTCGCAAGCGCCTTCTCGAGCGGCTGGTACAGCGCCTTCTATGTGGTCGCGCTCGTCCTGCTCGGCTACCATCTCCGCCACGGATTCCAAGCCGCATTTCAGACCCTTGGCCTGCGGAACAAACGCTATGGCGGACTGCTCGACGCGATCGGCGTCCTCTTCTGGCTCATTGTTCCGATCGGCTTCGCCATTCTGCCGGTCTATTTCTACTTCTTCCATAACGTCAGCGACGCCACGATGGCGCTGGGAGGGATCTGATCATGAAACTCGACGCGAAAGCCCCCGCCGGCCCCATTCAGCAGAAGTGGACGAACCACCGGTTCGGCGTGAAGCTGGTCAATCCAGCCAACAAGCGAAAATACTCCGTGATCGTCGTCGGCACGGGTCTCGCCGGCGCTTCGGCGGCCGCTTCGCTGGCCGAGCTTGGCTACAAGGTGCTGGCCTTTACGTACCACGAGTCCCCCCGACGCGCTCACAGCATCGCGGCCCAGGGGGGCATCAACGCGCCAAAGAACTACTCCAACGACGGCGACAGCGTCTACCGTCTCTTCTATGATACGCTGAAAGGCGGGGACTACCGGGCGCGTGAGGCCAACGTCTACCGGCTCGCCGAGGTCTCCAATTCGATCATCGACCAGTGCGTGGGGCAGGGTGTCCCGTTCGCGCGCGACTATTCGGGTCTGCTCGACAACCGTTCGTTCGGCGGGGCGCAGGTCTCGCGTACCTTCTACGCCCGCGGACAGACAGGGCAGCAACTGCTGCTCGGTGCGTACAGCGTCCTCTCGCGGCAGATCGCCAACAAGGGCGTAACGTTGTTCGAACGTCGCGAAATGCTCGACCTCGTCGTCGTCGACGGTCAGGCCCGCGGCATCATCGCCCGGAATCTGGTGACAGGTGCCATCGAGAAGTACACGGCCAACGCGGTGGTCCTCGCAACCGGCGGATACGGCAATGTCTTCTTCCTTTCCACGAACGCGAAGGCGAGCAACACGACCGCCATCTGGCGCGCTCACAAACGCGGGGCCCTCTTCGGCAATCCATGCTTCACGCAGATCCACCCGACCTGCATCCCGCAAAGCGGTGAATATCAGTCGAAGCTGACGCTCATGAGCGAGAGCCTCCGGAACGATGGCCGCGTGTGGGTGCCGAAGGCCAAGGGAGACAAGCGGCGGCCGGGGGATATACCGGAAGCGGAGCGCGACTACTATCTCGAGCGGATGTATCCATCGTTCGGCAACCTGGTGCCGCGCGACGTGGCCTCGCGGCGAGCGAAGGAGATGTGCGACAAGGGGCACGGCGTGGGAGAAACGGGGCTGGCCGTGTACCTGGACTTTGCCGATGCCATCAAGCGATTGGGGAAGGACAATGTTGCGGGCAAGTACGGCAACCTGTTCGACATGTACAAGCAGATCACGGCTGAGGATCCCTACACGACGCCGATGCGCATCTACCCCGCCGTCCACTACACCATGGGCGGGTTGTGGGTGGATTACAACCTGATGAGCACGATCCCCGGCCTGTACGTGATCGGCGAAGCCAACTTCTCGGACCACGGCGCCAATCGGCTGGGAGCTTCGGCCCTGATGCAGGGGTTGGCCGACGGATACTTCATTCTGCCGTACACGATCGGCGACTACCTCGCGTCGACGAAGTTCCCCGCCGTGGGCACGGACCATGCCGACTTCAAGCGTACCGAGACCGAGATCCAGAAGCAGGTCGAAAAGCTCATGTCGGTCAACGGCAAGACGACGGTGGACGAGTTCCATCGCCAGCTGGGCAAGATCATGTGGGACCACGTCGGCATGGCGCGGAACGCCGCAGGCCTCAAGAAGGCGGCCAAAGAGATCTCCGCGCTTCGCGAGAAGTTCTGGAAGGACGTGAAGATCACGGGCGTGGCGGCCGACGTCAACAGCGAACTGGAGAAGGCGGGCCGGGTGGCCGATTTCTTCGAATTGGGAGAACTGATGGCGCTCGACGCATTGCAGCGGGAGGAATCGTGCGGCGGGCATTTCCGCGAGGAGCATCAGACGGACGAAGGCGAGGCCAAGCGGAACGACGCGAAGTTCGCCTACGTCGCGGCCTGGGAGTACACCGGCAAAGTGAGTTCGCCAAAGATGCACAAGGAGAAGCTGGACTTCGAGTATGTGAAGCCGAGCCAGAGGAGCTACAAGTAAGTCCGGGTCCCTGACCCGGCTTTTCCTGCCCCCCACGCGTGCGGGGAGCTCACGTTCGATCACCCATTTTCTGGTTCTCTTATGAAGATCACTCTCAACGTCTGGCGCCAACAGAACGCCCAAAGCTCGGGCCGGTTCGAGACCTACGTCGCGAGCAATGTGAGCGAGCATATGTCGTTCCTCGAGATGCTCGACGTGGTCAATACCGACCTCGTGAAAGCGGGAAAGGAGCCGATCGCGTTCGACCATGACTGCCGCGAAGGGGTCTGCGGTTCGTGCGGCATCGTGATCGGCGGGCGGGCCCACGGTCCAAATCGGGCCATCGCAACATGCCAGTTGCACATGCGGACATTCCGCGACGGCGATACGATCACGCTGGAACCCTGGCGGGCGAAGGCGTTCCCGGTGATCAAGGACCTGATGGTCGACCGGACGGCGATGGACCGGATCATGCAGGCCGGGGGATACGTGTCGGTGAAGACCGGCGGCGTACCCGACGGCAACGCCATTCCGATCCCGAAGCATGTGGCGGACGAGGCGATGGACGCTGCGGCATGTATCGGATGCGGGGCGTGCGTGGCTGCCTGCCCGAATGGGTCAGCGATGCTGTTCGTCGCGGCGAAGGTGTCGCAGTTGGCGCTGTTGCCGCAGGGTCAGGTCGAGCGGACCGAGCGGGTCCTGAAAATGGTGAAGCAGATGGACGACGAGGGGTTCGGCAACTGCTCGAACAACTACGCGTGCGAAGCCGAGTGCCCGAAGGAGGTCTCGGTGACGCATATCGCCCGGCTGAACCGGGAGTATCTGCGCGCGAATCTGGTGAAAGAAGAGCAGAAGGAGTCCGCCGGCGGAGCGTAGCGCGACCTCAGGGCGAAGAACCCAGAAGGCCTCCGGAGAGCTCCGGGGGCCTTCTTGTTGGAGGTGATAGGTGAGAGGAGGAAGGAGTTGGGAAGGAATCAGATGGGAAGCCTGCCGTACGGTGTGAGGTTGTAGGTGGAAGGGATTGGGATGAGGCTTGAAAAGACGAAGGTCTGTGGAAAGCTTCGGGGGCCTGTGTGTGCGAGATTTGGGAGTTCGGGAGATCCTGTGCGTCTGGATCCTTGGGATTCGAGGTCCTGAAGTCTGTTTGGAGTCTGCCTGCCCGCCATGGTTCATCTTCTGGCGGGGAGAGTTTGGCATTTGGAGTTTCCGGCTCGCACTGATGTACATGAAAGAGCCCCGGGTGTTTCTCCCGGGGCTCTCTTGTTCTTGTGAAGCGAGCCGGCGTTACTTCACCAGCACCATCTTCTTCACGGACGAGAACGTGCCGGACTGCAGGCGATACAGATACATGCCTGTGGCGACCGTCTGGCCGACCTTGTTGCGGCCGTCCCACGTGAAGTGATAGTTGCCCGCGCTCATCTCGCGGTCGACGAGGGTCGCGATCTCTTCACCCGAGATCGTGTAGACCTTCAGGACCGCATGGCCCGTGTTGGGCAGCGAGAACGGGATCACCGTCGTCGGGTTGAAGGGGTTCGGGTAGTTCTGGCCGAGCGCATACTCGGTCGGAACGCCGCCCACTTCCGCGACGTTGGTGGTGCCAACGGGGGCCGAGATGACGCCCTTGTTGCCGGCCTTATCGACGCCTTCGAGCTTGTAGAAGTAGTCGCCCGAAGCAAAGGCGTCGGCATAGGTCATCACGTCGACCGTCGCGATCGGCGTACCGGGAACGAAGTCAGCCGTCGTGCCGCGATAGATATTGTACTGCACAACGTCCGCTTCCTGGTCCTGCGGCTTCCAGTTCAGCGTGGCGCCCGTCGGGGTCTTGGTCACCGAGAAGTTCACGACCTTCAGCGGCGGGATGTTGTCCACCGAGAAGCCTGTGAAGATCGGCGACGAATAGACGACCATGTTGTCGGCCGAGTAGCCGGCGACGTAGAACGACGTGCGGGCCGACACGGTGTCGGTGCCGGCGAGGTTCTTGCTCGTCGTGGCTTCGAACATGTACTGCGTCAGGTTGGTCGCCGGGATGGTCCCTTCGAACTTCCACACGAGGCCGTTGACCGAGTACTTCTCACCGACCGTGCCGGTCTGGATCATCTCGGTGTAGTTCTTCTTCGGCGCCGCGGTCACCTTCATGCCGGTGGTGGACTCTACCTGACGCCACACGCCGTAGTTGACGACCTTGTTGAAGGAGTACTTCTCGGCCGGGAACTGGTTCCACACGATCTGGACCTTTCCGCCCTGGTCGTTCGGCGAATCCTTGATAGACGCGATCGCCGCCGCGCCGGCGCCAAGCTTCAGCTGTTCGATCGACGACTCCAGCAGTTGGCGAGCGTAGATCGGGTTGTGGACGCCGTTCGAACCGTCATACCATACGAAATAGAAGTTGTACGACGCTGCCGCCTGGATCGTCGTCAGACCGGCTTCGGTCGGGAACTTCGGGTCGTTCGGGTTCGGGTTGGCCGTCGGCGAGCGCTTCGGCAGGTTGGCCCGGAGCGTGTCAAGCAGGACCTGGACCGCTGCGCGCGAACCCTCGGTGAAGCCCGTCACATCGGCGATGGTGCCGCCGTGACAATCCGGACCGGCGCAGCCCTTGTTGTTGACGTGCGTGCCGTTCACATCCGTCCACGACACCTTCCACGTGTGGCCGCCGACGACGTTCAACAGAGTGTCGGGCGACATGAACGATGGGTCGAAGTCGGGGGACTGGGCCATATGGCAGGTCACGCAACGGTCTTCGATCTCGCTGTGCGTGCCGTTGTCATACCGGTAGCCCGGAAGCTGCCACCCAGAGAAGTTGTTGAACAGGTCGGGCGTGGTGGCCTTGTTCAGGGCCGCCGTCATCGGCGTCGCATTGATGCCCTGGATCATCGGGCCCTGATGCGAATGGTGCAGGCCGCGGCTGCTGATGCGCGACTGGTGGCACGCCGTGCAGGCGTCGGCCACGGTCTTGCGATACAACTGGTGCTCCATGCCCACGTTGCTGTGCGGATCGTGGCAGGTCACGCAGCCGATGCTCTCCGGGTTCTGGTAGCCGGTCGTCGGAGCCGGGTTGCCCTTGATCCGCTCGTTCACGAAGCCCTGGCCGATGTGGCAGGTCGAGCAGGTGTTGCGGTTGGTGTACTGCGGATTCAACGGACCCTCAGTGGCCGAGACCGCATGTGCAGTGCCTTCCCACGCATAGCCCTTCGGATGGCGGTCGCTAGAATAGTGGCACGGAGCGCACACATCCGACGTGTGTTCCTTCGCCATCAGGCTCGGGTCGCCCGTCATGACATGCTCACCCGCCGGACCATGGCAGCTTTCGCACTGGATCCCGGCGAGGCCCAACATGACGCGCATGGAGTCGCTTCCCGCCGTCGCCTTCGTATCGGCGACTGTAAGGAGCGAATCCCACACGCCCGTCCCATTGTGCGCGGGGATCGTGAAGCCCAGCTTGGTGGCGTAGTCATCATAGCCGCCGTTGCTGCCAAAGCCGGCCGTGCTGGCCGTGTGGCAACGCATGCAGTTGGAGCTGAAATGTCCGCCTTCTTCGTTGACACGATTTGTCAACGCGACGGCGTGATTCGTGTTCTTGAACGTTGCGAACTGACCGCTGTTTTGGTCGTGACACGGGGCGCAATTGAAGGGGCTGAGCGTCTTGCCGCTGCTCGGACGGAACGGGCCCACGCCCTTGAACATTGCGGCTGTGACCGTCAATGTCGCCGTGGCGCTTCCCTGTGCGACGCCGGCGCTATCCGCCTGGACCGTCATGCTGACAACATACGAACCCGGGACATCAGGCTTGAAGTACACGATCTTGCCCATGTTGCCGGCAAGTGCCGTGTCCTTGATGTCCGTATTCGTCAGGATCGATCCCGCGGGCTTCGACGTGAAACTCCACGACGCGCTCGTTGCATTCAATCCGATGAGGCTGTTCGTGTGGATCGATGTGCCCCGACCGACGAACGGCTTGAGCACAACGCGCGCACCAACTCCGACGTTCGGAATGCCGTGTGTCGGCTCGTTCCCGTTACCCGCCTTGAACCGGTCCGGCACGGCGACGACAACAATCTTCGTCTGTACCTGTGCGGCGACCGGCTCTGCCGCGACGAGCAACAGCGCGAGCAGTGCTACGAGACAGTAGAAAGCAGTCTTCATGATTCCTCCAAAGGAATCTGTGTGTGGTGGTGGATTCTTCGGCCGGGCCTTTCTCACGAAGCTACCCATGAGTCGCTCCGCCCGTAGAATATGGTTCTCCGCAACAGACTGTGGAGATGTGGTAGAACATACAAGCCCCATGCCTCCAAATTGTAGAATAATTCAACACCAACCTGCAACCTTTGCTCAAAAAATGGCCATTCTGGAGGCCCGCCGGGGCGTGTTTCCCACAATTGTGAAGTTCTGTGACTGATTTCCGTATTCCTAGAACGGCCAGTTCTTGCATGTATCAGGGCGCTTCCCCCTTGAGACGGTCGGGACTCTGCCCAGACCGCAGGCTGGACGATCTGCCCGGTCCGTCAGAAACCCGAATGGGCCATTTCTTTGATGTCAGCAATGGGCGGGCTTGCTGAATCCAGGTCAGGGTCGCGTAGAAAAGAAGGAAGGAGTCGGCGGCGACGACCTCGAAATCGCCCTTTTCCGCCTGTTAGGAGATCACCTGCCATGCCATCAAGTAATCAATTGATAACGCGTCGGAGTAGTCGTATTTTGAGCTTCATGCGACGGTTTTCTAGTCTCTCCCTTGCCCTGCTCCTCTTTCTGGCCCAACCGGCCCTTCCGCAAGATTCCAAAGAGAATGCGGATTTCAAGCTCGCGCTGAATCTGTACAATGACCGGTTCTACGACCTGGCCCTCGAGCAATTTCGCCAGTTCATCGCCTACTATGGCTCCTCCCAGCAGGCGATCGAGGCCCGGTACTACCTTGGTTTGACGCAATCCAATCTGGGCCGCCAAGACGAGGCCCGCTTCACCTTCCAGAATTTCGCCCTTTCGTACCCGGAGAATCCGAAAGCTCCGGAAGCCTGGCTTCGAGTTGCCGAGTCCTACGAGGCCACAGGAGATAGGGCCGAGGCGGCCCTTGCCTACGAACGCGTGCGGACCTTTCATCCCCGCTCAAGACAAGCCCCCTTCGCGCTGCAGAAAGCGGCTGACCTGTTTGAATCGCTCGGCGACCGTACGAGCGCCATGCGGGTTCTGAAGACCCTGACGCAAGAGTACGGATCGGCCGACGTCGTCGAAGCCCGCTTGCGGCTGGCGACCTACTTCATCGAGGCCGGTCAGTTCGACGCTGCGGCGCAAGAATCCCGCAAGGTGCTCGAAGGAAGCAAGGATGCGAACGCGCGCGCCGAAGCCCAGTTGGTGAACGCACGACTTGCCGTGGCCATGCGACGTCCACGTGCGGCGGAAGACGCGCTCCAGGACATTCTGAAGAACTACCGCGCGTCGGCGGTCCTTCCGGCGGCGCTGTTCCAACTGGCGGAGCTAAAGGAGGCGACCGGCGATCATGCCGATGCGGCCGCAGCATGGAGGTCGGTCGCTGAGGACACCGGGCGAGTTTCGTCGGACGTTCGGCAACACGCCTTCATTCGCATCGGCCGTTCGCTCGCGCTCCGTCGTGATGCGGCGGGAGCGCGGCGCGCGTTCGAAGCCGCGACTCGGCTCGCCGGTCCACGCCGCACCACGGCCGCGCTCGAAGCGGGACGTCTGGCTGAGCTTGCCGGCGATACGTCCACCGCGGCTCGTTGGTATGAACGCGCGGCGGACGACACGACCACGCAAGGTGACCGGACGGCCTATATGATCGCGGGAGTGAAGGCGGCCCGATGGACCTCACGATGGGACGAGGTCGTCCGTCGCGTAACGCTCTTCGGGCAGGCCTCACCGTCCGATCCCGCCACGCCGACGTTGTGGCTCTGGGCCGGGCATGCGCTGGAGACTGGACTGAGCGATCCTGTGGGTGCAGAGCCGATCTTTGAGCGTCTGGCGGCCGATCCCGCCGCGGCGTCGATCGCCGATGCGGCAGCGTATGGCGCGGCTCGCTGCGCGCGCGCGCGGGGCGACCTCCCCGAAGCCAAGCGCCGGTTCGAACAGTTCGCGACGCGATTTTCGGCAAGCCCGCTGGCGCCTGCCGTGGCCGCGGACCTGCGCATCATGACGCTCTTCGAGATGCGTGACCGCGATGCCGGCACGGAACAACTCGCGCTTCTGCTGGGCGATGTGATCGGAGAACAGCAACGCTCGGCGCTGGCCTTTCGACTGGCCGAGATCTCCTTTGCACAGCTTAAGAACTACGATCTGGCGCAAGCACAGTATCGAAGGGCGTTGCTGGGGGGATTGGAATCGTCGCTTCGCCCGACGGCTTGGTATAAGGCTGGAGTCGCGGCTTCATCAGAGGCCGAACGGCCTGGCATCTCGCGCGCCCTACGGGATCGCTGGCGAAACGATGCGATCGCCCTCTTCGATTCGCTCCTGCACGATCACCCCGACCATCCGTTGTCATCCGACGGCGCTGTGTCGCTCGTCGAACTCCGGGCCGTCCGCGCCGCCTCGGTGGCCGACCTGCGCGCGATCGCCGGCGAGGTCGATTCTCTCTATGTGACGCACCGTCAACGCGACAAGATGTATCTGACCCTCGCGGAGCGCGCGTCGGCGCTCAAAGCGCCGGACGCGGCTCTGACGTGGTGGTCGGCCGCGGCAGCGGCCGGGGGAGACCGCGGTCGGTCGGTCGAGGCGACCTACCAGATCGCGCTTCAGCTGGAAGCGCGGGGAGACCGCGATTCGGCCCAGTCGCTGATGGCCGGTATCGCTGAGCGTGACATGGCCCATCCGCGCGGCCTTGCGGCGGCGTTGCGTGCTGCGCGTCTTTCCGCCGACAAGGGAGATCAGGCCGCGGTCGAACGATGGGTCGACCGCGCGCGAAGGACGGCTCCGTATGCCGTCGATCCGGTCACGCTGGACCTGCTCTTGGCCGATGGGGCGTTCGGAGCTGAGGCATGGACGACGGCGGCCGACCGGTATGCGGCGGCCCGTCGACGCATCGAAGAAGACCGGTTGGAAGTGCGCCAAATGCCGGCCTCGTCGGCCTTCCGAATGGCGGTGGCGAACCAGCGTATCGGCCGGAACGATGAAGCGGCGCGCTGGTATGGCGAGGTGATCTCACGCGAGACCGACCCGACGATCCTGTTGACCTCGTATACGGCGTTGGCCGCTTTGGCAGAGGCGCGTAACGACCTTCCGCGGGCGTCGGCCCACATGCAGGAAGCGGCTCGCATCTCGGCGGCGGCCGGCGGCGACGTGAACGCCGTCGCCCTCGAAAGCGCCGACCTGCTCTTCCGCAATGAGCAGTATGCGGAAGCGATCACGCGCTACAGCGACCTTCTGTCGAAGAACGTCTCCGACTCGCTCCGACAGCGGCTGGAATCGCAGACGATCAACGCGTACCTGCGCCTGGACAATCTGAAGGAAGCCGACCGGCGTATCGGCCTGTTCGTCAAGAAGTATCCGAAGGCGGCGTCCGACGTGGCGGTCTTTGAGTTCGAGCGCGGCAAGCACTTGCTTCGGAAAGAGAAGACCTCCGGCGCCCGTGAGCGGTTCGAGCTGGTGGTCCGGCAGTATCCGAACACGCCGACGGCGGCGGAAGCATGGTTCTGGCTGGGGCGCACCTACGAGCTCGACCAGGAAGTTCCGCGTGCCGCCGAGGTGTACGACAGCGTCCTCCAGCGATATCCGCAGCATGCGTTGGCGCCGCGGGTGCGACTGAGCCTCGGCAATGCGCTGTATGCGCTGGAGCAATGGGACCGCGCCTCGGCGCTGTTCAAGGCGGTGATGGACGATCCCAAGAGCTCCGCCGACCTGGTGCAGTTCGCGATGAACAATCTGATCCTGACGTACAAAGAGCAAGCGTTGTTCGACGCCGCGCTCCAGATGACACGGCGGTACATCGACCAGTATCCCGATGACCCGGAGCTGATGAACAAGCGCATCGATATCGGCGTCCTCTACCAGAAGCTCGGCTACAACGACCAATCGGTGACCCATCTGCAGAACCTGCTGCAGACGGCGGGGGCGGACCTCGAAGCGGAGCTTCGCTACTACATCGGCGAGGCGTATCACTACAAGGGAGATCACCAGCAGGCGATCCTCGAGTTCCTCAAGGTGCCGTACCTCGTCACGAGGTCCGGACCGGTCGACTGGGTGGCGGCGTCGTACTACATGGCGGGCCAGTCGTATGAGAAGATGTCCCGGTTCGATCAGGCAGTGGCGATGTATCGACAGATCATTCAACGTCCGGGGATCGATCCGTCGTTCAAGACGGCGGCGCAGCGCGAGATCGATCGCGTGCGGCAATTGACCGGCGACAAGAACTGACCCTTCAACCCGGCGCGTGCAGAATGCCATCAGCGCACGCGCCAAGCTCAGGCGAACGCATTGGGATACATCTTCGAGAAGGAGATCGACCAGATCCTGGCCACTGTCCGCGCGCGGACGATCGGCGAGGACGAGAGCATCACGCTCCGGCAGGTGCTGAACGCGGCGATCCACCCGGCCCTCAAGGCCTACTGCCGTGCGGAGGTGGAGAAGATCCTCGAGGACGAGCGCGCAACGGAGCACCGGTCGAAACGGTTCCCGTACTCGCTTTCGGACGTCATCAGTCTCCAGAAGCAGATCGACGTCCTGCTCGTCCAGCACTACGAATTCACGCAGGACGAGTTCGAACGGGTGCTCGACGAAGCGGTCCATTTCGAGTTCAACTACCTGTGTCGACCCCAGTGGACGCTGCTGAGCTACGTTGTCGGCGACCGGCGCCGCGTGGGAATGTCGGAGGTGGAGCGGAAGCTGGCCCGCTGCGTCGACTATCACTACTTCCCGGAGCTCATCCGGCGGTACAGCGTGGACCGAGGGCTGGCGGAGCTGACGTACGAGGAGTTCCGGTCGCTCCTCGAACGCATCGACCGTGAGGTGGTCCGACGCCATCGGGCCGATGAGCTGGCCGGCATGACGCGCAGCCTCGTCTCGTTCGTCGATTTTGGCAAGGCAAGTCCGCACGGTTCGGACGATCAGCCAACCCTGCCGACGAACGCGGCGATCGTTTTCTTCGAGGACAAGCATCTCGACGACATCAAGACGCGGCTCGAGTTCGAACGCGACAAGAACAACCGGGCCGTCCTCACGCTTTCGGAACTGTCGGACATCCTTCGAGAGGTCAGGACCGATCCCGACGAGTCGGCACGGCCGGCGGAAGAGCCTACGATCGTGGAAGTGCTCGAAGCCGTTGCCGTTCCGTCTGAGCCTCCGGTCTCGGAGGAGGTGAGGCCGGAAGCGGTGATTTCTTCGAGCGTGGAGACATCGGCGGAAGCCGCGCGTCCGATGCTGCCCGATCTGCAGGACCTCTTCAGCCCGTCCGACATGAAGCGGTTCGTCAGGTCGATCTTTCACAAGGACGATGCGGCGTTCCGCGCGGCTTTGGACGACCTCAATCGATTCACCGCGTGGGACGACGCGTCGCATTTTCTCGATGATCTGTTCGTGCTCCAGAACATCGACCCCTTTTCAAAGGAAGCTGTCGAGTTCACGGATCGGGTGTACGGTCGGTATTTTCCGGGAGGAGCGTGAGGGTAGAAGAGAGGATGGAGGAGAGAGGAGGGAGGGGGCGGTGAGGGGAAGCGGGGGGATGGAGTAGTGGAGTAATGGAGCAATGGAGGAATGGAGTGATGGAGTTCGAGTGAAGAACCGGATGATGGGAGATGGAGTGGTGGAGTAATGGAGTCCTCTGCAGTTTTTGAGTCTCGCCTCAAGCCTCTAACGGTCTGTTTGGCGTCTGTCATCTGGCATCTGGAGTCTACTCTTCTATGCAGTTCATCGATGAAGTCCGCCTGACCGTCAAGGCAGGCGACGGCGGCAACGGCGTGGTCAGCTTTCGCCACGAGAAGTTCGTGCCCAAAGGCGGGCCCGATGGCGGTGACGGCGGTCGCGGCGGCTCCGTGATCCTGCGGGCCGACCGGCATCTCAACACCTTGTTGGACTTCACGTTTCGGCATCGGTTCGAAGCGCAGGACGGTGCCCATGGCCAGAGCAAGAACTGCTCCGGCAAGAGCGGGAAGGACCTGGTCCTTCGGGTTCCGTGCGGCACCATCGTACGGCTCGAGGGGCGCAAGAAGGCCACGGCGGACCTGGTCAACGAAGGCGACGAAGTCATCATCGCCCAAGGGGGAAAGGGGGGACTCGGCAACAGCAACTTCGCCACGTCGACGAATCAAGCGCCTCGTCATGCCACGCCGGGAACGGCCGGAGAAGAGAAGGACATCATCCTCGAACTGCGCCTTCTGGCAGAGGTCGGGTTGGTGGGATTCCCCAATGCCGGCAAATCGACGCTCATCTCTTCCATCTCGGCTGCACGGCCGAAGATCGCCGACTACCCGTTCACGACGCTCGTCCCGAACCTCGGCATGGTACGGTATCAGGAAGGGAAGAGCTTCGTTGTCGCCGACATCCCCGGGCTGATCGAGGGAGCTCACGAGGGGAAGGGGCTCGGCATCCAGTTCCTCCGCCACATCGAACGGACCCGCGTGCTGGTCGTCCTCGTCGAGGCCACGTCGCCCGACCCGCAAGCCGACGTCGCCACCCTCATGAACGAGCTCACATCGTACAGCCCGGCGCTCGGCAGGAAGCGTAAGATCGTCGCCGTGACGAAAATGGACCTCATCGCTCCCGATGAGCAGAAGCGCTTCGCGAAGCTCAAGTTCGGCCGCGGCGTCAAGGTCATCCCCATCTCCGCTGTCGCACGCCTGGGCCTGACGGACCTGCTCGACGAAGTTTGGAAGCTTGTCGCCCGCCGCTGAGGAACCGGGGACGATCCTTCGCGTGTTCTCCTCGTCTATACAATGTTGGTGAGTTCTGATCGTCTTCATCAAGAGGGCTTGTAGGTCTGCGCCGTTGGACCGCGGTTCGGCACTGCCATCATTCCCTCTCTCCACTGTCCGACGCCCGATCACTGCTCACTGCTCACTGACCACTGCTCACTGACCACTGACCGTTGCTCCATGTCCTCTCGTCGAACGATTCTCAAAGCCCTCGGCCTCGGCTCGATCGTCCCCGCCCTGGCCCATGCCCAACACCAGCCGTCCGGACGACGGTCTCGGTGGGACATGCTCGTCGGTGGTGTCGAAACGCTCCCGGCCCCCGTCAAGCCCGACTGGCGCACCTGGTCGAACGAAACGATCACGTCCGCATGGATCGGTCACGCGACGGTGCTGATCAACTTCTTCGGCACGTGGATCCTGACCGACCCCGTGCTGGCGGGTAGGGTCGGCATCCGTCTGCTGGGGGTCGCGACGGTCGGACCGAAACGCCTCGTTGAGCCGGCGTTGATGGCGCACGAGCTTCCGCCCATCGACTTGCTGCTGCTTTCGCACGGGCACATGGACCATCTCGACATCGCAACGCTCCAGCAGCTGCCGCACAACATGCCGGTCGTGGTGGCCAAGCACACGGCGGACATCCTCGACAATCTCACGTTTCGATCGGTGCATGAATTGGACTGGGGAGAGCGGACGAACCTTGCCGGTGTGGAGATCGAAGCCGTGGAGGTGCGACATTTCGGATGGCGGTTTCCGTGGGAGGACGACCGGTCGAAGGGATTCTGGAACGGCCGGAGCTACAACGCGTATCTGCTGACGAAGAACGGCCGCCACATCTTCTTCGGCGGTGACACGGCGGTGCAGGAGTACTTCAAGCCGATCGGAGAACGCGGCATTGAGGTGGATCTGGCGATCATGCCCATCGGGGCATACGACCCTTGGGTGACGAACCACTGCAACCCCGAAGAGGCCATTGCGATGGCCGGTCATCTGAATGCTAGGGTGATCATGCCGATCCATTGGGGCACGTTCATCCAGAGCGAAGAGCCCACGCAGGAGCCGATCGAGCGGTTCACGAAGGCATTGGAGGCAGAGCCGGAGAGGATCGCCGTGAGACTTCAGGGGGAGACGTGGACGTGGAACAACGGAGTGGATGGACTCAGCACGAAAGCATAGCCGGCGTGGCGACGCCCATCGTGATTGAGTCTCTCGCCACGAAGCCATGACGCAACGGCGTCGCGACGCGCAGGCCGAGGAGGAAGGTCATCGGGACCGCAGCGAACCAACGCCGGGGTTGGTTCGTCGGGAGATTCTCCCTATTTTGATCTTCCAAGATCGCTCATGTTGAACTTCAGCCCCTTCTCATGAAACGCTCGTTCCTTCTCCTCGCCGTCGGTTTGCTCGCAGGCTGTGCGGCGCCAAAAGTGCATGATCCACTCCTCGTCGGGACCTGGCAAAGCTCGTTCCTCTTCATCGAAAGTGCCGACATCAAGGAAGGCGAACCCGGGTGGGAGTATTTCGTCGCGACTCCCTCGAGCTGGGAGCGGGTGACGAACATGAAGCCCCTGCGGACGGTCTACAACGCCGACGGGACATTCTCGGCCGACTACCGAAACCTGCAGGACAGCCTTCTCGCCAGGGCGACGGGGACATGGCACACCGTGAGGGATTCGCTGTACTACTTCCAATCGGCGCCGGATACCTTCAGGGCCGTCTACCAGTTCTCCGTGGTCGGGGACTCATTGAACTTCAGCGGCATCGTGGACTGGGAGCGCGATGGAAAGCGGAACGACAAGGTCACGATGACGCAACTACGTTGGCCGCGGCCCGATTCGTCGGCCACGGCCAACGAGGCCCCGCGCAGGGTCCACTAGCGGAACTTCGTGTCTTGTTCATAGGAGATGCGATAGCCACAAAGAACACAGAGGCCACAAAGAGTGAAATCAGTTCTTCTCTCTGTGTTCTTTGTGCTCTCTGTGGCTATTCATGTTTCGTAACCTTCCGGTCGTACTCCGCGGCGAGCGCTCGGGCGAGCCGCTCGGCTTCGCCGTCAGCCCGATTCATCAGCACGATCACGACGAACTCCCGCTCCGGGATACGCAGGATGAAATTGCGGAATCCCACGGTGCTGCCTGAGTGCGTCAGCACGCGTTCTCCCTCTGCTTCTTCGATCATCCAACCGTAGCCGTACCGCACCTTCCCGTCGTCGCTCGTCGCATGGGGCGTGAACGCCTCGTCAAGGGTCGCTCTGGAGACGAGCCGCTCTGAGAGCAGAGCGCGGTGCCACGCCAGCAGGTCGGTTGCGCTCGAGTAGATCCCGCCGTCACCCAACACAGAACTCGTCATGCTCTGATCGGTACGCCGGAAGCCGCTCGCCGATGCCGTGTCGGGTGAATAGCCGTACGCTCGTCGATCGACCGCGGAGATCCCGTTCTCGAATGCGACGGAACGCTGCATACCCGCCGGCCCGAAGATCTCTTTCTGCAAGAAGGTGGCGAAGGTCAGCCCCGACCTTCGTTCGACGATGAGCGCGAGGAGGGCATATCCCGTGTTGCTGTATCGATAGCGTGAACCCGGAACAAAATATGTCGTATCGACCGGCTTGACGAGCTGCAGGACGTCACAGTCCAAGACTGGGACGGTGGTCGTCTCGGGCATCGCGTCCTCGTAGTCCACAAGGCCCGAGGTGTGCGTCAGCAGGTGCTTCACCGAGATCGAACGCCACCATGCTGGACCCTCCGGGAAAAAGTCGGTGATCGGATCTTCAAGGGTGAGGGATCCACGGTCACGCAAGATGAGGACCGACATCGCCGTGAACTGCTTTGTCACCGACGCGAGTCGGTAATTCGTCTCAGCGCCGTTGGGTATGTTCGCTTCGACGTCGGCCGATCCGAAGCCGCGCGAGAGATGGATGCGATCACCTTCTGCGACCAGAACGGTGCCGCCCGGCCGACCCGGCTGAGTCCATTCCTCCAGCAGGCCGTTCGTACGGTGAACGCCAGTGGTTGCACATGACGCGACGAGCGTCAACGTTGTGCATACGAGGAGCAGGTGGGTGCGGCTCATAGAATTATCGGGTTGAGGTTGAGCAAAGCTACGGGTTCTCCGAGAGAGAATCGATGCAGGCCGGCTCATTCTCGAACTTGATAATGACTTCCGAGCATCATAGATTGTCCGGCCCGTTGACATGAACTTCCGATGGATGAGGAGCCGATCCGTGAGACCATTCGTGATCACAATGATCCTCTTGGTGTTTCTGGGGATCCCGACCGTTGCCCAGCCGCGGGACTTCGTCTGGGTCTTCTTGAACACGGATCCGAACCGGCCGACGATCCCGAAAGCGGAAGCGGAGAGTCTGCAGGCCGGGCACATGGCGAACATCGGGCGGCTGGCCAAAGAGGGGAAGCTGCTGGTGGCCGGACCGTTCCACGGTGGCGGAGGCATCTTCGTATTCCGTCCGACGGGCATTGATTCGGTGAAGCAGTGGGTGTCCACCGATCCTGCCGTCAAGGCCGGGCGGTTCGCGCTGGAATATCTGACGTACCGGCCGGTCGTCGGATCGATCTGTGCGGCGGGGGAGAAGTACACGATGGCGAATTACACCGCAGTCCGGCTTGTCTCGACGACGTCGATCGATGCTCCGGCGCTGTTGCACTCTGTGCTGGCCTCATCGACGACCGCCGACACGGTCATCGCCGCCGGCACATTCGGCGATCGTGGAGGATTCCTGGTTTTCAGGAACAAGGTTGACGAGGCTCGCTTTAGCACTCTGCAGGCCGTGACGGAGGGACGAGTGGCGGTGACGGCGCGAGGGCTCTTCATTGCGAAGGGATCGTTCTGCGAAGAGCGGCAGGGCACAGATGGAAGGTAAGGACGTCGTGCACCAACGGTGAGGGAGTGCGGGTAGACGTACCGACAATATCAAAGCGCCTGGGACGGAATCGTCACCAGGCGCTTTCATTTGCAGAAGTCGGTCGTGAGACGCCCTTGCCGCTACTTGGCGAGAATGAGGCGAATGGCGCGTTGCGTCAGTTGACCATCCGCCGTCAGCACGTCGAGGCGGCAGAGATACGTCCCGGATGGCATGCCGTCGGCCGACCAATTGACCTGATGGTGTCCGGCGGCCTGCTCAGCGTCGACGAGACTCGATACCTGTCGTCCGAGCAGGTCAAAGACGGTGAGGGCAACGCGGCCGGAGACCGGCAAGGAGTATCGGATCGTCGTGGACGGATTGAACGGATTTGGATACGCGGGGCTTAGTGCGACCTCAACCGGCACATGCAGGCCGAGGTCGGAGACCGAGGTTGCCGCCTCCCAGGTCAGATCATCGATCGAGAAGGTCGAACCGACATGAGGCGCGGGTGCCCCCGCCATGGCGAACCAGATGACAGCCGTGTCGGGGACATCATTCGTGAAGTAGGTGATGTTGACCGTGAACGCGGTGAACGCCGCGGCCGCCGGAAGGACGGATGTGCCCACGCCTATCCCCTCGCCGTTCTTCTCCATGGCGACGGAGGCCACCAACTGGTCACCGCTCAAGGAGGTGAAGGTGTAGAAGCCCTTCAGGGTCCCGACGCGCGAGGTGACGGAGATGCCGTCCCCGTTCTGCCCACTGTACAAGGTGGCCGAGTATCCGACGGCGGAGAAGGTCATGACCGATCCTCGTGCGGCTGAGGATCCGGAATGGGCCGTGGATGTCTGAGTGATCAAAGGATACGTCGGAAGGACGTTGTTCGTGAGCCAACCGACGGGCTCACCAGCGGACCAAGATTCGAATCCTCCGTTGGGGATCTGAGCGGACAGTGCAAGCGGGAGAAGGAGACAGCCGGCGAATTGGACGCAGAAGCGAAAGAGCATGGGATCTCCTTTCGAGGGTGGACGCTACAACGTAGTAGCCCATCCGTCGGCAATCAAGTGACCGATTCTCATTCGTCCGACGGTCGATCCTCAATGGTCGCTGAGCGATTCCAACGTTCCGTCGGCATGGAGGATGTCGACGGGGCAGGGAGGAAGCGAGGCGACGAAGAGCCGGCCGTACGATTTCGTCAGCACGCGGGCGTCGAGGATCGTCACGAGTCCTCGGTCGCTTCTGGTTCGGATGAGCCGCCCCACCCCTTGCCGGAACTTGAGCACCGCCTCCGGCAACTGGAAGTCGAAGAACGAATTCCCCCCGACCTCCTTGATCGCCTCCATCCTCGATTCGATGAGCGGATGGTCGGGGACGGCGAACGGGAGGCGCGTGATGATGACGTGCTCGAGCGCCTCGCCCGGAACGTCCACGCCCATCCAGAACGAGTCCAACCCGAAGAGGACCGAACCGACGTTTCGCTTGAATGCATCGAGCAGATGGTGGCGCGGCGTGAGTCCGTCTTGAACGAACAGCAGGATGCCTTCGCTTCGCAGCGTGTCTTGGAGAGCTTCGGCACAGGATCGGAGTGCAACGGTGCTGGTGAACAGCACGAGCGCCCGGCCATGTGACCGGCGAACGGCCGCGTGGATCCAGCTCGGGAGTTCCTGCAGGAATGTGGGCTGATCCGGCGCGGGAATGCCCCTGGCGAGCGTCACGCGCATCTGCCGCCGAAAGTCGAACGGCGTGTCGACGGCGAGCGTCCGGGCCGCTTGTGCTCCCAGCCGGGACTGCATGTAGCCCATCGAACCGTTCACGCCGAGCGTGGCGCTGGTCAGGATCGCCGAGGTCTCGGGCCGGAAGATCTTCGGACCCATGCTCTCGGCGACGCTCGTGGGGGCGGTGTGGAGGTGGACGTTCTGCGAGCGTCCGGCGCCCACTTCGACCCAGTAGGTCATCTCCGGATCGTTGCGCGCCAGGAATTCTTTGATAAGGACGCCGGCTTCCCACACCAGCCGCCGGGCCGACGCCAGTTCCTCCTCGTCGACCCTGTCCTTCTTCGAGTCCATCGCTTCCTTGGCGGCGAGCTCGAGGTCTCGCAGACAGGCCGTGACGGCGTCGCCGAACGGATGCGGCTGGCGGATCAGGAGCGACTGGCCCCGAGCGTTCCGGCGCACATGCGATGCCGCTTCGTCGAAGAACTGTCCGGTCGCCGATTCCGCCTCCTCGCAGAGGGTCCGCAGCGACTTGGAGCGGAACGCCTTGAACAGGCCGGTCTTGGTGCGGGGGTTGAAGAACCGATGGATCGCGAACAGGACCTGCTGGCGGGAGATGCTCTTGCCGATCCCCATGCCCGCCGTCTGTTCCAGCGTGTGGGCTTCGTCGAAGATGACAAAGTCACCGGGGTAGAGGTAGCCGTCCTCGTCTTCGCCCCTCAGAGCCAGTAAGGTAAAGAAGAGGGCGTGATTGATGACGAGGACCTCGGCCGTCCGGGCGCGGACCTTGGCCTTCTGGAAGAAGCATCCCGTGCCGCAGCGTTTTGTGCTGCAGGCCCCTTGTTCGGACGACACCAGCGCCCGTACCTGTTGAGAGACCGAAAAGGGGGCGTTCTCGAAGTCGCCGTCGCGCGTCTGTTCGCTCCATCGGATGAGTCGGGCAAGTTCGGCCTGTTCTGTCGACTCGAAGAGCTGCTTCTGGCGGTTGATTGCAGCCGTCAACCGCGTCGTGCAGAGGTAGTTTCTTCGGCCCTTGAGAATATGGGCTGAAAAGTCGGATGTCAGGAGCGATCGAGCGAGCGGGATATCCTTCTGGTACAGCTGTTCCTGCAGGTTTTTCGTGTGGGTGGCGATGAGGGCCTTACGCTTGGCGCTTTGGGCGTAGAGGATCGACGGTATCAAGTAGGCGAGCGTCTTACCCACACCGGTCGGTGCTTCGACGAGCAGATGTTCTTTCGCCTCCAGTGCCTCTGCGACGGCCAGAGACATCTCGAGCTGTTGGGGGCGGAATTCGAGTCCGGGGCTGGATGCGATGCGTCCGCCGTCGTCGAAGATATCATGGATCGTGTTTGCGAGCGTGCTCACGCGTGAAGTATAGAGAGAAATGTTCTTCGAAATAGAGGTTGCGGTTGGAGAACAGAACTGGTATATTAAGGCGTCCTCAAGATGCGGGCTTTCGACTCGGCACGTTCAGAGAATGGTCCGAGCACGTGCCGAGTCGGGCTCTCAGCGCGAAGGTTGCAGGTTCAAGATTAGAGTAAAAGTAGATGCAGAAGTGCCAACGCGTTGTGCCAAGCTGAGGCCCGCCGATCTCTCGTGCGGGCCGAAGTCCCGCCGCTGTCGGGCGGGATGATGAGCTTGGGCGTTTGTGTTTCAATAGACTTTCCATGTGACAAGCAAATCCTGCGACTCTGTTCCTAAATCAGTCCTTCCTCTCGCCCCCGCTTCACGGCTTCAGTGGCCTTGTGCACCCCTAGTTTTGAATACAA
Source organism: Bacteroidota bacterium (assembly GCA_025454835.1). GTDB lineage: Bacteria > Bacteroidota > Ignavibacteria > UBA10030 > UBA10030 > 2-02-FULL-55-14. Next base: position 372 of record JALONQ010000015.1, on the reverse strand, counting down.
TGATTTCAAATGGGTAACTACGGTTCCTTCGCCTATGCGTAGACGCGCTGCGATTGTCTCCCGGTCGAGGCCTGCGTCTAGTAAGCGAAGCACTTCTTGTTCTTTTGGTGTAACGCTGATGCCTAACGAATTGGCCTGCCTGTTGTCAAACCAACTCAACACAGTAGACAATGACGCTTGGTCCAAGTGCCTGTAGCCTGAAATAGCTCTTCGAATAGCCGTAATCGTTTCACTAAGGCCGGCAGTCTTTCGGACATAACTGAACGCACCAGCTGACCAGCCCCCAGTTGTGGTGCCAATGTTGAGTTAGTTTTTCCCTGCCCTTCAGGCATTGGCAACCTGACGAAGAGGGTATGCTTCTGGTGCTGGTGG
>JALONQ010000034.1 GCA_025454835.1 Bacteroidota bacterium | reverse complement strand
CACCAGCGTGTCGTTCGCACCCACGCTCAACGAACCGGAGGCCACGAAGCTCAGGCCCGACGTGCTGGTCTTCGACCGCGCCGCCGACGAACCCGACAGATACAGCCGCTGATACTGGCCGCCAAAGACCGTCTGGTCCGCATCGGCGCCATAGTTCACGGCACCCGACGTCGCAGTGAACGTGCCCGCGTTGGTGTTGGTCGCGCTCAGGATCGCCAGCGTATCGGTCGTTGCGTCCAACTGCAGCGTCGACCCCGACGCGATGCGAAGCGAATCCCGAACAACCACCGTGTCGGACACCGTCTTGACATTGCTGCCCGACGCGATCAAAGCGCCATACCTCGCCCTGACGATGGTCTGCGCCCCGCTCCCGAAATACTCCACCGCTCCGCTATCGGTGTCGAACGTACCCGTCGCCGTGGCCGTGCCGCCGATGCGCAGTCGGCCGACGAAGGTTCCGCCACCCAAACTATCGTTGTCGAATGTGCCGCCGCCGTTGCTCCAGTTAGTCGTGACGCGAACGGTTCCGGCCCCGGTGCCGCCAACGTAGTTACGGACCCGACCGAGAGCCGTGGCACCGTCGCCGTTGACGAACGTGGTGTTCGAATTCAGGGTGCCTCGATTGACAATGGTGCCGCCGGTGCCCGTGCGGTGATTGGTGATGCTGTTGTAGGTCGCCGTCCCCGTATTCACGATGGTGCCACGGTTCCGGAGATTCTGGGCAGAAAGGCTCGCAACCGTCAGTCCGACCAGGGCCAACGTCGCCAGCGTGCGCGAAGGAAACGTGTTGTGCTTCATGGTGCTGCTCCTTTGATGGATGTGGATGAGTGAATGGATGATGGATCTGCTATTCATGGTGTCCTCCCGGCCCTCAGGGCACGGTGATGGTTCCTTCATTCTGGAAAATGCCGTCGTTCTCAATGTCGGCGCCAAACAGCATCGAACCCGCCGCCGTGATGCGGAAGGTCGAGGCGGCAGCGATCGTCGTCGTCGAGGCCGTCGAGGCCGAGGCACTCAGGGTCTTGACGCCGCTGTTATTGAACGTGAGCGCGTAATAGGCGACACCGGCCACAGATTGTGTCGCCGAGCCATTGTATTCGATCGTGGTACTGTTCGCGACGGCGTTGACGGAGGCCGAGCCGGCCAGCGTCAGGTCTGCTGCGATCCGGGTGGTACCGGCGGCCAGCGTCTTGACGCCGCTGCCGCTCAAAGTCAGCGATCGATAGTCGAAGGCCGCGACCGCCTGGGCGCCGGCGGCATTGTAGTCGAAGGAGCTCCCCGTCGTCACGTAGGAGCCGCCGGCGAACGATGCGAGCGGAGCGAAGGTACCGGCAACGTGGACCGTATCGGACCCGGCCAGCGTCACCGAGTTCGCTCCGCGATTGCCCGAAATGCGGAGGTTGAAATACTGGAAGGCCGGGACGGTCTGCGCCCCCGTGCCGTCGAAGTCGAAGGTGTTGGAGGCGACGCTATACCCGCCGGTGGTGAACGTCGCCAGCGGGTCGAAGATGTTTGCGACGCGGACCGTGTCGGCCGCCAGTGTGACAGTCCCGGCGCCGCGGTTGCCGGCGAACGTCAGGTTGTAGTAGGCAAAGGGGGCCGCAACGGTCTGCGTGGCGCTGCCGTCGTAGGCAAAGGTGTTGTTCGTCGTGACGTAGGAGCCGCTCGTGAAGGCCGCCGAAGCGGTGAAGGCGCCGGCGACAAAGACCGTGTCGGCCGGAAGGGTGACGTTGTTGGTCCCGCGGGTACCGCTGAGAACGAGGTCGTGGTAGTGGAGAGGTGCGACGGTCTGCGCTCCGGTGCCGTTATAGTCCACGGCCCCGTTGAGCTGGACGGAGGCGTAGTTCGTCGGGAAGTTACTCCCCGGTTCTCCGCCGGCGGAACCGCCCACACGCAGCGTGGCCCCCGACGCCACCACGAGCGCACCGCCGCTGGTCGCCCGGTTCGCCGTCAGGGTGCCGAGGTCCAGGGTGGCCGCGAGCACCGCGAGCGAATCGCCGACCGTGGTCGAAGCAGCCAGGGTCTTCACGCCGCCGCCGTCCACCTCGAGGTTCTCGTAGGCGAACGTCGGAATGCTCTGCGCCCCCGCCCCGTTGAACCGGATGTTGCTCGACGTCGTCACATAATCACCGGAACTGAAGCTCGCGCTGGGGATGAAGGCCTCGCCGATCGCGATCGTCCCGTCCGGGTCGAAGGTGATGTTGTTGATCGTGCGGTTGTTGTCGAGGCGAAGCGTTCCGTACTGGAAGGCGGGAATGAACTGCGCCCCCGTCCCGTTGAAGGCGAGAGTGTCACCGGCGGCAAGGTAACTGCCCGACGTGTATGTCGCGGAAGGCGTGAAGGCGCCGGCCACGCCGATCGTGCCCGTCTCCAGCGTGACGGTGTTGACGGTCCGGGCGCCGGAGATCGTCAGGTTGTGGTACTGGGCGGCGATGATCGTCTGTGAGTTCGGACTGTCGTAGATGACGGAGTTGGGACTCGCCGAGGCGTCGAGCGTCCCCGTCGACATGACCGACCCCGTGATCGTCAGCGTCGCAGTCGCGCCGTTCACGAACACCGCTCCAACCCCTGCACCATCCAGCGTCGTCACGGTCACGCTTCCGAGGTTGCGGAGCGTGTCACCGTTGGCCACCGTTACGGCGTAGAGCGTCAGGTCGGCCGTCGGATGGACGACGGATGTCGCATCGATGAGAAGCGTGGCCGTTCCGCTCGTCGAGCCCGTGCCGCGGATCGTGTCGACCGGCGTCGTCATGACGATGAGCCCGCCGCCGGACCAGGTTCCGTCGAGCGTGAGGTTGCCCGTGAGCGTCAGCGTGTCAGTGCCGCCGTTGAACGTACCCCCCGTCTGGATCACAAGTTGCGCCAGGGTCGCGTTGGTGTCGAGCGTGATCGTGAATGGACTCGGGATCACCACCGTATCGAGGGCCCCCGGGATCCGTCCGCCGGGCCACGTGGCCGGGCTGGCCCAACCGCCGCTTGTCGTCACGGTGATCGTGGCGGCGAGAAGGTCAGCCAACACGAAGTCGCCGAAAGCCGTCAGCCCGTCGAGACGCGTGCTGTCGGCCGACCGGTCGCCGACCGTGGGCAGGGACCAGGCCGAACCGCTCCACCGATGCCCGATGAAGTTCGAACTCGTCGGCGAGACGCCGGCGTCGAGTTCCGCCGGGTTCGCGAACGCAAATGTCGCGGTGAAGTTGCCGCCGAGTACGATGCCGTTGGGAACCAATCGCCACCAAGCGTTCACGTTCTTCGTCGAATCGGCCACCGAAGTCGGGTCTCCGATGTTCGGATGCTCATTCGGCCGCCGCGACACGCTCACGAAGCCCGGCGTCGTCACCGACGCGAACTGCAGCCGGACCGGCTGATAGCCGATTGCCGTCCCGACGGGATACAGGATGCTCGACCCGCCCGACGCGACATAGCGTCGGAGCGTGCCGACGACGTGGCCGGACGCACGGACGATCGAGCCGCCGGAGCCAATGCTCAGCGTATCGGAGGCACCTGGGATCGTCAGGAGGCCGTTCGTCAGCGTGAGCGTGCCTGAGATCGTCGTCACGGAACCCGCGAGCGTGGCCCCGTTCGCGTCGTTCAATTCGAGGTTGCTGAACGTCCCGGCCCCGCTCACCGGATGAGCGACGACGCCCGACGACAGTCGGATCGAACCCGAGCCCGAATGGGTGCCGGCGTTCACCACGCTCGCTTGCGCCGTGATCGTGAACCCGCCGTCGGCGAATGTCACGGTTGACGCGATCTCGAGACTATCCTGCACGGCGAACGAGCCGCCGGCGGTCTTCGTACCTCCCGTCGACAGGAGGAGCCGATCATAGGCGGTAGCACGGACCGCCTGGGCCGCACCGTTGTACTCCACGGTGTTGCCCGCCGCCGTTGCCGTGAACGTGCCGACCGTGACGCCACCCGCCACCCGCAACGTGGCATTGGTCCCGTTGGTCAGCGAGCCGGCGCCCGAGACGGAACCGGTGACCGTGAGGCGGGCCGTTTGTGTCGCCGAACCCGTGACCGTGGCATTGGCCAGCGTCGTGATGCTTGAACCGCCGAGCGTGACGCCGCTTCCGCTGAATGTGTACGTGCCGGTCCCCGCCGTCAACGATCCGTTGTTTGTGAAGTTCCCTCCGACCTGCACACCGGCATCCGCCACCGTCACGGGAGCGCCGGCATCGATGGTCATGTTGCGGTCGGCGGTGAAGGCCGAACTGATGACCTTCGAACCGGCACCGCTGAATCGGATGTCGAAGTGGGGTGTGTTGCGGACGTATTGCGTGCCCGAGGTCCGGGCGTAGTGCACGACGCCTCCCGTGAGCCCGTAGAATGGGGCGTATGGCAGCGAATCGCGTTCGGTCCTGAATTCGCCACCCCGGATCACGAGGCTGTCAGACAGCGTGAGCGTGCTGTCGACCATGCGGAAGAGGACACTGTCGTGCTCCATCACGAACTTGCGGGCGATGGCCGCAACATTGACGAGCACGGTGTCGGTCGTCGTGAAGTAGACGTCGTTGCCCGCCGTCGGAAGGCTGAGCGAGCTCCAGTTGAGCGCATCACCCCAGTTCGCCGTTCCGGCCGCACCCGTCCAGTAGACGATGGCGTTGAGCTCGCCGGTCACGAAGTCCCCGAAGCCGGTCCAGGGGGAACCCGTGGTCGAGAAGGAGGCCCGCGTGTTGTTTGTGGCGGCGCTCCAGACGCTCCCCGACTTGCGGCGCACGAAGAAGAAGGCAGGATTCGCCCCGGCGTCGATGTCGCCGCTCACGAATGTGAGCGTACTGCTGAAGGTCGAAAAGACGACGCCGTTGTTGACGAGCGTCCAATATCGGTTGGTCCCCTTCGAGCTGTCGAGACCCGAGTTGACAGCGTCGGGATGTTGCACGCCGAGAGTTCGCGCAGCGACGCGGCCCTGCACGGAGACCGATGTGAAGTTGAGGCTGACCGGAGCGTAGCTGGCGGCGTCACCCACTTCGAACGTCACGTTCTGCGGCGAGGCGTTGACCGGCACGATCTTCGACAAGAAGCCGCGCACGTGTCCGCCACCGACCGGACGGCTGACCAGCGCGCCCGGGGCCATGAAGAGCGTATCGCTCCCGGTCTGCAGGATGCCCTTCGTCAACGTCAGCGTGCCGCGCACGGTCATTCCGCCGTTCAGCGAAGCGCCGTACGTCAGGTTGTCAAGTTCCAGATTGGCGAAGCTCGCGCTTCCGGCGATCGTCGGCGTCGAGGTCGTCCCTGTGATCAGGATGCGGCCGGTCCCTCCGTGCGGGACGTTCAGGAGAATGTTCCCCTTGGACGTGAGCGTGAAGCCGCCGTCGCGGAGAGTATCGCTGGAGACGGCGATGAGCGAGTCGGCGACCGACAGGTTCCCCGTCGCCGTCTTCAGGCCGCTGCCCGACACGCGCAGTTTGTTGTAGGTGAACGCGGGGATCGATTGCGCGGCTCCATTGAATTCGACCGTGTTGCCGGTGATCGCATGCCCCGTACCCGAGCCTGGCGTGAACGCGCCCGAGATCGTCATGACACCCGACGGCAGGATCTTGGCAAAGTTGGAGAACGTCAGGTTCCCGTAAGCCAGGCTCAGCACCGATTGACCGGCCGATCCCCGGTTGTACTCCACGGTCGCCGTCGCATCGCTCGAGAGCGAACCGGCCCCGACGGCCACCACATTCGTGATGGTCAGCGTGCGCCCGGCCGGCAGCGTCAGGGGACCGGCGGTCAGGATCAAGGAGTCAGTGACTGCAGTGTTCGCGGTGAGGCTTACGCCTCCCACCGACCCGTTGTTGATCGTGAGCTTGTTCACCGTCGCCGGCAAGCCGCTTCCCGTCACTTGGGCCGCTATTGCGTTGCGATACACATAGTTCGCGCCGGTGTTGAAGGTCCTCGTGCCCGTCACCTGAATATTGCCGACGGCCCCTCCGCCCGTTGCCGTGATGCCGTCGGTCGAGCCAATGATCAGTGTGCCGCCGTTGGCGAGCGTGAATGTACCACCGCCCGTGATGACGCTCGTCCCCATGTCGAGCGTCGCGCCCGAGGAGACGGAGAAGTTGATCTGATTGCTGACGGTCCCGCCCGACGTATGGGTCTGGGTGCCGGTTCCATTGAAGACGATGTTGGCCGTGCCGGTAGAGGTCTCGGTGATCGTGCCCCCCGTGTGGCTGAAGTTCCCGGCAATATTCAGGTTGTCCGTAGCCGCCTGGGTGGAGATCGTCAGCGTCCCGGCCGACTTCGTGAAGCCGCCCGACACAGTCAGGTTGACATTGTCCGCGGCGCCGTCGCTGATCGTGAAGGTTCCGCCTGATTGCTGATACCCGCCGGCCACATTGATCGGCTGCGTGTTGTTCCCGGCATTCTTGCCGAGGACGGTGCCGCCCTGAATGACCAGATCGCCCCCGATGGTCAGAGCGGTGGTCGTATTGTTCAGCAGGCGAACGTTCGAGGATCCCGACGAGACGACCCGATACGTACCCGTGATCGTGGCGGGTTGCAGCGCCAACGCCAAGGCCGCATTCTGGGTCGTGTAGTTCCATGTGAAGTTGCCGAACACCTGATTCCTGTTGCCCGGCAATGTGGCGCCCGCAGCCGCACCTCCGACGATCTCGACCGTCGAAGCCGGGTCCCATGTGGCGACCGGAATATTGCCGCCATGCTTGGCATGCTGATAGAGGCCGCCCGCTCCAAAGGCGATCGTGGCGCCGGCATTGATGGTCAAATCGTTGCCCACGATGCGAAGCGTCCCCAAGACCGTCAGGTCAGTGCCGCCGCCGTTCGCGATCGTCAAGGTCTGTCCGGCGTTCACGGTGACCTGTCCCCCAGATTCGATCAATACCTGATCGACCGTGACGCCGGCGCTGACCGCAATGACATGAGGCGAGCGAATGCTGATCAGTCCGGCGGTCGAGGTCGGGAAGGCCGTCGTGTCGCGCCAGGTACCTGAAGGACCGTGGTAGTACTGCCAGACGGTCGTGCCGTTCCAGTTGCCGCTCGCCCTCGTGCGGTAGGCATTCGTCGGCGTCGTCCCGCCGACGGCATACTCGGCGAAGATCGTGTTTCCGTCCGACCGCAGGCTTGTGGCCGTATGGTTGCTGGAGGCCGTTGTATCCCATGCCGCACCGTCGTAGCGGGCGGTCGCAAACCCCAACTCGTTCCCCGCCTGATCCTGATCGGCCGCATCCCAGCGGAACGTGGTGGCGTGCGTGGAATAGAGAACTCCGTCGTTGTAGAACTGCCAGTAACGGTTCACGTTATCGGTCAGGTTGAGCGGCGAGGTCGCGATCTGCGGATGTTCGGCGCCGACAGAGCGGGATGTCAACGTGCCCCCCTGGCTGACGGAGGAGAAGACGACGGAATCGGGTGCGAACCGGGTCGCGTCGCCCAGCTCGAAATAGACGGGAACATCGGTCCCGGTCGGCACGGTCTTTCGAAGGTATCCGTTGACATGTCCCGTCGTTCGCGAAACAGACCCGCTCGCGCCGATGATCACGGTATCGGCCGTGCTGGAGAACACGCCACTCGTCAGCGTCAGCTGTCCGGAAACCGTTACATCATCCGAGGCGACAGCGCCCTGGGCGTCGTTCAACGTCAGGCGTACGTAGGTGCCCGTTCCGCCCAGCGCATGTGGCGACGAGCCTCCCGCCAGTACCACCTGACCGGTTCCGGTGATCGAGCCCGCATTCGTTGCATTGCCATTGACGACGAGGTTGTTGGCTCCAAGATTGAGCGTCGTCGAGCCGCCGACGTTCAACGCCCCTGTGACCGTATCCGTTGCGGCGAGTGTCGGCGCCGTTCCCGTCACGCTCAGGTTGTTGAACCGGAATGCCGGGATCGACTGCGACGCGCCGGTGAAGGCGATCGTGCTCCCCGTGATCGTGTGACCGCTGGCCGCACCCGGTGCGAACGTCCCCTTCACCTCCACGGCTCCGGTGGCCGGCAGAACCTTGGTGCCGCCCGCGAATACCAGGTCCCGATAGACAGCCGCCCGAACGGCCTGTCCGGCGCCGGCCTGCTGGTATCCGACCGTTCCAGAGGTGGCCAGGAGCGAATCCGACAGCGTGAACGCGCCGTTGAGCGTCAGCGTGTCAGACCCAACGTTGTAGATGCCCGACGTGACCGACATCGTGCCGGTCACGGTCACGTGGCCCGATTGCGTGATCGTGCCCGAGGGTTTGTTGATCGTCAGGTTGTTGAACGTCTCGCCCGTAGCATCGGTGATCGTCTGCGCGAGAGTGCTGTCGAACGTGACCGTCGCCGTTCCCGGTGTGAAGGTGCCGGCATTCGTCCAGTTCCGCTTGACAGTCATGTTCAGGTTGTTCGCGTTGAGGGTGCCGGCGGCGATGAGGACGTCGTTGCGAACGGTCAGAGGGTTCGTCAGCAGCCGGGCCGTGGCGTTCGCGCTGCTGTCGACAAGGTCGAATACCGGGATGTTCGTGTTGATGCTCATCGTCTGTACGGCGGGCGTCGACGACGATCCGATCTGCAGCGTGCCGCCGACGACCGACCACGTCGACGACCCGGTATTCACATAGCCCAGGTCATTGGCCCCCGTGCCCCCCTCGCGCTCGATGATGATCCGTCCGCCCGACCAATCGAACTGCGACCCGACCACGTCCATCATGAAAGGCGCGTTCGTCGTGCTCGTCGAACCGATGGTCGGCACGCGCAGTTCGCCTCCGGACATGCTGAGGCGCGTCGTGGCGGCAACGTTGAACCGGTCGAAGCGACCGGCGATGGCGAGCGTTCCGCCTTCGACGGTGACGGTGGCGCCGTTCGAGATCAGGCTGTGGTCGGCGGCCGAACCGATGACGAGCCGCCCCGACGTGACCCGGATGAGTCCCTGAACCGTCAGGCTGCCGCCCGTCGTCGAGACGACGGCGGAGGGATTCGCGACCCAGAGGCCCCCCGACAGCGGGACCGTCGTGGCCGTCGTGAACGGGGTGATCGACCGTGGCGACGCGAACTTGAAGGTCCCATTCTGGATCGTCAGGAATCCCGAACCGCCCGTCCGGAAGTCCGTCGAGAAGACGTCGAGCGTGTTCGAAGACGACGCGCCCATGCTCAGCACGACGAGGTAGAAGCGCGTCGTGTCGCCCGATCCGCTGATCGTCTGCGATCCTGCCTTCGTGAACTGGGCCTGCACCCGGCTGGTGCCCGAGGGTTCGAAGTCGAGCGTTCCGTTGTTCAGGATGTTGCCGCTCGTCGTCACGAGGTGACTCGAGGTCAGCGAGGCGGCGTTCGCGACGAATCGGGCGCTGTCGGAAACGATCAGGTCGCCCACGAGGGTCAGTGTCCGCGCCGTCGCGTTGTTGCCGAACAGCAGCGTCGCCCGCGAGCCTTGTCCCACCGTCAGCGTGTTCACGGTCGGGCTGGCGTCGAGCGTCACGGCATGACTGCTGTCGATGATGACGTTTGCGTTCGTCGTGGGGACCACTCCGCCCAGCCATGTGGAGGTCGAGCTCCACAGCCCGGATTGCTGCGACACGAAGGTGCTCGGCTGCAGCGTGGTGTCGCTCGCAGCCGCGGCCGAGTCGACGTTGCCTTCCGTGACCGGAATGACGCGCCAGTAGTAGAGGGTGCTGCCGAGCAGGCCCGTGGCCGTGGTCGTTGCGCTGTTGGGGGTCAGTTGCGAGACCAGATCATACTCGACACCGTCGGTGGAGCGGAAGATGGCGTACCGGACCTCATTCGTCGCAACATCGGTCCAGTTGAGTTGCATCGAGGAACCGGTGATCCCGCTGATCGTCAGGTTCGACGGTCTACGCGGGACCGGCGGTGAGAACCGGATGCGCGAATTGGTCTGGGGGACCGTCGCGAGGTTGTTCTGGACCGTGTTGCTGAAGGTGGCCGTGTTGGCCGTTTGCTGCGTCAGGAGATCGGCGGCCAAGATCGCCGCGGTGACTGAATCATTGATGCCGGAGCTGTAGCTGGGCGTCCAGCCGGTGCCGACCGTCATCGTGCCGTACACGAACTCAATGATCCCGGTCGATTCGTACAGCTTCACCTGGAAGTTGAGGCTCGGCGACGTGTTGCCGAACACGGCCAGGTTGATCCATTCGACGGTCAGCACGCGGTATGGCGCGGTCCCGGAGACCTGGTACTTCACGCCGTTGCCGAGCGGATCGGTCGCTCCCTGCGTCGTCAGGTCGTCATAGATCGGCGCAAGGGTCAGCCAGGTTCCCGCCGCCGCGGTCGTCCCTGAGAAGGCCGCGTTCGCATATCCGAAGGCGTTGGTGCCGGTGCCGTTGGCCGTGTTCGACGAGAAGTCGATGAAGCCGTTCGTGGAGACGCTGAAGGTCGTGTGACTCGTTCCGTTGTACCAGAAGTCGAACCCGATCGGCTGCGGGAAGCTCCGATTGTCGTCCTGGAGCGTACCCCCCGCGGTGTTCCGCCACGAGGTGACGGACGTTCCGGTCGCGGCGATCGACTGGTACGTGATCCCCGTGGTACGGGTCACGGCGTAGTTCGCCACACTCCCCTGGGCGCTGACGATGGACGTCGCGCCGAGGGCGAGGCAGAAGAACAGGAGCGCTATGGATGAACGACGAATCACGTTCTCAGATCAATAGATCCGGCTTCACCGTCAGGCGGCCGCGACCACAGGTGCAGGATTCAGCAGGTCCTGGAGCGACGCTTTCAGCGAGCCTTTCGAGATGAACGCATCCGCGCGATGAGCCAGCGCCAACGGCCGGAACGATTCTTCGTTCGACATCACAATGACCCTGGCATCGGGGTGGGCCGTTTTAATCTCGCGCGCCGCATCCAGGCCGTTCTTCCGGGGCATGCGAACGTCGACCAAGACCACGTCGGGCCGTCGCTGCTGCGCCTGCTCCACCAGATCGACCCCGTCGACGGCCTCGAATACGAGGGCCACATCGTGGCGAGAGCGGAGATAGGCGCTGATCATGCCGCGCACGAGCGCGTGATCGTCAGCGACCAGAACTGTCATGTTGCTCATGATGGATATCCTTGAAGTGTGGAACGTGTGTCGTGCAGCGGAACTTGCCAAGAGAAAATCCTCCTGAACCACCGCGAATGAACCCGCCTGCCATGTTCCAGAAACGTGCACCGCACGTGGCGGGCAGGCGCGAATCGACCTGCCTGCGGCAGGCAGGCGCGAATACTTGAATGATGGACTGGTTCATTCGCGTACATTCGCGTATGTTCGCGGTTGAGCTGTTCGCGGACGTTTCAGATCGAACACTAGAATGCCGAAACGCGCCGGTACGGAGCCGGACGCGCCACGCCGAATTCGTCTTCGAGCGTGGGCTTCAGCACGGACTTGAGAATGAACCGGTCGGCCTTGGCCTCCTCGGCCTGCAGACGGTAGATCGGATTGTCATGCATTGTGGCGATGAGCACGCGCAACTGCGGCCATCGTCGCTTGATGATCTTTGTGGCCTCGAGGCCCGATGTGTGCGGCATGGCGATGTCCATGAGCACGACATCAGGCGAAAGCGCTTCCACTTGACGAACGGCCTCGTCTCCATCTGAAGCCTCGCCGACCACTTCGACATTTGGAAGGCGATCCAGAAAATCGTGGACGACGCGACGGAAATCGAAATGATCGTCGGCTATTAGCACTCGTATCTTGTTCATCGCCGAACCTCCAAGGATGATTAGGTAGATGGGTTTTCGTGTGTTGGAAGATCGGAGAAGCAAGGCAGGAATGAATCGCAGAAAACCCGCATTCTCTTTGAATACGAGGATTTATGAGGGTCTAAGGGTAACTCGCATTCAATTTTGAGAATGAAAAAGCCCCGAAATCTCTCGAATTCGGGGCATTCCCAACTCATGGAAGATATTTGGAAGAAGTCAAGCTTCCAAGGAGGTCATCGGCCTTTCATTTTCAGTTCCACGGCATATCGGATCAGTTTCGCCGTGTCTTCGATCCCCAGCTTCTGCATGATGTTGGTCTTGTGCGTCTCAACCGTACGCGTCGAGATAAAGAGCTTTTCGGCAACCTCCTGATTGGTCATGCCCTCCGCCACACACGTCAACACCTCTCGTTCTCGCGGGGTCAGAGGCGTTTCAGTCGGGTCCACAGCCTGCGTCTCGCGCGCTTCCGCCTTGCGCAGGTACGCCTGCACCATCATCTCCGAGACCTTCGGGCTGAAGAACTTCTCTCCCTTGGCCACAGCACGAATGGCCGCCGCCAGCTCCTCACGGCTGCAATTCTTGAGGATATAGCCGCCGGCGCCGGAGCGCAGGATCTGGAAGACATATTCCTCGTTCTCGTGCATCGTGAGCACAAGCACGTTGGACGCGGGCACCTCCTGGCGGATGATCTTCGTCGCCTCCACTCCCGACATGACGGGCATGGAGAGGTCGATGACCACCACGTCGGGCTTGAGCTTCTTCGTCAGAGCAACGGCCTCACGTCCGTCGCCCGCCTCGCCGACGATGAGGAATTCCTTCAGCGGTTCGAGCAGGGCCATCAACCCCGACCGGACGAGCGGATGATCGTCAGCCAACAGTACGCGGATCTTTGTCATGACAACTCAGGAGATGAGGCGATCGGGATGTGAACGGAGATCAGGGTCCCGTTGCCCGGGGAACTCTCAATGTCCAGAACCCCGCGGAATGAGTTGACGCGTTCCCGCATGCTCGCCAGACCGATGCCGCTGCCGACGAGGCGCCGTTCGACCGCTCGATCGGGGTCCATGCCGCGGCCATCGTCTTCGATCGTCAACCGAAGCTCGCCACCCGACCGGAACGCCTGGATCGCCACCTGCGTGGCCTCGCCGTGCCGGACGGAATTCGTCAGCGCCTCCTGAACGATGCGGTAGAGGGCGATCTCAACCGGCCCCGGGAGTCGCTCGGTCATACCTTGAGCCACGAACGTCACGCGAACGCCCATCTGTGCCCCGAAACGCTCCGCGAGCAATTGCAGCGCCGGAGCCAGGCCGAAATCGTCGAGCACGCTGGGCATGAGATTGTACGAGATCTCGCGTGCCTCTTTCATGACGTTGTCGAGCAGGGTCTTCACGTCTGCGATGCGGCGGCGGTCTTCGGTGTTGAGTGTCGAAGAATCCTCGAGGATCTCGACGTTGAACTTCACGGCCGTCAGGATCTGGCCCAGCCCGTCGTGGATCTCGCGGGCGATGCGGCGGCGCTCCTCCTCTTGTGCATTCACGCGCAGGCCCGACAGGACCTCGAGATCATGCTCGCGGGCCAGGAGGTCCTCATACAGCGACGCGTTGGCCGCGGCGATCGACATTTTTTCGGCAAGCGAGACGAGCAGCCGAAGCTCCCGCCGGTTGAAATCATGCATCTGCCGGTGGCCGACCGACAGGAGACCTCGAACGTGAGGGTTCCCTTTCAGCGGGATCCAGACGGAAGACAAGACGCGTTCAGCCTCGACCCCCGCGAGATCCGTCAACCGGCCTTCGGGAGGCGTCGACACTTCGTGCAGAACGAACGGTTCGTTGCTGCCGAGGATCGCGCGCAAGGAAGGGGCCAGTTCGAACGGTTCTGCAGGCATCGGAACTCCCGCCCCCACCATCGAACGCCATCGGAACCGCTGCGACGTTCCCTCTCGCATCAGGACGCCGGCCCATGGGGCCTTCGTCAGCGTCACGAGGTGGCCAAGGATCGCATCGAGAATGTGATTCAGGTCGACCACGCCGATGAGCCGTCGGTCGATCTGACTCAAGGCCTCTTGTTCCCACAACAGCAAGGCTTGTTCGCGCTCCTGCATCTTCCGGCCGGTGACATCGCGGTACGTGGCCTGCACGGCCGTCCGACCGTTCCAAGTGATCACTGACGCGCTGACCTCGAGGTCAAGCAACCGTCCTTGCTGCGTCATGCTCCGCACTTCTTCACCTCGGGCAAGCTCCTCGCCGGGCGAGCGGCCGGCCACACGGTCCTGAAACAGTCCACGGACCGCTGGGCCCATGAGCGCGAAGAGGTCGGCACGGCGGACCTCCTCGGGAGAGGAGAATTCGAACATCCGTACGGCCGCCGCATTGACGTAGACGACCGCACCCTCCGAAACGATGACGATCGCGTCCTGCGATCGCTCGACCAGCGCGCGAAACTGCTCCTCCGCCGTCGTCTTCTGCTGGATGATCAACGCCCTTCGTCGTTCCTGACTCTGAATCACCACGGTCGTCACAACGCCGAGGAGAACGAACAGGAACGCCGCGATCGCCCAGCGGGAGTAGGTGCGTTCGATCTGCCGGTCCACGTCCCCGATCGCCGCCAGTCGATCGCCCACAAACCGCTGGTGGACCTCGTCTTTGAGCCGACGAAAACGCTCCATCTGCGGCGAGACGCCGTCATGCATGAGGCTCGCGGCCGGAGATGAGACCTCGCCCCGCTGGAGGCCGAGTTCTGTGACCTCGCGAAGCGCGCGTTGGATCGCGTTGACGGAGTCCAGGTAGACGCTCACGATCTCCCAGGTCGGTCCGAACGTTTCGCGCTCTGCTTCGATCGCGCGACGGCTCTGATCGAGGTCCAGCGCGATCGCTCTGAGACCAGGGGCGGCGGCAGGAAGGATCTTCCCGTCGAGCCATGACCGTCGGGCATACGTGTGGGCATCCCAGGTGAGACGGTAGGAGCGCTCGAGGAGAGAATCGTGGCGGGCGAGGCGTACGAAGGCTTCGTGCTCGAGACGGACGGATTCGCGAAAACCCACGTAGAAGAGCGCCAGCAAGGCGCTCGTGCCGATGAGGATCGCCCAGACGGCGATCGAGAGAGGAAGACGAATGCGCTGATTCATGCTGTTCGCACGTCCGGCCGTACGGCGCGCATCTTCACCGGCAGCGCCACCGGTGTCACGGCGTCGACGGACACGTCGCTATTTGCCGATGAGCGCGCGGTAGGCGGCGGAGTCGAGCAACGCACCTGCCTCGGAGGCTTGCGTCATTCGAACCTTGACCATCCAGCCGGCGCCGTACGGGTCCTTGTTGACGGTCTCGGGGTTCGCAGCCAGCGCCGGGTTGACCTCGATGACCTCGCCGCTCAGGGGAGCGTACAGGTCCGACACGGCCTTGACGGCTTCGATCGTGCCGAAGGTCTTGCCCTGGCCGACGACCGTGCCGGGCTTCGGCAATTCGACGAACACCACGTCGCCCAACTCACCCTGGGCGTACTCCGTGATGCCGATCGTCCCGGTCGCGCCGTCGATCTTGACCCACTCGTGGTCTTTGGTGTATTTCAGGTTGTCGGGGAATTGCATGGTGGCCTCGCTGTGTGCTCTACTAAGGTCTCGAAGACATTTCGCGCAGCGCCCGCAACGGATGCGAAGCCCGCAGCGGCAAAACACAACCCACAAACAAGGTCCTTGCCGCGATCGCCGCCCTCACTGCGTCCGCTGCGCGAAACACTCCGTCCTTAGTCCTTGAAATCGAACGATTCGATGAACTTGGTGTCGAACTCGCCCCTGCGGAATTGCTCGTTCCGCATCAGCTTCTGATGGAAGCCAATGGTCGTCTTCGGTCCTTCAATGACGAACTCCTCGAGCGCTCCGGCCATCTTGGCGATCGCTTCGTCGCGCGTCGTGCTGCGCACGATCAGCTTGGCGATGAGGGAGTCGTAATACGGCGGGATCTCATAGCCGTCGTAGGCGTGCGTGTCGACCCGAACGCCGAAGCCACTCGGGAAATGGAGGGTGTTGATCCTTCCGGGAGACGGCCGGAACCCATGGTTGGGGTCTTCGGCGTTGATACGGCACTCGATGGCGTGAAACTGCGGCTTCGCCGTGAACTTCTTGAGCTTCGAGCCCGCCACGACCTCGATCTGCTGCTTGACCAGGTCGACGCCGTAGACCTCCTCCGTCACGGGATGCTCCACCTGGATCCGGGTGTTCATCTCCATGAAGTAGAAGTTCTTGTGCTTGTCGACGAGGAACTCGATCGTGCCCGCGCCGACATAGTCGACGCTCTTCGACCCCTTGATCGCCGCCGCGCCCATCGCTTCGCGCAGGGCTGGCGTCAAGGCCGGGGACGGAGATTCCTCGACCAGTTTCTGGTGACGGCGTTGAATGCTGCAGTCGCGCTCACCGTAGTGAACGACGTTGCCGTGCCGGTCGCCCATCACCTGGATCTCGACGTGCCGGGGTTCCTCGACGTACTTCTCGATGTAGACGGCGGGATTGCCGAACGCCGTCTCCGCCTCGTGACTCGCCGTGCGATACGCGTTCTCAAGCTCGGAGGCCTCACGCACAATGCGCATGCCGCGCCCGCCGCCGCCAGCCGTCGCCTTGATGATGACCGGGTAACCCACCTCCTGGGCGACGTCTTTCGCTTCCTTCAGCGTGGCGATGACGCCGTCGCTGCCGGGAACGACGGGAACGCCCGCCTTGCGCATCGTGTCCTTCGCCAGAGCCTTGTCGCCCATCGACGAGATGGCACCGGGAGAAGGTCCGATGAACGTGAGCCCGGACGACGCGCAGATCTCTGCGAAGTTGGCGTTCTCCGAGAGGAAGCCGTAGCCCGGATGGATAGCGTCGGCGTTCGTCACCTCCGCCGCCGCCAGGATGCGGGGAATGTTCAGGTAGCTGTCTTTGCCGGGGGGCGGACCGATGCACACTGCCTCGTCGGCAAATCGCACATGGAGGGAATCCCGGTCGGCCATGGAATACACGGCGACCGTCTTGATGCCGAGCTCGCGGCAGGCCCGAATGACCCGGAGCGCGATCTCCCCCCGGTTGGCAATGAGGATCTTGTTGAACACGCTCGTTCGAAGGTGTGTGGGGAAGAGCGATCAGCCTTGGTCGATCAGAAAGAGCGGCTGATTGTATTCGACCGGCTTGCCGTTCTCGACGAGGATCTTCACAACCGCACCCTCGACGTCGGACTCGATCTCGTTCATCAATTTCATCGCCTCGACGATGCACAGCACCTGTCCGGAACGGACGGACTGCCCTTCCGTCACGTATGGGTCGGCGTCGGGCGACGGCGACCGATAGAAGGTGCCGACGATCGGAGAACGAACCTCATGGTAGGACTTCTCCCCGACCGGGGCGCTCGGTGCCGACGGAGCCGGACCGGCCGCCGGGAGCGCCGGCGCCGGCTGCGGAAGCGGCGGGACCGCATAGGTCATGGGCGCTGGCTTGTTGCGGGCGACCCGCAACTTCTTCCCCTCTTCCTCGATCTCGATCTCGTCGATGCTGCTGCTCTCGAGGAGTTTGATGATCTTCTTGATGTACGAGATCTCCATCGATGGCTCCCGATTGGTCGGACGTTCTTTGGGGCTGTCGTCCATGGTCAGTTCACGCGTTCCAAGTAGTCGCCGGTGCGCGTATCCACCCGGATCATGTCACCTTCGTTGATGAAGAGCGGCACGTTCACGGTGGCTCCGGTCTCGACCTCGGCTGGTTTGAGGGTCTTCGTGGCCGTATCCCCTCGAACCCCGGGCTCCGTGTTGGTCACCTTGAGGGTCACCTTGAACGGCACTTCGGCCGAGATGACACCCCCTTCAACGATGAACAACTGCACCGACTCACCTTCCTTCATGAACTTGGCGGGAGTGCCCAGAATGGCCTCGTCCACGGGGATCTGATCATAGTTCTGCTTGTCCATGAACTGATAGGAGGCACCGTCGTGGTAGAGGAACTGGAATTCCCGTTGCTCCATCCGCACTTCCTCCACCTCCTCGCCCGACCGGAAACGCGTCTCAGTGATACGGCCATTTCGCAGGTTACGCAGTTTGGCCTGGACAAAGGCTCGCAAGTTGCCGGGGGTCCGGTGGATATACTCTTCGATCTTGTGAAGCTCCCCGTTGAAGCGGATCACCATCCCGATCCTGAAATCACCCGTCGTCGCCATTGAAACACTCTCTCGTAAATTGCAGAAACCGTTCAAAAACTGACCCAATTTGCCATAAAACGGCTCGAAAAATAGGCAAAAGCATCAGTATTGTCAAGTTTTGGGTATCAAATTCTCTTCATGCATGACAATCCTTCTGAAAACAGAAGACCCGGGCGGGTTGCCCGGGTCCTGTCAACGGTGAGTCCTCAAGAGCGCCTATTCATACCACGACAGCACCTCATAGCTGCCTGTGGTCGGAAAGAATGGGGGTCGTTCAACATACAGCCTCTCGTCGTATTGGTAGTCCTTCTGGAATCCTGATGCCAGTGTGCCCGATCCGCTGAAGGTGCCGACGGCGCCTCTCTGGTACTGCTGCATCCCCCCGAGCAATTGCAGTCGGCCCTTGGGCCGAGAACTGTGGTTCTCGGCCGTGACGCCTCCGGTTCTCGAGAAAACGGAGGCATGCAAGGTGACGTTGGTGTTGTTGGCATTGTCCTCAATGAGGATGTTCCTGTCGGCAACGATCCCCAGCATGTCTGTCGAGGCCCCCGAAGCCGGGTTCGAATTGTACGTCACCGACGAGTCAACGAATACCATCCCGTCCGTCCCCGTCGATCCCGTGGCAGAGATCGTCACCTTTCCGTTCACGACTCCCTTGATGTGGAGCGATCCGTTGTTGGAGAGGATCACGCCATTCGGGGCAAGAGCAGAAAGCGTGGTCGTCGTCGGTGTCGCCGTGGCGGAGCCGATCCGATACACCACTTTACCGTCGGGTTTGAAATCCAGCCAAACGTCTTTGTTGTCGAAGTAGGCGCCGCCCGATCCCGCCGCCGCCACGAGAGGGTTCAGGTTGGACGGCAGGTCGATCGTCACACCCTTCTGGAAGCCGCCGTAGAAATTCGGTTTGGAGGAAGATGGGCTCTTGGTCAGGCCGAGCTTGGCGGTGACCTTGCCGTAGAAGGTCGGACTGCCTGCAACGGTCATTTTCGCCTGCGTATGGAAGGGCCCGCGCACCGTGTCGCCGGTGATCCAAGAGATCGACCCCTCGACCACCGAATAGTAAGCAAACTTGGAGAAGGAGCTGATCCCGAGCACCAATTCGACGACCGCCTCCTCTTCCGCGAATTCCGATTCGGCCTTGACCTTGATGCGGCCCGAATCAAGGTCGCTGACCGCCACCTTGTAGCGCCCGCCGAGATAGTCCGTCCATGCATAGCCGGTGCGCCAGTTCGGCGTGAACGAGATCTCGCTACAGGCCATGTTGGCGCCGCTCTGAGCGATCTTCAAGGCTGTCGAGCGGTCATTGTACTCGATGAAATTCTCGTACGCCGTCGTAGACACCCTTGCGATGTTGAACCCGAGGGCCATGAAGATCATGTTGAAGCCAATGACCATCAACACCGATGCTTTTCCCATGCGATCCTCTGCTGATCAACGATTACGAAGATTCTTGGTGAGAAGCCGAAGCTGCCGCCAGTAAACTTGGTACTGCGAAGTGTCGGCCATGAAGTCCTGATCGTATGGCGCCTGCGTCTCGACCGCGACGTTGATCTCCATATAAGCGACGAGCCTCGGATCGGAGACCGGGAACGGCAACGGATCGTTCTCAGCGTCGCGATACCTCAATGAGAACTGCGACACTCCCAGGTTCATCCGTGAGGCCGTGGAGTTGTTCAGCTGACGATACAGGAACCGGTCGCGTGGATTCGGTGTGTCCACCAATTCGCTCGTGGGTCCGATGTAATAGGTGATGCTGTCGAGAGTCCCGTTGTTGTCGTAGTCCGTCCAGAACCGGAAGCGCGACGAGTCCGCGATGCGGATGGCCTTCGACGGGTCCGGGATCTTGCGCCAGTCGCGACAGTAGCCGATCTTGCGAAAGTCACTCTCCAGCATTTGCACAAGGGTTGTGATGTTCTGCTGAAGGATCAAGTTCTGGTTGTAGACGCGGCTCGTTTCCATGCCCGATGCGTTCAAGCGCAAGGCCATGATCAGCAGGATCCCGCCGATAAAGAACGAGCCGACGATATCAAGCATCGTTTGCGAACCCATGGCGGCTTACCGGAAATTGAAATAGCTGAAAATGAACGAGGTGCGAACGGTATCAGTCGTTCCGAAGGCTGAAACGGTCACGTCCATGCGCTTGTGCCATGTTCTGGACGCCGACACCGTGTTCGGGGCTGTCGGGGTCACGTAGTACACCCGCGCCTGGATCCGGAACTGGGAGACGCCGGAAACGTTGACCAACATGTTCAGATTGTTGAAATCGTCGAAGTCGTCGTAGTTGTTTGTCGTGACCGGGCTCGTCGTCTCTCCCGATTCCGGGCCCATCGTGCTCGTCAAAGAGCTGACCGCAGCCACGGCGTTGTCGACGGTGGTCTCGTCGAAGGCCAGGCCTTGTGCTTCCTCGACGATGGACGTGGCCATCGAAATGCCGTAGACGCCGATCTCGGTCTGTTGCAGGATCGTCCCATGCTGCGTGGAGGAGCGATTCAGCGTCAAGACCGTTGACCCCAAGAGCGCCAGCGCAAGGGTTGCAAGAAGCATCTGTCCAGTTCCCATGTTCTTCCTCGAACGATCAGCAGCAATCTAGGGCGGGCGGCGCACAACCGCTGTGCAAGCAATCACATTCCTCGCAATACTGTTACAAGACTCCTGCCAGTGACCATGAACGACGACATGATTCGAAACCGACGAAAATCCTGCGGATCTGGCGATATTCGGAGAAGCCCTTGCGATGGAACGTCGTATTGACCTGGTCATTCTGAATCATGTCTCGAAATGATATATTGAAGTCCAATTGCCATGATCGAGAAGGACATGCTCAGAGACCTCACCCGCATACGATACCACGAATCCATACTCTCCGCAATAGGGGCGACCCCCCTGATTCGACTCCATCGGATCACCTCGGAAGTGAAGGCCTCGGTTTTCGCCAAGGCGGAATTCCTCAATCCGGGCGGCTCTGTCAAAGACCGCATCGGCGTCGAGATCGTCGAAGATGCGGAGCGAGACGGCCGGCTGAAACCGGGCGGTACGATCGTGGAGGCAACCTCCGGCAACACCGGAATGGGGCTTGCCCTGGCGGCAGCCGTGAAGGGCTACCGGTGCGTCTTCACGATGCCCGACAAGATGAGCCAGGAGAAGATCCTTCTGCTCCGGGCTATGGGGGCAGAGGTGATCGTGACTCCGACGGCTGTACATCACGACTCACCCGAAAGCTACACCGAGGTCGCCAAGCGCATCGTTCGTGAGACTCCCAATGCCTTCCTGGCCAATCAGTACAACAACCCCCGCAATCCTGAGGCGCACTATCGCACCACGGGTCCGGAGATCTGGCAGCAGACGGACGGCCAGATCGATTGTTTCGTTTGCGGAATTGGCACCGGCGTCGTCGGCGTCGACCCGAAAGGGTCGGTGCTGCGCGAATACTTCTATACGAAGAAGATCACGCCGGTCTTCAAGACGTACAAGGTCGAAGGGATCGGGCAGGACCATCTGCCCGGTGTCCTGAATTTCGACTACATTGACGACATCGTCGAAGCGGACGACAAGGAATCGTTCATCATGGGTCGGCGTCTCGCCCGCGAAGAAGGACTGTTCGCGGGAGGTTCCTGCGGCACGGCCATGGCCGGCGCACTGAAGGTGGCGAAGGACATGCCCCAAGGGTCTGTCATGGTCGTCCTCCTTCCCGACAGCGGCGAACGATACCTCAGCAAAATGTACAACGACGACTGGATGCGCGAGCACCGCTTCCTTGTCCCCGAACGCGTGACGCTCCGCTACGTCCTCGAAAGCAAGAAGACCAAGGGAATGGTGATCTCCGTCGACCCGACCACGGACCTGCGCAGGGCCATCGACCTCATGACCGGTTCCAATGTCTCGCAGCTCCCGGTCATGGAGAACGGCCGATGCGTTGGGCATGTGCAGGAGGCGGACCTGATGGGAACGGTCCTGCGCGACCCGGCCACGATCGATCACACGGTGCAGCAACATCTCCGCGAGCCGTTCCCGGTCCTTCCGGCCGACGACCTCGTTCAGGCGGCGGTCGTCCATCTTTCTCATCATCACCACGCCGTGCTTGTCGAAGATGACGGAGCCGTCTCAGGCATCGTCACGCGGTACGACGTCATTGAATACATGTCACGCTAAGGTCCGCACCATGGCACCACGTCCTCGCGGTTTTGCCACGAAGGCCATTCACGCCGCCGTCGAACCCGATCCGTTCACCGGCAGTATCATGACCCCCGTCCATCTCACGTCGACCTACGTCCAGCAGGAACTGGGGGTGAACAAGGGCTACGAGTACGCTCGAGTTTCGAACCCGACGCGCACCGTCCTCGAACGGAACGTGGCCGCGCTCGAAGGCGTCAAGCACGGACTTGCCTTCGGTTCGGGGATGGCCGCCATCACGACCTTGTTCCACCTCCTGAAGTCGGGCGACCACGTTCTGCTGTCGAGCAACGTGTACGGCGGCACGTACCGGCTGGGCAAACTCGTGCTGAATCAATTCCAACTCGACTTTGAGTTCATCGACACGACCGATCCGGACAACATCAGCAAGCATGTCCGGCCCACGACGAAGATGCTGTTCGTGGAAACGCCCACGAATCCGACCATCGAATTGACCGACCTGAAGGCGGTGGCGCGGATCGCGAAAGCGAAGAAGCTGATCTCCGTCGTCGACAACACGTTCGCCAGTCCGTATCTGCAGAATCCCCTCTCGTACGGCATCGACATCGTCGTCCACAGCGCCACGAAGTACCTCAACGGCCACAGCGACATGCTGGGAGGCTTGCTGATCCTGAACGACAAGAAACTGGCGGAGCGGCTTCGGTTCCTGCAGAAATCCATCGGGGGCATCCTGAGCCCGTTCGAGGCATGGATGTGCCTGCGCGGCATCAAGACCCTGCCGATCCGCATGGAGCGCCATTGCGCCAACGCGATGGAGGTGGCCCGATTCCTCGCCCGCCACCGGAAGGTGGAAAAGGTGAACTATCCGGGTCTGCTCACCCATCCGCAGCATCACCTCGCGAAGAAGCAGATGCGGGGATTCGGCGGGATGATCTCGTTCGACCTTGGCGGCCTCGCGGCGGCGAAGTCGTTCTTGAAGCGGGTCAGACTCTGCTCGTTGGCGGAGAGTCTCGGGGGGGTGGAGACCCTTATCTCACATCCGGCCACGATGACGCACGCCTCCGTGCCCGCCGAACAGCGTCAAGCCATCGGCGTGACGGACGGACTCGTGCGGATCTCGGTGGGCATCGAGAATGTGGAGGATATCATCGAGGACCTGAAGCAGGCCCTGGGGAGGACGTGAGGAATTGCGGATTGCGAGGCCTCGACTTCGCTCGGCCTGAAATTGTCGATTTCGAATTTTCGAGGAATATCAAGGGCCCGTCGGAATTCCCGGCGGGTCTTCGTATTCACATCGTAAGTCTTCGGAGATCGAACTTAATAGAGGAGGTACTTCGTCCTCGTCGTACCGAATTGCTCGGTTTCGGGCTTCCAGGAATTCACGATCTCGTCGGCGGGCTTTCCGGCGTCGACCGCCAGGCGAAGGGCGGGCGTTCCCGAAAGCCGGTCGATGCTGCTGTTCCGCCACTGGAACTTCTCGCCGGCCAGCTGTTTGATCGTTGACAGCATGTGAACGGCCGTGCGGACGGGCTGCAGCTTTTCCCGGTCGGTCACGATCAACGCGACGCCCCCGCACTCGGCGCCTTGATGCTTCGGGCGGCTGGCAACGTTCGGGATCTCGCGCGGCGTGAAACGCACCGGCTCGAACCGCACGCCAGGCAGGGAGCGCGCGTTCAACTCCTTGGCCCATGCTTCGCCGTCCACGTACGGCGCTCCGATGGTCTCGAACGGCTTCTCGACGCCCCGCCCTTCCGACAGGTTCGTCCCTTCGAACAAACATGTGCCGGGATAGACGGTCGCCGTCGTAAGCGTCGCCATGTTGGGCGACGGCTTCACCCACGCCAGGCCCGTCTGGTCGTACCACTGGTCCCGCCTCCAGCCCACACACGTCACGACCGTCAGCTTGGCCTTAGCGCCATTCGCCAGCCACCCTTCTTCATTGAACATCGTGGCCAGCTCGCCCACCGTCATGCCATGCGCGATCGGGATCGGGTGCAATCCGACGAACGACCGGAGCGTGTCCACACGGATGGGCCCCTCGACCCATGTGCCGCGGATCGGGTTCGGACGATCGAGGACGACGTAGGGAATGTCGTTCTCGGCCGCCGCCTCCATCGCATGCGACATCGTGCTGATGAACGTGTAGAACCGCGCGCCAACGTCCTGAATGTCGAAGACCAGCACATCGACGCCGCGGAGCATCTCCGGGGTCGGCTTATTGATGCGGCCGTACAGCGAATACATCGGCACGCCCGTCTTTGCGTCGACGGTATCACGGACGCTGCGGCCGTCGGGCGCATCTCCCCGAATGCCATGCTCGGGCCCGAAGAGGGCCACGATCTTCACGCCGGGAACGGCGGCGAGGGCATCGACCAGATGCCGGCCGTCCTTCAGCAGCGCCGAATGATTGGTGACGACGCCGAGGCGCTTGCCCTTGATGAGGTCCAGTCGGTCCTTCAAGAGAATGTCGGCGCCGGAAAGGACCTGGGCAGAGATGGGTATCGTGAAGGCGAGAAGGAAAGCAAGGAGGGGCTTCATGGTCAAATCCTAAATGCGAAGTGTCCAAATGCTAAACGAATCCAAATGACCAAGCTTTGGACTCAGACTTGAATGCTGGGAGTCGCTTTATCATGATGCGCACGGTAGCGTCCAAATGCTAGATGGATCTGAAGGACGAGGTAGGAGTCCTAAAAGGGCCGTGACGCTATTCGCCATATCGTGTTGCGTACGGTATTGTTTCTTTTGCAGGAAAGCATGAAGTTTGTGCGTCTCACATCTCAACGAGGGGGAACATGGCAAAGGTCTATGACCTTGAAGACCGGACACTGCGGTTCTCAAGGGCCGTCTTCACATTCTTCCGATCACTACCTTCTTCAGACACGAACACTGAATCCGGCCGACAATTGATCAGGTCGGCAGCCTCCGTTGGTGCCAACTATCGAGAGGCCAACGAAGCTTTGGGTCGGAAGGATTTCCTCATGCGACTGCGCATCGCCCGAAAAGAGGCCAAGGAAGCACAATACTGGCTCGAACTCACCGAATGTCGACCCGAGGAAGAAGACGCCCGGACGAGACTCATCGACGAAGCCAACCAACTCATGAGGATCCTTGGTTCCATCATTTCGAAGTTCGAGGGCGGTATCCCGAAGAAACTTGACCCTTGATCTCTCGTTCATATTTTGTGCTTCGATCTTCGATCCTCGTTTAGCATTTGTTCCTTAGCATTTCTCATTTCGTCAGAGATAGTTCTTCGCCACGCACCATCCCGCGATACTCATTCCATCCCACATCACGCCTGACACGATCTTCGCCTCGATCTCGTCGGGGCTCAAGGCGACGATCTCGAATTCCTCCGTCGCATCGGGTTTCGGCGGCACGGACCGCAGGTCGCGCGCGATATAGACCCGGCAGATCTCGTCGGTCACGCCGTTGTAGGGATTAAATTCACCCGCGATCATCCACGACCGCGCTACGAAGCCCGCCTCCTCCTCCAGTTCCATCCGTGCCGTGTCATCGTAGGTATGCCCGTCCTTCACGCCGCCGCAAGGGAATTCCAAGCTATCACGGTCGCACAGGAACCGGTATTGGTTGACCAGGACGATCTTTCCGTCGGGTCGCACGGGAATGATCAGGCTCGCGCCGTTGGTGTGGACAAGATGATACTCCCCTTCACGCCCGTTCGGCATGCGGAAGGTGTCTCGGCGGTATGTCCACCAAGGGTTCTTGAAGACGACATCAGACGCGAGTCGGGTCCAGCGGGGCAGGGGCATGGGGGGGGTGAAAGTGAATGGGGATTGGGTCCTTCGGCTTCGCACGGGCCAAGGATCGGGGATCGGGTAGAGAGATGCGGATCGTGAGTCGGCACAACGGAAAGATCTGTCGAGGCTTCCGCCGCGTTAGTATCAGGCTTCCGGCGGTTCCTGGTTCCAAGTTACAGGTCACCAGTCACTGATTACTGATCACTGATCACCGATCACTGGTTACTGTCCTCTGACCTCTCGCCTCTGTCTTCCCCTCCGCCGTCTTGGGGCTGCGGGCACGGAAATCCAAAGGCCCGCCCGCGGGATGCTGCAGACCGAATACCAACGGTCGCGGCGATCGCCGAAGACGGGCCTTCGAAGAGCCTAGACGATCTCAGCCGTGCTGAAAAAGAAGCTGACCTCGATTCGTCCATTCTCCGCCGAATCCGAGCCGTGGACGATATTCTCGCCCTTGTTGTCGGCGTAGAGCTTGCGGATCGTTCCTTCCGCCGCGTCCTTCGGGTCGGTCGCACCGATGAGCGTCCGGAAGTCGGCGACCGCGTTCTCTTTCTCGAGCCCGATCGGCATGCACGGACCGCTCGTCATGAATTCGACAAGTCCGTCATAGAATGGCCGTCCCTTGTGGACGGCGTAGAACGCGCCGGCCTGTTCCTTCGAGAGGCGCAATTGCTTCATGCCGAGGACCTTGAAGCCGGCTTTCTGGATGCGGGCGATCACTTCGCCCTGGAGGTTCTTGCGAACGCAATCCGGCTTGAGGATCGCGAGGGTTCTTTCGATGGCCATGTGGGATTGTCGATTGACGATTGACGAATGTCGATTGATGAACGTGGGCTATGGAGTTGTCTGCAAGATGCTCAACGCTTCTTCTTGGTAGGCTTCGCTTTGACGGTGCGCTTCTTCTTCCCGGCCGACTTCGTGGCAGACTTCTTCGGGGACTTGCTCTTTGCCCCCTTCTTCGATCTGAGCGCCTTTGCCATTGTTTCGCCGAGCAGTGCCGGGCTCTCGACGACGAAGATGCCGGCTTCTTTCATGACCTTCATTTTCTCAGCCGCCGTGCCCTTGCCGCCCGAGATGATGGCGCCGGCGTGGCCCATGCGACGGCCGGGAGGCGCCGTCTGTCCAGCGATGAACCCGACGACCGGCTTCCGCACATGCCTGGCGATGTAGTCGGCGGCCTCTTCCTCGGCCGAGCCGCCGATCTCGCCGATCATGATGATGCCGTCGGTGTTCTTGTCCTCGCTGAACAGCTTGATCGCGTCGATGAACCGCGTACCGATGACCGGGTCGCCGCCGATGCCGATGCAGGTCGACTGGCCGATGCCCCGCTCGGTGAGCTGCCAGACCGCCTCGTACGTCAAGGTTCCGCTGCGCGACACGACGCCGACGCGACCCGGCTTGTGAATGAAGCCCGGCATGATGCCGATCTTCGCCTCGCCCGGCGTGATGATGCCGGGGCAGTTCGGCCCGATGAGCCGCGTTCCCGTCTTCTTGAGCTGATCGTAGACCTTGATCATGTCCGACGACGGGATGCCTTCGGTGATGCAAACGACGAGCTTGATGCCGGCGTTCGCCGCCTCGAGGATGGCGTCGGCCGCGGCGGCCGCGGGAACGAAAATGATGGAGGTGTCAGCCCCCTCCTGCTCGACCGCTTCGCGCACGGTGTTGAAGACCGGGACGGGACGCTTGAAAGCGTTCGTTTCGTCCCCCTTGTAGCTCGTGCCCCCCTTCCCCGGCGTGATGCCGGCGACGACGTTCGTACCATATTCGATCATCTGCATCGTGTGGAAGGTCCCTTCACCGCCGGTGATGCCCTGGACGGCGACGCGCGTGCGCTTGCTGACGAGAATGCTCATGGTGTGTTCGATCAGGTATGAGATGGAGCGGCCGCTTCGAGAAAGGCGGCAACGCGAAGAATGGTCGGTTCGTCGAACTGCCGGCCGAGCAGCTGGACGCCGATCGGGTGGCCGGCACCGTCGGTACCGCACGGGAGGCTGATGCCCGGAATGCCCGCCAGGTTTGCCGAGACCGTATAGATGTCCGAAAGATACATCTGGAGCGGGTCGCCGGACTTCTCCCCCGCCTT
Source organism: Bacteroidota bacterium (assembly GCA_025454835.1). Lineage (GTDB taxonomy): Bacteria > Bacteroidota > Ignavibacteria > UBA10030 > UBA10030 > 2-02-FULL-55-14. The sequence goes on along the minus strand of JALONQ010000034.1, from coordinate 6,559 downwards.
GAACGCGGTCGACGGCGTCGTCGGCGTGACGAGGCAATCGACCTGGGCGAACGCCTTGTCGAAATCCTCTTTGATGAGCCGGCGCACACGCTGGCCCTTGCCGTAGTACGCCTCGTAGTAGCCGGCCGACAGCACGTACGTCCCGAGCATGATGCGTCGCTTCACTTCAGCGCCGAACCCCTCCGATCGTGAACGGAGGTACATTTCGGAAAGGTCGTGGGCGTCCTTGGCCCGGTAGCCATAGCGGGCTCCGTCATACCGCGCCAGGTTGGACGACGCCTCCGCCGTGGCGAGAATGTAGTAGGCGGCGATCGTGAAGGCCGAATGCGGCAGCGAGACCTCGGCGATCACCGCACCCGCATCCCGTAGCAGATCCACCTGGCGCTGCACCGCCGCGCGCACCTCGGGCTGCAGACCTTCCGCGTAGTACTCCTTCGGCAATCCGACGCGCAGACCTCTCACGGGCTGGCCGATGGCCGAGAGCAGGTCCGGGACCGGCGTCGACGATGAGGTCGAATCGCATACGTCCCTTCCCGCCATCGCCTGCAGCACGCGCGCCGCATCGGCCACCGTCAGGGCGAATGGACCGATCGTGTCGAAGGACGACGCGAAGGCGACGAGGCCGTACCGTGAAACGCGGCCGTAGGTGGGCTTAAGCCCGACGATGCCCGTGAATGCCGCCGGCTGGCGGATGGACCCTCCCGTGTCGGAGCCGAGCGAAGCGGTCGAAAGCCCCGCGGCGACCGCCACGGCCGAGCCGCCGCTGGACCCGCCTGGCACGAGGTCCGGATCCTGCGGGTGCTTGACGCGGCCGAACGCCGAATGCTCCGTCGACGAGCCCATCGCGAACTCGTCGAGGTTCGTCTTGCCAAGGATGACGGCATCCGCCGCCTTCAAACGGGCGACGACCGTCGCGTCGTACGGCGACACGAAGTTCTCGAGGATCCGCGAGCCGCACGTCAGCCGGTGCCCGGCAACGCTGATGGCGTCCTTGATCGAGACGACCATGCCGGCCAGAGGACCCGCCGCGCCGGCCTTGCGTTTCCGGTCGACCTGGCGGGCCTGGTCCATCGCTTCATGGCCGAACAGGCTGATGAAGGCGTTGAGCGACGAGCGTTCTTCCGCAGCGGCCAAATAGCCGGCCGTGATCTCCTCGACCGTCGTGCTCCCCGCGTCCAGGTCCTGCCGGATACGGTCGAAGGAACGGTGCGTGACGGACGCGCTCACTTCTTCTCGTCGATCTTGGTGGAGTCTTCGAGCTTCTTCGTCTCCTTCTCCACCTCTTCCTGCACATCCTTGGCCGCTTTGCGGAACTCACGGATGCCCTGGCCGAGGCCCTTGGCGAGGTCCGGCAGTTTCTTGGCGCCGAAGAAGACCAGCACAATGAGGAGAATGAGGAAAAGTTCGCTGCCTCCCAGGTTACCGAACATATTCAGTTCCTTTCCGCCGGCGCCACAAGGGCCCCGGCATGTGTCGAGAGCACTGCTGCCACGAGTGAATCAAAGATCTTGCGGCCGTCGGTGTTGCCGAGCGCCGGGTCAGAGGCCCGCTCCGGGTGCGGCATCAGGCCGAGCACGTTCCCTTGCTCGTTGACGATGCCGGCGATGTTGTTGATCGAACCGTTCGGGTTCGAAGCCTCCGTCAGCCTTCCATCGGGCTCGGCGTATCGGAACAGCACCTGGCCGTTCCCTTCGATGCGCTTGATCGTTTCCGCTTCGGCAAAGAAATTGCCTTCGCCGTGAGCGATCGGCACGCGCAACACCTCGCCCGTCGTGCATCGGTTCGTCCATGGAAGGTCCGTTCGTTCCACGCGCAACTGCACATCCTTGCAGCTGAACCGGAGCGAGGCATTGCGCAGGAGCACGCCGGGCAGGAGCGCGGCCTCCGTCAAGATCTGGAATCCGTTGCAGATACCGATCACGAGGCCCCCGCGTTTTGCGAACCGGACGACATCCTGCATGACAGGCGAAAAACGGGCGATGGCGCCGCAGCGCAGATAATCGCCGTACGAGAATCCCCCCGGCACGATGACGACGTCAACGTCGCCGATCGAACCTTCCTTGTGCCAGATGAACCGCGCCTCCTGACCGAGGATCGCGCCGGCGACATGGTGCGCATCGTGGTCGCAGTTCGAGCCTGGGAATACGATGACGCCGAACCGGACGCGTTTCATCCGACCTTCTCCACGGTCACGTGAAAGTCCTCCATGACGGGATTCGCCAGGAGCTTGCCGGCGGCATCCTTGGCGATGCGCTCCGCTTCATCCCTCGAGGCGACATCGATGTGCATCTCCACCATCTTGCCGATACGGACGTTCTCGACGGCCTCGTGTCCGAGGGTGTGAATCCCATGCTCGACGGCCTTCCCTTGCGGGTCAAGGATCGAGCGGCGAAGCGTCACAACGACTTTGGCGTGATACACGGATAACCTTTCACTGGACAGGTGAGGTCAAACATCGACGCTGGACGGTTCGGGCTCGTCGTCGGCCTCGGGCTCGGGTTGATGGCGCAGCTTCGAGACGCCCGCCCGAACGATGCCGAACAGGATGAACACCGATAACACGCCGAACAGATACTCGCCCTTGGAGAAGATGACGATGAGGCCGGCGATCGCGAAACTGACGATCTTCCATGGATGCCTCGCCATTTCCTTGCGCGACAACTTGGGCAACGTGTCGTACTTCACGCGGCTGACCATCAAGAGGCCAAGCGCCACGGTAAGGGGCGCTAGGGCGTCCTTCGGCCAACCGGTCAGGGCGCCATTCTCCCCCGCAAACTGGAGCAAGAAGGCGCAAACGGTGATGGCCTGCATCGGGATCGGCATCCCGGTGAAGTGCGACTTGTCGAACCCGACGAGCTGAACGTTGAACCGGGCCAGCCGAATGGCGCCGAAGACGAGCGGGAAGGCCGCGATGATCAACCCCCACTCTGCCAGCTGGTACAGATGCACCTTCCAGACCAGGAACGACGGAGCGGCTCCAAACGAGACGACGTCCGACAGCGAGTCGAGCTCGACGCCGAACTGGCTGGACGAACGGGTGATGCGGGCCATGAGTCCGTCGAGCGTGTCGAACACTCCGGCGAGAATGATGAACCAGGCCGCCAACTCGATCCGTCCTTCGCTCGCGTGGACGATCGACAGAAACCCGCAGAACACATTGAGCGTCGTGAAGAGACTCGGAACGACCGCTCGCGTGATCTTCATGGAGGCGCCTTGGGTTGGTTAACGATACGTCGCGAGCACTGTCTCGCCCGCGGCAGTGATGTCGCCCGGTTTTACCCGGACCTCGGCTTTCGGGTCGAAGTAGACGTCGACGCGTGAGCCGAATTTGATCATGCCGAACCGCTCTCCGGCCGTCACCGACTGGCCGTCCTTCAACTCGCACACGATGCGCCTGGCCACGAACCCGGCGATCTGCTTGAACAGGACCTTGCCGAACCGGTTCTCCATGCCGATGACCATCTGCTCGTTCGCTTCGGAAGCCTTGTCCTCGAACGCGGCGAAGTATTCCCCTTTGACGTATCGGAGATGGCGGACGGTCCCGCTGATCGGATTGCGATTCACGTGCACGTTGAGCGGTGACATGAAGATCGCCACGACCTTGGCCCGGCCGCCGATGTATTCCGGCTGGTCCACGTCCCGCACATGCAGCACCCTGCCGTCGGCCGGTGCGATGATCAAGCCTTCGCCTTCCGGCGTCGTTCGTTCCGGATCGCGGAAGAAATTGGTTGCGAAGATCACCATCGCGATCGACAGAAGCAGGAGGCCGTAGCGAAGCCACTTCGGCTCCACAAACAGCAGCGCCAGCACTGCCACGACGATGCAGATGGCCAGGACGGTGAAGTAGACGTCGTATCCGTAGCGGGTGATCATGGGGCCAATGGAGAACTTGGATCGAGAATAGAGAAGAGAGAATGGTGAATAGAGAATAGGTAAGAGGCTTAGGAGACCCGTGCCTCAGTCTTACATCTTACATCTTACATCTCACATCTCACATCTTACATCTCACATCTTACATCTCATTTGTTCTCAACTGCCTTCTCCGCATGATACGAGCTCCGCACCAGCGGCCCAGACTCCACATGCTTGAATCCCAGCTCCAGTCCGATACGTTTCAACTCCGCGAACTCGTCGGGATGAACATACCGATCGATGGGCAAATGTTCCTTCGTCGGCTGGAGGTATTGTCCGAGCGTGAGGATGTCGACATCGACAGTCCGGCAGTCTTTCATGACCTCCACGACCTCCTCCATCCGCTCGCCGATACCGAGCATCAGCCCGGTCTTCGTGCGCATGCCGCGACGTTTCGATCGGTCGAGCACCTCGAGCGATTGGCGATAATTCGCTTGCGGCCGGACGGTGCGATACAAGCGCGGGACCGTCTCGAGATTATGGTTGAGGATGTCGGGAGCGGCGTCGAGGACGATCTTGAGCGCTTCCTCATGCCCTTTGAAGTCGGGAATGAGCACCTCAATGCTGCAACCGGAGACGCGTTCACGAATGAGCCGAATGGTCTCGGCGAAGATCGGCGCACCGCCGTCCTTGCGCTCGTCGCGGTTGACGGACGTAATGACGGCATGACGGATACCCATGCGCTCGACCGCTTCGACGACGCGCCGGGGCTCGTCCCAATCCAGGCCGTACTCGGGCCGGCCGGTCTTGACCGCACAGAACCCGCACGACCGGGTGCAGGTGTCGCCCAGGATCATGAATGTCGCCGTCCCATGGTTCCAGCACTCGCCCATGTTCGGACACCGGGCTTCCTCGCAGACCGTATGCAGGCCATGGGTGCGCATGATGCCGTGCAGGCGGGCGTAGGTCTCCCCTCCCGGGATCCGGGCTTTCAGCCACTCCGGGCGCCGCGGGGCGGCGGGGGCGGCTTCCTTCACTGTAACTTCGCTGATGATGATCTCCATCGAGTACAGAGCCGCCTGATAGAATTCGTGGATATCGTCGCCAAGAGCGCCAAGAACGCCAAGCACGCAAAGTCGACGGTGCAGAAATGATCTATATCGCTGACACCGTTTGACACAATTCTTGATCTTGGCGTGCTTCGCGTCCTTTGCGATTCACGACAAGGGAATTCTCAGCGCATCCGGCATCATCCGATGGAAAGGAAGCCGAACGCCTCGATCCCCTGCTTCACCTTCGCCAGGAACTGGCCGCCGATCGCGCCGTCAATGATCCGGTGGTCGAACGACAGGGTCAGATACATCATCGACCGGACGCCGATCAGGTCGTTCCCCTCAGCATCCGAAACAACGACCGGGCGCTTCTTGATCGCCCCGGTCCCGAGGATGGCGACCTGCGGCTGATTGATGATCGGAATGCCGATGATGTTCCCGAAGATGCCGTAGTTCGTGATCGTGAAGGTGCCCCCGGCGATCTCGTCGGGCTGGAGCTTCTTGTTCCTGGTCCGGAGGGCGATGTCGTTGATGGCCCTCGCCAGGCCGAGGAAGTTCTTCTCTTCACAATGCTTCAGCACCGGCACGATGAGCCCCGACGGCGACGCCACCGCCATGCCGATGTTGATGTCCTTCTTCAGGATGATCTTGTCGCCTTCGACCGAACTGTTGACGATCGGGTATTCCTTGAGCGCGGCGGCGACGGCTGCAAAGAAGAACGGCGTATACGTCAGCTTGAAGCCTTCGCGCCTCTCGAAGCCGGCCCCTTCCTTGGCCCGGTAGTTCACGAGGCCGGTGACATCCACTTCGTCGATGGCCTGCACATGCGGCGAGGTCGCGATGCTCCGGAGCATGTGTTCCGCCATCCTCTGCTGGACGTTGTCCATCTGCAGGATCTCATGGCGGGGGGCCGGGTACTTCTTCTGCAGCTCGGCCAGATCCAACTTATGGATGGTGGCATCGAAACGCGGCGCGCTGACCGCTGCTCCTCCTGTCGGACGGGTCTTGAGATACGCCAGCACATCCTGCTTCGTCACGCGTCCGCCGAGACCGCTCCCGGCGATGCGGGCCAGATCTCCGGCGGCCAGACCTTCCTGCCTCGCGATCGAGCGAACGAGCGGTGAATAGAACCGGTCATCCGAACCACGGACGGGGACGTCGGCGGGAGCGACCGCGGGAGCTTGGGCGACCGGCACCGGAGTATCGGCAGAGGCAGCCAGCGCTGAGGCGGCAGCCGGTGTCGCCGCGTCGATCTTGGCCGAAGCATCCGTCTCGACCCTGGCGATCACGGTGCCCACCGGCACCGTCTCTTGCTCGGCGACGACGATGGACGCCAGAATGCCACCGACGGGGGACGGGATCTCCGAGTCGACCTTGTCGGTACTGATCTCGAGGATCGTCTCATCCTTGGCGATCTTCTCGCCCACTTTCTTGGTCCAGCGAAGGATCTTCCCTTCCTGGATGCTCTCGCCCATCTTGGGCATCACGACGTCAACGAGCATGCACACTCACCTGTAATGAAGGATTCACGCAATGACGCAAAGACGCAATGAACAGATACTAGCAGGATGCTGAAAAATGGTCGATTACCAACTTCGAGTTGAGTTGGGTGCGTTTGAACGAAGCTGCGGCACGCTGAGCGCGTCCCTCATCGT
>JALONQ010000033.1 GCA_025454835.1 Bacteroidota bacterium | reverse complement strand
TTCGTGGGACATGGCGGCAGGAATGCTCGTCGTGCGTGAGGCGGGAGGGAGAGTGACGGACTTTCGCGGACAAGAGATGCAGGTGAGCGGCAGGGACCTCCTGGCAACGAACGGGAGGGTCCACGAAGCGATGATGGCGGTGTTGGCGAAGAACCTCTGACGAAGCGGAACACCCGAGGTCGGGGATCTCGTCAGAGCGATGCCAGCCCTGTGCGAACGCCCTCCTTCGTGATCGTTGCGACGATGAGCGGCTGAGGGGAGGGTTTGGTTGAGGTCACCGTGAATGCGGCTCGGATGCGAGTCGAGGCCGACTCGAGCCGCGACCGGTCCGATGCGTGAACGGTCACCAACGTATCCCCCTTCTTGATCGCATCACCCCGTTTCTTGTTGAGGACCATGCCTGCCAGAGGATCGATCCGATCGGCCACCGCCTTTCGGCCGGCGCCGAGCAGGATCCCGCTCAAGCCGAGTTCCAAGGCGTCGATCGACGAGAGCCAGCCGTCACTTTCTGCGGCGATCGTAAGCTGATGAGCGGCCGGCGGATATGCGTCCAGGCGTTCGATGGCGCCTACCGATCCGCCCTGAGCTCTGACGATATCAAGCAGCTTCGCGCAGGCCGCGCCGTTCCGAACGGCCCCCCGGCTTCGGTCGATCCCATCCTCCACGCTTCCTGCCTTCCCTCCCAGCCAGATCATGGTCCCCGACAGGAGGAGCGTAAGTTCCATGAGATCGGCGGAGCCATCCGGCGTGCGATCGCCCGATCGCAGGCACTCCACCGACTCAACGACCTCGAGCCAGTTGCCGACGTGAGTACCGAGCGGCTGGCTCATATCGGTCACGTAGCCGACCGTCCGTTTGCCCGCCCGTTCGCCGATGGACACGAGGGCCGAGCCGAGTTCGATCGCCCGATCGGTCTTCTCCATGAAGGCGCCGCGGCCGGTCTTGATGTCGAGGACGAGCGCGTCGATGCCTTCGGCCAGCTTCTTGCTCATGATGCTGCCGGCGATGAGCGGAATGCACTCCACGGTCGCCGTCACATCGCGCAGCGCATACATCTTCTTGTCGGCCGGAGCGATCTCGCCCGTTTGGCCGATGAGCACGCATCCGACGTCGCGCAGGACGCGCCGAAAGTCGTCGATGGAGAGGTCCGTGCGGAACCCGGGGATCGTCTCCAGCTTGTCGAGCGTGCCGCCGGTATGGCCCAGGCCCCGTCCGGAGATCATCGGCACCGGAACGCCGCACGCCGCCACGATCGGAGCGAGCAAGAGTGATACCTTGTCCCCCACGCCACCGGTGGAGTGCTTGTCCACCTTGATCCCGGGGACATCGGACAGGTCCAGCACCGTCCCCGAATGGAGCATCAGGTCGGTGAAGGCGAGCATCTCGTCCTCTGTCATGCCGCGGAAGTAGCAGGCCATGAGGAAGGCCGACATCTGATAGTCGGGAAGCTCGCCGCGGGTGTAGGCTCCGACGAGGCCGGAGAGTTCCTCGCGGGTCAGTGCCGCGCCATCGCGCTTGCGGCGGATCAGTTCAACGGGATTGGTCATGCGGAACGGTGGAGGATCCGGTCGGCGAGCAGGAGGCCGCAGACGGTCTTGGCGTCGTCGATCTCGCCATGCTCGATGGCCGCGAGCGCTTCATGCCAGGGTGTGGCGTGCAACGTCAACGTTGATTCGCCGGCCTCGAGACGCTGGCCGCCGGGAGCAGGATGGAGACGTCGGGCAACGAAGAGGTGGAGGACCTCCGAGCAGAACCCCGGGGTGGTGTGGATGGAGATGAGCGGCTCCCACGTCGCCGCCGTGTAACCGGTCTCTTCTTCCAGCTCCCGCTGAGCGCAGCTCAGAGGGTCTTCTTTGGGTTCGAGTTTCCCGGCCGGCAGCTCGAAGAACCATCTCTTCGCCGGATGCCGGAATTGCCGGATGAGCAAGACGCGACCGTCTTCGAGGATGGGGATCGCAACGGCTCCGCCCGGATGGACCGCCACCTCGCGGATCCCTTTTGTGCCGTCGCGATACTCGACCTGGTCGACGACGAGGTCGAAGACCTTGCCGGAGAATCTCTTGTCGCTCTTGAGGACCTTGTAGTGGCTCATTTCGGAGATCCTTGCACTGACGACTGATTGCTGACACCTCGACTCGGCCTTCGACAAGCTCAGGCCTCGCTCGGGGCAAGCCACTGACTACTGACGACTGACATCTGAGTACTGCTTTCTCACCCATTCCCCCGGCTCCCCGGCTTCACCGGCGCACTCCCGGATGCGCAGAGCGGGCACGTTGCCGGCTGATAGGTTACCACATCCATCTGCAGCACGCTGGTCTGCGTTCCCTCGAACTTCACCTTGCCGTTGCTCCGGTCGACGATGCAGGCGGCCCCGGCAACGACGCCTCCGGCTTTCTTGACGATGTCGATCACCTCGAACACCGAGCCGCCCGTGGTCACCACGTCCTCCACGACGAGCGTCCGTTCGCCCGGGGCGATCTCGAACCCCCGACGGAGCTGCATGATGCTGTCCTTCCGCTCGGTGAACAGCGTTCGGCAGCCGATGACACGCCCCACTTCGGTTCCGACGACGATGCCTCCGATCGCGGGGGAGACGACGACGTCGATCTTCTGGCCCTGGTACGTGGCTGCAATCTGCGCGGCGAAGGCCTGCAAATGCTGAGGGTACTGCAGGACTTTCGCACACTGGAAGTAGTGCGGACTGTGGAGTCCGGACGTGAGGAGGAAGTGGCCGTCCAGCAAGGCGCCCGATTCGCGAAAAATGGCGAGGATCTGTTCTTTGGTCGGTGGCACGGCTGTCGCCTGAGCGATGGTGGGGATGTTGTGAGGCACCGTACAGTATACAAGCAGCGTGGATCCGCACATCAAGGTATTGAGAAGTCGTCGGAGGTCAAAACGCTACGAGCCGAGCTCGTCGAGGGCTTCCGTCATCTCTCCAGCCGCGTGCAGGTCTCCTTCCTGCCGGGCTGTCGTGATGCCGGCGCGGAGGATGGCCTTCGCCTTGGCAGTGGCACCCTCCTTCTGGTAGAGCGTCCCGAGCTGCTGATACGTCGCGACGTACCGCGGGGCTCGCGACAAGAGGTCCTCGAGCAGGCTGATCGCTCCGGCCGTGTCGCCCCCCGCGTCGAGCTCGAGCGCCAGGGCATACCGGGGGAACGGATCGTTCGGATCCTGTTCGATGAAGGCTTTGAGTTGTTCGATGCGTCGATGCTTCATAGCGCGTCGATGCTCCGTGCGAGCGCGAAATCCATTCCCGTCAGTCCGCCGGCCGAGTGCGTGGTCAGGGTCAGCGTGACCTTGTTCCACCGGATGTCGATATCCGGGTGGTGATCCGCCCGTTCCGCCAGGACCGCAACCGCCACCACGAAACCCGTAGCGGCCACGAAGTCCTTGTGTTCGAACGTCCGAACGATCTGCGACCCCCGGCGTTCCCAGCGCGGTACGCTCGCAAGATGCTCGCGGATCTCGGGTTCATCGAGGAGTTTGGTCATGACGGCCTCCATAGAAACGTTACACAGAGTTCCACAGAGAAGGCACAGAGGTCCACAGAGAAGGATTTGGGTTGTACTCGCTTTTCTCGGTGGATCTCTGTGTTCCCTCTGTGGGACTCTGTGTCTTGCTTTTCTCTCACAAAGAGATGCCCTTGCCCGCCGTGAAGCGGTCCAGCTCGCTTCTCAGGATGATATGCTTCTGGTCGATGGCCCGGTCGATGGCCAGGATGCCGTCGAGATGGTCGATCTCATGCTGCAGCAGCTCTGAGAGCGATCCGGTGGCCTTCACCGTCCGGCGATGTCCCTCCGCGTCCTCGTAGGCCACCTCGATCGTATGGTGACGTCGCAGCCGGACGAGAAGGTCTGGGAAGGAGAAACAGTCGTCCCACAGCAGAAAGGTCCTTCGACTGCGCCGGACGATGCGCGGATTGAACATCGCACCGCCGATCTCCGGCTCGATATGGATCGCCCGGACCGTTGAACCGATCTGCGGGGCGGCGATGCCTCTCCCAAATCCCCGCTGCGTCCGGAAATTGGCCAGCGTGTCGCGGAGATCTCGCGCGAGCCGGGCCCGTTCCTCGCGTGCGCTGCGGGGGACCGCCTTGCACCGGGTCCGGAGGACCGGGTTGCCGAGGAGCATGATCGTGCGTATGGCCACGCCTGTGCCTTTCGTCGTAATGTCAGCCGAGTCCGCCGACCCGTTGAACACGTCCGAGCCTTGCCCCGAGGAACCGCTCACCCACCTCGGTGAACTTGTAGGGGATGTCGCTGACGAAGAACTGCAGATTCGGGGCGAGCGTGCTCGGGTTGAGCTCGCCTGAACGCCCGAGGAGTTCCGCCACGGCGTGTCCGGTCGCCTCGCCGGAGTCGATCAGGCGAACCGCCGGCGGCACGATGCGCTGGATGACCTCGCTGAGGATCGGATAGTGCGTACACGCCAGGACGACGGTATCGACCTTCTGTTGAACCAGCGGATGGAGATACTCGCGCGCGATGAGCTCCGTGGCCTTGTGGTCGGTCCAGCCCTCTTCCGCCAGGGGTACGAACAGCGGACAAGCCTGACCGAACACCTCGACCGCCGGGTCGAGTTCACGGATGGCGTTGGTGTACGAACGGCTGGCGATGGTGCCCTGCGTGCCGATGATGCCGATACGTTTGTTCCGCGTGGCCGCCACGGCCGCTGTGGCGCCGGGGAGGATCACGCCCATCACCGGCGTGCCGGCGCCGGCCCGCTTCTGCACGACGTCGAGCGCCACGGCCGAGACCGTATTGCACGCGACGACGATCATCTTCACGTTGTGCTTCAGGAGCACGTCCGTGTCCTGGAGCGTGTATTCTCGGACGACCTGCGGTGACTTCGACCCGTAAGGGACGCGGGCGGTGTCGCCAAAGTAGACGATGTTCTCGTGCGGCAGATGGCGAAGGAGCGACCGGACGACGGTCAGTCCGCCGATGCCGGAGTCGAAGACGCCGATCGGTTGTGCGGTGCGGTCATTCATGGCGTCGGGGAGGGAACCAGTTCTGAATGGGAGAGGTCGCGCAGCGTGGTCCGTAGCTGCTTCTGCACCACGGCCCGGCGATCGGGGTCGGACAGCGGTTGGCCGGAACGGTCGAGGACGTAGAAGGCGTCCACGATACCGTCTCCGCGCGTGGCGATCTTGGCAAAATGGATGCTGAGGCCGAGGCGCGACATCGTCTCGGTGATGCGATACAGGAAGCCGAGCGTATCGGCCCCGTAGACGTCGATGATCGTGAACCGCGGATGGTCCTCGAACTCGACGTCGATGCGGATGTTCGGGTTGTGCCGGCCGGCTTTGCGCTTCCACCGCCGCCGATGCCGCTCGATCAGTTGCTCCACGTCCACCTCACCGGCAAAGACCTCGCGCAGGTCTTCTTCGATCTTGCGGCAGCGGTCGCCCGAGAGCGGCGCGTGCGTCGTGGCATCGACCACGCGGAACTTGTCGATCACGGTCCCGTCGTCTCGCGTGAAGATGCTGGCGTCGATGATGTTGCCGTCGTTCGCCGTCAGGACGCCGCAGCACCGTGACAGAAAGAAGTCCGCGTCGGGAGCGATGACGGTCAGTTCGGTCACCTCGCTCCACTGCTGTCCCAGCACATGCACCGTCGGTCCTTGGCCGATCACGCGCAGATGTTCTGCGATCTCGTCGGGAGCGAAGGCACCACGGTACGCCGCCTCGTTCAGCAGGCCGGCGTGTCGGGCCAGCGCATCCTCCGGGAACTGGCGGCGCCAGCGTTCCGGCATCGGTACAACGGCCGGGGCTGCGGGCTCCTCGTGCCCCCGAAGTACCCGCCGGGTCCTCAGGTACAGGTCGGTCAGCAGCGAGGCCTTCCATTCCGTCCACACGCTCTTGTTGACGGCCGACAGGTCGGCGTACGTGAGGCAGAAAAGGTAGTCGAGAAGCTCCGGCTTCGGGAACCGTCCGGCGAAGTCCTTGACGGTGGCTGCGTCAGCCAGGTTTCGTCGAAACGCCACCTGTTCCATTTCGAGATGATGTCGCACGAGGAAGGCAACATCGTCGGCCAGGTCGGACCGATGAAGTCGGGCGAGCACGCGCCGTGCGACCCGGACACCCGCGATCTCATGGTCCTCGACCCGCACGGGCTTGGCAATGTCGTGCAGGAGGCAGGCGAAGGCGAGCACGTCGGTCCGCGGCATCGCTCGATACGCTTCCCCGAACACCGAGAGCTGGGTCCGCAGCCCTTCAGCGTATTCCACCACCCGCAGCGTGTGCTCGTCGGCCGTATAGTAGTGATACTGATTGTGCTGAAAGAACCGCACGAGGGGGCGCCATTCCGGGATCCACCGCTCGAGCAAGCCGAGGCGATTCATCAACTGCAGGGTGCCCGAGATGCCGTGCGCGCGCTCGCAGAGCGCGGTGAAGGCAGAGGCATCGTCGGTCGACCGGATCGCTCGATGGCCCCCCAGACTGCGGTGGATGGCGTCTTCCAACTGAAAACTGAATTCGGCATCGTGGTCGAGCCTGGCCCGAAAGGCATCCAATACGGTCCGGGTGTCCAGGCGCCTCGTCGACCTGACAAGGTCCACGCGTCCCCCGCGGATCCGGAGCCGATCGTCGATGGGTCGGGCGATGGACTCCCCCGACGGCAGCCAGCGGTCGCGGGCCCAGAGGGCGACACGCGCAGTCAGCTCGGCGGCAACGTTGGCGGCGTCGTAGTAGTCCATCATGAAGCGTTCGACCGCCCCGTGCCCGCTGACGCTTCGAATGCCGAGTGCCGCCGCGATCGGTCCCTGGACGCTGAACTCGAGCGTGTCGTGGAGCCCTCCGGCGAAGAGGTGCATCTCATTGCGCGTACGCAGGAGCAGGTCAAAGGCCCGCAGGCCGCGTGCGGGAAACCGGGGCGGGAAGAGCCTTCGAAGCGTTGGGGAGGCCAGGATCGCTTCGAGCGTACCGCGCCGATGACGCGAGCCCACCGGTTCCAGTCCCGTCCCGCGCAACAGCCACACGACCGTTTGCAGGTCGCGCAATCCGCCCGAGCTGTTCTTCAAGTTCGGTTCGAGGAGCTTCGTGGAGCGTCCGTACTTCTGGTGTCGTGTCTGGCTCAGGGCCAGCAGGTCACGAACGAAGGACGCGGGAGGGGATTGCTGAACGACCCCCCGGACAACATGGAGGAATCTTTGGTAGGTGGCCTTCGAACCGCAGACGAAGCGGGCGTCGAGCAGCGAGAGCCACGAATCAAGGCCGGTGTCCCGAACTGCCGGGATATCGTCGAGCGTGCGGTAGCTGTGTCCGACATCGAGTCCCGCGTCGAGCAGACGATGGAAGAACGATTGCATGATCGTCGTCTCCCCGGACCGGTCGGCGTCGTCCGGCGCGAGGAACATGACGTCGCAATCGGACGCGAAGCACATCTCTCGCCGGCCATAGCCGCCCAAGGCGATAACGGCCAGCTTCGAGGTAGCGCTGCCCGGAACGGCCCGGAACGCCGCGGTCAGGGTGCGGTCGTGAAGGTCCGACAAGGCGGCCACGACCGAACGGCCGCTGGCTCCGGAACGATGCCTTGCGGCGATCTCTTCCCGGTCGGAACGGAACGACGCGGTCGGTGAAGCGGATGGTTCGGTGCGCCGGCTCGGTGGCGTCATGAGCGCAATATAGGCAAAAACTCCGGGCGTCGTGTCCGGGGCGCGTCAGGCCACCGTCAGCACTTCGTCCACTCGAATAGATCCGGGACCGTCGGGGATCGCGTTCTGACCGAACAGCGTCTTGTGGTCCTTCTGGCGATAGGTGGCCAGCGTGCGGAGCGGCTCCTCACCGCCGACCCCGGTGCGCTGGTCTTTGGTGACGATCTGGCAGCGGGCGCACGGCTTCGCGACTCGAAGCGTCAGGTCGGGTCCAGCGATCGATCTCCAGGTGTCTTCGGCGTACGGAGTTGCGCCGCGCACGACGATGTTCGGCCGGAACCGGTTCATCGGGACCGGATCCTGTAGCCGGCTGTTGAGTTCCACCAGCGACGAGGTCGATGTGATCAAGACAGGGAACCCATCGGCCAGGCTGACCGCGTCATCGGCAGTCCCGTCCCTTGGGTCCACCGGGCGCACGTGCGCTTCCGGCTGCCGTACGAGCCGGCACGGCATTCGCAGGACCTCGCTGAACCAGGCGTCAGCGTCCCGGCCGACGGGGAAGGCGTTCAAGCGGTCATCCCACACGACCACCGGGATCGTCTCGCCTTCTGACGGCTCCAGCGGAACTTCGAGGTCCTCCATGCCGGGACCGGAGATGCGCAGCGCGTCCATCCCGATGACGACATCGATGGTGGCCATGCGTGGCGCGCGGCGCTGCGACAGGAACGTCCCCGCGGTATCTACCAACATCCACCGGCGGTCCCAGGCAAACCCCATCCTCTTCACTTCCGCCGACAGCAGGTCGAACCCGCGGCAAGATTTGATGGGATAGATATGCAGTGATGCCACTTGAACGGACGAATGGGCCATCGATTGGATCCTGGAATGATGGAGGAAGTCTCAAGAACCCGGATCAGACGGAAACAAGCATGTCGCGTGCCTGAAGGTCCTGCCGATGTGGGACCCCGGCCGCGGCAAGCGGGGCGCTGTGGGTAACGTCTTCACCACAGTCTCTCATCAGAAGGCAAATCCAAGCGTCGCCGACAACTTCCAGTCCTCAGGCGAACGAGCGATCGTTCCCGAGGCGAAATACGGCGAACGCACGGCACGGACCCATCCGCCGGCGCCGACCGACGAATGCCAGCGCCGCGAATCCTCACCACGGTGGAAGACCCGCCCGGTCTCGGCGAACAGAATGAAGCCCGTCTCATGGGGCCAGATGAACGGGATCGTCCATGCCGGGATGCGGGCCTCGACGCCGGTCAGGATGGAAGCGTTGCCACGGAACCGTTCCCGTTCGTAGCCCCGCAGCGAGTGGCTTCCCCCGATCGCCGCCGACTCGAACCACGGAGGTGTGTCGCTAAAGGTCTCGCCGGCGAACCGTGTGACGATCACCGCCGCGGTGTCCGGCAAGGCGAGATGCCACTGAGCGTCGAGAGCGCCGCGAACATAGGGCGAACGATTCTGCAGGAAGGCGGGGGTCACTTCGAAAATGGCCGCGAGGTACGCCGCGTCGGCCGGAAGGAGAGCCTCCCCGCGTGTGTCGTAAACGATCGAGGCGCCCGCTGTGCCAGAATTCAGCGAGCGGACCTCGCCCGATGAGATCAGCGAATCGACGACCGTCCCACGGTCCGCCCGAATGGCTGACGACGTCAGTCGAACGTGCAGATCCGCCGACCAGGATGGCCCGAGCGGGACGTCGATCCCGCCGGACATTTCGACGTCGCGTCGGCGTCCCTCAAACCTCGCTACGTCTGCCTCCGAAGCCGCGCCGATGGTCTCGTTCCCGGTGCCGAAGAACTTCGTGACGTCAGCCTGGGCGAATCGGAGGCCGGCTTGAATGCCGATGTTCCGCCACCACTCGCGCGTTTCGTAGTCGATGACGGCCCGCACACCCATCGTCGAAGACGCGATGCCGACCAAGGCCCTGCTCCGTTGGGCGTACGGCTCAAGGCCAAAACCGTAGGTCGTGGTCACCGGGCCGCCGCCGAAAAAGAACCCGTCATCCGAATCCAGGTCGAGCCATGGCTCGAAGGTCGTGACTCTTCCCCAATCCCGCCGGTCCATCGGAGGCCGGGTCGCGACCTGATGCCACTGGACGCCTCGCGGCGTTGACCGCTCCCACGTTGAGGTCGAAGCGGTTCGTGACAGGATCTTGGTGTCCCCCTCGCTGATGACCTCGACCGGGATCTTCGGCTCAGACCCTTCGATCGTAACAATGTCATCTCCTCGGCCCAGAAGAAGACGAAGGTCGTGCGTGCCCGCTGAGTTGAAGAACGCCTCCTCGCCGGCAAGCGTCGACCCGCGCGGTCCGACCGCGACGGTGAGAAGATGTCCCTGGCGCACTCTCACATGGATCGAATCGTCGGCATCGGTCCCATGCAGGGCCACCCAACGGTCGATGGTGCGACGAAGGTCCGAGGAGGCCGCGGTGAGCGTTGCGGCCCGGCGCCGAAGGGCGAGAACAACCTCCACGTCGCGCGGCGACTCGCCGAGCGAGATCGATGACGCGGCCGGGACGAGCGCCCGTTGGAGCTGCAGCGTAACGGAGTCCCAATGTGCCGGTGAGATCCCCCCCAACAATCGCCGGTCGAGAGAGCGGAGTCCGACCGATGCCCGCTCAACGGGCGGGTACTCATCGGTGAAGTTGGTCATCGACTCCGAGGCCATCAACACCGCTTGAGGGATGAGTCCACGGAACTGCGGGAGGGGATTGCGGTAGGCCGAAGCCACCGGTTGCCATGCTCCCGGTGTCGCGCTCTGCGTCCAGGAGATGTGCGCCGGAGTGCGGCTCCAGTCGCCGATGTAGAGGTCGAACAGTCGCAGCCGCAGATACGCACCCCGATCCACGGTGTGTGCGTGCGAATCCGTTACGTCGTCGAGCATCCGGCCGGTGCTGACCGTCGAATCACGGGGTCCGAGAAGAATGCCCGCGGTCTGCGCGAGATCGGAGGCGAGCGATCGTGCCCGAGGATGCAGTACCGAGCGGAGATTGTCGACGACAAAGGGGGGCAGGATCGGGCGCAGCGACGCCTCCAGATGATCGTCCGTGGTGTCGGGGATCGCCTGTGGAATGGTCGGCATCGCCGTAGCCGTGAAGACGGCGAGCGCACCCGCGACCAGAACCGAGGCGGCACAACGGTGGAACGGTGTCACAGTTGGACCACCTCGAACAGGGTGCGACGGGGCGCGGGGGGGGCGTCCTCCGCATAGCCGATCCGAAAGAGAATGTGCGGGATCTCATCGTCGGGAAGAAGGCCGGAAGGGATCGCCATCCTGCCTTCCAAAGGAGCGTTCAGCGGCTGGAAAGCGATCCCGAGTGCGGTGGCGGCCAGGTTCACGCGGAGGAGGGCGGCACCGGCGGCGAGTTCCGCCGCGCGGCCACCGACGGACGTGGTCAGGACACCGAAGGCCTGCGCACTCGTTGCTTGCAGGCGTGCCATCTCCAGAAGACGATCCTTCATGCCCCCTTGAGCGATGCCGGCCCGCGAGCGCACGAGTCGCTCATACCATTCCGACCACGTCGAGAGGCCGAGCTGGCGCAGCGGTATGCCGTCACGCGTGACCTCGGTTTCATCCTGGGTCCAGCGAAGGACCCCGACCGTTTCGCGGTAACGATCTGCCTGATTCAGAGAGTCTTCCGTGGCTTTGAGAATGGCGTCCGCGATCCGCGAACGGTCTTCGCGCGATGCGAACCACCGGACGGAGACGCCCGGAGGCACGGCTGCGGAAAGGGCGGTGATCTCCTTCGGTTCCACGCTACGGTCGAAGAAGGGAAGCCGATTCGTACGTCGTCGCACCAAATGCACGGCCAGCGGGTCCCGATCTCCATCCGGCAGGATGTCCACACGCGTGACGGGCAGCCCGAGACCGTCCGTTGAACTCGGCTCGCCCGATGGAAGATGCGTAATGACGCCGGCGACCCCGTACTCGCCAGCCGCAAGCCGTAGCGCTTCGGCGAATGCTCCGAGTGACACGAACGTCTGATGGAGGTCCGGGTCGGAAAAAGGAAGGACGCGGTGCGATTCCAACGCAACGAGGATCGCCGGGTGTTTCAGCGACACCCACCATGGCTGAAGGTTGGCGACGCTTGGGGCGAGAAGGCCGTAGGAAACGATCTGCAAGCGCACGTCCTCTCCGGCCAACGCCGCCGAGGGACCGTTCCACGCTTGGTAGGCGGCGGAAGGACCCGTCTGACACCCGGCGAGGGGCGGTTCGACGACGAGGGCGACGCCCCCGGCGGTCAGGACGCGGACAAAAGTTCGGCGATGCATGGGGAGGAGGACGAAACTGTCAACATAGCGCAAGCTTCAGCAAGAATCAACGGACGGCGGCGCGGTGTCGCTTCGTATCAAGGATCTCTCCGGCACGCTGCAATGCTTCATCGATGTTGCCGTTGATATTCTTGCCTCCGATGACGTCAAGGAGGCCGGCCCGTTCGAGGGCGACGAGAGGCTGCGAATGGATCCCCGAGATCAGCAGGGTCGTGCCCTGACGTTCGGAATCGCGGTGCAGTTCCTCGAGCGCGCGGATCCCCGATGCATCGACCGAGAGCACATTCCGCATGCGCAGAATGAGCACGTCCGGCGGACGTTCCACCAGCCGCATGGCGTCCTTGAATTGCTCGATGACGCCGAAGAACAGGGTTCCTTGGATCTCGAAGACCTCCACGCCGGCCGGCACGTGTCGTCCCGACAGCGCTCCCTGATCCTCCGTGTCGTCCGGGTCCGACGTTCGCAGGTCCTTCGTGATCGACCCGATCTGCGTGACGTCAGACATGCGCTGAAGGAAGAGGAAGGCGGCCAGCACGACACCCACCTGGATCGCCACCGTCAGGTCGATGACGACGGTGAGCAAGAATGTCGACAACAACACGGCAACATCGCCCTTGGGGCTCTTCAGCATGCGTTTGAACGATCGCCATTCGCTCATGTGATAGGCGACGACCATTAAAATGGCCGCCAGGACCGGCATCGGGATCAGCGAAGCCCAGGAGCCGAAGAGCATCATGATCAGCAGGAGCACCACCGCATGGACGAGCGCCGCGACGGGTGTCCGTCCGCCGTTCCGGATGTTCGTCGCCGTTCGGGCGATGGCGCCGGTCGCCGGAATGCCGTTGAACGCCGGCACGATAATGTTGGCCACGCCGATGGAGATCAGCTCCGTATTGGGTCGATGACGAGTCCCCGTCATGCCGTCGGCGACGACGGCGGACAAAAGGGATTCAAGGGCTGCCAGCAGGGCGATCGTGATCGCCGGCGAGAACATCGCCTTGAAAAGGTCCCAACTCACCGTGCGGAATTGCATGTCGGGCAGGTGATTGGGGACCTCGCCGAACCGGCTCCCGACGGTCGCCACCGGAAGGTCCAGCACATGAACGACGGCCGTCAAGACCACGATCGCCACGATCGAGCCGGGGATCCGATGAGTGACGCGCGGCCACAATGTCAGGATGGCGATGGCGGCGACGCCGATGGTGAGCGCGGACAGCGAGGTGCCGGCGAGAGCCCCGCCATACACGATCCACTGGTCGACAGCGTGCGCCGGCAGAGATTCGACCGGGAGGCCCAGAAGGTCCCGGATCTGTCCCGAGAAGATGATGAGCGCGATCCCTCCGGTGAATCCGATGGTCACGGGGTACGGGATGAACTTCAACAGTACGCCCATCCGGGCGATCCCCATGATGACAAGCAGGACCCCGGCAATGAGCGTCGCGACCGCCAATCCCTCATAGCCGTACTGTTGCACGACCCCATAGATGATGACGATGAAGGCCCCGGTCGGTCCGCTTACCTGTGTGCGGCTGCCGGAAAGCAAAGCAGCCACGCCGCCGGCGACGATGGCCGTCGTCAACCCTTGAGCGGGATTGACGCCACTGGCGATGGCGAACGCGATGGCGAGCGGAAGCGCGACAATGGCAACGATGACGCCGGCCGTCAGGTCGGCCCAGAACGTCGCCAGCGTGTAGCCTTCTTTGAGGACGGTGAGAAGCTTCGGGTGAAAGACCTGACGCAGGGTGGAACGGTTCATGAGAGGTGGGATCAGGGTCCGACAAAGCTCAGTCTGCACGCCGTCGTGCCGACCACCAAACCGCGTACATGAAGACGGCCTGAAGCGGAAGGCGCAAGAGCAGGCCCACTGTCGTCGACGACCAACCGTTCTGCACGATCGCTTCCAGGAACATGTGGACGTTCGCCGGGAAGATGCCGAGGAGCAACAGGAGCAGCCCCCACATGGCCCATTGCCGAACCGGACGGATCAACAATCCGATCCCTCCGGCGATCTCAGCGATGCCCGTCAGATACAACATCGCGAGCGGGAAGGGGACCCATGGCGGCATCTGATTCGCGAGATACCATTCGGGCGTGATGAAGTGGTTCAAGCCCGCTGCGACAAAGAAGAGGGCGAAGCCGATCCGGACGGCATCGCGTGCCTTGGCCGAACGGGCGGATGCGGAGGTGGAGGTGGTGTTGGTCATGAGAAGTGGTAGGCCATGTCAATGATATCGTCGGGGATGTCGTGGAGGATCCGTGCCCGATCGCGTCGTCCTTCGTGCACGAAACCGGCTCGCTCATACAGCTTGATCGCCGGCCCGTTCGATGCAAAGACCTGGAGCTCGATGCGCTTCAGGCCGATCAGCTTCGCCGCCGCAAGAGCGCTTTCGAGCAGACGGCGTCCCAGACCGCGCCCTCGATAGGCCGGAAGAAGGCCCATCCCCAGCCGGCCCGAGTGGGTGAAGCCCGGCAAGGTATTCACGTTGATGTCGATCCAGCCGACGACGCGCTCGTCATCCAGCGCCACGAACTGCGGGCATCCTCGGGCCATCAGGTCCCGGAGGAACGTCTCCACCTCTTGCCGCGGCGGTGCCTCGATGAAGGCGAGGTGCCTCTCCTCACGACAGACGGCATCCAGACACTCATGAAAGCCCCCAAAGTGCCTTGCCTGCATCGGGGCAACCACGACGTCCATGAAGAGCTTCGCAATCTTGAGAATGAAGTGATTCTTCGCTAGAATATACGCAATAGAACGACCATCAGCACATTCTTTAAGGAAACTTCATATGAAGAGCACGGTCACCTGCGATATGGAAGGCGTGATTGAGACCTTCAATGAAGGTGCGCAGGAGGTCTTCGGCTATGCGGCCGACGAAGTGGTGGGCAAGAAGCGTGTTTCGCTCTTTTCCCCCGGACTGATCGTCCTGCAGAACGTCGAGGGCTGGCTGAAGTCGGCCCGTGAGCAGAAGGAGTATGTCGGCGAGACGGTCTTCGTGCGCAAGGATGGGTCCACCTTTCCGGCGAAGATCCGCATCACGCCGACCTACAAGAACGGCGAGCAGATCGGCTATTGCGGGATCACCGAGCCGGTGGACCGGCCGGTGAACGTCCAGATCAAGTGGACGACGAACCTGATCAAGTGGCTCGTCATTACGCGCGCACCGTTCCTCTCGGCCGCCCTCATGCCGGTCTTCATCGGCGGCGCGTTCGCCGCGGCGTTGCTCGGTGACAGCGCATTCCCGGCCCTTAACTACACGCTGACGGTCATCGGCGTGTGCCTGCTCCATCTGGCCTCCAACGTCTACAACGACCACTTCGACTGGAAGAGCGGCACCGACCAGGCGAACGCGAACTACTTCCTCAAGTATAGCGGCGGCAGTCGCTCCATCGAGCTGGGGTTGACGGACATTTCGGGTACGCTGCGGATCGCCAATGGTCTGCTGGTGACGTCGGTTGCGATCGGGCTCTATCTGACCTGGCAGGTGGGCTGGGGAGTGCTGCTGTACGGCCTCCTCGGCGCGGCGCTCGGCTACTTCTACACGGCCCCGCCGGTTCGCCTGGTGGCCCGCCACGGACTTGGCGAGGTCGCCATCGGCTTGGCTTTCGGTCCGCTCATCACGGCGGGCACGGCCTACGTCGTCACCGGCGCCTTCGACCCGACCTGGGCCACCTTCCTGGTGGGTCTCCCGGTCGGACTTCTGACGGCCAACATCCTCATCATCAATCAGATCCCCGACCTCGAGGCGGACGCGTCGACGGGCAAGAACCACCTCGTTGTCACGCTTGGCCGTGAACGCACTCCGTGGCTCTACGGCGGCACGCTTCTCGCCTCAACGCTCATCCATGGGTGGATGGTGCTCACGCTCCCCATGGCCACCGCGCTCTGGTGGCTGCCGTTCGGCATGTCGGTTGTCTACGGGGCGTACATCATCCGGTACATGGTGCGCAATCTCAACAAGCGCGAGCTCGTCCACGCCAACGTGCAGACGATCATACTCAACGTTGTGTACGGAGCCGCGTTCGCATCGATCATCGCGTTCTTCTAGAGACCTGAGAAGAAGATCTGCCGCTAGGTCACAAAGGCGCCAAGAGATACTTGAGTTGGCTTGCGTCTTTGCGTCCCTTGGCCCGAGCCCGCCTGCCGATCGCGAGATCATTTCACTCGGGCAGGCTTGCCGAGGGCTTGGCGGTGAAGTCCTTCCCAACACGGGGCCCCATGTGGGGCCTTGTGTGTTTTCAGACTCGGCGTCATCGGGCCACGGAACTGAGAAGTCGGGCGCGCTCCTGACGTCCGCTCACCGCATCCGTGGCAGTCAACAGAACGATATACACCCCGACGGGCACGAAACGACCCGCGTCTCCGCGTCCGTCCCATGACACCGATCCCTGCGACGGTACAAATCCGCCCTCGGCCAATCGACGCACCTCCCGGCCAGACAGGTCGAAGACGCGCACGTCGAGAAAGAGCGAGGGGCAGGAACTCGAATAGTGGATCAGGGTGACGTCCTCGAACGCGTCGCCATCCGGGGAGAATGGATCGGGATCGATGCGGACGCTGAACGCCGGACCGGCGGCAGGTCTCGCAATGCTGTTGCCGCGGCCGGGTGTCGCGCCCATCGGGTCTGCGCACGACGACCATGCCGAAGGGTCGAGTGCCGGCCCTGCGAGCGAGCGCCGCTCCAACGAACGGCCGGCTGCGGATACTCCGCTCACATGCGACGTTCGTGTTGCCAGAACGCTGTCGATCAGCAGACCGGTCCGGTCCAACAGAACCACCGCGTCGCCGTCGTTGTTGAACCCGAACCCTGAGCCGCGAGGGGCGACGATCACGCAGGCCGCCCCGTCACCCAGCCACGGGTAGTCATCCAGAATGCCTGCGTCCGACGCAACCACCGCCATGTGACCCGGTCGGAGCAGCGTCGGCGTCAAGGGGAGCGTTGTTCGCACGCGCGAACCCGACGCCGACGGGAGGTCCATGATCGTCCACCCCGCCAGGTCCACCGCGACGCGTCCGGCGTTGACGAGCTCGATCCACTCCGGCTTGCCCGGCGCCGGCTCCAGCATGACCTCATTGACGAGCAGGCTCCCGCTCTCATACGGCCGGAGCAGGGAAGTTCGCGACGTGTCGTTCGCCGACCGCTCGTCGCCGGGCACGGTGATCGTCGCCGACACGTTGACCGGGCCGCGCACCTCCTCGGTCCATCGATATCCGACGAGAAGACTGTCGGACGGCTGAATCGGCGGAAGGAGTGACGTGCCAAGGAACCGCCATCCGCCGAGCGTGCTGTCATCGATCTGCATGGACCAGTCGACCGACCCTGCGGGCAGCGCCATGCGCCCGCGATTGCGCACGAGTGCCGTGAGGTGCAGCGAGATCGTGCCTGGATCGACGGCGGCCGTGAGTCCTTCGCATGAAGCGTCGATCTCGGGCCGACGGATGGAGTTGACCGCACACGGTGTCGCTCCGGCCGCCGCTTCGCTCGAACCCCACGTGGAAGCGTCCCACGATGCCATGTCCCAATCCCGTCTCTCCAATGAACGCCCCGCGATCGTCCAACCGGGCTGATACGCGACGCTGTCGATCGTCCATCCGTGGACGTCCCTGAGCACGACGGCGTCGGGCGTGGTGTTGTTGAGGGAGGGAAAAAGGGAAAGAAGGTATCGGGTATTGGGGAAGTGGGCGCTGAACTCCTCCGAGCGTGCCGCAACGACGAACTCACCCGGACGGAGCAGCTCATCGCTGTGCGTGGTCAGAGATGCACGGCTCGTGGAATTGTCCGAGATCGAAACATCACTCAGCGGGATGGTCCACGGACCGGGATTGAACAGCTCGACCCATTCCGGCTCGTTCTCGCGCAGAGGCGCGAACTGGACCTCGTTCACGACGGCGGCGGCTGGCGGGATCCCCACGACGAGACTGACGCGGGAGGTATCGTTCGAGGCGTTGTCGTCGCTCACAGCGGCTGTGACGGCCGTGATCTCGATGCGGCCGGGCTGTGTCGTCGGGATCGATGCGAAGGCGTGCGTCGAATCGGATGCATTGAGCCGAAACGTCTGAACGGAGGAGCCGGGATCGCCGAGGCGACTGGACCATCGAACGGTCAGCGACGCCTCTTCGACGGACGAGCGGCCGGAGTTCCGTACAAAGATCGTGGCCGAGATCGTTTCGCCGGCCCGGGGCTGTCTTGGGAGGCATTCGACCCGGACCGGACTGATGTCGACCGCGGGAGCCGTTGTGATCTGAATATCGTCGACCCGCAGGACTCCCGTGGAGTTCGTGCTGTCACGAAGGACCTCCCAGACGAACCGCCAGATCCGGCTGCCGTCAACTCCCGAAGAAGCGAGTTCGACGGTCCGTTCGATGTAGGTGTTGGCCGTTGCCGCCGAGTCCCAACGCCCCAACGGAACGACGGCTCCGGCAGCGTCGCTCACGGCCGAGAGCATGAGCCGATATCGAAGGGCCGTGGACGTGCGTCGCTCGTAGAACGATATCCGGTCCGGTATTCGCCGCCCGAAGTCGACGGGCGGCGTTGCGATCGTGCGAGTCTGTGTGTTCCCGGTGGCCGACAGGCAATGCGGCGACGAACGCGGGGAGGTGGTCGAGACGGTCCAGCCGACGACCGTCCATTGCGACGGTGGCGAACTGGATTGGTCGAAGCTTTCGAGATAGGGGAACGAGGTGATCTGCGCGGTCGAGGTGGTGGCAAGGATCGCCACCGCCGCCGCGAGGCAGGCGGAACGGAACATGAGACACCCCCTCAGGTGTGATGGTTGGAAATCGCGGTCTACGAAACTTCGAAGGAAGCGAACAACCAAGATACGATAGCCACAAAGAGCACGAAGATCACAGATTCGATAAGAGCTTGAAGCTCTTTGTGCCCTCTGTGATCTTTGTGGTTAATTTCTTACCCGGAGTTTCAGCTGTTGAGCTTCGTGCCTCAGCAACACCCGGTACGCCGGTTGATACGCGACTTCATACGCCTCCGAATGATGCCGGGCAGGTAAGCCGGCCATCTTCATCGAGTCGAACAATTGCTGGAGCGTCGTCCGGTCGGTGGGAATCGTGCCGTACTCGGCCTCGTCCATGATCTCCGTCCACCAGCGCGCCAGCTTGGCCGGATCCTGTTGAAACGCGTTCGCCGAGCGAACCATCGCGTCGAACAGTTGATCGGCCTCTCCCCCTCGCGCTTTGAACGGCCGCAAGTTCATCCTTACGATCTGCCCGTCGGGCGACAACGGCTCGATGAGCGGCTCCGTCGTATCGGCGCGCACCTCGTCCAACTCGTTCAAGAGATACAGCTTCGCGCCTGCCGTATCCGTGAAAAGATGTCCGTTCCCCATGGCGGCCTGATGGACCAGCTTATAGATGTCCTCGGACTCCATGTCCGGATATCGCTTCAGATGCTCCCTCAGAGTCGGGATGATAGAATCGTCCTTGGAACTGCAGCCAGTCATCGCGCCTGCCGTGAAGACCAGTGCCGCCGCGGCAAGTCCGATGCACGCGGTGTTCGCAATTCGCAATTGGCAATTCGCAATCCGCAATCTCACTTGCTCTCTCCCAGGATCCCATCAATGGTATTCGCCGACACCGAATGGTAGCTCGGCCGCGCTTTCGCGTAGATCGCCTTAGCGCGAGCCATACCGTCGGGCGTCTTGGCCAATTCAGCGTAGAGCGGCCTGAGGAATTTTCGTCGACCCTGGCCGGTGAGGAAGCTTTCCAACGCTCCGTCGGCCTTGCGATAATCGCTCGCGACCGCCTTCTGCAGCCAGAGAGCCAGTATCTCCGAGTTCCCCGATCTTGTGAACCCGAATGCCGCGTCGAGGGCCACCATCTGCTGGATGGTCAGCTGATCAGGGAGAGCCTTGAGGAAGTGCAGCCAATGATGCGTCGTCCAGCCGGTAACGCTCAGCTGCTTCGGCGGAGCGCCGCTCTTCCATTGATCCACCTCTCCATCCACACGCTTGAATTCCTCAGAGGTGATCACCGGCAGCGTCGTGGGAAGTCCCGACTCGTAGATCCATGCGTGGATGTCCAATTCCTTCTCGAATTTCTGGTTCCCCTTGATCAGTTTCTTCTGCAGGTACGTGACGAATTCCTCCGTCGTCGAGCTCCGGAACGCGTGCTCATCGAACCAGTTTCTCAGGAAGATGTCCCACACTTCGCGTCCAACCTTTTCCTCGAGGTGGCGAAGGAACAAGGCCCCTTTGTTGTAGGCGATGTCGCTCACCCCTTCGTCAGGATCGCGTCCTTCGAGATCGAGCTTCAGCTTCGTCATCGCCGACGTGTCACCCAGTTCAGCGACCGTCGCACGCAGGTCCTGGAGAGACAACTGCGCGAGCATCTCCGAGTACGGCCGCCCCTCGGTCGCCTCCATGATGCGGTTCTCGAAATAGGTCGTGAAGCCTTCGTTCAACCAGAAGTCGTTCCACGTCGCATTGGTAACGAGGTTGCCCGACCACGAATGCGCGAGTTCATGCGCCACGAGCGAGACGAGCGAACGGTCTCCCGCGAGGATCGTCGGCGTCGCGAATGTCAGGCGCGGATTCTCCATGCCGCCGAACGGGAACGAGGGGGGAAGCACAATGATGTCGTAGCGTTCCCAGCGATACGGGCCGTACAGCTTCTCGGCGGCCTCGATCATCTTCTCCGTGTCGGCCAGTTCCCAAGAGGCCTTCTCGATGACGCTGGGTTCGGCGTAGACGCCCGACCTTGCGCCCACCGGCTTGAACGCGATGTCGCCCACCGCCAGCGCCAGCAGGTACGACGGGATCGGCTGGTCCATCCGGAATTCATAGAGTCCGGTCCTCGATCGGACGGTGGGATTCGATGCGCTCATGAGCGCCAGCAGATCCGGCGGGACCTGGATGCGAGCCGAATAGGTCATCCGTACTCCCGGTCCGTCCTGACACGGCACCCACGTGCGCGCCAGGATCGCCTGCGACTGCGTGAAGAGGAACGGATGCTTCTTCCCGGAGGTCTGCGCCGGTTCCAGCCATTGCAGCGCGGCGGCATTCGGGCTCGTCGCGTATCTGATGGCCACCTGCTTGGTCGTGGGCGCAATGTCGACGGCCAGCCGTTGGCCGAGAAGCGGGACGGTCTCGCCCAGCGACCACGTTGCGGCCTTGTCCTCCGGAAGCAGCGTCACGGCCTCGATCGTCATGTCGCGCGTGTCGAGCAGAAGTTGCGGCGCGCCGGTCTTGTTGTCGATCGTCAACGTGGCCGTTCCGGACAGCTGTCGGCGCTCGAAGCTGACGGTCAGGTCGAGGTGGAGATGAGTAACGACGACCTCTTCGGGTCGTGCGAACGAGTGCGGGTCTCTGGGTACCACGGCTTGACGGGTTGAAGGTGAGCAGGAGAGGGCGATCAGGGCGAGGCTGACGACAACAATGGTCCGGTTCATCGAGATCATGTCAGAGGATGGGAAATGATGTTCCGCGAAGGGACACGAAAGCGCGAGAAGTCACGTGCACGAACAGAATGGCACAGAATGGCTAGAAGCAGTTTCAAAAATGTTTTGCGCGGCGCCTGCCTGACTGCGTCACGCAGGCAGGTTCACGACGTTGGCAGCGGCCGCAACGCTTTCCAAAGGTGCTCGTTTCTTACCGCTGCGATCGTTGCTTCCGCTGCGGTCGCTGCGTGAAACGCTTGTTTTTGTGAATTCTGGGTTTTTGAGACCGCTTCTAG
>JALONQ010000045.1 GCA_025454835.1 Bacteroidota bacterium | reverse complement strand
GAATGATAATACCACGCTGGATATGGATACCTACGCCCTGAGCGTTTCAGGCGCGAAGGACAACCAGAATGCCGTCATCCTGTTGGGTGGCGCGAACGGCTTCGCGATCGGTACAACGGGCGTTGCCGGCGGGACGATCACGTATGACGGTGGAGCTCAGACGATCGCGGCGGGTAGCTACTACATCCTTCGTCTCGAAGGCACGCTGGCCAAGAGCATCCTGACAGATACGATCGTCAACACCGGTTCGGACGTGTTCGTCACCAGCACGGTGTCTCTGAGCCTTGCCGCGCCTACTTCGCTGACCACCGAATTGAACGTCGGTGGGAATCTTGATGTCGACGGAACGATCACGAACAACGGCGCCATCACAGTCGGAAGCTGATCATCAATCCACTGAATGCCCGGAAGATGTGGGACACGAAGGCCAAAGACGATGGCGGGGAACGCCAGATGGTGAAGCAAAGCACCAGGATGCCACAGTGCCACGAACGCATGCGAAGAACCATCGTGCATGAGGTGACCGTGGCATGGACGGATCCGCGAAGGCAGTTCCATACCCATGCCACTCGGGTGGCTGGAGCTTGGACCTTGCTGCACTCGTGGCTCTGGCGTTCGTGGGTTCTCCGGCTTTCTCCTCCGGGCTTTCGAGATGCTCTGATACTCAACGTTTCGTGGATCAAATGATCGCTCGATCGCGCATGGGACCATTCGCCCGGTCACAGGACCATTGTCGAGGCCGAGGTGCGCCCGAATGGAGTCGTCCTCCAACAGGGCCGCCCGATCCTCCATGGACCTGGCGGCAGGGATCAGTGTGTCCAAGCCTGATCTTCGGTCCGCACAAGGCACAAACGGGATGACAGAACCTGAAGGCACAGACCTGAGCGTTGGCAGATCAGGTGGGAGGTCCCCCGACGCCTCGACTCCGCTCGGCGCTCGGGACGTTTTTCGCTCGCCGGTATTCGGCATTCGGACAAAGACCCGAAACACCGGCGATCCGGACTTCCTTGGCGCCCGAGGTTTTCCATCAGACCAGGGTGCATCAAATGAACGCTCGATCACACGGAGGGAGCCGAGATCCCGTGGAACTCGATGGCGGAAGAAGTGTATTCGTCGAGAGTCGTCCTCTAAATGGACCACCCGGTCCAGGCGGGGGAAAGACCATGGAAGCAGTGTATCCCCGCGTGATCGTCGATCGCGGTTCACCAATGTGCCACGGGTGGCTGACGATGTGCAAGCATAAGAGGACACAAGTGAGAATTCCCGCAATTCGCTGGCATGTATCGCTGAGAGGCTTCTGTGTGTAGAAGTCATCAATACACATATCATCCTTCTTTGCGGTCTTCGCCGTCATTGCGCCATTGCGTGAATCTATTTCAATCGGGAAATCACGCAGGACGGTCGCAGGTTTCAGAAAGACGCTTCTATGTGTAGCCATCATCAACACACAGATCATCTTTCTTTGCGGTCTGCCCTGAGCGAGTTCGCTACAGGCGAACGAGTCGAAGGGTCAATGCGTGATGCCCTTCCACATGAGACATCAAGAATCATGAACGCAACCATGCTCTCCCGTTCAAACGGGACGAGTCAACGTGAACTGAACGGCTGGAGGGAACCCTCATGGGCGAACTCCATCCGGCGCGGATCGGAAGTTTCTCTCCTTCTTCCGACATCCATGCTCTCAGAGTCGCGTGGGGAGATCCGAGGCGGATCACAGGACCGGTGCAGCTCACATCGGTATCAGGATCCGTCCACATCGCTCATGGAGGCGATCACAACCGGTTGTCGTACAAGCGCGGGAGTTTCGGGTCTGCTCCTTCCCGATGCTCCCGCCTTGTATGGGTGTTGTCAAGGAGAGGACACAAAGAGTGTGCAGGATGGAGTGTGGAGGTGAATTCACTTTGAATTCTGCCAGGGATCGATCTGCATGAAGTTCCTCAACCTTCCATGTGGTTTCGGGCAGGGCGATACAAGGAATAGGCCGGGGCACATGTGCCGACCCGTCCGGAGAAGAAGTGTGCATGCTCCCAACTCAGAAGGAACTTCAGGGCTTGCAGAGATACACGTGAGAAGGAAGAAGGTATGAGGCGGTGCATCCATCGCTGGCGATCTTGGCAGTGGACCTCGGGTAGGATCGTGTTCCCGTGCAAGGTTCGTCGATCGGGCTTCGGTCTTGATACGCACATAAGGCGTTGTAGGCCATGGGAGTCGCGTGTCAAATGGGTGAGGTAGGCCGCGGATCCAGCACGTCGATCGCCTGCTGTCGACCGGATACTGATCGCTGGCTCCTGACGACTCATCTGCTACAAGGGTTTCACAAGTGACCTTTCGCTTCGCATATCGCAGCATGTGGCCAAAGATCTTGAGTTGGCCGAGGTGTCCGTCTGAGTTGATGGACGCCGGATGTCGCGTCTTGAGAATGCCCGATCCCAGACTACTCGTCCGGAATGACGGAACAATCGTACGTCGTACGAGTCTGAGAAGAGGCCACCTCAAGAAGACTTCTCGCCGCGAGGAACGCTTGATCCAGAATGATCCGGTTTGTTGTGAGACCAGAACTCGACTCATCCACAGGCACCATTACCCAGAGATGCAGATCACGTTCTGCGTGTTTGGGACGCTCGGAAGGCTTGGACCGTTTGGGATGTCACTCGTCCCCCAGGTGAAGTCATGAATAGCCGTACCACCATAGCTGCCTCCGGCAGTCGCGGACCTACACGGCCGCCGGCGAGGATGATGCTCTGGATGACGCTGGTGTTGGCGCTCAGTCTGGTGTACCGTGTGAACGCGCAGAACATCACCGGGTCCGGAAACATCATCAATTCAGGCATTATCAAGGTCAAAGGCACGGCGAACGGTATACCGGCGTCGCTCGGCGGGCAGTTCGAAATGAACGGCCTCGCGCAGATCGTCCCGGCCCGGTCGTACCAGGACCTCGCTTTGACCAGCCCGGCCGTCACCACAAAACAGGCGGCAGGCAACATCACTGTCTCGGGAATGCTCACAGTTGGATCGACCGTTCACTTGAGTGTCCCGACCGATTCCGTCGTGACGCTTGGCATTGTGTCGGGTCGCCTCACGGAACAAGGATACATATCAGGTAAGATCTCCAAGAGTGTAGATCTCGCCGGAGCGACGACCTCGTCGGACTTCGGAGGAATAGGTGTGTCCATTTCGTGGGCTGGCACGAGCCCCGGCATGACCACCATCACCCGCACGTCCGGAACGGCCATCGCTGTGTCCGGCAGGACATCGATCAAACGCTTCTATGACGTCAGCGCGGCGACCAACAGCAAGGCCAATGTCACCTTCGCCTATGCCACCGACGAGCTCCAGGGCCAAGACCCATCGACGCTTGACCTCTGGAGACTGCCGGCGGGAGAGACACAGTGGAGGAGACAACGCGTCACGCGGGCCGGAAACACGCTGACCAGGCTCTCGGCGACAGCCGGCGGCCGATTCACGGCGGCCGATACCTCAAATGCCCTGAGCCCCGTCACGAAGTTCGAGTACGAGGCCGACGTCATCGCCTCGGTCGGCGTCGATTCTTCCCGGGGGACTCCGGGAAACCTCGCCGATTCTCTGTTCGTGGCACGCATCGTCGACGCATTCGGTCAACCTGTCTCGGGCGTCCAGGTGGATTTCACGATCACGTCCAAACCGGCCGGCTCGACCACGGAATTGCTGACGGTTGCGGGGGGCCTCACCGGCGCCGACGGCACCATCGCGACCCAGCTCCGCCTCGGCGAATCCAACGGCCGCTACGTCGTCACGGCCTCCGCACCGCTCGAACCCGGCGTCCCTCCGCGGGAATGGGTCGGGTACACCGAATCGTCGGTCTTTGCCCTGACGAAGTTCTCTGGCGACGGCCAATCGGATACGGTCCGAGCCGTCCTGACGACCCCGTTGGCCGTGCGGCTGACAGATGAGTTCAGCGCGGTCGTGGCCGGTTCGCCCGTCCGGTTCCGGATCATCTCGACCCCTGTCGGGGGCGAGAATGCCATGCTGAGCGATACGCTTGCATCGTCCGACGGAACGGGCGTCGCCGCCACCGGCATGGTGCTCGGCAGCAAGGTCGGCACATACGTCGTCGAAGCGCGGTCGCTTGATGCAGATTCGCTTGCCACGACGTTCGCCGTTACGGCCACGCACGGCGCGCCGAACGGATTCACCGTCCTCGCTGCGGCTCAGCAGGATACCGTGTTGCGCGTCCTTACGGCCTTCGCCGTGACGGCCGTCGACGTCGGCGGGAATCCGGTGCCCGGCATTTCGGTGCGGTTCGCAATCGTCGCTTCGCCACCATTTGCCACGGGTCAGGGATTGTCAGATACGTTGGCGGTGACCGATAGTCTTGGAGCAGCGTCGACGGTCCTCACGCTCGGCAACAGGTCGGGCGCATACATCGTCCATGCGACCTCTGACACTCTGCCGGGCGCGACGCAAGTACTGACGGGGACAGCCGTCCCGGCGATGCCGGCTGCGCTGGCTCTCGAGAGAGGCGCTTCGCAACGGAAACGGATCCAGCAGGCGGTTGATACAGCGCTCGCTGTCAGGGTGCTGGATGCGCACGGCAATTCGGTCCCGAACGCAGTCGTCCGATTTGCTCTCGCCTTGGCACCGACCGGAGCGACAGGCCAATCCTTCGCGGCGGCCGATACGACCGATTCGCTGGGCGTTGCCCGGACACCGTTCACCGTGGGCACGAAGGTGGGCCGATACGTGCTGCAGGCGACGCTCGATTCGGTCGCGACGCCGGCGGTCAACTTTGAGATCATCGGCACGAACGGGCCGGCGGCTTCGTTCGCCTTCGTCACGGCTTCGGCGCAGGGCGTGGTGAAGAGCACAACGGCGCCGTTGAGCGTTGTCTTGCTCGACGCTCAAGCCAATCCGGTGCCGAACGCCATGGTACGCTTTGCCATCGCCGGCGCGCCCTTTGGTGCCGCAGGACAATCGCTCTCGGCGGACAGCGTTGCCACGGATAGCGCCGGCATCGCGTCGGTCAGCCTGACCTTGGGGGACCGGACCGGACTTTACTCGCTCATTGCTCAGACTTCAGCGTTCTCCGGTGCAACTCCGTCGGTCACGGTCACGGCCACTCCGGCCGCCGTGGCGCAACTCGTTGGGTTGCAAGGTGCGTCGCAGCGAAAGGCGATATTGACGCTTGCCGACAGTGCGTTCGTCGTCCGCGTGCTCGACTCGCTCGGCAATGCCGTCGAAGGCGTCCCCGTCGAATTCGCGATCGTCAGCACGCCCGCCGGCGCCGCTCAGCAGCAGCTGACACAGGCCGTCGACACGTCCGATGCCGCGGGTCTGGCGAACAGCCGGCTGCAACTCGGCACGAAGATCGGCCACTACGTGGTTTCGGCCAACACGCCGTCGCTCACGGGTGCTCAAGTGTTGTTCGACGTCCTCGCGACGCACGGCGCAGCTTCGAACCTCCTGACGGCCGCTCCGGTCACGCAAGATACCGTTGCGCGGCAGTTGACGCCGTTCACCGTGGCCGTGGTCGACGGCTTCGATAACCCGATCCCGAATGCCACGGTTCGGTTTGCGCTGGCAGGAGTCCCCTCCGGTGCCTCCGGCCAGGCGCTGGATGCGGCCGTCGCGACCACCGACAGCTCCGGTCAGGCCATGGTCCGGCTGACGCTTGGAGACAAGGTAGGCACCTATGATGTGACCGCCGTGGCGGATGCCATGCCGTCCACGGTCCGCACCTTCACCGCGACGGCGATCGCCGCGGGTGCCGCCCTGATGGCGCGTCAGGATGGCGATGGTCAACAACAGCAGATATTGTCGTCGCTCGGCAACGCCTTCGTCAGCCGCGTGGCCGACCGGTTCGGCAACCCGGTGGCCGGCGTCCCCGTCCGATTCGCCGTCGTCGACACTCCGGGTTCGGCCACAGGCCAGTTCCTCAGCCGCGCCGTCGACACGACGGACGCGCTCGGACAAGCTAGCAGCACGCTGCGCCTTGGCCTCAAGGTCGGTGCCTACATCGTCGAAGCCGACGCTGCGGGCCTGCCTCCGGTACGGTTCACGGCCGTGGCCACGCCGGGCGCTCCGACGACGATCGCCGGGGCCGTCACCGACAGCATCGCGTTCGTTGCCACTGAGACGGCGCCGTTCGTCGTCACCGTTCTCGATACCGGCGCCAATCTCGTCCCGAGCGCGACGGTCGCGTTCTCGATCATCCAAGCGCCGGCGGGTGCCTCCGGAATGGCGCTGACCGTCACGACCGGCGTGACCGATAGTCTCGGCCGCGTAGCGACGAGTCTGCGGGTGGGCGACATCGCCGGCCGGTACACGGTGCAGGCCGAGATCACGGGTGTGCCCCCCGTGTTGTTCGCGGTTGAGGCGCGCGCGCTCATCGGTAACGCCAACCTCGATCTCCGCATCGATATCGGCGACCTGACGGCCATCATCGACCATATGCTCGGCCGGTCGATCCTCACCGGTCCGCAGTTCCGCGCGGCCGACGTCGACTCGAACAACGTCGTAGACGTGCGCGATGCGCTCATCGCCCGCAACTACCTGCTCAGCACGGGCACCTGGAACCTGGCCGATACGGTGCTGAATCCCGTGGAGTTCACGGCCGTTCGCGAGGACCGTGCGACCGGCGTGTCGGCTGGACGGTCGGGAGCCTTCAACGACGCCATGGCGGTCGGCGACCCGGCCAATACGTTCGCCGTGCTCGAGCATACCTCGGTCGGCGTGCGCGTGAATCTGACGAACGACGTGCCGGTCAAGGGCATCCAGGTCTACCTGCGGCTGAAGCAGCCAGTGACATCGCTCGACAGGGACGTGCGCTTTGCGCGGGCCCGCAACATGGACATCTTCATCACGGGCAATGATCGGGAGGTGCGTGCCGTCGTTTACAACTTCCAGAACCTGCCGGTCGATTCGGGCTTCGGTCCGGTCTTCCGCATCCCGATCCCGGGGCTCGACACGACCCAGGTCGACTCCGTGGCCATCATCGTGTCGACGGGCGACGGGAACACGTCGACGCTGATCGATCAGCAACAGGTGACCAAGACGGTCGGACAATACCCGACGACGTTCGCGCTCTATCAGAACTATCCAAACCCCTTCAACAACGAGACGACCATCGAATACGAGGTGCCGGAGATCGCCGGACGGATCCCGCGCGTGGCGATCCAGATCTTCAACGTCATCGGCGAGAAGGTGCGGACGATCGACCGCCAGGACCGCGATGCGGGCCGCTACATCGTCCGATGGAATGGGCGCGACGACAACGGCGCGACCGTGGCGACGGGCGTCTACTTCTACCGGTTGTTGTCGGTCGATCCGGTGGAGGGGAACCACTTTGCGACCACCAAGAAAATGATCATGGTGAAGTGATGAGAGGTCTGCAGTCCATTGCCCACGCTCGCGTGGCGCGGCCTCTGGCCGCGG
>JALONQ010000044.1 GCA_025454835.1 Bacteroidota bacterium | reverse complement strand
TACAACACCATGCGTCCTCACCTGAGTCTGAAGATGATGACGCCCGCCATGAAACACGCAGCCTAAACCACTCTGTCAACTTCTGGCCGGACGAGACAATGAGCGAGAGAGGCTGGGGAAGGGCAAGTGAGGCCCCAGTGTGAGAGAATAGAGAATGGACAATAGACAATAGGAAAGCGGATTCACGTAATATCAACCGTCAAATTCTCTGAGGGGGGAATATGCGAACGAACAGGCCGCACAAGGGTCTTCTGGCGTGGCAAAGGTCCATGGACCTGGTGACTGAAGCCTACAGGTCCACCGGAGGATATCCAGAAAGTCAACGGTATGTTCTCACGCCGCAATCTCAACGAGCGGCTATCTCTGTGCCATCAAATATCGCTGAGGGAATGGCAAAACGAAGTTTCAAAGATCGGACAAGGTTCTTCGAAATCGCGCAGGGATCCTTGAGTGAATTGGATACACAGATCGAACTTGCAAGACGGTTGGGATTCGTAGCAGTCGAAACCTATGAAATGCTCATGGACCTGATCGAGGAAATACAGCGCCTGCTCAGCGGACTCATAAAGAAGTATTCTTGAGAACAGAACACGACATCAGCTTCACCATTCTCCATTCTCAATTTTCTATTTTCTAAACCTGCGACTTTCCGCTCTCTAATAACCATCTCTCTACCATAGACCCATGAAGGGTATCGTACTAGCTGGTGGGGCCGGAACGAGACTGCACCCCGTCACCAAGGTCGTCAGTAAGCAGCTGCTTCCGGTCTACGACAAGCCGATGATCTACTACCCGGTCTCGACGCTCATGCTGGCCGGGATCCGGGAGATCCTCGTCATTTCCACTCCCGAAGATCTGCCCCGCTTCCGGGACCTGCTGGGGGATGGGGCCGCATGGGGGGTGAAGTTCTCCTATGCCGTCCAGCCGAAGCCGGAGGGCCTCGCCCAGGCATTCATCATCGGAGAGGACTTCATTGACGGCGAGCCGTCGTGCCTGATCCTTGGCGACAACATCTTCTACGGCCAGGGTCTGTCAGGTCTGCTCCACCGGGCCGTCGAACGGAAGCAAGGGGCAACCGTCTTCGGCTACGTTGTCCGCGACCCGGAACGCTACGGCGTTGTCGAGCTGGGCAAGGACGGCCGTGCGATCAGTATTGAAGAGAAGCCCGCCCACCCGAAGTCGCACTACGCGGTGACCGGCCTCTATTTCTACGACCGCGACGTCGTCTCGATCGCGAAAGGGATCAAACCCTCGGCCCGCGGCGAGCTCGAGATCACGGCGGTGAACGACGCGTACCTGCAACGCGGGAAGCTCCATGTCGAGGTGATGGGCCGCGGCTACGCGTGGCTCGACACCGGCACGCACGAAAGCCTCATTCAGGCCTCCGTGTTCATCCAGACGATCGAAGACCGGCAAGGGCTCAAGATCTCCTGCCCCGAAGAGATCGCCTACCGCAACGGCTGGATCTCGCGCGATGACGTGCGCCGCATCGCAACGCCGATGGGCAAGAACGTGTACGGGCAGTACCTCCTCCATATGCTGACCGAGGAGTCGGCATGACGGTCGAGCCGACGAGCCTTCCCGGCGTCATCGTCGTCGTTCCAGATCGGCACGGAGACCGACGAGGTTCCATCGTCGAGGTCTGGCGGAAGGAACGCTATCAGGAGGCCGGCATCCAGTTCGATTTCGTCCAGGACAACATTTCGCGGTCCGTCAAGGGCACGTTGCGCGGACTGCACTTTCAGAACCCGATGTCGCAGGCCAAGCTGATGACGGTGCTCGAAGGGGAGGTGTTCGACGTGGCGGTGGACATTCGCCGAGGGTCTCCGACGTTCGGCCGTTGGGTCGGCGTGACGCTCTCGGGCGAGAACCGCCGCCAGCTGCTGATCCCCGAAGGATTCGCCCACGGTTTCCAGGTGGTGAGCGAGCAGTCGATCCTTCTGTATAAGATCTCGCGTCCGTACCGCCCCGAATACGAACACGTGGTGGCTTGGAACGACCCCGAGCTGGCCATTGATTGGCCGGTCGCGGGCCCCCTGCTTTCGCAGCGCGACGCCGGCGGAAGAGCCCTGCGTGCGTTCGAACCGGAAGCGCTGACGTTCGCCGAACCGCAATGAGACGGGCATCATTTGGGTAAATTTAACGCCGTTTTTGAGGGAGACATCCAGTCCCAGGTTTAAGGTATCAGGTTTCAAGTTCCTGGTTTCAAGTTCCAAGTCTCAGGTTGGGGGGGGTATGCGGGTCGATCGATTCGAGGACCTCGAAGTGTGGCAAGAGGCGAGAGAGTTGTCCCGGAGCATCTTCGCCGTGACTTCACGTGAGCCTTTTTCTAAGGACTTCAGATTCCGTGACCAGATCCGTGCCTCGATCGGTTCAAGCATGGATTGCATCGCAGAAGGGTTCGAGCGGGACGGGACCAAAGAGTTCACGCAGTTGTTGAGCATTGCCAAAGGGTCCTGTGGCGAAACCCGGTCCCAACTCTATCGAGCACTCGATTTCCGTTACATTGAACAATCAGAATTCGACGAACTCCTTCGCCGTGCGCTTCAATTGA
Source organism: Bacteroidota bacterium (assembly GCA_025454835.1). GTDB lineage: Bacteria > Bacteroidota > Ignavibacteria > UBA10030 > UBA10030 > 2-02-FULL-55-14. The sequence goes on along the minus strand of JALONQ010000044.1, from coordinate 15,724 downwards.
GTCGCAAGATCTCGGCTCTCATGAATTACCTCAAGCATTCCAATCTGCGCGGCACCAAGTTTCCATGAACCTGAAACCTGGAACCTGCAACCCGAAACGCGTCACCCGTCACACATTGCTCGAAACCCGCAACTCGTAACGTCTTTCTCCCAAGGATCCCCGATGTCCTCAGACATGAAATCAGACCTCCTCAAAAAGATCTCCGACAAGTCCTTCGTCGTCGGCGTTGTCGGCCTCGGATATGTGGGGCTTCCGCTCCTCCTCTCGTTCGTCGAAAAGGGCTTCCGCGTCGTCGGGTTCGACATCGACGCCGCCAAAGGGGAGGCGCTGCGGGCCGGCAAGAGCTACATCAAGCACATACCCGCCGAACGGATCCAGAAAGCCATGGCCACCGGCCGGATGTCGGCGACGACGGACTTCGCGAAGCTGAAAGAGGTGGACGGCACCCTCATCGCCGTCCCGACCCCGCTGAACAAGAACCGCGAGCCGGACATGACGTACATCGTCAACACGGCCGAGGCCATCGTTCCGCACATGCGCAAGGGGCAGATCTACGTGCTCGAGTCGACGACCTATCCGGGCACGACGGACGAGGTCATGGTCCCCATCCTTGAAACTTCCACCCTGAAACTCGAAACCGATTTCTACGCCGCCTTCTCTCCAGAGCGCGAAGACCCCAACAACCCCGAGTTCCACACGGGGAACATTCCGAAGGTGGTCGGAGGGACCTCGCCCGAAGCACTCGAGGTGGCCGACAAGCTCTACGGCCAGATCGTGGTACGGACGGTGCCCGTGTCTTCCACCCGGGTGGCCGAGTCGTCGAAGCTGCTCGAGAACATCTTTCGGGCGGTGAATATTGCGCTGGTGAACGAGCTGAAGGTCGCTTTCGCCCGCATGGGCATCGACGTGTGGGAGGTGATCGAGGCGGCCAAAACGAAGCCGTTCGGCTTCATGCCATTCTATCCGGGACCGGGACTCGGCGGACACTGCATTCCCATCGACCCGTTCTACCTGACGTGGAAGGCGCGCGAGTACGGCGTCACGACCAAGTTCATCGAGCTGGCGGGTGAGATCAATACCGAGATGCCGAACTACGTCGTCAGCCGCGTCATGGAGGCGCTCAACGAGGTCGGGAAGCCGCTGAAAGGGTCCAGGGTGCTGATGCTGGGACTGGCCTACAAGGCCAACGTCGACGACATGCGCGAGTCGCCGAGCTTCCATCTGATGGAGCTCCTGGAGAAGCGCGGGGCCGCCGTCGACTACCACGACCCGTTCATCCCGGTCATCCCGCCCACGCGCGAGCATGCCGCGTTCACCGGTCGAAGGTCGGCGGAGATCTCCGACCGCTACGACCTGCTGCTCATCGCGACGGGCCACGACGAATACAAGAAGATCGACTTCAATCGCTTCACCATGCCGATCGTTGATACGCGCAACCTCGTCCGTTCGTCGGGCGGTCCGCTCGTGCGCGCCTGACCGGTCTTCGCCTGAAAGCATCTCAGCCATGAACGAACGCTTTGCGACACGACGCACGCCTACACGGTCGGGCCGTCACCGGCGGTCCGGCCTCAGCTGGGCTCTGGGCCTGGCGCTCTTTGCCGCGGTCGGACTGGCCCTCGTCTCCACGGAGGCCCGGGCGCAAAGCCGTGATCAAGTGCGTGCGGAAGCCGAATTGCGGCTCAAGGCCCTGTCGCCGGCGCAGATCCAGAAGAAGCTTCGCGAGCTCGGAGTCAGTCGTGACGAGGCGGCTCGCCGCGCGGCCGATTACGGCATCAGCTTGGACGACTATCTCCGGGATGAAGAAGAGGACATTACGGCCCCCGACGAGGAGGCCGGTCGGGAACCGACCGATGATGCGGTGAAGCCCGGGCAGAAGAAGACGAAGGCCGGCGAAACCCGCCGCACCACCGCTGAAACGACGATGCGCAAGGATGAAGAGCGCAAGGCGCGTCCAAAGGCCGGCCGGGAACGGCTCTTCGACTTCGACGCCTTCCTGAAGGGGGACGCAGATCCGTGGAGGTCCACGCTCGTCGTCCCCGGGTTCTCCGACCGAACGGGGTCTGATTCGCTCGAGCTCTTCGGCCTCGACATCTTTACGTACGACGAGTCGACCGTCGAGCCGGCGTTGAACATGGCCACGCCCGCCTCGTACCGGCTGGGCCCGGGTGATGAGCTGGAACTGACGGTCTGGGGCGAGACGAAGCTCAAACTGCGGCTCGTCGTGACCCGTGAAGGAAACTTGATCGTGCCCGAGGTCGGACCCGTGTCGGTGAATGGCCTGACGATCACGCAATTCCGCGAGCGCCTCCATCGCCGGATGACCGAGGTCTACTCGGGCATCAAGAACGGCGAGCCAGGGGCCAACACCTTTCTCGACGTATCGTTGAGTCAGCTGCGAACGATCCAGGTCTTCGTCCTGGGCGAAGTGGAGCGGCCCGGGGGATACACGCTGTCGTCGATGTCGAACATCCTGCACGCCCTGTATGTGGCGGGAGGTCCCACGATCAATGGTTCGCTCCGCGAAGCTCAGGCCATGCGCGACGGCGATGTGGCCGGGACGCTTGACGTCTACGACCACATGATCCTGGGCCGCAAAGGCAAGGAGACCCGCCTGCAAGACGGCGATGTGGTCTTCGTGCGGCCGGCGCCGAAACGTGTGGCCATCGCCGGAAGGGTCGTCCGCCCGGCCATCTACGAGATCAAGAAGAACGAGACGTTGGGCGACCTGATCTCGCTTGCCGGCGGCCTGCGGTTCGACAGCTACACCGACCGCGTGCATGTTCAGCGCGTGGTGCCGTTCGATCAGCGAGGTCCCGGACGCAAGGACTTTGTCGATCTCGACCTGGTGTTCGCCTCGGCCGCCGACCTCAAGAAGAGTCCGTTCGCGCTCGAGGACGGCGACGTCGTGAGCGTCATGCGTATCGGCCGGGTGGCCGAGAACCGGGTGACCGTTCGGGGTCCGGTGCAACAGCCGGGCGACTTCGAGCTGACGCCGGGCGCGCGCGTGCGCGACATTCTGCTGAGGGCCGACAGCCTCGACCGCGACGCCTTCGCCGAGCGGGGCACCATCTACCGCACGCTTCCGAGCCTGAGGCGCGAGGTGATCGCCTTCAACCCGCGGCTCGCCCTGCTGGGCGACGGGGCTCACAACCTGGCGCTGCAGTCCGAGGACACGCTCGAGTTCTACCGCACCTCCGAGTTCTTCCCGACGAGGACGGTCTCGATCGGGGGGGCCGTGCAGAGGGCCGGCACCTTCCAACGACACCAGGGGATGCGCGTCTCCGACCTGATCGTCATGGCCGGCGGCGCCCTGCCCAACGCCAAGTTCGACGCCGTCGAGATCGCTCGCATGGACACCGCCACGGTGGAGCAGTTCGGCGAGATCATCCCGGTGAATATCACGGGCGAGTTCTGGAAGGGGGTGGACTCGACCGACGTGGTCTTGCGCGACTTCGACCACGTCCTCATCCCGTACGACCCCCGGTTCTCGAGCCCGAAGACGGTGCGCGTCTACGGATTCCTGATGCTGCAGGGGGACTACACGTTGCGATTCCAGGGTGAGAAGCTGTCGGACGTCATTGAGCGGGCCGGAGGACTCCGGTCCGGCGCGTACCTGGCGGGTGCGCGGTTGTTCCGTGAGGAGAAGGGGGGGCGCACGCAGATCCCGGTCGATTTCGTGCGTGTGCTGGCCGACCGCAATTCTCTCGAGAACGTCGACATCGTCGAAGGCGACAGCATCTACGTGCCGCCGCTCGACAACGTCGTTTACGTGAAGGGTGAAGTGTACACGCCCGCGGGCGTCGTCTACCGCAAAGGGGCGTCGCTGGGGTACTACATTCAGCAGGCCGGGGGATTCACGAAGGCGGCGGAAGATGGGGACGTGGCGGTGACGCTCCCCAACGGCCGCAAGTGGGAGCCGGCGTGGTTCATCTTCCCCGACCCCGACATCCTTCCGGGCAGCACGGTGTCGGTGCCCAGGAAACTGGAGACCGAAGACAACACGCTGCCGATCCTCCGCGACATGACGACGATCCTGGCCAGCCTTGCCGCGATCACGGTGGCGTTGATCCAGGTGACGAAGTAGACCTCCACACCTTGATGTTTCGCGCAACGATCGCGGCGGCTGACAGATCTCCATCGCGCGGCGACCGCAGCGGAAGAAGGAACCAACGATCCCGGGGAATGGCGATCGTTCTCCCTTGGCATCCCGGACCCCCTCGACAGGGATCTTCTGACCGAAAGGTATCCGGGATCTCCCATCTCGTTCCTCTTATCTTGAAGTCACTCGCGCTCATATCGCTTCTCGTTCCGTTCACGCTCCTTGCCCAGATCCGCGTTCCTGCCGATCATGCCACGATCTCCGCGGCCATCAGCGCCGCGAGCAGCGGCGACACGATCCGCGTCTCACCGGGTACTTACGCCGAGTCGGTGGTGGTCAACAAGCGTCTCACGATCATCGGCAACGACACGACGGTTGTCATCACGCCGCCGGCCGGTAACGGCATCTCGCTGGCCGCCGACAGCATCGTGCTTCGCACCGTCAAGGTCTTCCAGTCCCCCGGAAGCGGACTGACCTCCTCGGGCCGCAAGGGGGTCGTGTTGCAGGGTGTCGTCAGCCGGGGCAACACGGGCTCGGGTGCGATCTTCACCAATACCCAGGGACTCATGATCGTTGGCGGGTCGTTCTCGGGCAACCTGGATGAGGGGCTCAACATCTCGGGCGGCAGGGGGGTAACTCTCACGGACGTGGCGGCGTCGGGCAATGGCACGGCCGGCGACGGGTCGGGCATCAACCTTGCGGGCGTCGCGGAACGCAGCGTCGTGACGAACGCGACGGTGCGGTTCAACCGCCGGCACGGCATCAGCATCAGCAACGGCAGTGTCAACGTGACGATCTCCGGGGGCAACTTCGGCCGCAACGGCACCTCGCGCACCACCAACGGGGGCGGGATCGTCGTCAATGCCGAAACGGCCACCGTCGATTCGGTGACGGTCACAGGAAACGTGGTCGCCGACAGCAACGCCACCGCGGGCGTCTGGGTCACGGGCGCGGGGGGCGGCTTCGTGGCCTCACGGCTCTCCATCGGCCAAGCGGGCGTCACGCGCTTCCGCGGCAACGGCGCGGCGGGCGTTCTATTATACGGCGCGATCGACGGGGCGGTCGTTTCGGGGCTGTTCGTCCGAAACGCTACGGCCAACGCCGCGGGCGTGCTCATCATGGGCACGAGCGCATCGGGGGCCAATTCGCCGCAGGGCGTGTCGATCCTCTCGTCGGATTTTTCAGGGGGCTACCGGTCGGACAGACCGGCCATCACGCTCAGCTCCGGTGCTGGCCAGAAGTGCACGACGAACGTTCTCGCCGACGGCAACCGGTTCCAGGATGCCCTCGCCGCCGACAGCATCGAATCGCTCATCGTCCACAAGCCGGACGAAGCCGTGCTGGGCACGATCGTGCTGACGAACAGCGCTTTCCTCCCGGTGGAGTTGTCAAGATTCGAAGCGACCGTCGAAGGAACGACGGTGCGGCTGCGGTGGAGGACGGAGACGGAGGTGCAGAATTACGGTTTTGAGATCCAAAGGATTGCGGATTGCGGGGCCTCGACTTCGCTCGGCCTGAAATTGTCGAATGCGGATTATCAGAGGATCGGGTTCGTGCCGGGGGCGGGAACGAGCACAACCCCAAAATGGTACGAGTACTCCGACGAGTTCCGCCTTCCTATTGACCATTCTCCATTTTCCATTCTCCCTCTTCGCTTCACCTACAGACTCAAACAACTTGACCTCGACGGCACGGCTCATTACTCACGCTGCATCACCGTCGAGCTGAAAACCGAAATGGCCGCCAACGCCGCGTTGGAGGTCTACCCCAATCCGTTCAATCCCGAGACCCGCGTCTTCTGGTCGGTACCCGATGGCGGTCCCGTGACCCTGACCGTCTATGCGATCCATGGCGAAGAGGTGGCGCGTCTCTGGCAGGGTGAGGCAGAGGCGGGGCGGCAGTATGCGTTGCCCATGAGAGGCGAGTCATTCGCTTCGGGTGTGTACTTCGTGCGCCTGATGTCGGGCACCTCTTCGATCACTCGCAGGCTGCTGATGATCCGCTGACCCCGAACGGCAAGGACCCGTTGTGCGCTGCATCACACCTTGTCGTCCCCCTCTTTGTTAACCATCTGACGTTCGAGATCGGTCGGTCGTTGACTTCGCCGCCGCCGACTCCGGGAAGCGTGACGTGGAAGATGTCTCATGTCTTCCCGGGCGGCTCACGATGGCCAAAAAAAAGCCATTCAGGGCGATCTCGATGCTTGCTGAGACGCGGGAGCCGGGCGAGAGCGGACAGGAAGAAGGGTGGAGGTGAAAGGCGGCGCGCATGAGGAAGCGCAGTGCCGGAAGGTGTGCGTTAGTTCACAAATCATTCATCTATCCTTTCCTTCCAACTCTTGACATTGGGCTCCAGAAGAGGTATTCTAGCACATTCAAGCGACACACGCCCGCAGTGCGAGGGCGCGGAGGTTTGACTTGTCCTTGGTGCCGTACGCTTCGACCTACCCTTGAACAGATCATCTGAAGTCACTCCTATGAAGAATATAACGAGCACCCTGCGTGCAAACCGGCGCGGGATCAACTTCTACGTTCACGGCAGAAAGGGCCTCAACATGAATCAAGTTCGATCACATCTGCTGCTTGCACTGATGCTCCTGGTGCCGGCGGTCTTCGCGGTCGCTCAGACCACGAGGAACGTTCCGGGCACCTACGGGACCATTCAGGCGGCGGTGAACGCTGCCGTCGACGGCGATATCATCGCGATCGCCGCCGGCATGTACAATGAAAGCGTGAGCGTGTCGAAGGCCCTGACGTTCAACGGCGCCGGAGAAGGCTCCACGATCATCGACCCCGTGTCGGGTTCGGGCTTCCAGGTGAACGCCCCCGGCAAGAGCGTGACGTTCAGCGCACTGACTGTCACGGCCGGATGAAGGCATCAACGTCGCCTCGGCGGGCAGCCTGACGATCTCGAACGTGACCTCGTCGAACAACGGCACGGGCACTGACGGTTCGGGCATCAACATCGTCAATGTGACCGGCGGCTCCAACTTGACGGACGTGACGGCTTCGGGCAATAAGCGTCATGGTCTTTCGATCGGCTCCTCGAATGTGGGAGTCAACGGTGGCACGTTCAACAACAACGGCGTGGCCGGCGATGTTGCCACCGGCAGTGGCGTCGTCGTAAAGGCCGAGAGCGGGATCGTCGATGAGGTCTACCTCGACGACATCACGGCCAACGGCAACACGACGGCGGGGATCAATCTCTCCGGCGTCGGCGGTTCCGTGACCGACGTGCAGATCGGGCAGACCACGATCGTCAACCTGACCGACAACGGCAGCAACGCCAGCCCCTACGGGCCCGGCGGTGCGGCGATCCTGATCTACGGCTCGGTGAGCGGCACAAATATCACGGCCAACGCCACGAGCACCGGCGCGCTCACGAGCACGGCCGGCTTGGTGGTGGTCGGCACGGACGCCAGCGGCACCAACTCGCCGACGAACACCGTCGTGAGGAACTCGAACATCACCGGCTACACGGGCGGCGCCCGTCCGGCCGGGACGATGTATCTCAATGACGGCGGCTCGACGACCCTGATCGGCACGACGAACGTCGACGCGACGGATAACAACCTCATCAACGGCGTTGCCACGGGCTACGACGTCGAGGATGCGCTGTTCCACAAGGTCGACAACCTCAGCCTCGGCATCTTCTACGGTCCGGGCACGCGGGTGTGGGTGACGCCGAACAGCGGATCGATCGCGCGCGGCATCGCCATTGCGGCGAGCCCCTACCTCACGGTGCAGGTCAAGGCCGGTACGTATAACGAGAACGTCGTCGTGGACAAGGCCATCACCCTCGAGGGCGACGGCATGACGTCGACGATCATCACGCCGGCGGCGGGCAACGGCATCGCGGTCACGTCGAACGGCGTGACGCTGCGCGACCTGCAGGTGAAGGATGCGCCGGGCGTGGGCATTCAGGCCTCGGGCGTTTCGAACCTGACGCTGCAGAACGTTACGGCTGAGAGCAACGACGACGAGGGCATCAACATCGTCAACGCCTCCAGCGTGACCCTCGACAACGTCGTGTCGACGAACAACGGCACGGACGGCGACGGCTCGGGCGTCAACTTCGCCGGCGTTGCGACCGGTTCGGCGACGGGTGTCACGGCGACGGGTAACTCCAAGCACGGCTTCAGCATCAGCGGCGCCTCGAGCAACGTCGTCGTCGACGGCGGAGATTTCTCCGGCAACGGCAACGCGTCCAACGACCAGTCGGGCTCGGGCATCACGGTGAACACGTCGAGCGCGGCCACGCCGACGAGCATCACCATCCAGGGGGCGGTCACGGCTTCGAACAACACGTTCGCGGGCATCTTCCTGTCGGCCGGCGCCTTCAACATCAGCGGCGTGAACATCGGTCAGACCGGCACGGTGACCTTGTCGAACAACGGCAACGGCACGCGCGGCGCGGGCGTCATCGTCCACGGTAACGTGGCCAACGCCGTCATCACCGGAAGCTTCACGAAGGGTTCGGCGAAGGGGGTCGGCGTCGCCAACCTGGGCACCGACAATGCGGGAGCCAACTCCCCGACGGGTACGGTGGTGCAGAACAGCACGTTCGCAGGCTACCTGAGCGACCAGCCGGCCATCACGCTTGGCGGCGTGACGGAAGGATACATCTCGACGAACGACGTGACGGCGACGAACAACACGTTCACGTTCCCGGTGAAGGTGAAGGCGTTCCTCGGCGGCGCGTTCAGTGGCGGGTCGATGACCACTTCGTTGAATACGGGCGGGTATATTCCGCTGTCGCAACCCTACAGCGGCGCTCCACACAATTACACCGGTACGGAGACTGTGGTAACGGTTCCGGCCAATGCGACCGACTGGGTCCTCGTCGAGCTTCGCGAGACCTCGGGCGGCGCAGCGGTGGAGCAGCGAGCGGCGTTCCTGCAGAACGACGGACAGCTGATTGAGACCGACGGTAGCGTCGGCATCAGCGCCACGACGACAAAGGCGACGGGCTACGATCTGTCGTACTTCGTTGTGCTGAAGCATCGCAATCACCTGTCGATCATGAGCGCGGCGGCGGTGACGCTTCCGAATGAAGCTTCGGCCTACGACTTCACGACGGCGCAGGCCCAGGCGTTCGGCACGTCGCCCCTGGCCGATCTTGGCAGCGGAGTCTTCGGCCTGTTCGCGGGCGAAGCGAACAACTCCGGATTGGTTTCCGCGGCCGACATCTCATTGGCGATCGGCGCGCTCAATGCGACGGGCTACCAGATCACCGATGCAAATATGAGCGGACTCGTGACGGCGGCGGATATCAGCGTCATGATCTCCAGTCTGAACAAGGCATCTCAACTTCCCTAAACCCATTCACACGGGAGACGCGACATGAAAGTTCTACGTACTGCAGTGATCCTTGTTCTGGCTCTGATGAGTGTGAGCGTCTACGCACAGCGTACGGCGTCGCACTACATCCTGAACCCGACGGCCGACGGAACGACCTACTCCTTTGAAGTGTGGTCGCAGCGGACCAACGCGACCGGCTCGCTTCTCGTCGGCATCACCAGCTACATTTTTGACGTGAACCAGGCGGGCTTTGATTTCCTCACGCCGCCGGTGCTTTCGAACGTCAACACAAAGTACACGGGTGCGCTTGGGGTGGACGACTACGACCCGATGAAGGCTGAGTTCGTAAACGTCGGCGGGGTGAACAAGCTGGCGATCACCGTGAAGTTCACGGGCAACAACACAGGTCTGGCGTCGGCCCTGGTCACGACGGCTCCGAACGGCGAACAGATGTGCACGGTCAGCCTGACGGTCGCCAATGCTACGCTCACGTCTTCGTTGGCGTGGGATCTGACGAACAGCGCCATGACGACGTCGAACCTGGCGCCCAACACCGACACGTTCGTCGGCAGTGACAACAGCGCGCTTCCGGTGCAACTGACGTCGTTCACGGCCGCGGCCGATTTCCGCGCGGCAGAACTTCGCTGGAGCACGTCGACCGAGGCGGACAACCACGGCTTCGAGATCGAGCGTCGTGAGGTCGGCGGCGGCGGTGCGTGGACGAAGATCGCGTTCGTTCCGGGCGCTGGCACGTCCTCCTCGGCTCGCGACTACTCGTACCGCGACGTGAACCTGCCCCCGGGCCGGTACGCTTACCAGATCAAGCAGGTCGACAACGGCGGCTCGTACAGCTACTCGGGCAGCGTTGAGATCGAGATCGGCGCGGCGGCGCGCGAGTTTGCGCTGACCGATGCGTTCCCGAACCCCTTCAACCCCGCGACGACCATCGAGTTCTCCGTTCCGAGCGACGGCTTCGCGACGCTGAAGGTCTTCAACGTGCTGGGTCAGGAAGTGGCGACGCTGTTCGAGGGTATCGCGACGGCCGGACGCTTCAACCAGGCCCGCTTCGACGCCACGAACCTCCCGACCGGACTCTACTTCTCGCGTCTGGAGTTCGACGGGCGGTCGATGATGAAGAAGCTCATGCTCACGAAGTAACTTGGTGAGCCTCGAGCGAAGCCGCGAGCAATCAGCGAATTCTGCTCGTCGAGCGGCTGAGTCGAGAGGCTGATGTTGACGAAGTAACCTTGGAATACATAGGCAAGCAGAAGGGCCCTGAGAGAGATCTCGGGGCCCTTTTGTTGTACTGCGGAATACCTGAGCGGCGTGTAGGAACAGTGAACAGTGAACGGTGCTCGGTGAACAGTGAACAGAGGAGCTATGACCGGAGGCTTCGGATGAGGCCGCCCAAGAGGCGCTGGATCTCGGACATTCGCTCTGTAAGTTCGTTGCAGGTGTCAGGTGGAGTGTAACCCAGGCGTCGAGCGAGATCAAGTTGAGTATCGAGTTCGCTCAACGAGCCCTGCGAAATGTTCAGGAAATGCGTCCGCTCCTTGGGCCACCTGCGAGTCATGCCTTCGGCGATATTGGAGGGGACGGAGACCGCGGCCCTTCGGATCTGGGAGACAAGGCCGAACTCCTCGTTGCGGGGGAAGTATCGAGTGACCTCGTAAAGTGCGACGACGAGATCCATACTGCGCTGCCAAGCGAGCAAATTCTTGTGCGGCCTATAGTCCCGTATCTGTTCCCGTTCCTCTGTTTCTGTCCCTCTTCCATAAGCCCCCCTCAGAGCTCTTGTGGTGAGATGATAGGCCCCCAGGCCTCGTGTTTACGGTAGCTATCCTACGAAGGTTCCCATTCTGTTTCTGTTCCTGTTCCTGTTTCTGTCCCTGTTTCTGTTCCCGTTCCCGTTTCCGTTCCCGTTCATCCGCCTCACGGCACCAGCACCGCTCCCACAACCGCCTTCTGAAAATCCATCTCCGTGGAATTCCCCTGGTAATCCGGGATCGTCATGAACAGGCTGTCGCGGTCGCTGGAGAGGGCATAGAGCCCTTCGATGAGGGCCGTCGTGTCGCGCGTGCTCGACAAGACGTAGACCACGCGGGCCTGCAAGAGGCCGTCGGAGGCGCCCAGGAGCGTGAGGTTCAACCGTGCGGCGGGGTCGGAGGGGAGAGGGTACCGAATGACGCCGGAGCCGTTGTCGAGCACGAGATTCTTCGTCGTGCCGTCCTCGAGGACCTCGAACCCCACGAAGTTGTCGCGGGAATACCAGCCGCCGAGCAACACCGGGTCGATGAGCGGCGGGAGTTGGGTGGGCTGTTCCTTGCGGCAGGAAGCGAAGAAGAGCAGCAGCAAGGGGAAGAGAATTCTAGCCACGAGGAGACTCCAGATGCCAGATATTCAGACTCCAAACAGATGACAGATCACAAAACACTCAGACGGCAGATGGACGGCCCCGCCGACGGATGTGGCAGAGGGGCTCGATCAGATGTCATGTATAGCAGATTGCTTCGCCCGCCTGCGCGGCAGTCGCCGCTCCGGCGAACTCGCAATGACATGGCCGATGTTGTGGCGGGGCCGGCGCGGCCCAGATGTACACGTCAATGCGAGGAGGCGCTGTCTGCCGACGAAGCAATCCGCTAACAAAGTTCTCCTTCGCCCCCCCCCTGGCTCGTCTGCGGGCCGCGCCCGGTCGCTACCTTACCAGCATGACCTTCCGCGCCAGCATTCGAGATTCGGATTTCGAGCTTGTTTCGTATTTCGCCTCTCCCGCCTCCGTGCCTGGCCTCGACGGGCCCTCGACGAACTCGGGCCAAGTTGCTCGGCCTGACGGCACGTCGGCGAGCAGGCGAATCGACCTTTGCGATGATCATGCCTTCCGAAAAGCAGGTCGTTCGGAATGACGGAAGGGGCCGGAAGCGGATCGATGGAGCGAGTGGATGGTGTTCAACTCACCGCACCAGCATGACCTTCCTCGTCAATCGGTGATATTCGCCACTCGACAATCGAAAATCGGCAATGACCAGATACGTTCCGCTCGCCCTGGTCCCGGCATTCCAGCGCACCCGATGCATCCCCGCCCCGAACTCCCCATCCGCCAGCACCTCAACCGTGCGCCCCAGAAGATCAACGAAACTTATGCGAACCTGTGAGCTATTCGCCAATCGAAAATCGACACTCGTCAATGGGTTAAACGGATTCGGATACGGTTCCCCCAGCCCATACTCCATTCCTCCGCCTCTCCATGGCTCCACCTCATCACCCCATTCCTCCACGCTCACCACCGTCTTGCTCGTCAGCACCTTCACAAATCCGCGTACGTACGAGCCGGGGATGTCGATGCCGAGGGGCTCGATGGGGAGCGGAGCCGAGGCCCGCACGTGCTTGACGATCCATGCGTTCTGCGCCACGAAGACCGTGTCGTAGGTCTCGGCCAGCCGTACCGGTCCGAACACGAAGGCGTCGGCGATGATCTTGTAGGCGAACGGAACGGCGGTGAAGGTCCCGGCGGGCACCGTGATGGACCTCGAGGAGAGCCGTGTCCTCGTGGAGACGATGCGGACGTTGTACGTGGTGCCGTCGTAGGTCAGTAAGGTATCGACCCGCAGCATCGTGTCGGGGACTCCGGCCGAGGGGGGTGCGGCGAACTTCATCGTCACATACCAGCGCTCCTGGCGGGCGAGGTTGGCGAGGCCGACGGTATCGAGGATGTCGAGCGGTCCGACGGGGGGAAGCCCACGCATGAGCTGTGAGACGGCGTCGCCGGACACGAGCAGGGCCGTAGTGTCGGCCGGACCCGAAGCCAGGGCGGGTCGGGAGAGGACCACGTGGGCCAGCTGTCCGCGCACCATCGCCTGCCCGATGAGACTATCGATGATCGTCCGCCGGGTGAGCTCGATCGGCGCCTGAAGGCTGTCCAGATCGACGCGCTCGTAGCGCCACGAACTCCCGGGAGCGGTGGGGAAGTAGGTGGACGAGGATTGAGCGAATGAGAAGTGAAAAGTGAAAAGTGAAAAGTGAAAAGTGAGGAGGACCGAGAAGAACCAATATCTGGAGAAATGGAGTAGAGGAGTTCGTGTCGAATTCTGCGAGCCTGCACTATTCGACGTGTGGGATTCTGCTTTTCGCGGTGGCTGCATGCACCCAATATAGCAAACGAAGGGATTGCAGGCGAGGAGGGGCCAGGAGGTGTGCGCGGAGACACAAGATTGCGGCCGCTAGGTTTCAGTTCATGCGTGCTTCTGGTACACATCAGTTCTTCTCATGCCCAATGAGGTCCCCCTCCTTATTCTCAAGGAGGGGGCAGGGGGAGGTCGAAGAACCTGCAAGCGGGAGAGTCGAAGTCTGTGGAATTCTTGTCCCGTCACCCTTCGACTCACGCTCAGGGTGACGTCCCCTTCGACTCCCCCCTGGCGTTGCTCGGGGCAGGCTGCTCCCGCCAGAAGGTGAAGCAGTCGGGCAGGGGCCAACAGCGTGCCGCCATGGGAGAACCTATGAGGCTCCGGAGCCGCCATGGTAATCTGTCACCCCGGGCCAACGCGGCATTTGTAGTGGGCCTCTGGCAAGCCTCCGCCTGTGACGCCCATCAAGAAATTCGTCATTCGACACTCGCAAATCGCCAATTCGTTGTTCTTCTCCGCCCTAACCCATTGTAAATTAAGCGAGTTGTGAGTACTATTATCAAATTAGAGGTGATATGTGCCTCCTGAACCCATATTCCGCGCGGGGAGTGCGACCTCAAGCGGATGTGTTTTTTGCATGGCGAGCAATGATCGCCCCTATTCCCGCAGCGGAATCTCCCGACGTGTGCGCAGGTAAACATATGCCCTCCGAGATGAACAGCCAAAGTGGTGGGTTGGAAAACCGTTTCGAGTTGGGAAGCGGTTACGGGTTGAAGGACCGTTTCAAGTTTGGAAACGGTCACAGGTTGAAGGACCGTTTCAAGTTGAAGGATTCAGGTGGCAACCTGCAACATCTTTTCAACCTGAAACGCCTTTCAACGCTTCTCTCTTTCCTCATCCTCCTCGGGGTTGGTTCTGCTCCCGCCCTCGCCCAAGTCCCGCCCGCACAGCAAGCCGAAGCCCAGCTTGAACAGATGACCCCCGCCCAGGTCGACGCCCGCATCAAAGAGATGGGCATGACGCGCGAGCAGGCGGAGGCGCGGGCCAAAGAGATGGGAGTGGACCTTGGGAAGTTTCTGCGTTCAGGCGGACTGACGCCGCAGGCGGTTCCCGGACAAGGGACCCCGATCCCACCAAAGACCCCGGCTGAAGGAGCAAAACCAGCCGTCGAAGGCGAAGCAGCAACTGCACCTGATGGCACTGCACCCAAGCAGGCCGACGTGGCGCTCGACGAGGCCGATGAGCCCCGCGGCCCGGGCGGCCTCCGGTACTTCGGCTACGATCTCTTCCGGCGCGTTCCGGCCGCCTTCGAACCCTCCGCCTCCGGTCCCGTGGATCCCGAGTACCTGATCGGCGCAGGGGACTTCCTGCTCGTCAGCATTTGGGGGCAGGTGGAACAGCGGAACGAGCTCGAGGTGGACAAAGAGGGAAGGATCTTCATCCCGACCGTGGGGCCTGTGTTGATCTCGGGCCAGACGCTGGACCAAGCCCGCAAGACCATCACCCGGCAGATGTCGCAGTCGTTCAAGGGGCTCGTGGAGTCGCCGCCGACCATTTTTCTGGACCTGACGATCTCGCGCCTGCGGCCGAAGCGGGTCTACATCATGGGCGAAGTGCGCTCTCCCGGTGGCTACACCGTGAGCAGCTACGCCAACGTCTTCAGCTCGCTGTTCAGCATCGGCGGACCGACGGTGAGCGGGAGTCTTCGCGAGGTTCGGGTGACGCGCAATGGCAGGGTCGTCGCCAAGGTGGACCTGTATGACTACCTGACCGGCGCCGACAAAGCCGACGACATCCGCATCCAGACCAACGACATCATTTACGTTCCCGTCCGCGGCAAGACCGTGGCCGTTCGCGGGGCCGTGGGCCGCCAGGCGGTGTACGAGCTCCAAGCCAATGAACAGCTGCGCCGCCTGCTCGAGTTTGCCGGCGGGGCCAACAGCACGGCCTACCTGGAGCGGGTGCAGATCGAGCGCATCGTGCCGTTCAAGGACCGGACGCGCGGGTCGCTGGAGCGGCAGGTAATTGATGTGGACTTCCGGTCCATTCTGAACGACAAGAAAGACGTCCCGCTGGTCGACGGCGACGTGGTCAGTCTCTATTCAATCCTCGACCAGAGCGCCAATCAAGTGACGATCTCCGGGGCGGTGTTGCGTCCGGGGACGTTCCAGTGGGAGAAGGTGCGGACGATCCGTGACCTCGTC
>JALONQ010000014.1 GCA_025454835.1 Bacteroidota bacterium | reverse complement strand
ATGATCACCCCGAGCGAGATCCTCGCCGCCATCCAGCGCTGACCCATGGACACCGCCTCGCTCCGCCGCACAAGCTATCTGGTCGACAACGTTCGCTTCCCATTCTGCAAGGGATGCAGCCACACGAACATCCTGCGCAAGCTCAACGACGCCCTCGTTGAACTGCAGATCCCCGCGGAACGCCTGGCGTTGGTCACCGACATCGGCTGCATCGGCCTGGCCGACGGCCTCTTCCGCGACATCCATACGGTCCACACAACCCACGGCCGTTCGACCGCCTTCGCCTGCGGCATCGCTCTGGCCGACGGGATCCTGGCTTCCGGCCAGCTCCACATCATCGTCCTCATCGGCGATGGCGGAGCGATGATCGGCTTGCAGCACCTGGTCCATGCCGCGATGCTGAACGTGCGGATGACCGTCATCATTTGCAACAATTTCGTTTACGGCATGACGGGCGGGCAGGGGTCCGGATTGACGCCCGACTGTTTTATCACGGCCACTACGCCGCGCGGCAATCTGGTACCTCCGGCCGACCTGGGCGGCATCCTGAAGCACAGCAACGCCCCCTTCGTCGTGCGCACCACCGTCTCCGACCCTGGTCTGACGGGCACGCTCAAAGAGGCGCTCGCCTCTCCAGGCTTCTCGGCGGTCGAAGTGCTCGAACTCTGCACGGAGTATGCCGTGCCGAAGAATGAGCTGACCGGACGAAGGCTCAGTGAGATCGCACAAGAGAATGGGTGGGAACTCGGGAAACTTGCGCACCGGGAGGGAATTCCGTTCGACCAGAAGGTGAGGCAGGCCCCGGCCGGAGCCGCAGCCGAGTCGCCCAACGAACCGCCGGCCCGGGTCGAACCGTCGCCGTTGGATCGGCCTGTCAATCTCGTGATCGCCGGAAGCGCTGGAGAGCGCGTGCAGTCGTCCGCGACGGCGCTGGGCCAGGCGGCGGCCTCCGCCGGCTGCAGGGTCACGCAGAAGAACGACAACCCGGTGACGCAGGGGTCCGGTTTCTCGCTTTCCGAGGTCTGGGTCTCTCCGTACCCGATCGGCTTTACGGGCATCGAGGTGCCCGATGTGGTGGTCGCGACCTCCGAGGACGGATGGAATGAGCTGCGTCGCCGCGGAACAGTCGGGTCCATCGGGCCCGACACGATCGTCATTCTCGACGACACCCTGACGCCGCCGGAGCGGGGAAGTATCGTACGCTTGCCGCTGCGCAAGACCGTCACCGGCGCCAACGCGGCGATGGCCGGCGCGCTCATCGCTGCGCATCGACTCGACATCCTGACCGAAGCCACGGTGCGTCAGTTGGCGGCACGCCGGCTGGGCGGGTCGGCGCCGGCTTTTGAGCGACTGCTGACTCCCGTTCCCGCACCGACCAGCTGACGATCGGCATCCCCAACAGCCAGAAGCCCGCTCTTGGTCCTCAGGAGCGGGCTTCTTCATGTACCGAGGTGAGGGTCACGCCTTGGGCGCCAGCAGGACCTCCTGAACCGTGCGCACAAGGTCCTCCGTCGTGAAGGGCTTCTGCAGAACGCCGTCGACGGACTTGATGTCGTCGATCTGGATGTCGTCCGGGATGCGCATGCCGGTCATGATGACGATACGCGCCTGCGGCTCGAGCCTCCGGATCTCACGGATCAGCTCGGCCCCACCGACCCGTGGCATCATCATATCGGTGATCACGACACGGATCTCGTCGCGACGATCGTGGAAGACCTCCAACGCTCGTGCGCCATCCTCGGCGGTGATCGTGCGGTACCGGTAGGTCTCCAGCGTCGACGAAGCGACGTCCCGGAGGGCGCTTTCATCGTCCACGATCAGGATCAGCTCGTCATTTCCTTCCCGCAAGGCTTCCACCGACGTCTCTTTCGATCGTTCCTCGTCGGCCACGTCGGCAGGGAAATAGATGTGAAATGTCGTGCCACGTCCGAGCGCGGTGTCGAGCGTCAGGAATCCACCGTGGCTTTTCACGATCCCCAGCGTGGTCGAAAGCCCCAAACCGGTCCCCTTCCCGACCTCTTTCGTCGTGAAGAACGGTTCGAAAACCTTTTCACGAATGGTCTCCGGGATCCCTGATCCAGTATCCGAAACCTGGAAATGGACGTACGGCCCGGGTGCGACGCCGAGCTGCCCCCGCGCAAACTCCTCGCTCACCACCGCATTCTGCGCCCGGAGGGTCAGCACGCCTCCATTCTCCATGGCGTCGCGCGCGTTCACGCACAGGTTCATGAACACCTGGTGGATCTGTGTGGCGTCGCCGACGATCGGCCAGAGCTTGCGCGGGACCTCATTGTGCACCTCGATCGAGCGCGGAAAGGTCTCTTCGATCAGCCGGACCACCTCTCCGATGACATGCTCGACGCGCATACTCACCCGTTCGCCCTGGATGCCCCGGGCGAACGTCAGCACCTGCTTCACCATGTCGGCCCCGCGGCGGGCACTCGATTCGATGGCCGTCAGCGTCTTCTTACCGAGCGTATCGACGACGGTCCGCTTCAGGATGTCGATGGAGACGACGATGGGGGCCAGGATGTTGTTGAGGTCGTGGGCGATGCCCCCGGCAAGCGTGCCAATACTCTCCATGCGCTGGGCCCGGAGCATCTGTGTCTCGAGGCGCTTCTTTTCGGTGATGTCGCTGGCCAGGCACAGGATCGCCCGCGGATGGCCATGTTCGTCGCGGACGAGTGTGAATCGGCACTCGGCGATGATGGCGCTCTTGTAGCGAGGCGAGATCTCGAGCTCACCCCGCCATTCGCCCCGTTCCCGGACCATGCCGATGGCCTTCTGGAAATCGTTCGACAGGGTCGAGGGAAAGAGATAGTCGGTGACGTGCCGACGGTGAACCTCATGACTCGGCCAGCCGAACTGTTGCTCGGCGGCCTTGTTCCAATACTGAACGTGGGCGGTCAGGTCGAGAACGAAGATCGCGTCGGCGGTCTTGTCGAGCAGTTCCGCCTGTTCGCGGATCTGTTCGGCGGCGGCCCGTTTCTCGGTGATGTCGACCATGACCCCTTCGGCCACGCCCTCGGAAGGGAACGTGGCGAGCGAGATCGAAAGCCAGACGCTTTGGCCGTCCGCCGCACGAATGGAGAACTCGTAGTTCTCGATGCGGCCTCGCGTCACGAGCAGGTCCCACAGGCGGTCCCACTCGGCGTTGCGATTGGCCCGGAGTGCGCGATTGAACTGATCTCTGGCCGCCGATCGGAAGATCCGCATCATGGCGGTGTTGGCATCGAGCACCTCGCCGGTCGCAAGATCGAACCGGATCATACCGGCTAGAGAGTTCTCAAACAGGTTGCGATACTTGCGGTCTCGCTCGGCAAGTTCTTGCGCTTGGAGCAACTTCTGCTGGAACGATCTCCTTTGGCCAAGGACAATCGTGAAGATAATCCCAACAGTCACTCCGATCAGCACAACAGTTCCGAGTCCTAGTGCCCACCAGAATTCGTTTGGGAGGCTTTGCATAGGAAGGCCCAAGAGTACGAGCAATTCAGTAGGATTGTTAGAGTCCAATAAGCGTAGAAGACTCTAACGACTTCACTCACCTGCATACGAGTAATCATGCCTTGAAGGGCGAAGAACATGATCGCGGCTGCACCAGAGATCATCGTTGTGGCAACTATCCAAAATCTTGGCATGTTCAGCAGTGGGGCTTCAGAGTCTCTGGCCAGGACATAGAGCATCTGAAAGGAGAACACCATAACCACTGCCCGAGCAACAGGAAAGGCAATCAGCGATGGACCAGTGAATTCTTCGATGAAACGAAGGAAGACCCATGTGATAAGGTAGAACACAGCTGCTGATAGAATAATCGTTCGGGCTGTCTCGTTCTGCTGCCAAGACCTAAACGCAAACAGAACCAGTTCAACTTCAGCCAAGGCGCTCACATGCGAAATCCACAGATTATTGATATTGAAGGAGGCAAGGACCAACTGCAACCCAGCTGAAATCGCATTGAAGAGAAGGAGAAAGTAGAACAATCCCACTTCCTTACGCGCATCAGCCTTCCAGCGAACTGCTCCGACCAGCACCGGCAAGAATGTCGAAAGTGTTGCTAGGACACCATAGAATGGTATATACATCTAATCGTCTCAGGTTGATGACTAGTTCGGATAATATCTGCAATTTCAGGCATTATCAACACACGCAGGAACAAAAAAGGGGCACCATTTCTGGCGCCCCTTAGACTCCAACAACAGCAAAGCTACTTCGCCATTGCAAGCGGACGATCGACGCCGCCCATGAAGGATTGGTCACCTGCGCAGAACGGCGGACACGGGAGGATGTTCTCACCCACAACGCCAGCCACAATGTCGTTCCCCTTGCCATCCACGCCAACGAGCACGAGCACTTCGTCGCCGTTGTCATGCTTCGCCTTGTAGATGCGGATACCAACCGCTTCCTTCTGATCCAGGATCTTGTCAAATATGTTCTTGCCGAAATAACCGGCGACGAGAGCACCGTCGCCCATGTTCTTCTGATACTCCGTCGTCCACCGGGCCGCCTGCTCCGACGTTACCTGATGATGCTCTTCACCAGTGAACATCGTGCGATTCGCCGTCGAGACCGCCGATGTAACGGCAATGAAGATGGCCACCAACACGATCGACGTGATCGCCAGCGTGGCACGAAAGACGATGCGATTGCGCGTAGACATGACACTACTCCTTACATGGGGTGATGGGATGAAGTGGTTTGGTGTGTGTTGCTAGAAACGCTCTGACGTGACGTGGGTCACAGGATAGAGTGCTGCGACCGGGACGGCAAAGTACCTCTCTGCCGGCGTACGTCCCCCCTGGGAAGTGGTCGTCGGTAGGAACCGAAGCATGCGCGGATTACAACGCTGTAATATCATGACCCCTGCGATAAGATGCAAGCGGGGTCCGACGTAAAGACAAAAGGCGGGCCGGCCGCGCTTTCGCCTGCCAACCCGCCTCGCGGGAATCCGCCTTCAGAAGGACCCGCTATCGCAGCACGGCGTTGTTGGGGCCGGTGAAGACCATCTGGACGACGGAGATGTTCCGCATCGCAAAACCGGCCTCGCAATACGACAGATAGTAGTTCCACTTTCGGATGAACCGCTCGTTGAAACCCAGCCCTCGCACCTCGTCCAGACGCGCGTTGAACTGGCTGCGCCATGTCGCGAGCGTCCGCGCATAGTCAAGTCCAAAGTCCTCCAGGTCGAACAAGTGCATGCCGCCCGTCTTCCGCACGGCCGACATCATGGCCGCGATCGACGGGAGGAGCGTACCGGGGAAGACGTGCTTCTGAATGAAGTCGACGCCCTTGCGGAACTCGTCGTACCGGCTGTCGGGCGATGTAATGACCTGGAACGCCATGAGGCCGTTCTTCGTCAGCACTTCCTGGCACTTCGCAAAATACGTCTCAAGGTACTCGTGGCCCACGGCTTCGAGCATCTCGATCGACACCAGCTTATCGTAGGTCCCGGTGATCGTCCGGTAGTCCTGCAGTCGCACCTCGACGAGGTTCGCCACGCCCTCGCGAGCGACGCGCTCGACCGCGATGGCGTACTGTTCTTTCGAGATCGTCACCGTGGTCACGCGGGCCCCGTAGCGCTTCGCGGCGTGGACCGCGAAACCGCCCCATCCGGAACCGATCTCCAACACGCGGTCGCCCGCCTGCAACCGCAGCTTGCGGCAGAGACGGTCCACCTTCTCCACCTGCGCCTCTTCGAGCGTCATGTCGGGACGCGCGAACCGGGCGCTCGAGTACATCATCGTGGGGTCCAGCCAGAGCGAGAAGAACTCGTTGCTGAGATCGTAGTGCTCCGAGATGTTCGAGCGGCTGCCACGCACCGAATTTGGCCGGAGGCGGTGCGCGAAACGGTTCACAAACTTCAGCAGGTTGATCGACAAGAGGCGCCGCTTGGAGCCCGACAATGGGAGGTCCTCGAGGTTGAGGAGCATGAGCTTCAGGAGGTTCGTCAAATGATCCGTCTCCCAGTCGCCGTCGATGTACGCCTCGGCAAACCCGATGTCGGCGTACCACATGACCTTTCGGTAGAAGTCCTCGCGGATGACGTGCAGGCTCGCCCGCGCGGGCGACTCGGGGTCACCGAACGAGACGACCTCACCCGACGGCAGCGTCACCTGCAGGTGGCCATGCCGGATGCCGCTCAGCGTTCGGAGGAAGACGCGCTCGGACAGAGTACCTCGTCGGGGGACCGACAGGCGGTCGGTGAGAGAATGCGTGGTCACTTGTTCCATAGCAGGATATCCTGTTGAAGTTCGGGTTGTTGCGTCTTGCGCCGGAAGGGCAGTTTGCGCCGCCACAGCTTGAGCGCCTGCCAGTGGATCAGCCAGATGACCTTGAGCGTGATGAACGGAATCCGGAAGAAATGGTATAACATCGCGCCATCGGTCAAAGGTTTCCGGACGCCCGTCAGGGCGCTCAGGAAGAACCGGTCCCCGTCCTGCAGATCGTCCACCTGGGCCTGCAGTCGATCGCCGGGCAAGCGAAGATGGAACTCAAAGGTCGTGTCGAGGTCGACGAAGGGAGACACGTAGAACATCTTCGGGACCACGCGCCGGAAACCGTCCTCCGTTCGGGTGTCCGCCCCCATGAAATACGCCTTCTGTTCGCCGAAGGTGTTGCCCACCTCGGGCACGGCGCACAAGGGCTGTCCAGAGCGATCGTAACAGTAGTAGAAGGAGACGGGATTGAACACGTATCCGAGCACTCGCACGTTCGTCAGTAGCATGATCCGTCCGACATCTGCCGTGACCCCGTTCCTCCGCAGATACTCCACGACGTTCGCCCGAAGGTCCCCCGCCGTGATCCGGAGGTGGTCGGCGTCGCGGAATGAATACAGGTTGAACCGGTTCCGACTGAAGAACCGGAAGTTCCGGTGGAGGTCGTCGAGCTCGTCGAGGTCGAGGTAGAACATGTAGACCGAATACACGAACCGGTTGCGCAACGGCCGCAACCGGTGGTGCATGACGACGCCGTCGTAGAGGCAGGAATTCACGACCAGATCGCCTCGCCCGTCATCTGGCGCACCAGTCGTACGGCCGACAGGAGTCCGTCCTCATGGAATCCGTATCGAAACCACGCACCGGAGAAGTAGACAGGCCCGTTCGCGTTCAGCTGGTCCAGGCCTCTCTGTGCGATGCCCGATTCAACCGTGAAGACGGGGTGCGTATACTCGATGCGCCTCAGAACCTTCGACGGGTCGACCTTGCCCGGATCGTTGATGGAAACGAAATAGTTCCGCCGCTTCGACACCCCCTGCAGGCTGTTCATCCAGTACACGGTCGACGGAAGGGACGACCCGTCCGATGCGGCGTCCGTGCGGTAGTTCCACGACGACCACGCCAGCCTTGTTCGGGGCATGACGCTCTCGTCGGTGTGCAGGGTGGCCGTGTTCGGCTGGAACGTGAAAGCGCTGAGAAGTCGACGCTCCATGTCCGTCGGCGCGTCGAGGATCTCCAACGACTCATCCGCGTGGCCTGCCAGGACCACCTTGTCGAACCGCTCAAGGGAACCGTCTGAACCGCGCACCTCCACACCACTCTTGGTACGGGTCACGCGAGCGGCCCCGACGCCGACGCGAATGCGGTCTCGGAACGGAGCGATCAGCCGCTCACGGTATTCCCGCGAACCGCCGTCGACCGTGTACCACTGATGTTGCGTGTCCAAGCCGAGAAATCCATGGTTCTTGAAGAATCGAACCAACGTCGCGGCCGGAAAACGAAGCATCTTGTCCGGAGGCGTCGACCAGACGGCCGACGACATGGGGATCAAGTAATGATGAACGAAGTCCTCGCCGAAACCGGCCTGCCGGACGTAGTCGGCCAGCGACACGTCGACCATTGAAGCATCGTCCAGGATCTTCGGGCTCTCCTGATTGAACCGGTTGACCTGCAAGAGGAAGCGCACGAACGAAGGTCGGAAGAGGTTCCGGCGTTGGGCGAACAGGTGGTTGATGCTCGAGCCCGACCATTCGAGTCCGGAAGGGACGTGCTGAACGCTGAACGACATCGACGTCGGCTTGACGGGCACGTTCAGCTCACGGAACAGCCGGAGGAGATACGGATAGGTGACGTCGTTGAAGACCATGAAGCCCGTATCGATCGGTACGGAGGTGCCGTCTTCGTCGGCCGTGACGGTATTCGTATGGCCGCCGACATAGGTGTTCTTTTCGTACAGCACGAGGTCGGCGCGGACGTGGAGGAAATGCGCCACTCCCATGCCGGCGATTCCCGTGCCGATGATAGCGATGCGCTCGGCCATGGATGTCAGGGACCGTAGGGGTCGTACGAGATGCGGACGAAGTAGCTGTCTCCCGCATCGTTGAGGATGTTCGAGATCCCCTCATAGGAGACCAACCGGCGGGCGTCCATGTCGTAGGTGAGGACGATCGGGTCGAGGAAGAGACGGATCACAAAATTGTCGATGTCGAGCTTCACGGTCATGAAGCGGCGACCGCCCTCCGTGCGCTCGCCGTCCTTGTAGACGCGAAAGCCGTAGTAATCCATCGCAAACGGGGCGCCGAAGTTGATGTACGTCTTCTTGCCGGAGGCGATCGTCGCCCAATTGGCCTGCACATAGTTATTGAAGCCCGCATCGACCACGGCGGTGCCGGGAATGCGCAAGGTCTGCGACACGAGCGGTGCCAGGCGGTCTTCGCGTTCGAAGAAGCGGACCGAATCGCCGCGCCCTTCCGCTCCCACGCGGTAGCCCGTCCGTCGGTCTTCGAACTCGAAATCCGGCACGAACTGGCTCTTCGAAAAATCCACAATGCGGGTCGCCCACACCACTCCGTCCGGGCTGAGGTAGGTCGAGCGCAGTCCCACCCGCTTCCCGTCAGCGATGACCTCCTCATGCCGTTCAGTATACACCGGACGACGCGACTTCAAGTCGACCGCAAGACCGTCGTACGCCGTCCGCGGGACCTGGTCCACCGGAGACTGCGCCGCGAGTGTCGCAGCAAGGATGATGATGCCGTTGATGTTCATGATGGTCATCAGTTGGAGGCCGCCGGTCGCCGGAGGTTGGGTGCACCGGCGGTCTTCCGCCGGGGCCCCTGCGCTTCAGGCTGTCGACCTTTCTGCCGGAACACGTAATGACTGACCATCCACTCATTCCCGCCCCGGAAGCCCCACAGTTCCTCGCAAGCCATGAAGAAGACTCGCCAGTACACCCACCACTTCGTCGCATGATTCTGGCCGTAGGTCCGAGCAAGGATCGGCATGATCTGGTCACGGTTCCGGTCCATGTTGTCGAGCCAGGCCCGTGAGGTCTTCTGATAATGCGTTCCGCTCACGCGCCAGTGCTTCTCGATCGACAGGTCGTCGGCGAAATAGAGCAGCAGGTCGTCGCTCGGCATCACTCCCCCGCTGAAGAAGTACTTCGCCATCCAGTCGGTCGGTCCCTGCACTTCAAAGAGATACGCCAGCTCCTTGTGGGTGAAGATGTGGACGAACAGGCGTCCGTCGGCCGCCAGCCAGCGGGCGACCTTGCGGAGCAGCTGCTCGTAATTCCGCATGTGCTCGAACATCTCCACCGATACAATGCGGTCGAATCGGTCAGCCGTCGTGAACGTGTTCATGTCGGCCGTGACCACCCGGATGTTCTTCAGGCCGCGGCGCTTGGCCTCAGCGTCGATGTGCTCCTTCTGCGTCCGGGAATTCGAGACCGCGGTGATGCGCGCCTTCGGGAAACGGGCCGCCATGAACAGGGTGAGCGAGCCCCATCCGCACCCGAGCTCGAGGATCCGATGGCCGTTCTCAAGGCCGGCACGCTCGCACGTGAGCGTCAGCATGTCCTTCTCGGCGGTCGCCAGGTCCTCCACCCCCTCCCGATAGTAGGCAGAGCTGTATTTCATATGCGGGCCGAGCGCGAACTTGAAGAACTCCGTCGGCACTTCGTAATGCTGCTCGTTGGCGGCGTGCGTTTGCTCCGCGATGGGACTCGTCCGCAGCCGCGCCACAAGGGCCTGCAGACGTTCAAGCTGCGCGGGCTCACTCGCGGCTCGCTCATCGCGCAACCGTCGGCGCAGCAGACGTCGGATCCCGAAGCGGATGGCCGCGTCCGGCAAGATGTTCCGCTCAAGCAACGCGTCGATCATTTCAGGCACCAGTGTCGGACTTTGGGAACCACGGGACGAAGGCGTTCGTCGTCCGTTGATACTGTCGATAGTCGTCGCCGCGCGACCGGAGCGACTGCTCTTCGGTCAGGGGGATCCCCGTGACCCGCGTCAGGATATACCACATCCCGGCGGGAGCGATGAGCCCGATCCAGCCCCACGGCGAAGCCAACGCGAAAACGCCGTACGAAAGCCAGATGACCCACTCGAAAAAGTAGTTCGGATGGCGCGAGAAACGCCACAGACCCGCCCGGCACGTTCGACCCTTGTTGGCCGGGTCGGCCTTGAACCTCTTCAACTGCGCGTCAGCTGCCGATTCGCCGATCACACCGACAAGCCAGATCCCGGCGGCGATCAGCTCGAGCGCGTGGAACGAGGGCTCGGGGTTCTGCATCGCCAGGAAGAAGGGCACCGACAAGATGACCACCAGCACCGTCTGGTACTGGAAGAAGTAGAAGAACCTCTTGGGCAGGTCAGTCTTCCACTTCGCCCGCATGGCCTGGTAGCGGCCGTCTTCCGGCTTGCCGCCGAGGATCCTGTCGAACAGGAGGTGCAGTGTCAGCCGCTCTCCCCAGAACACGACGAGCGCCGCGATCAGCAGCTTCCGCTCGAACCACCCAGGCGCGAGGAAGAACGACACGACGGCGGCGATGGCAAATCCATTCCCCCAACCCACATCGACGACGGCGGCGTTATCGATGCGGCGGAACCATAGCCAGACGAAGCACATCAGGGTGAAGAGAACGGCGAAGGAGAGGCCGGCGATCTCAAGCACGGAGGTCCACATGGTCGCTCGTCCCTTCCCTTACGCCGGACGACGAAGAAGGGCCTGCTCCCATCCCTCGCCCGGTTTCAGGCGATGGAGCTGGATGAAGACGTACGCCGTCGCTGCCATGCTCCCGGTCGTGATCAACAGAACGAGCCACAGGAGCTTTCCGCCCAGGCTCCGCTCCTTGTAAGCGACCCAGGCGAAGATCACGGCGATGTTGATGTAGAAATCGATGAGTGTCGCCTGCATCCATGGAATGGAGATGAGCGACGGCCACTCGGCCACGAGGCTGCTTTCGAGCGATGTCTCGATGGTCGTGTAGAGCATAAAGAGGCCGAGTCCGGCCATGAAGTATTTCAGAAAGGTCACCATAGGATTCCGATCAGGCAGTCTCGTTCACAAGGCGGATGATCCGCATCTTGGCCAGCAATTTAATGAAAGGGTAGGTCGGGTCGACCTCGAACCAGCGGGTTGCAAAGTTCACCCGGCTCGGATACTTGTGATGATTGTTCTGGAACAGTTCGCCGAGCGTGACGAAATCGAACGGCAGCGAATTCTTGGACAGGTCGTGGGTGTCGGGGTGATTCACGTAGCCGTACTTATGGCCGAACCAATTCACGATCGCACCGTGGATCGGACCCATCAGGAAATGGACCGGCAGCAGGAGGAACATCCACCACTCGGTCGCGAAGGCCACATAGAACAGGGTGTAGACGATCCCCCACAGAAGACGCGGCGTCCAGTACTTGCCGACCTCATCGAGCAAGCGCCATTCGGGCACGTTCTTGTCGAATCCTCGCTCCGGCTCGATGCGCTGCATCAAGTGGTCGAGATAGATGTCCTTGGTCCGGAGCATCATGTGGATCATGCTCGAAAAGTAATGGGGCGAATGCGGATCCTTCTCCGTGTCGCTGTAGGCGTGGTGCATCCGGTGCATAATGGCGTACGCCCGCGGGTTCAGGAACGACGAACCTTGCGTGATGAAGGTGAACACGTAGAAGAACCGCTCCCAGAACTTCGACATCGTGAACATCTTGTGCGCCGCATACCGGTGCAGAAAGAACGTCTGGGAGAAGAGCGACAGGAACCAATGACTCACGAAGAAAATGGCGATAGCCATGAGAGACCTATGAACGTGATGAGGAAACACCGCCGATTGGGCACTCGGCTCCAGCGGTATAAGGGATAATGAAATGTACGGAGTCTCTTGCCTCGCCGCCTGCCGAACCATTTCGTGGGCACGGAAACTTGCGGGCAGCACCTCCCTCCGTGTTCAAGGGCACGGGCTGTTAACGCGCGGAAATCGGAGAAGATTCCCCCGAAAGCGGGGGGATTGTCGCACAAAGGGCCCTTTTTCAGCCGGATATCTCCCTTTCCTGAGAACGGGCGCCAACTGCCTACTTGGCCAGTAGTGCCTCAGGGATCCGAAGGCCCAGCAGTTGACGGCCAACGTGGACCACGAGGGAGTCGGTTCTGGGCCGAAAGATGGTTGCTTCTAAGACCTCTGACTCTGGATACGGGGTGACCGGGTAGAGTTGGAGGAAGAGACTGTCACCGACGAGAGTAAGCCTGGCCGGAATGCCGGCGCGGACGGACGAAGTGGCCTGGAGTCGTTGGTCAGCGGGCAAGAATGATCTGGGCGCTTGTTGCAGCTGCATCCCCCTTGGTCCTGTCTGGCGCGTCACCGGCCGGTCATCTTGGGATACGACCGCAAGTTTCTTGGTGCGTTGATCCGATTCACTCCTCGCCATCTCCTCGGCATTCACGGGCACAGGCGCAAGAACGGTCGCCTCCACCCATGCCTCGACGGTGCCAGAGAACGACCGTTCTGCCTCGATCACGTCCTTCTGCTCGCTCACAGGCCTCGCAGCATCCGCCATCACCTCTCGCGGCGCCTCCTCCAAGGCAGCCACTGCTCCCGCCGCGGGTGGAGCCGTCGGGCGCGGCTCTCCCGGCGTCAGATCAAGGTCCGTTCGCTCCGCTCGTCGTTCGCTCCGGTCCGGTCTGGGAGACGATCCTCTTGCCATTGGAGGCTCGCTGGGCTTCGCCCCTTCTGCGGTCGGGGTCGGTGAGGATTCTGTCATCGTCGGCAGTTGCAGCGGAGTCGGTGCGACTGGAGTCAGCATACGCCAGACCCCCACGGCCGCGACCAGCACGGCGGCAGCCGCCATCCACCGCCAGATACCGGTTGTGCCATGCGCCGACCGTCGGGCGATCCGGTCCGCCAGGTCTCTCCGCAGTGCTTTTCGGCCGGCCGCGCGGATGCCCGCGGACAACACTTTCTCATCAGCGACGCGCGCTCGGCACAGTTCGCACGCATGCAGATGCTCGTCGAACGCTTCACGGCGGGCAGCCGGCAACTGACCCCGCACGTACTGTTCGAGCAGCTCTTCGTCGGAGGTCCAATGTGATCGGGTGGGGTCAGTCACGGTCGTCTCCCGCCATCAGACGTCTCAATTGTTCCTTGCATTGATACTTTTTCGCCTTCGCCACGTCGGCGTTCGCAAAGCCCAGCTGCCGGGCCACCTCGGCCATCGTCAGTTCTTCCCAATAGAAGAGCAAGAGCAATGTGCGGCAGGGTTCTCCGAGCCGATCAAAGGCGAGCCGCATGGAGTCGATCCGCTCATCCACATCGGGAGGCTCCGCCTGCGGGTCATCGGAGAGCCCATCCGGGTCGAGGTCGACCGCGGGCTCCCGACGGTGCTGGGCCAGCTTGCGAAGCCAGAGCCGCCGGGCGACGGCGAACGTGAATGTGGTGAGCCGCGCCGTAAGCTCGAATCCGCCGGTCCGGACCTTTTCCCAGACGATCACGACCGACTCTTGGAGCACATCCTCTGCTTCGTCCGCCGAGCCGCCGTTGCGCGTGACGTGGCTCACGATCGGTCGGCGGTTATCGTCATACAGACGCATCAATCCGGCCCGATCGCCGGACCGGATCAGTTCCAGCACATGCTGGTCCTGGTCGAATCGCAGCACGTCCCGGGCCATTTACCTTTCAAGGGTTCATGTCATGAACGGTCAGGAAGTAAATCAACGTACCACTTCCCCACTCCTTTATCAATTCTTGGAGGTCTGTCATGCGCATCCTTACCCTGTTCGCCGCCATGGCCCTGTTCACGCTGCCGACATGGGCCGACGACCCTGCCATTTCGCTGACGGCCAAGCTCAACACGCCGGTTGTTTCGATGCGCGGGGGGACCGTCTATCTGCATCTCGCGATGGGCACGCCGCGTATCCGCGATCATCGTCGTCAACCGCTCAATCTCTCGGTCGTTGTTGACCGCAGCGGTTCGATGGGCGACGAACGGAAGATCGACTATGCCCGCCGCGCCCTCCACCGGCTGATCGACGCTTTGCGGCCGGAGGACCTCTTCTCCCTGGTCATCTATGACGATGCCGTCAAAGTACTGGCCCGCCCGCATCGTGTGACCGACCGGGACCGGTTGCATCGAATGGTCGACCGCATCACGCCGGGAGGTTCCACCAACCTTGGCGGCGGCATGATCGAAGGTCTGCAACTTGCCCGTCGTTCATCGGACCGCGAACGCATCAACCGGGTCATCCTTCTCTCCGATGGCCTCGCGAACCAGGGGATCACTTCCTCGTCCGAACTGAATCGCATCGCGCGCCAGTATCGGTCCGAAGGCGTTACGCTGACGGCCATGGGCCTCGGCCTCGACTACAATGAGAATTTGATGGTCGGTCTTGCGGAAAGCGGAGGCGGGAACTACTACTTCATCGAGCACCCGGACCAGATGGCGCACATCCTGGCCAAGGAGTTCGACCACATGGCCTCGATCGTCTGCCGCAACGCCGTGATCGAGCTCCACGTCCGCGGCGGCAGCCGGATGCGCGACGTCATCGGCAGTACTTGGAGCGAGCGGAATGGCCGGATCCAGATCCCGGTCGGCGACCTGCTCAACGACGACCGACGGGAGATCGTGCTTGAGCTTGATGTCCCGGAAGGGACGGGCGAGTTGGCCATTGTCGACGGCTCGTTGCGTTACGACAGCGATCAGATCCCGGTCCGGCCCGCGTCATTTGCGGCAGCCGTGACCTACACGAAGGATGCACGGAGGGTCGAGCAACTGCGTGACCTGGAGACGCAGGCCAAGGCCGACGTCGCCGTGTCGACACGCGAAGTGTCGAAGGCCCTCGAGGTCCTCGATGCCGGGGATGCCGACGAAGCCAAAGCGAACTTCCAGCGTGCCGAGCAGGCCCTGGTCGCCTCGCCGGCGGCGGCGGCCTCCGGAGCCGGCGGCGACGCCGTACGGGCACAGATCAGCCGGCTCAGAGGGTTTCAGGATAGCGTGGCCACCGGCGACACACGGAAGGCGAAGAAGTCTATCCAGTATCAGAACTACCAGGTGCAGAAGAACAAGTAGGCGCCGCGTTCACCCGTCATGCCTAAGACGCGCGAAGCCCCGGACCTCCGGGGCTTCACGTTGAACCATCGATCGAAGCTCGGCTTCAGGCCCTGGAGGCGTCTCTTCGACGCCCGTCGATGATCTCGGCGAAGGAGCGAGATCGCAGCTCCTCACGCCGGAGCCCGGCACGGAGAAGCGCATCCTCGTTCAATGCTCCGGCGGCAATGCCGCGGCGGAAGAAATTCAGCGATCCCTGAGCCGTGGCCGCATCGTCAAATTGCTGTCCTCTCAGCATCGCTTGCGCCGCCATCTCCAGGAACGAGCGTAGGCGCACAGCGGTCGTCTCCTCTTCCCGGATGAACATCCCGAACACCGCCGCATACCGCGGAGGCAACTGTGACGGATGCAGGTCCCAGCCCTGATCGTAGCCGAAGTGAAGCGAATGCTCGACGTTCGCGAAGATCTCCCGCCAGCCGGCATGAACGGCGGCCTGGTTTTCGGGGCCTTGAGCCTTGGTCAGCTTCTCTCCACGGTGTGGTCCGAGCGGGATCCGGTTCGTAGCTCCATCGGACAGCCACAATCGCGTCGACGCGGCCGCCGCCTTGGTGATCACGCGCAGATGGTCGGCCATCGGATGCCGGTAGGATTGTGCCGAAGCGACGACGTCCATGGATGACAGGTAGTCGTATAAGCCGAGATGCAGGCCGCGGCATCGATCGTCACAGGCCGCGAGCACATCGGGCAAGAGACTGGCCCCTTTCGACGAGACGATCATCTGCGGCGTTTCGACCATGATCTCGAGTCGAAGCGAGCGCGCCGGGAGTCCGTTCGTGCGCTCCAAAGCCTCGAGCAATCGGACGAACTCGAACACCTCTTCAACGGTCGCGATCTTCGGCAACGTGACGACGAAGTGCGATGGAAGGCGACCTTCGGTCCGGGTCAACAGGCGTTGCAGGTAGAGCTCTAGCGTACGACGGGCGCGCGGCTTCGACGATCCGGCAAACGGCTTCACGCGAATGCCGAAGCATGGCGGCAGAGAACCAGCGGCCATGGCTTCGACGGTCTCCTGCGCCGTCCGTACGGCGTGGAAGTCCTCATCGGCATCGCTCCGGAATCCATAGCCATCTTCGAAATCGATCCTGAGGTCCTCGACCGCATGGCTTCGGAGCTTCTCGAGCACCCGGCGGTGGATGCTGAAGGCCGTCCAAGCGGCGGGATGCACGACCCGGGCCTGTTCGCCGCCCTTGGTGAGTGTCCGCAAGAGGGCGATGCGAGCGTGTAGAGACCGCGGCAAGAGGGACGCCTCTGGCAGGCCCACGGCCTCTGCAAACACGAAGGCGTCTTTCGCATGTGCTTCGAGGTGTCGGACGGCCAGCCCTCCAAGCTTGGGCACCGTCGACGCTTTGAACAGATGGGCCCCGCCGTAGACGACGTGGACAGGTTGTCGTTCGTCGATCATGGCTATGCCAGGCCCACCGGGCTGTTCCGCAGCACAACCGGCTTCCGGTGCTTCGCGCGCATCCGGAGGTTCAGCATCTCGACGAAGACCGAGAATGCCATCGCAAAGTAGATGTAGCCCTTCGAGATGTGCTGGTCGAAGCTTTCGGCGATCAATGTGACGCCGATGAGGAGCAGGAAGGCCAGCGCCAGCATCTTGACGGTCGGATGGTCGTGAACGAACCGGCTGATCGGACCGGCGAACGCCATCATGAACGCCACGGCGATGACGACGGCGGTGACCATGATGCCGAGATGGCTCGCCATGCCGACGGCGGTAATGACAGAATCGAGCGAGAACACGATGTCGAGGATCATGATCTGCACGATGACGCTCCAGAAAGCGCTGCGTGCGCCCGCACGGCCAGCCTCCTCGGATCCTTCCAGCTTATTGTGGATCTCGTGCGTGCTCTTAGCGATCAAGAACAAGCCGCCGACAAGAAGGATGATGTCCCGTCCAGAGATCTCATGGGCCAGCACCGTGAACCAAGGCTCCGTCAGCCGCATGATCCACGTGATCGAGAACAGCAGCCCGATGCGCGTGAGCATGGCCATCCCGAGCCCGACGGTCCGGGCACGGGGTTGCTCCGCCGCCGGCAGCTTGCCGGCCAGGATGGAAATGAAGATGATGTTGTCGATGCCGAGGACGATCTCGAGCACCGTCAAGGTGACAAGGGCGATCCAACCCTGAGGGTCAGCGATCCATTCCACGGAGAGTCTCCTGAAGAGGTGGCCCAATGTACGCAGTCATTCTGAGCGCTCCAACTTCGACCGCGCGCGCCGGCCTTTGTGTCCTAATCGCGTTTTTGTTAAGATAGGGGTGACCATACGAAGAACGACCATGGCATCACTCCTTGACCGGGCAGATGAGTTCATAAGCGAAGCGTTGGCCGAGGCCAGGATGTCGCTCGCCGAGGGGGGCATTCCCGTCGGCTCCGTCCTCGTGCGCGACGGCGTCATCATTGGGCGGGGACACAATCGACGCGTCCAGAGCGGAGACCCGACGGCCCACGCCGAGATCGAGTGCCTCAGGAACGCCGGCCGCCAGTCTTCCTACAAGGGGACCATTCTTTACTCAACGCTCATGCCCTGCCATCTCTGCGCCGGGGCGATCGTTCAGTTCGGCATCGAATATGTCGTCGCTGGAGAGGCGACGAACTTCACGGGGGCTCAGCATTTCATGAAGGACCACTGGGTGCAGTTCGACACGATCGATGACGAAGCCTGCGAACGGATCTTGCGGGACTTCATCGCCGCGCATCCCAACGTGTGGAAGGAAGACATCGGTGCCTGAGAGCGCACAAGGCGCGGACGTGAGGCGGGCCGAAGCCGTGCATCTGCGCGAAGCGGTCCGGCTGGCCGAGCAGAACGTTACGAACGGCGGAGGGCCCTTCGGATGCGTCATCGTCCGGGAAGGCCGCATCATCGCACGCGGCGTGAATCGCGTGACGGCCACGAATGACCCGACAGCGCACGCCGAGATCGTCGCCATCCGCGAGGCCTGTCGGATGCTGGAGACCTTTCATCTGGAGGGGTGCGACATCTACGCGTCTTGCGAGCCCTGCCCGATGTGCCTGGGAGCCATCTATTGGGCGCGTCCGGCGCGGGTCATGTTCGCGGCCTCGAGGGCCGAGGCGGCAGCGGCTGGATTCGACGACGAGCGCATCTACCACGAACTGCCCCTCCCGCTGGGCGAGCGATCCCTCGCCACGATTCATCTGCCGATCGATGAGCGGACCGGCCCGTTCGAGGCCTGGGCCCGCCAGCAAGGCCGCACGCAGTACTAGCCGGGGCCATGAAAGACGCTTCGCGCCGTGATCGCAGCGTTCGCTTGACATCAATGTTGCGACGCTCGCAACGACATCTACACTAGAATCAGCCTTTAGCGACCGTTGCTGTCGTTGCGCCTGCCTGCGTGCCGAGAAGACTTGACGTTCGCTCCGCGAACGAAGCAGCGGGCCTTCGGCAGGCAGGTCGTTGCGTGGCGCTCTTTCCAAACTGGTCTTTCAGCATCCCGCAAGGTCGTAGAAACCGGAATCAACCATAACGAAGCGTTTCGTGCAGCGATCGCAGAGGGAGCCGTGCCCGCCGCGATGCGGTTGTGGCGTTCGTGACAACGCCGCGGTCGTTGCAGACGCTTCGTGCGCCGCGAGAAACCCCTCTAAGATGAGTTCCAGGAGTTGTCTCATCCTGGTGTGGAAGCCTGACGCTCAATACGTCGGCTTCGTGGGATCGATCGTCCGCGCCCAGGCCAGGATCCCCCCGCGCAAGTTCTTCACGTCGTTGAACCCCTGTTGCTGAAGGAATCGTACCGCATTCGCGCTGCGCACTCCACTCCGGCAGTAGACCACCCATTCTTTTGACGGGTCCAGTTCCTTCCAGCGTTCCGGCAACTCGCCGACCGGGATCACCGTCCCGCCGATGTTCACAAACTCATGCTCGTCGACCTCGCGCACATCCAGAATGGACGGAGGCGCCTGGCGATCCATCCGTTCCTTCAGTTCTTCGACGGTCATCTCCCGGACCATAGCGGCATCTTCCTGTCGTTGTGATGTGGCACAGAAGGCTTCATGATCGACCAGCGTCGTGATACTTGGAGAGGCGCTGCAAACCGGGCACGCCGGGTCTTTCTTGAACCGAAGCTCGCGCATTTCCATCGCAAGCCCATCCACCAGCAGCAGCCGGCCGATCAACGGCTCGCCGACGCCGAGAAGCAGCTTCAGCGTTTCCGCCGCCTGGATCGTCCCCACGAGACCTGGAAGCACGCCCAGCACTCCCGCATCTCCGCAGTCCGGGGCCATCTCGGGCGGCGGCGGGGTCTGATACAAGCACCGGTAGCACGGTCCTCGCCGGGCGTCAAACACGGACACCTGTCCTTCGAACCGATAGACGCTTCCGTACACCACTGGCTTGCGCAGCAGGACTCCGGCGTCACTCAGGAGGTACCGCGTCGGGAAGTTGTCCGAGCCGTCGACGATGACGTCGTACGGTCGCAGCACCTCGACCGCATTCATCGATGTCAGCCGTGAAGCGACCGGTCGCACGGTCACATCGGGATTCAGCGCGCGGAGGTAGGCCGCGGCCGTTTCGACCTTGGGGCGGCCGATCTGGTCGGTCCGATGAATGACCTGGCGTTGGAGGTTGCTTTCCGCGACGACATCGTCATCCACGACGCCGATCGTCCCGACGCCGGCAGCGGCGAGATACTGCAGCACCGGCGAACCGAGCCCTCCCGCGCCGATGACGACCACAGAAGATCTCCGCAGTCGATCCTGGCCCTGCGCGCCGATCTCCGGAATGACGAGATGCCGGGCATAGCGCGAGAACGATCCTTGGACGCCCATGGTCATCACGCGGAGATCAATGGCCGAGGGGCGGGAATTCGCGCGATGATGACGGACGCTGTCATGTGAGCAATGTCGGTAGCCGTTCCGTAGGATTCAACGCGAACGCTCTGCAAAGATGAGCCCCGGCCGGGTCGCGGCCAGGGCTCCATCCGATCGACGCGATGCGCTTGTCAGTACGCCGGCGCAAGACCCATGGCGTACCATGCGAACGCGTAGATGTCCGCCGTTTCCTCGATGATCTTCGACGTTGGCTTGCCCCCGCCGTGCCCGGCCTTGGTCTCGATACGAATGAGGACCGGCAGCGGTCCGCGCTGGTTCTCCTGAAGGGTCGCAATGTACTTGAAGGAGTGCGCCGGTACCACTCGGTCGTCGTGGTCGGCGGTCGTGACGAGCGTGGCTGGATATGCGGCCGGCTTCACGTTGTGGATCGGCGAGTAGGCCAGCAGGGCTTTGAATTGCTCCGGGTCGTCGCTCGAGCCGTAGTCGCGCGTCCACGCCCATCCGATCGTGAACTTGTGGAAGCGCAGCATGTCCATGACGCCCACCGCCGGCAGCGCGACCCGATACAGGTCGGGCCTCTGGTTGACCACCGCCCCGACGAGCAGGCCCCCGTTCGATCCCCCCTGGATCGCCAGTCTCTCGGCCGACGTGTAGCGCCGTTGGATGAGGTATTCCGCCGCCGCGATGAAATCGTCGAACACGTTCTGCTTGCGCAGCTTCGTTCCCGCCTCGTGCCACTCTTCTCCATACTCGCCGCCACCGCGCAGATTGGCCATCGCGTAGACACCCCCGTTCTCGAGCCACACCAACCTGGCCGCGCTGAAGGTCGGGAGAAGGTTGACGTTGAACCCGCCGTACGCATAGAGCAGGGTCGGGTTCGTGCCGTCGAGCTTCAAGCCCTTCCGATGGACGATGAACATCGGGATCTTCGTCCCGTCCTTGCTGGAGTAGAACACCTGTTTTGTTTCATACGCCTGGAGGTCCGCGTCGATCTCCGTCGAACGGTGAAGCGTGGACGTGCCCGTCCGCAGGTCGTAGCGATAGATGTTCGTGGGCGAGGTGAACGACGTGAAACTGTAGAAGATCTCTGTATCCTTCTGCTTTCCGCCGGCGAATCCCACGGTGCCGAGCGTCGGCAATGATATCTCGCGTTCGCGCATACCGTCCGTGCGATGGAGATACGCTCGGTGGCTCGCATCCTTCAGATAGACGAGAAGGAGTTTTCCGCCCACGGCCACGATCCCATCAAGCACCTCGGGCTGTTCAGGCACGATCGTTCTCCAGGCCGAAGGCTCGGGTCGCGCCGGGTCCACTTCGACGATACGATTTTTGGGAGCCCCCTGGTTCGTCACGACAAGGATCTTGTCGCCGACGTTGGTGATGGGGTTGAACTCAATATCATAGGTCTCGACGATCGGCTTGAATGCAGGATCCCCGCGCCGGAGGTCGCGATAGTACAGCGGATTCCCCTTCGAGCCTCCTTCGAAGCCCGTGAGAAAGAGGAAGCGCTCGTCTTCCGTCACCGAGACGCCGAAGTTGCGCTTCGGATGGGCACGGTCCTCGAAGATGACTCGGTCCTCCGATTGCGGCGTGCCCAGCTTATGATAGTAGACCTTGTGGAACTCATTGCTCGCGACGAGCGCCTTGGAGCCTTCGGCAGGCGCATCGTAGCGGCTGTAGTAGAAGCCATCCCCTTCCCACGAGATGCCCGTGAACTTGGCCCACTCCACCTTGTCGGGCAGCAGCGACCTCGAGGCGACGTCCATCACGTAGATATCGCGCCAGTCAGATCCGCTTTTCGACACGGCGTAGGCGAAGAGACGGCCGTCCTTCGAAAAGGCCCATCCGGCCAAAGAGACGGTGCCATCGCCGGAGAAGGTGTTCGGGTCGAGGAAGACCTCCTCTGCCCCCTCCAGCGTCGATCGCCGGTAGAGCACGCTTTGGTTCTGCAATCCGTCATTCTTGGTGTAGAACCAGTAGTTCCCCTCCTTCACCGGCGCCGATACCCTCGCATAGTTCCAGAGCTTCGTCAGCCGGTCCTTCACGTTGGCGCGAAACGGAATGCGCTCGAGAAAGCCGAACGTCGCGGCATTCTGAGCCTCGACCCAGTCCTTGACAGCAGACGAATCATTCGCCTCCAGCCATCGGTACGGGTCGGCCACCGGCGTTCCATGATAGTGGTCGACGTGCGGCACCTTGGCGGTGACCGGATAGGTCACGGGCTGGCCGACCGAGACGGCGGCCATGAGGGCGACCGGCAGCACACGAAAGTACGGATGCATGAAAGACCTCCGAACGGATGATCAGAAGCGGACTCCGACCCGGAAGCGGGTCAGAAAGTGATTGTAATCGATGAGGCTTTCGCCATATCCACGCCACAACTGTATGTACAAGGAGGGATTGAGCCCGAACGGTTTGAACCCGAAGACCGTTTGCGGCCTCAGGAGCCAGTCGGAGCTCCAGCTGAACCGATTCCCGTTCCATCCGCGACCCTTGCGGATCGTGATCTGCAACCGGCTGTGATCCGGGATCGTCGCCGAGATGTACTCGATCATGACCTCGCCGGGACCCAGAAAATCGAGGATATCAGCATTCTCGGGTGCGACAGCGAACGGCGCATTGAGTCGCGGCAGAATGCTGAGTCGCCGATCGATGACCACGAACGCCGCTTCGAGGAACACGCGGTTCCAACTCCTCGACGTCAGCCCGGCTTTCCCGTTCGACTCATGATCGACGCCAAAGCGCGCCGCCTGCAGCACCGACCCTTCCGGCGGACGCTCCTCCCAGAAGAGCGCAGGATTGTAGTTGCTCTCGCGAAACGGCGTCGACCGGTCCCACTCGTAGAGGTCCCAGAACGATCGCTGGGTATACGCGAAATAGACCGGAAGCTCTTCGACGAAGCGATAGCGAACGCTGAATTGAAACTTGACTTGGTTGGCCCGATCGAAGCCGGCGATGACGTAGTTGGGTCGGAAGAACCGGATCTCGGCCGCCGGCGCCTGCGAATCCTGCGCAGATGCGACGAGCGCCGAACTGCCGATCAACGCCGCAGAGGCCAGCCACCTTCTCATCGGGGCCTCCGAGGCAGGAGCATCGGAGGCTTGCGTGGCGGCAAGGTCTTCAGGACCGACCAGACGATGCCTCCCGCGATCCCCACGACGCTGATGAGAATGCCGACGACGTAGGCCATCATGGCCAGATCTTCGGCGGCGTCGAGTGCCTGCCAATGGACGAGGAGATTATGCCAGTCGTGACCTTCTTTACGACCGCCCAGCAACGGTAGCGAGCGGTATGGGGCGTCGTAGATGTACGGGTTGAGGGCAATGAGGTGGACACCGGTGAGCGCCACATAGATCCACGACCAATACGACCGCTGACGGAACGCGACCGCGGCGAGGATGGCAGGGATCGCGATCTGCCAGAACGAACCGCCGATGATCATCAAGATGCGTCCGAACGGCATGAACAGGAGATGGCCTGCCTCATGCAGGGGCGTGATGATCCAGACATACCATTGGCCGAAGAGGAACGGAAAGCGCCCGGGCGGATAGCTCCATGTGGAGTCGGCCGCCTGGATGAGCATCAAGGCACATAACGCGAGCGGGACCGCGCGCAGGGCCAATGGGACCCAACGCTCGATCGGATCGGTCGGTGGTGCGGGGAGCGGTGTGGCAGGCATGCGGCGGCCGAGCCGGTCGTCGAGCTCAGCCGAGGGTCTTCTTCACCAAGTCGACGAGCTCAGGCAGCGAGAAGCCTTTGTCCAGGTAGATGACGTCCTGTTCTGACTTCCAGGCCCCGGCGGCCTGCGCAGCGCTCGTCATCATGATGATCTTGATATCCTTGAGGGCGGCATCGGAACGGATCGACTCGACAAGCATGAAGCCGTTCATCCCCGGCATGAAGACGTCGGTGATGATCAGGGTCGGGCGATGCTGCTGGGCCATGTCGAGCCCCATCATCCCGTCCTCGGCCTCGAGGATCTGGAAGCCTTTGACCTGGAGAGTGATGGCGACCGATTTGCGGAGCGATTCGTCGTCGTCGACGATCAGGATCTTCTTCATGACGTCTGTCGTGTTGCTAGGAGGTCGGACGGTCTGAAGCCGCGTCGCCGTCCTTGGCCGGGTGAGGTTGGAGACCTTCGATCTTCGAGGTCACAAGGGCGGAAAGGTCCGTCATCGATTTGATCCCCTTCGCGACGCCTTCGACGCCCTGGGTGAGCTCGCCGAAGACCGCCCTGACCTTCTCGGCCTTTGAGGCATCGACCATCGCGAGCACTTCCTTCTGCTTGTCGGTCAGCGTCTTGCTCAGGGTGGTCAAGCCGCTCTCGACGAACTGCCCGAGGGAGTTGACGGTCTTCTGAAACATCTGGAGCGACGCCAGCTCGGTCTCGCGGTCGTGCAGTCGTCGCTGTTCCGCTTCGATCCGCCGCTTCTCGCGCGCGATGCGATGCTTCTCGTGCACCGACCGGATCACCGAAGCAAGATGACTCGTGTTGATCTGGTCCTTGCGGAAGTACTCATAGGCGCCGGCCTTCATGACCTCGACGGCTGTCGTTTCCGATCCGGCCGCCGTCAGCATGATCACGGGCGTGTCGATCCCGTGCTCCTTGAGCCACAGCATGAACTCGATACCGTTCATGCCCGGCATGTAGAAATCGACGATCATGACGTCGTACGTCTCTTCCTTGAGCGCGTCGATCGCGATCTCCGGAGAGGAGTAGGACTTTGCGGCGTATCCGTCAAGCTTGAGGGCCATTTCGACGGCGAGACGGAACGGGTCTTCGTCGTCGACGATCAGTACGCGGAGCATCTCTTCGGAACTCATGATGTCGCCATGGAGGGAGGTCAGTCAGAAGGGGCGGAACCGGCCGTGGTCACCGGACCCGTGGTCCCCAGAATGGCTCAAGGTAGGCAACGACCCCCCGAAAAACAAGGAGGGCAGCCCGAAGTCACGAGGGCCGCCCTGACGCACATCACTGATTACTCAGAAGTAATGCAGATACTTGACCTTGATCACGGCTGCTCGGGCCGTCGTATGCATCCGCAACGGCAGCGGTGCTCCGAAAGGGTCGTACTCGGGTGAACGATCCCGCTCTTCGTTGACCGCCAGATAGAACCAGCTCTTCGGGAGAAAATTGTAGGAAAAGAGCAAACCCGCCGTGATGCCTTCGAGGCGGTCGCTCGATCGGACGTACACGTTGTCGACATACAGTCTGACGTTCACATTATTGACGGGGGTCAACGATACGAACGGCCGCGAGTTGACGGTCACATCCTCCACACCACCCGAGGGATTCCCCTCGACGAATCCGTTCATCGTCCCGCCAAAGCCCACCGTGGTCGAGACCTTCCACTCAGCCCAGGCCCCCATCCATGCGTAGAAAGCAAGATAGCGGCGGGAGAAATTGAAGGTCCGTTCCACGCCGCCCCAGACGTTTCCGTTCCACGCAGGCGACACGGAGAACCAGGTCGAAACATTCAGACTGTAGGAATCATACTCCTGGTCCAGGTCTCTGCTGCGTCCGCCGTTCAGGTTGAGTTCGAATCCCCAGTTCGACCTGAATTGCATATTATACCCGACGAGCGCGAACCGGTCCGTGTATCGATCGACACGTTCGTGGTAGACCCCTCCGCCGGCATACAGCAAGATCGATCGGATCGCGCCTTCATCGTAGTACCAGCGGGGACCGGCGAGACCCACGATCTCCGTCGTCCCAAGCCAGGGAACGTAGCCGACCTGACTCACGTCGAATTCCTGACCGACGTGTCGCAGACGCGACAGCACCATGTAACCTTCGCCGAATTGCGTGTAGCCTGCCGACGCAGCTACGTCGCCCGTGCTGCCGCGGAACGAATGGGCCAGTTGGTACGCCAACTGCCAATCGGACGTTCTGAAGGCCCCGTCGATATCGACCACCCCGTTGTTGCCCGTGGCATCCTGCTTCACGACCGCCAAGACCCCAACACTCGAGTTCTCGAGGACCTGCCGTTTGATCCGCGCGGCGCCGAATCTGGCTGCCGGCTCGGCGACCATGCCGCCCGCTGATTCGTAGGAACGAGCATCCGTGAATGCCATGAACCCGCCGTATTCCCAAACTGCCAGCCGTCCGAACGCCTTGGCGCCGATCAGCAAAGGCACTTCGGAACCGTCGGGAAGCTTCTTGCCGATCCGTCGCGTATAGAGCAGCTCGAGCGGACGGTAGAAGCCGGTGTTGCGCTGGCGGCCCGAGGCCATGAAGATCTCGTTCCCCTGCGTGAAGAACGGACGCCGCTCATTGAAGTAGGTCTCGTATCGCGAGATGTTGAAGGCAAAGGGATCGGCTTCGATCTGCGCGAAATCCGGATTGGCCGTGGCCTGCAGGGTCAATTGAGGCGAAGGATTGTAGAAGACGTCGATGCCCGCGGTCGGGCGATTTCGATAGATTCCTGCACGCACCATCTCCGCTTTGTTCAGGACGACCGGAAACAACTCCAAGTTGTGTCCCTTGATCGTGGGCCGATTGCCGTCGAACACCAGCCGGCCGAACTTCGAGATGCGCTGGCCTTCATTCTCCTGGTACGCACACCAGTAGAGGTCTTCGCTTCCATTCGGGATCCACCGGTCAAAGTCGATGCCCCACTCTGCTTGAGTTTCATCGTACTGCAACGTCCGGTACGGGATCTCCATTTCGACGACAAAACCCCACTCGTAACGGCGGGTCTCCGAGAACCAGATGCCGTCCCACGCGTAGTCGCGGTTCCGAGCATCATCGAGCATGCGAGCGTCGCTGCGGACACCGGCCGCCGTCACCGCGAACTTGTACGCGCTCTGCCGGTCGCCGAAGGTATCCAGCATCAGCGACACGATATCGCCGCTGCCGTTGTCGAGCGTGCCGGTGTTCACCTGGACCTTTTCGGGCGGCGCATAGGCGACGATCAGGCAATACAGCGCTTCGGAAGTTGTGAGAACGCGCACGACCGTCCGGAAGGATGGGTCCTTGCCCCAATAGGGAGAGTGCTGGATGAAATCGGCGGCTGAGTCGGCTTGCATCCAGGCCGGTTCGATCATGCCGTCCAGCTCGATCGGGGCGGAGGTCGGACGCAGGCGGAGGCGCTTCTCTTCGTCAGCGGAGGCCAGGGTGAGGACGACGATCAACAGGCAACAGAGGACCTGCAAGATTCTCATGGCGAGCGGCCGTTGAAGGTGACCATATGGTGGTTCTACGGCCCTGCGCGCGGCGCGGTTTCGGTCGTATCCGGGCTCAGGATGCAGAAAGCCCCGACAATCCGTATGTTTCCTTCCGTCTTAACCGCCGCGCTTCTCCGGCGTAATGTTGAGAAACAGGCCGGCATGCAGGGACCCCAGCAAATCGCCGACACGAACGACATCCTCCTGGCTCAAGCGGGTGATCGGGCTGCCTTCGGAAGGCTTATGGACGCGTATCTCCCGTTGGCGTATCGACTCTCCCTGCGCTGGCTGGCCTCGGCGGATGATGCGAAGGACGCCTGCCAGGAAGCCTTCGTGCGGGTATGGGAGCATCTTGGAGCGTATGATGTCCGGAGGCCCATGGCCGCCTGGCTCACGACGATCGTGACGCGCATCTGCCTCGACCGGTTGCGTCGACGTCGGCGTTCGCCCTTCACGTGGTTCAACCCGGACCGGTCGACGAGCACGGAGCCACTGCAGGCGGGACCGGACCCGCAGCAAGTTGCCATCTGGTCCGACCTTGCATCGATCGTCGTGGGTCTCATGAAGCGGCTTCCGCCCACACAGCGGGTGGTCTTCGCGCTCCGGGACCTGGAGGACCTCGACGTCGACGACGTCGCACAGATCACCGGGCTCTCGATATCGAGTGTGAAGACGAATCTCTCTTATGCCCGGCGCACGATCCGAACGATCCTGACAACGGAGTACCAACAGAAAGACATGGTCGTATGAACTGCCGAAAGGCACGGCAACTGACACATCTGAACCGGCCGGGCGAGCGAACGGAGTCCGAGAGCCGGGCGTGGCATGAGCACATGGCTGCCTGTCCGTCATGCGCGTCGGAGTCCGCCTTGGTCGGAATGCTGGCGCCGCACGAACAGTCGCTCAGAGCCACCACCACCCCACCGTCGACGCTGTTCGACGTTCGCGCGCGCGTGCTGCTCGCGATCTCGGATCAGCCTGCCCGCCGCCCTCGGGCGGGTTCCGCGGTCCGGCTCGCGTATGCGGTGATCCTTGCCGCTGCTGCGGCTTGGCTCGGCATCGACCAGTGGAAGGCTCAGGCGGCGCACGCCGAGTTGCTGGCGGGCTTGGGCCGACCTGCCCCGGCATCTGCCGGCC
This sequence comes from Bacteroidota bacterium, assembly GCA_025454835.1. GTDB lineage: Bacteria > Bacteroidota > Ignavibacteria > UBA10030 > UBA10030 > 2-02-FULL-55-14. The sequence goes on along the minus strand of JALONQ010000014.1, from coordinate 35,687 downwards.
CGCGGATCGTCTACACCGTCGACGCTGCGACGGCGCGGGCGCTGACGTTGCGGGGCGCATCGCTGGGGCCGATGCAGGGGCCGGACGGCACCATCGAGGTTTCCCAGCCGACGCTGCAGGCGTGGCTGGAAAGCGCCCCGGTCTATCTCGTTCGCACGCTCACGCATCGGCCGGCAGAGAGAGCCCATCTCACCAAGGCCCTGCAGATCCTGCAATCAGCCGTCGACGTCTCGATCCGCTATCGCTCGAAAGGAGTCTGACCATGAACAGGACCCGAACGATCATCCTCTCCGTCGCCTTCGTGTTCGCCGGATGCCTTGAGTACCACACCACTACGACCGTGCGGGACGACGGGAGCCTTCTGCGTACTGTGGCCATCCGCGGCGATTCTTTGAGCACGCTTGCGTGGGATTTTGCCGTCGCGGTGGACACGACATGGACGTGGGAACGCGCAAGGACCGGCGACCGAGAATGGACGCTCACGCTGCGGCGAGAATTCGCCTCGACGGACGCATTCAACGCTTACCAGGCTGGATTCGCGGGCTCCGTCCTTCGTTCGAAGGTGACGGTCGAGCGCTCGTTCCGGTGGTTCACGACACGATTTCGCTATCGCGAAGTCCTGCCTTCGGTCAATCCCTTCCGTTCGATTCCGCTCAGTGACTACCTCTCGTCCGCCGAGCTCGACATGTTCCTCGATCACGAGGTGCAGAAGAAGGAACTCGCATCGGCGCGAGACAGCCTGGCCGTTGAGAACGCCTCGGACCGGTTCGAAGCCTGGGCCCGACGGAATGAGTTCGAGGCGCTGTTCGGGGCAATCCGCACGGGCGTCGAGCGCTTAGGAGACCGGACATTCACGCCGGAATCTCTCGATGCCCGACACAGCGACCTGACGGCGTCCTATGAGGCGTTGAGGGATACGGGCGACGTTTTCGACGAAAAGGATTTCAGGCGTCGGAAGGAGGCGTGGCTCAAGCAACGCAAGGAAGCGGCAATGCGGAGAGCGGCGGTGCTCGCGTACGATTCGCTCGAAGCGATCGAGTCGCGGATGGCCGAGATGCACCGGTTGATGGAGTTCCCCCACAAAGCAACGGTCGTCATGCCTGGACTACTGACCGGAACCAACGCCCGTTCGATCGAAGGTTCGAGCGCACGTTGGGAAGACTACCTGATCGTCATGTATTTCCAGGATTTCACGTTCGAGGCCGAATCGGTTGTCACCAACTGGTGGGCCGTTGTCGTCACGGGCCTGCTGGCGGTCGGCGCCCCCGTTGCGTGGTTTCTCTCACGCCGGCGGCGACGCTGATCGGGGGCCAAACTCCGCCAGCGACGCCCTGGCCATTTCGAGCAATCGCCAGTAAGGAGGCCGATAGCCGTTCGCCATGCGAAAGGCGTCGGCCTTCGTCGTGACCGAGGCTCGCGCCGCGGCGTGGCGCTCGGTGTACCATCGGTTGCGGAGTCCGGCCGTGGCCGACATACCTTCAGGGATCGGCCCTTCGTGTCCCACAAGGTTCAGAGCGACGCTGTAGCCCTTCATCAGACGGGCCATCGGCAAGAGCGACCGGTCATACGCCAGCGGCTCCCCCCGCTCCGCCCCTTCGAGCATCGCCTCCGTTACGGCGTTGTCCAGGTGGTCCTGATACAGCGTCTCCGGGTCGCGCCATTCGGCGACGACGGAAAGCTGCGGATCATACTCCAGGTCCGAAGGCTCCTGCGTCTCGAAGTATCGGACGCCGAAGGCCCCCAGCCATGCGCGCAAACCCGGCGTCGAGATCGTCGAAAGCCCCCTCCACAACCGAATCCCCACCGCCGCGTACGCAGCCGAGGCCACCTCCGAGCAGAACAGCTTCGAAGGGTCGTCATAGCGCATCTCAAAATCGTACGGAATATGCCGTGAGCGCGCGTCGTCCATGGCATGGACGGCGGCGCTATGCGCGACCATGGGGTCGGCTTTCACCGACGGATGGTCGTGGCGCAGTCGCATGACCATGATGCGCAGCTTCGTATCGCGCAGATACTCCCCGACCGTGGCGATCGCCACGCCCTTCTCGATGTGCGATTCGACAATGCGTACCTCTCGCGTCGTCGCGTCGATGTGAACGAGCGCCACATGGGAGAAATTGCCGGGGAAATCGTTGCCACGAGCGATGAGCGCCGACGTGGCCGCCCCGCCACGAGAGACGAGGATGTCGCCGCTATGGATCGTTACGCCCATGAGGTCGGCCGAAGGGGCCGAGCTCGGTTCTTCGAGGCCCCGCACCAGCGCCGCCACGTCGGCCGCCGGCAGTTGCAGCATCACCTCCTCCAATGCAGCACGCCCGCCGTAGAGCAACCGGTACATCGTTTGACGCGTGGCCGGATCGTCGACCCGCCACGACGTCGAGCGTATCTTGACCAGGTCACGCAACCGCGTCGCCGTCGTCAGATACTCGGGAAAGACCTCCGGACATCCGGCGACAGACGGTGCGATCGCGAACAGCGTCTGTTCCACTCGACGGAAGAGTGGATCTGTCGGAGGACGATCTGTCGCAGCGATATCTTCCAGCATCGATCTCACCGAATCGAGGGCCCGCCGCACCGCCGGCCGGAGGGTTTCGCAGTCCGACCTTCGGGCCTCGGCGTAGTTTCGTTCCAGCTCGAACCACGTTGAATCCTGCCCCCAGATGAACGGGGCCCGTTCGGCAAGTCCGATCTCGGCCTCAGACTCGGGGATCGAAAGGGTCAGCCAGACCGCGGCCAAGATGAGGGTCGCTGAGAAGAACCTGCGCGCCCAGGGTGTGCGTGAACCTGGTTGGTCGGTCGACATGGTGGAGGCGATCGGGACAGGGCAAGATACTGCTTGCAGTGCCTCGATGCGAGTTTCGGAGGCGTACAACAGAAGGGCCTCTTCCCCGCATGAGGAAGAGGCCCCACACATCAGATCGGAAGGTTCCCCTATTTGATGAGGTTGATCTTCCGCATCGCGACGAAATCGCCCGCTTGCATCCGGAGCAAGTACAGCCCCGAAGGCAAATGCGAGGCGTCAAACCGGACGGAGTGCCGGCCGGCCGCCACTTCGCCGCTCACGAGATCGCCCACCACCTGGCCGAGCGCATTGAACACCTCGAGGCGCACGACCGCATTCGTGGGCAGGTCGAAGACGACGGTCGTCGACGGATTGAACGGGTTCGGGAAATTCTGGCCGAGGGCAAAGACCGATGGGAGCGCTCCGTCGGACCGCACGGCGGTCGTACCGCTGCTGCTGACCGGGATGCTCGCCTCGCTTTCGTTCCCGGCAAAATCGGTCGCAGTGACCCGGTAGTAGTACGTGCCGGTGGCTGCCCCGGCATCGGTGAACTCCGACGCGGTCGTCCGCGTCAGCGGCGTGAGACCGACCACCGAGAAGTTCTCCGTCAAACCCCGGTAGACGCTGTAGTAGCGTAGGTCCTCATCCACGCGCCGGTCCCATAGGACCCGCACGTCGTTCCCCGCCACGGCCGAGCCAACGCCGCCGGGCACATTCGGCGCCAGGTTGTCGAGGGAGTAGCCGCTGTCGGGGCTCGAGGCAACGACGTACACATTGAACAGGAAGTGGGCCCTCACCATATATCGCGACCAACGAGGACCGGGCCCGATAGATGGATCCACTCGGTTCGAATCGACGAGTGTCGGTACGATGCCGATGTAGGTCGAATCCATGGCCGCCGGCACTTCGCCGACGAAGACCGGGCCGTCCTTCTGGAATCTCCAAATGGTGTACTTCTCGACACCGAAAGGCATCTCTCCTCCACCCTCGTCGCCGCCTTTGCCATCTCTCAAGTACTGCTCAACGCCGCGAAACTTGATGAAGACCTTTCCTCCGTTGTCAAACGGCACGTCCCATAACTTCAGGATCTGCGGTCCGGGCGGAGGCGGCGGCGGACCGATCTCGAAATGGGCATCGATGCCCGTAATAGTCTCCGTACCGGTGATGACGATCGGCGTTCCCGGAGACATCGACGTGTGGTTCCAATACTGAACCTCCATGTCCTTCTGGAATCGAACGTAGTACGTTCCCGGATCGACGGTGAACTGATACTCGCCATTTCCGCTCGTCCCCGTCATTGTCACCTGAACCTCTCCCGGCATCGTGAAGAGGATTACGGAGGCGTTGGTCGGCGCGTCATAGTTCCGGACGGTACCACGGATCACGGCCGAGGGGGTGAGGACCGCATTCAGGTTCTTGATCGTGTCTTGCGTCGTCGTCACAATGACATCCGCCGACGACCAGCCGGCCTTGTTGTCCCACCATTTATCCTTGCATCCGTCCTTCGTGAAGTGCAGATACCAACTGCCCGGAGGCACCGCGAACTGATAGTAGCCGTCAATATCGGTGTTGGCTCCGAGATACCCCTCGCCAGGAGGGTTCGTGGCCGCGTGGGCGTGCGGAAACGACCCGAAGATCGGAGCGCCACCAGGATCGGTCACTCGCCCGGTCAGGATCGTCCCGATGACCATTTCGAAGTTGACGACGGGGGGCGTCGGTCCGACATTGACCAGCGTATCCCGACGCGAAGGGATGAGGCGCCCGAGGTTCTGTTGCCCGAGACGCACGCGCCACGGATTCAGAGTCCCGGGCATTCCGCCCATCTGGATCGTGTAATTCCCGCTAACATCCGTGAGGGCATGCCAGAAGATCTCCATATCGTCTCCGGAGGTCTCCGGGTCGGCCTCAATGAGAATAAAGGATCGGTCGACGCCGATGGGAGTGGAGACCTGTCCGACAATAGTGGCTACCGGCGACGCCAGCGGCTGCACGACGAAGGACGCCGTGTCCGCCGACGTTTCGTTTCGGGCCAGCATCAACCAATGCGCGGGAGCCAAACCTGCGGGAAACGGCACGACGTTGATGATGCCGTTCGCCATCCCGTCCGAATCGCCCGGTCCGTCATGGCCCGATTGACCGTCCTGCATTTCGAAGCTTGAGAGCAAGCGGTCGATCGCCGGATCGACGGTGCCGTTCTGGTTGACGTCCACCCAGATCTCGGCCATGACCGCGGTGCCTGGTGGCAGGGTGATCGACCATCCGAGCCCCTCGCCCGAGGTCATCACCGCCCCACTGGAGACCCCGTTAACGGTGAGACTTACAGATTGCGCGGCCGCCGGTACCGCGACGGCCATCAGTGCTGCCAGGTAAAGCAGGCAATATCGATTCAGCATTGAGATTCTCCTTTCGATTTATGAACGTCTGAAACGTCGCCTGTAAGTACGCAAACCCATCACTGCCGGTCAATGATATTCGTCTCATTTGATCTCTTCTTCCGCTCGTTGGCCTCTCGTTCTCAACAACAAGAACCGCATTGAATTGTGCAACGAATTGCCGTAGATTGCCGACGTGCCGATCACCGCGACCATTACAAATCTGTTAGGGAACGCATCATGAGACTCCAAGCCCCCTTCTCAACGATCCTGCTCCTGGCCGCAACGACGGCGATCGCCCAGCCATTCGGCGGACCTCAAACGAACTCGTTCCCCTCGCCCGACCCGATCATAAGGGCGATCTATGCCGAAGCGATGGATTCGTCGAAGCTTGAATGGCTCGCGCACGAGTTGCTCGACGTCATCGGTCCGCGCCTCGTTGGCTCGCCGTCGCAGCAGAAAGCCCACGATTGGGCCGTCAGGACATTTCAGCAATGGGGCGTGAGCGCCCGCAATGAACAATGGGGGATGTGGCGGGGTTGGGAGCGCGGGATCACGCACATCGACCTTCTCGAACCGCGGGTGAGGACGCTGGAAGGGACGATGCTGGCGTGGAGTCCCGGCACGAAGAAGGGTGGCGTCGTCGCCAACACGGTGATCATGTCCGATCCGGTCGATTCGATCGACTTCCGGAAATGGCTCTCTTCTGTCAAGGGCAAGTTCGTGCTGATCTCTCCCCCCCAGTTGACCGGCCGACCCGACGACAACTGGGAGAAGTTCGCGGTGAAGGAATCGTTCGACCGGCTGAAAGAGCAGCGGAAGAAGATCAACGATGAATGGATGGCACGGGTCCGCAAGACCGGCTTCCGTGCCGACACGCTGGCCAACCTCCTCGAACAGGCGGGGGCCGCCGGTGTCATCACGAATCGCTGGTCGATGGGCTGGGGCGTCGACAAGATCTTCGGCACGAATGCCCGCAAGGCGCCCGTCGTCAACCTGAGCCTGGAAGACTACACGCTCGTTTATCGGCTCACGGAAAGCGGCAAGAAACCGCTCGTGCGGATCGAAGCCGAATCGAAATTCACGGGCCCCCAGCCGGCATTGAACACGATCGGCGAGATCAAGGGGACTGAGAAGCCAGACGAATACGTCGTCCTCTCGGCACACTTTGATTCGTGGGATGCCGGCTCCGGCGCAACGGACAACGGCACCGGCTCGATCCTGATGATGGAGGTGATGCGGATCCTCAAGAAGTACTACCCGAACCCGAAGCGCACGATCCTCGTCGGACTTTGGGGGAGCGAAGAACAGGGGCTGAATGGCTCAGCCGGTTTCGTCGCCGATCATCCGGAGATCATCCCGAAGATCCAGGCCTCGTTCAATCAGGACAACGGCACCGGCCGGGTGACCAGCATGTCAGGGGCCGGACTGCTGAGCGCCGGCGAGTTCCTCGGCCGCTGGTTGTCACACGTTCCCTCGGGAGTTACGCAGCACATCAAGCTGAACCTCCCTGGTTCACCCGCCGGTGGCGGCAGTGACAACGCTTCGTTCACGGCGGCCGGAGCTCCGGGCTTCAGTCTGGGCGCGCTCGACTGGGACTACTTCCTCTACACATGGCACACGAACCGCGATACGTACGACAAGCTGGTCTTCGACGACATCAAGAACAATGCGGTGCTCGCGGCTTGCCTGGCGTACCTGGCATCGGAGGATCCCCAGTTCATGCCTCGCGTCCAGCGAGTGCTGGGCCCGGACCGTCAGGGTAATCCCGGACGGTGGCCGCAGCCTCGAGAACCTGAGCGTGCGGGCGGGATCGACAAGAAATAGGCCAGTGTGGCGGTCAACGACAAAGGCCCCGACATCCGGGGCCTTTGCGTTGGTATGCGTATCGGTGCCGGACTCAGTCGGCGATGGGGGCAGGACTCCAATTGAGCGCCACGGTCGGCACCACTGCCGGGGCGTCGTGGATCACGAACGTCCCTGCCTTGACCATGGTATTGTAGTACCAGGCACAATGTGCACGGAGCTTGCCGCTTTCTTCGAAGTTGACCGTCATCTTGACCAGATAGGTGCCGAAGGGATTCCCGATGCGGCTCAGCGCCCATGCTGAGGCGATCCGCACGCACTCGTCATCGCTCGAACGCAGCTTGTGCATCAGCGCGATCACCGCGCGATCCGACTTGATCTGGCCGAGCATCAACGCGCACGACCGTTGCAGGCCCGTGTTGTCGGAGGCGAGACCCAACAGCAGATTGGCTTCGACCTTCGCCTTGTCGAACGGCTTCGCCTTCTCAGCCGGTTCACCCGCAAGCGCCGCGGCCGCCAGCGCCGCGAGGATCAACGTTACAACCAGAGTCCTTTTCATGACGACCTCCTGCGTGGTGGTGGATGAGGGATCAGGAACCTCCTTCTGATGGGTCGTACGGAGCCGTTGCGCATCGGTTACGAAAATGTGCCGAGCGGCATGAAACCCGATGCCAACGGTCCTCTCACTCGATGCAACCTCGTAACGGGGTGTGCGTATCAATGTAGTATCGCCGACGCACATGAAGCAGACCGCCCCCCCGCCCCGCCCCGCCCATCGACATGCCGACCGCCTGCTCGTTCGGGTCCACGGGCGCATCCTGGTGCTGCCGGCCAGCCACGTTGATTGGATCGAGGCCGCCGGCATGTATGTTCGCCTCCACACCTCCGAGACACAACCGCTGATCCGGCGGAGCATCCACGACCTCGAACAACACCTCGACCCCGACAAGTTCATCCGCATTCATCGGTCGGCTATCATCAACGTCGACCGGCTCCACGACCTGCAGCCCCTTTCTTCCGGCGATTTCGAAGTCACCCTGCTCGACGGTACCCGCCTGACCCTCAGCCGACGATACCGACACCGCGTCGAAGCGCGGCTTGGGGAGTCCATTTGAAGCCAATAGCGGGAACACTGATGGTCACAGAAGAATGGGGCCGTCACTGATCGAAGCTCTGTGGACGTCGCTTTCTCAGCGTTGCTCTGATTCCGCTTTGTGCATTTGCCGCTGTCCCTCCAGCTCTTGAAGCCCCGGTTCTGAATGGCCATATTGTGGCCATCGAATCGAGAGGCTCCGCATGTCTTCCCCCGCTTCGCCGCACCATATGACTCCAGACGAGTTCGAGCAGATCGGCCGCGACGTCATGCGCTGGGTCGCGGACTACCACCGCAACGTCGAGAAGTATCCCGTTCTGTCCACCGTCAGGCCTGGAGAGGTGAGGTCGCAGCTTCCGGACCATCCCCCCCTGCGCGGCGAGTCGATGGATGCCGTTCTCAAGGACCTTGATAGGATCATCCTCCCCGGTGTCACGCACTGGCAATCCCCCAATTTCTTCGCCTACTTTCCGGCCAATACCTCGGGCCCGGCGATCTTGGGCGACCTGGTCTCGTCAGGGCTTGGCGTGCAAGGCATGCTCTGGGCCACCAGTCCGGCCTGCACGGAGCTCGAAACGCACGTGCTCGACTGGATGGCGGAGATGCTCGGATTGCCGGAGCTGTTCACGTCGCGATCATCGGGCGGAGGCGTGATCCTCGATTCGGCGTCGAGCGCCTCCTTGGGGGCTATTCTCGCTGCCCGCGAGCGCGCCACGCAGTTCCGATCGAACGAAGAAGGATTGAGCGAGAGGCTCGTGGGCTACGTGTCCGACCAAGCGCATTCTTCGATCGAGAAGGGGATGACGGTCGCAGGTATCGGACGATCGAACTTGCGCCTGATCGGTACTGACGATCGGTATGCGATGCGTCCGGACCTGTTGGAGGAGCAGATCCGCAAAGATCGCTCTGCGGGCCTTCGTCCGTTCTTCGTCGCCGCAACGGTCGGCACCACTTCGTCGCACGCGATGGACCCGTTGCGGTCGATCGGAGAGGTATGCCGTCGCGAAGGTCTCTGGTTTCACGTCGACGCTGCCCACGCCGGTACGGCGGCCATCGCACCGGAATTTCGTGCCATGCACGACGGGCTCGAACTGGCCGACAGCTATTGCTTCAACCCGCACAAATGGATGTTCACGACGTTCGACTGTGACTGTTTCTACGTCGCCGACCGCGCGTCGTTGATCAAGACCCTCAGCATTCTTCCGGAGTACCTGAAGAACAAGGCAACCGAGTCGGGCGCGGTCATCGACTATCGCGACTGGCAGATCCCGCTGGGACGGCGCTTCCGGTCGCTGAAACTTTGGTTCGTGATCCGGTGGTACGGCGTGGAGGGACTACAGTACTTTGTCCGCCAGCATGTTGCTGCCGCGCAGGAATTCGCCCGCTGGGTCGAGGCCGACCCGGTGTTCGAGCTGGCTGCCCCCACTCCGCTCAATCTCGTCACGTTTCGGCATCGGAAGGGAGATGAGGCGACGCGAACGTTGCAGGAACGGTTGAACGCCAGCGGCGACCTCTATCTTTCGCACACCCTCTTGGGAGGGAAACACACGCTCCGGATGAGCATCGGCGGGACATGGACGGAGCGACGGCATGTGGAGCGGGCGTGGAGGAGGATCCAAGAGGAAGGACGGAAGGTATAAACGGTCCGAACAGGCCAAACTTCCAAACGCCAGGCAAACTGCCAAACCAGCAGACTCCAGACTGCTGATGGAGAGCGGCTATGGAGAGATCCTGCCCGAGAGCAGCAGCGCCCAGATGGTGGCGCCGGCGAAGAGGCGGTAGAAGATGAAGATGGCGGTGGAACGGGTGCGGAGGTAGCGGAGGAGGAATTCGATCGATGCGTAGCCCACGACCGCCGAGACGATCGTGGCCACGACCACGTTCGCCACGCCCAGCTGGTCGATGAACGAGCGCATCTCATAGAGCTGCAGCAAGCCGCTGGCGCCGATCGCGGGAACGCTCAGCAGGAACGAGAAGCGTGCGGCGTCTTCGCGTTTCATGCCCAGAAGCAGGGCGGCCGTGATGGTCGTTCCGGATCGCGACGACCCGGGGATCAAGGCCACGGCCTGCGCCAACCCCACCCACAACGCGTCCTTCCACGTTGCTTCGGCGATGGTGCGATCCCTCCTGCCCACCCGCTCGGCGAGCCACAGGACCAACGCCAACACGATGAGGCCCGTGCCGATCACCTCGAGGCTCTTGGTGAGGTTCCCTTCGATGACCTTCTTGAATGTGAGTCCGATGATGACGACGGGGAGGGTGCCGACGATCACCAGCCAGCCGAGACGCGCCTCTCCCAGCCCCTGCGAGCGGTCCGTCAAAAACCGTCGACCGTGGACGACGAATCCGCGGACGATGGCGACGAGGTCTTTCGCGAAGTAGATGAGAATGGCCGCGAGCGTGCCGAGTTGAATGACCGCGATGAAGGCGGTCCATCGCTCGGGGTGAGCGGCATCGATCAGCGAAAGAGCACGTCCGCCCAGCGTCAGGTGGGCGGTGCTGCTGACGGGCAGGAACTCCGTGAGGCCCTGGATGATGCCGAGGAGGATGGCGTCGAGGATGGTCATGGTGGTCAATGCGGCATGCGGTCGCAGACGGCCCTTTCAATATAGTGACAATGTCCTCAGACGAAAGTCGATCCGTCACGGAACCGAGGAAGAACAACACGCCGATTGCCGTGGGACCAGCAGGATGCGGAAAGACCCTCGTGGAAAGAACTTCACGCCCGCCTACCACCGAAGATCAACGATGTCGGGCAGGCCCGCCTGCCGCCGAAGATGAACGATTTCGGGCAGGCAGGGCGGTGAACCTTTTTCCGCAACCTGCTAGTACGCCAGTTCGACCGTTGCGGGCAGCCTGGTGACAGGCACGAAATCGCCCTCCGGACGAGTTGGAAGGCCGTTCACAGAAGCTCCACGAAGCGACATTGACAGGAGCCTTGTGGAGACTAGTATCGGATGCTGTCTGGCGTCAACCGTACCCGACAGGGTCATCGCGACCACCCGGTCTCCCTGCGTCTCAATGCGCATCGTCACAGTACCCCAGTGCGTCGGCAGGTCCGAAACGCCGATTCCTTCGCGCACCCACTCATCACGAAGCCCGGCCCCCACGACAAGCGTCCCCGCATCGTCCCGTTCATACACGAACATGGACCGGACGGCGTTCAGGAAATCAGAGCCTACCCATGTGTGCGGCATATCTCCGATGAAGCGCGGTGTCCGAAGCTGAGGTACGACCACCTCCGCCCAGTGATTCCATCCGGCCGGCCGCTGATCGCGCATGAACCAGTCGAGCAGCGCATGCGCCCGTTCTTTCTGACCCAGATAGACGAACGTACCGATATTTCGCACCTCGTACGGCGTGTAAGCGTCCCATGCGATCTCACCGCGCGCTCGTTGCATGAACCACTCGAAGTATCGGTCGAACGTCCTCCGGAACGCTGCTGCCGGGATCGTCAGAAATTCGCCCCCCGGATACAGCCCGATCGACGTCGAGGTGGCATCGAAGTCGCCGAGCTCCACGCAGCCCGGGATGTAGTCGATCCTGCGGTTCTTCATGGCCAGAGCGATCGATCGATAGAGGTCTCCGCGGAAGGCAATCGCGAGGCTGTCGTACGATCGCGCACTCCCGGCATCTCCGACCGCGGCGGCCGCGGCAGCGGCGTCCTTCAATCCCCTGAGCACGAAGAAATTGTCCCAGTACGAATGCATCGGCTTCGCCGAGTAGCCTTCGTGACTGATGGACTCCGTGACGAGGCCGTAGAAGGCGCGCTGCTCGTCGTCCCCGTCCTTGTACAACGGCGTCATCCGCTGGGCCCGGAGCGACTGGATGAAGTCGACCGCCCCGACGATATGGTGGTAATGACGGCGCAAAAAGGTCGTGTCATGCGTGAAACGAAAGACCTGCATGATGCCGAAAATGAGCTGGCCGTTGCTGTCGTGCTCTGGCACGGGATCGGGCCCGCGCGCGTCAACGACGCACGGCACCATGCCGGACTCGTACTGGAACGGTGCGATCCACTCGATGAACTCCTTCGACGCCTGCGGCATGCCGAACTTCAGCAGAGCGTCAGAGGTCATCGTGCCGTCGCGCATCCATGAACGTTCGTACGAGCGCGATCCCGGTTGGAATCCAGAACCATCCCTGTTGACCAGGATATAGCCCAGCGTCGCATGGACCACGTCGAACACGTGGCGCGCCGACGGTGGGACCGACCAACGGATCGTCTCAGTGCGCTCTCGCCAGGCCAACCGCTCTCGATCCAGGACCTCGCCGAACTCCTCCACTGTCGGCGGACGGTCGTACCACGCGCTTCGATCGGTCCACGGCACTGCCGCCACACACACGAGCGATTCGCCCGGCGCAAGCATGAATGGCCAGCCGAAAGCACCCGACGCGAATCCGGTTGCGTCGACAACATGCTGCGCCTCCGGCAAGGACCCGGCCGCAAGGCGAGTGACCACTTCATCCGCGTCGATGGTCGTGGCCCCGGCGGCGGGAGTGCCTGACACGCGCACCCGCCGGCCATCCACATCCGCCGATGCTCCGTCGAACCGGATGGAACGGATCGTTGTCGCGCCTCCGTCGAAGTTGAGCCATTGCGAAGGGGGATTCACCTGAAACGGGCGCACGGCGAGCCAAAACTGTCCGCGCCGGACCGATGCCGACCCATTGCGGAGCACATAGCGTGCTGCCAACGATGAGGCATCCGGCGCCCCGGTCGCCAGCAACGTAACGGTTAGCTCGGTTCCGGCAGCCATCCGTCGCACGGATGGGATGGGATAGCGAGCGGATTCCAGCCACTGCTCTGACGGACCGTCGGCCCACGTCAGCAGTCGCTTCTCTTGATCAAGCCAGACGAACGGCTCAAGCGAGAACGACTGTTTGTCCACCTCGAAGGCACCGTCTTCGTCGATGAGCGCCTCCGTCCGGCTCTCGGGTACACCGACGACCGTCCAGTAGGATTGTTCACCCGCGAACCCGCGCGGGAACACTCCTCGCGGATGCCCACCGGCCAACCGGCTGACATAGTGGTTCCTGGTGGACAACGATTCGGCAGGAATGACGTCCACGGACCAGAGACGCGGGGGCTTCTGGCCGGTCGCGCCTCGAAGGTACACTCGCATATACCGTGCTTCAGACTCGGGCGCAAAGACCAAGCGCCGTCCACCTCCCCCTGCTTCAACGGAGCGCACGGTATCGAAGCTCTTGCCGTCGTTGGAAAGAAGGAGGTCGAAGGTCAGACCGCTGTCGGTGGGACCCCACTCCAGCTCGATACCGCCGAACTCCCGTCGATAGCCCCAGTCCACTTGCCACCACGAGCGGCGCACGGTCCCAGGGGCCCATGCTCCGACCGCTCCGGGCAGGGCCGCCCCAGCCGAAGCGGCGCCATGAGACGCCGTCGCTTTCGAGCGAGGCAACGGTGCGGGCGTGACGGGGATCTCTTCAACGGAAAGATCATCAATCCAGACGCTCCCCTCTCCGCCGGACCCGGCGGTCACGACGACCTCGATGCGGCGGAGTCTCGCCGGCGCATCAGCCGGACGAGGTCCCCACGCGAAGCTCAGGTGCCGCCTCTTGACGACGATCTTCTTCCAACCGGTCGGATACGTGTACATCCGGTGGTTGACCCACCAGACGTTCTCGCCGAGCGTGTCATCGCTGACCTTGATCTCGAAGTTGTTCACCGGGACCGTCGCGCGCATCCAGAACATGATCTGGAAATCATGCATGACCGGGACGTCGAGCGTTCGGAACACGCCGCCGTAGCCGGATCCCTTCGGGAACTGAACATCGAACCGGAGGCCTCGCCCCTCGTATCCGGCATCGGACGCACGCACCGACGTCACACCGGCCGATTGGAACGAACGCCAGATCGTCGTGTCGCCCTCGGCATCGAGGCGGGTGATGGCATTCTGCGCATGGGCGGTGACGACCCAAGCGAGCATGATCGGGATGAAGCACCAACGCAATCGTTCCATGACCATATCACCTCGTTGGAGCGTTCTCTTTGACTGGCTGTCGAACCGGGCAGGGAACGCCACACCGTCATTCCTTGACGCCGCCGAGCATGATCCCGCGGACGTAATGGCGTTGAAAGGCGAGGAAGAGGATGACCACCGGAAGCACGGTAATGACCGACCCTGCCATCATGAGTTCCAGGTCGAGGACATGTTCCCCCATGAGATTGGCCAACGCGACCGGCAGCGTATACCGGGCGTCGTCGGTCATGATGATGAGGGGCCACATGAAGTCGTTCCACATCCCCATGAACGTGAAGAGCGCCAGCGTGAGAAGGATCGGCTTGCATAGGGGGAGAATGACCGTGCGGTAGAGCCGGAATTCTCCTGCGCCGTCCATCCGGGCGGCTTCAAGCAGGCTGTCGGGCACGGACCGAACGAACTGGCGGATAAGGAAGATGCCAAAGATGCTGGCAAGACCGGGGACCATCGCTCCGACATACGTGTTGACGAGGCCGAACTTCTTCATCATCAGGAACAGCGGAAGCATCGTCACTTGGGCCGGTACCACCATGCCGCTGAGCAGGAGACGGAAGGTCCGGTCCCGGCCTTTGAAGCGATACTTGGCGAAGGCAAAGCCCGCCATGGAATTGGCGAGCAACGAAACGAGCGTGACCGACGATGCGATCAGGAAACTGTTGAAGAAATACACCGGCATGTGCAGGCGGTCGGTGAGCGCCGCATAGTGCTCAAGGGTCGGGTGCGCTGGCAGGAATGGAGGCGGAGTCGAACTGGCCTCCCCCGGCGACATGAAAGAGGCGGCGACCATCCAGACGGTGGGCGTCATCGTCAACACCGCCACGATGGACAGCCCTGCGTGCAACAACCAGGAACGTACGGCCGGCTTCACGCCTCGACCCTCCGCTGGATGAACATCTGGAGCAGTGTGAAGAAGAGGATGATGGCGAACAGGATGAAGGCGATCGCAGCGGCATATCCCATGTTCCACCAGCGAAAGCCCTGTTCATACATCATCAACACAACGCTCAGCGTTGCGTTCAGGGGTCCTCCCTGCGTCATCACATACGGTTCTGCAAAGAGCTGGAAGTATCCGATGAGGGTCAGCATGACGACGAACACCGTTGTCGGTGTGAGCATCGGCAGGGTGATATCGACGAATTGCCTCCAGCCCGACGCCCCATCCATACGGGCGGCCTCGTAGAGATCGTCGGGGATGTTCGAAAGGCCCGCGATGAAGATGAGCATGTTGTAGCCGAAGTTCTTCCAAACAGCCAGAAAGATGATGGCCGGCATGGCCAGGTTGGGATCTCCGAGCCAGTCGACCGGCCCAATGCCAAGCCAGCCGAGAGCGTGATTCAACAGACCGTGAGCCGGATGGTAGAGATAGCGCCACACGATGGCCACGGCGACCAGACTGGTCACCACCGGAAGAAAATAGATCGTGCGGAAGAGCCCCTTGAATCGGGCCATTCGAGCGTTCACCATGAGCGCCACCACGAGCGAGACGCCGACCGACAGGGGCGCGCCGATCACGACGAAATAGAATGTGTTCGAAAGCGCCTTCCAGAAGAGCGGAGTCTCGAGAATGCGCAGATAGTTCCGGAAGCCGATGAACCGGACCGTGGACAGGTCTCCAAGACCGTAGATGTCGAAATCGGTGAAGCTCATCAGGAAGGCCGCGGCGACCGGAACGACAAAGAAGGCGGCGAGCACCGAGAGCGCCGGTGCCAGGAACAGCAACGCCGCCGCCGTCTGCTTCCGCTCATACCGCCGGCGGAGGTTCATCGACGTCGCTCCTCTGAGGCCAGCCACCTCCGCTTCTCGAGCATCTGGTCGACCTCCGCATCGAACGCCCGGGTGGCCGCATCCACCGTCAACGCGCCCGTGGCGACGAACTCCACATACGACTGAAGGCGGATGACGATCTGTTCCCATTCGGGCACGGGCGGCAGCGGATCGACCCTCTGCAGCTGCCGGTAGAAGGCCTGCACGTGAACGTTGTTCGCGAGTGCGGTGTCTGTCCACGCCGATCGACGCGGTGGCAGGTTGCCGGTCATGCGGTAGAAGTTGATCGACTGCTCGGTCGACGCCAGAAACTCGATGAGCTTCCACGCCTCGGGCTTGTGTCGTGAACCGCGGAACATCACCAAACTGGTCCCGAGTGGCAGCGAGACACCGGGCGCTTGCGAATCCATCGAAGGAAGCGGCGCCGTCATCCAGATGCCCTGCCGGTCCTTGGGGAGACGGCGTGAGAACTCGCCGATGTTCCAAGGGCCTGTGATGTACATCGCGATCAAGCCGTCGTCGAATGAATGATACATGTTCGTGATCAAAGACTGCCCGGGCGGTGAATACCCCCGGCGGTAGAAGGTCTCCAGCAGTTCGAAGGCCCGCCGGAATTCCGGGCCGCCGAAGTTGCCGCGGGTCGAGCCGTCCGCCAGCAGTGACCCGCCCGCTTGCATCCCGAGGATGATGGCCGGGACCCATTCGTTCGTGGGAAGAAAGAACGGAAAGTGCGGCTTTCCCTGCCGCTCCGCTCGGCGCTTCATCCGTTCGCTGAGATCGAGGACTCCCTGCCACGTCGCCGGCATCGAATCTGCTCCCGCCTCCGCCAGCAGATCTTTCCGGTAGAAGACAACGCGCGTATCGACGTACCATGGAATGCCGAAGAGCGTCGAATCGAGTACATTCGTTCTCAGGACGCCGTCGAAATAGTCGTCCGTACGAACCAGCGTCGAGCGCTCAACCCATGGTTCCAGCGGCTCCAAAGCGTTGAGAACACCGAATTCGGGGATCCACGTGTTCCCCAGCTGGCACACGTCGGGCGTTGATTCGCCGGCATAGGCGGTCAGGAGCTTCTCATGTGCCGCCGTCCAGGGGATCTGCTGAACGACCACGCGGATCCCGGGATGGAGACGTTCAAACTCAGGTATCAGGCCGCGAACCATCTCGCCCTCGTTCCCCATCCCCCAGAAACGGAGGACGACCGGACCCCCTTCTCGTGGAGCGCACGAGAGGCCCGCGAGAAGGGCCAGAAGCATGACGAAGGGCGTGGGGGTGCTCACGATCAAAGAGAGAGAAGATTGAGAAGATACTGCGCGGCGACCGGATCGTATCGCCGGGCGAATGGGTCGGAAGTGGCCGCATTCCGGTTCAAACGGCCACGGACCTGGATGCGTGACACGATCACACGCCCACGACCGAAGGAGATCTCGCACACGGCGGCGGTATGCAACCCCAGGCCGCACGAGGCCAACGGTCGCGACGGAAGCGACGGTTCGACCGTGTATTCAGACACGATCTCTCCCCCGACCCCACCGTTGAACCAACGGAAGTGCTCCGGCCTCAATCCCCGCCAGAGCGGATGGGCCGGATCCTCGGGGAAGACATACGAATCATATCCGCCCTTGTCCACATCATGACGTCGTTCCGCGCGCAGCACGAGACCCGGCACGACCTCGAATTCGGCCGGACCGACCACGCGGAACTCCGGCTCTTGGACGATCAACGTCGCGCCCTCGTTCACCCTGCTGCCGACACTGTCGATCTGCTCACGATAGGCCTGGTGAGCGAGGCCGAAACTGCCGACGTACATCAAGGCCCCGTCAGGCCATGGCGACTGCGCCCAGGGATGGTACGCCCATCCGTGTCGGCGCAACAGGTCGGGGACCTCACCACCGGGATCGAGCACGACGGGCGCCTCTTGCGTCCATCGGCGCAGTTGCGAGCGGTCGAACACATGGATCTCACGGCTCGACGCGGCCACCTGGCGCGTTCCGTCGAAGAGATCGCATCGGACCGTCGCCGGTCCCGGTGTCATCGGAAGCTCCACGCGCACGTCGACCAGCGCATGCCCCCCCGGCGGCACACGCACCGGGATCGGATCAAGCTGCTCTTCGCCGCCATCGGCCGACGATACCATGGGGACGACGTCGCCGTGCCGCACGT
This sequence comes from Bacteroidota bacterium, assembly GCA_025454835.1. Classification (GTDB taxonomy): domain Bacteria; phylum Bacteroidota; class Ignavibacteria; order UBA10030; family UBA10030; genus 2-02-FULL-55-14. The sequence continues at coordinate 17,705 of JALONQ010000014.1, read as the reverse complement.
GCGTCGTATCGTTGAGCACGTGCACCTTCAACAGGACCGAAGCCCCTGTCTCTCCATGCCGGTCGGCATAGTCGATGCTGAGGCCGAACGGTGCGAACGCGTTCTTCAGCGCCGCCAGCACCGGCTTGGGCTTCAAAGCCCCGATCGGCCCTTCGAACCAGTGTGCCGTCGGACCTTCGTTGTTGCTCAGGTAGACAAACGGCTGGATCGCCGCGCACCGCATCCGTCGGAAGAGACCGACGAGCTCTTCGGCCAGGTACGCCTGGTGCCGGACGATGTCGGCCGTGCTGCAGGTCCGACCGAGCCATCGCTCGACGACGTCTTGCATCAGGACCGTGGGTCTCCACGAAGCGTCGAACCACCACCAGAGGAATTCGTTCACGACGACCGGCACGCCCGACCGCTCGAGTTCCGTGAGCGCCTTTGTGAAGCCGAATGGTCGGTGGTTCAGCGTCATCCCCAACGAATAGATGTAGGGATGTTGTTCGACGAAATCGACGGCCTCCCACGGGCGTGTCGGGTCCAGACCCCTCAGCGATGGCACCACGTCATGGATCAGGCTGTCGTCGGTCGATTCGTTCAGGGGGTCCCAGATGATGATGCTGGGGTGATTGCCGTTGTCCTTGATCCATTGACGGAATTCCTGCTCGATCTCGGCGTTGGATCCTGTCGCATTCCAGAACGCCCACTCATCCTGCAAGAGGAGTCCGTGTTCGTCGGCGAGGTCATACCACTGATGGTAGGCGCGGCCGAGATGGAATCGGAAGAAATTGAAGTGGTGGTCGCGCGGGATCTCGATGAAGGCTTTGCGCACCCATTCCATCGTCCAGGGCAACCGGCGCCGTTCCGGATCCGACAGGAATCGGTGAAAGGCGATATTGCCGCCGCGAAGATGGAGCGGATGTCCGTTCAGGTGAAAGGACGAACCGACGATACGGATGTCGCGCATGCCAAAGCGGACATCGACCGCGTCGGCGAGCGTGCCGGCCACGGACACGGACACGTTGGAGACGTACAGATACGGATCTTCCGGCGACCACGCGCGAGGCGAATCGATAGGCAAACGAGCCTCATAGCGAAGAGCACCATCTTCCCGCCTTACGAAGGCGGCGTTCGTTGAGATTGACGCCGGATCTCCTTGGGCGTTCGAGACATTCACCCGCACATGGCAAGCTGACGGGTCCAGGCCGGTGTCCGCCACCCATACGCAGGCCTGCGCGTTCGCATGCGCCAGGTCGGGCAGCATGAGCACATCGCGGATGTGCGCCGGTCCCGTCACCAGAAGGCTGACATCACCCCAGATCCCGGGCGTGAAGACCTCCTTCTCCTGATCCCGTCCGGCAGCGCTCTCCGGCGGCAGCGTGGACCGATGACCAACGCGGACCTGGAGCTGATGCCTTCCGTCCCGCACAAAGGTGTCGAGCCGGTACTCCTGGGACGTCGTGCAGGCGCTCGAACCGCCGACCGATCGGTCGTCGATCCTGACGGACGTCCCGAATTGTACCTGTTCCAGTCTCAACCAGAGTTGCACATCCTCCGGCAACCTCAGCAGGTCCAATTCCCGGGCGTACCAATAGTAGGAGGATTCTCGACCTGTGAGCGGGGGCTCGGCACAATCGACAACAGAAGGTACTTCAATGGTGTGATGATAGAAGGGAGGCGGTTGTTCCAACGCGCCGGCGGAGATCCTCCACGTACCGTTCAGCGGGATACGCGCTCGCGGGGATGAGCTGTCACGGAGTACTGGTACGGGGTTCAGGTCGGCGAGGGACATGACAGAGCGCTGGGAGTCTGTGCCGGCGATGGTTCAGCGGGGCGATCGCCCGTCGAGCCATCCTCCGGCGAAACCGGCACGCCGAAGACCGGCGACAATGTACGGGTTCTTCTTCATGATCTCCCAGACCATGCCGGACCTGAGGTTCTCAGCCATGATCAGGATCGGTCCCTGGTCGATGCCCAGCTGGTCGACGTCGAACCAACCGTTCTCACCCGTCGTCGACGTCACATATGTTCGGTTGAACGCATCGACGAAACCGTGGTCATTCCAGACGAGGTCGCCGTATCTTTCGCGCATGGCCTTCAGGGCATCGAGGCAGACCTCGGGTGCAAAGGGAAGCGAACCGCCGGCAGCCGTCGGAGCGATGGTGCCATCGTCATTCGACCAATCGAACGAGACGCCTCGCGCGGCGTACGTCCGGAATTGGCGGAGCCGGCCGTCGATGACGAAGGAGGTATCGTGCGGACCGTCGCATGCGGTGAGCCCCCAGATCTCGGCCGAATAGTCCTTCCACTGCAGGGGATTCCGGATCGCATATTCGCGCTGCGAGAGGGTCGCCCGGCGGGAGTTCTCGAAGTAGTCGATCCCCTTCGCCTTCATATACTCGTCCTGGAGACCCCGGAAGTCGATCCAGCAATGAGAATACTGATGTCCGAACAGGGGTCCGAAGCTGACGAATTCCTGCCCTCCGTACGGGGCCCAGACGTACGTCTCCGTCCATTTGGTCCACGCCTCCGGTTCAATCGGGTGCGTCGGAGAACCGAGCGCAAGGAGGTACATGATCATGGCCTCATTGTAGCCCCGCCAATCCATCGGATGGAACCCCTTTTCCGGATACCAACCAAGCGAGATGAGGGGCGGACGGGGTTGAGCCCACGTCCAGTCGACGCGTCGGTAAAGAGAATCAGCATACGCACGGATGGCTTCCTCGCGGGGGGATGGACCATCGAAGTACGACTGGCACATCAGGATCCCGGCGAGCAGAAGCGCGGTGTCGATCGTCGACAGTTCCACCCGCTCGAATCGCAGCCCCGTCTGCATGTCGAGGAAGTGATAGAAGAAGCCCTTGTGGCCCGCAGCGACCGGATGATCTCGTTGCGGAGCCTTCCATAGGAACCGCAGCGTGGTCAGAACGCGCTCAGCAGCCGCGTCGTGCGTCACGTATCCACGTTGGATGCCGATCGGGTACGAGGTCAGGGCGAAGCCGAGAGCCGCGACGCTGGAGAAAGACCGGGTGGGATATCGGTCGACTGCCAGGCCGTTCTCAGGGTTGGTCGTATCCCAGAAGAAACGAAAGGTCCGATGCTGAAGAGTATCCAGAAAAGGATCGTTCGCCACGAAGGCGCTGTCGACGGCGGCATCGGCAAGGCCCAGCGGGAACACGAGGAAGAGAAGGAGAGCTGCGCGCATGACGATCATCCCGACCCGGATCAGTGAACGATGGTCAGCTTTTTCGTCAGCACCTGTCCACCGGTCGTCAGCTGGTAGAAGTAGGTGCCTCCCGACAGATGCATGCTGTTCCAACGGTAGACGAAGGTCCCCGCCGGAAGAGACCCGTCGACCACGGTTGCGACCACGCGGCCAAGGACATCAAAGACCTTGAGCGTCACCGTTCCGGCGGCCTCGGTGCGGAATTCGAAGGACGTCTCAGGATTGAACGGATTCGGGAAGTTCTGCGCCAGCCACGCCCGTCCGGGAATTCCCAAGGGCTCTGACGCAACGCTCGTCACCGGCTGGAATCCCGCGGCGACGAGTCCGCGAGCGACAGCCGGATGTGCATTATACCGGTCCCATACCGTTGCATGCCGGTGGTTCTCGATCATCATGATGATCGGTCCCTGGTCGATGCCGACGTACTCCCCGCCGAACCAGTTGACGGTCGGGTTGAACGCATCGCGAAACCCGTACTTGCCGAACAGTGCCGAGCCATACCGGCTGTAGAACTCGCGCGCCGCTGCGATCGACTCAACGGGCGTGAACGGCATGGAACTGATGGCCGCCGTCGGGGCGATGGTGCCGTCATCGAAACCCGACGGACCCCCACGCGCCGAATACCCTGTCGGTCCGTCACAGGCCGTCAGACCCCACACATTCGGACCGTAGTCGGTGTATCCACCGGGATTCCGGATGCAATAGGCACGATTGGCCAGCGTCGCTCGACGACTGTTCTCGAAATACGTGATCCCCTTCGACCGCATGTACGGATCGGCCATGCCGCGAAAATCGATCCAGGCATGCGAGTATTGATGGATGAACAATGAGGGGAACGGTACGTGCTCGTATCCTTCGCGTGTTGCCCATTGGTAACCCGATGTCCACGCCGTCCATGCGCTGGCCGGCAAGGGATCCCGGGGTGCGCCCAATCCAAGGACATACAAAACCATGGCTTCGTTGTAGCCGATCCAACGGTAGGACAGCATGCCGCCTTCCGGACTCCACCCGTGGGTCAGCGACGACGCTCCGTTGGTCATCCAGATCCAGTCGATCCGGCGGTAGACCGAATCGGCGAGCGCACGGATGAGGGTTTCGACCGAATCCGCCCCGTCGAAGTAGATCTGTGCGTCGACGATCCCCGCGAGCAGCAAGCCTGTGTCGATCGACGACAGCTCGCTTTTCCAGGATGGCGTGTAGAGCCTCGTCGCCGTCGTCATGTCAAGGAAGTGATAGAACCACCCCTTGTAGCCGATGGTCCCGCTCGCACCCGCTCCCTGAGGCTTCTCCCAGAAGGTCCGAAGCGTGGTCAGTACCCGGTCCCCCGCTGCCGCCCGCGTGACCCAGCCATGGTCGACGGCGATCGTCAGGGCCGTGAGACCGAAACCCGTGGCCGCGATGCTGGCAGGCGAGGTCAACGCACTCCGGTCTCGCACCAATCCATTCGCAGGATTCGCCTCATCCCAGAAATAGCGAAAGGCGGTGTACTGCAATGTGTCGAGCAATTCCTGATCGGTCAGCGGACGCAGGGTGTCGGAAGCTGTACCGCCCACGGCCACGATCGCATCGACCCACAGCGTCCGGATCGCGGATGTGACGCCTCCGTTCTTGAACCGGACCGTCTTGAACTGAGCCAGGTCGAAATTGCCGAAGGGCTGAAAAGCCGAGAAGGCGATGGCGACGCGTTGCCAGGTGGTCGAGTCGGCATCAAGCGTCAAGTAGGCCGACAAGCTGATGAGGGGACTTTTCGCATTCCCGTTGGCAGATTCAAACCCGATCTGCGGTAGTTCCGCCGCCGGGATGGAATTCGGGGCATTCACATAGAACACGAGACTGTCAAAGGACGATAGGTCCTTCGTCTGCCAGGCGTTTCCAGCAATGTAGAGTTCCCAGCTACCATTGAGAACATGATTATATCGTATCAACCCGCTTTCCAGCCCGCTATAGTGCTGGGTGACCACGAGCGGCATTTTGTCGCCTTGGAGCTGCAAGAAGTCTCCGGCCCCGGCGGTCCCCCACGAGGCGTCACGATAGACGGAACTTCCCGGATCGTCATCGAAGATCTCAGAAACCGACTGGGCGCTCAGCAACGAGGGAAAGAGGAGGAGGAATATCCAAGCCGTCAGGGACAGCGACTTCATCTCGTGGTACCTCCGGGGAGCGAGAGCATGCTACGCACGCTTCTGACCGCCCATCGTGATGGTGATTGAATGCGTCGAACCAGCCGATTGAACCGGAAGGACGACGGCGGATCTTGGTACGAATGACGCCATTTGAACACCATCGATCTGCACGCTTTGGATGCCGCGGCTGGCCCCGCGCGGGTTCAGGACCGTGATACGATAGGTCGCTCCGCGGAAGACGCGGGTCACCGCAAATCGCTTCCATTGGTGCGGAATACACGGCTCGACCACGAGACCTTGACGTGATGCACGAACGCCGAGGATCCATTCATAGCCGGCCTTCCAGAGCCATGCCGCCGAACCCGAATACCAAGTCCACCCTCCTCTGCCGTAGAACGGAGAGTCCGGGCCGTCGATGTTGCCGGCCGTGACGTAGGGCTCGGCGCCATAGGCCTTCGGTCGTCGCCCGCGCACGATCGGGCTGAGTTTGCGGAAGAGCCGATACGCGTCCTCCGGCCTTCCGAGCTTGGCCGCGGCGATCACGGCCCATGTGGCGGCATGCGTGTAGACCGCTCCGTTCTCGCGCGTGCCCGGAGCATAGCGGGTCAGGTATCCGATCTTCTCGTCGGGCACGCTGTACGCTGGATACAGCAGGAGTGGGCCCGCTTTGTACTCCAGCATTTCCAGGGCTTTGTCCATCACCGCTCGGGCGCGTTCCGGAGACGCGACGTCGGCGAGCACGGACCACGTCTGAGGGTTCAAGTGAATGCGCCCAGCTGTGCTCTCGCGCGAACCGATCTTCTGCCCTTCATCGGTCGTCCCATAGATGTACCAGTCGCCGTCCCATCCATGCTGGTTGAGCGCCGAACGAAGCGCCTCAGCGCGTTGGGCAAAGGCTGCATGCCGCGCCGAGTCGCCGCGTTGTGCAACGACGGCCGCAAAGGACCGCAGGATCCCGTACAGGAATTGGCCGAGCCAGACCGACTCTCCTTTCCATTTGATCCCGGCGGCATTGATACCGTCATTCCAGTCCCCCGTGCCGATCAGCGGCAGGCCGCGCGGACTGAACCGGGCAAGCACTCGTTCGATCGCCAGCACCGCGTGGTCATAGATCGTGCCGCCCGCGGGATCGTCGATGAACGGCTCTTTCGCCGAAAGGATCGAATCGTCTCCGGTCTCCTGAAGATACGCATCCACGAGGTACGGAAGCCACAGCAGATCGTCCGTCATCGTCGTCGGAAGCCCTACTTCGGAGAGGGGGTGCCACCAATGATAGACGGTCCCATCTTTGAACTGATGCCGGGCGTGCAGGAGGATCTGCTTCCGCGTCATCGAGGGGTCGATCGGCAGGAAGATCTGGCTATCCTGCAGCTGGTCGCGGTAGCCGAACGCTCCTCCCGCCTGATAGTACCCCGTCCGGCCCCAGAGACGGCCGGCGATGGCTTGGTAGGGCAGCCAGCGGTTCAACAAGACGTCCATGGACGCGTCGGGCGTCTCCACCGGCGCCGCTCCGAGAAGGTCATCCCATCGTTTCCTCACCCGATCGAGGGCCGCGTCCACCTTCGGAAGCGCATGGTAGGTGGTCGTAAGCTTCTTGATCTCATCGCGGCTCTCCACCACCCCGAGTGTGAAGGTCACCACCCGATCCTCACCCGGCTTGAGGACGACATCGACCATCAAGCTGGCCACCGGATCCCACAGATTCCCCGTCGAGCCCGGCAGGCGCTTCAACGACAACCCGCGGGGCTGACGAAAGCTTCCGTAGGGACCAAGGACATTCTCCTTGCTGGCATCGTACGAGGCTGGCTTGACGCTGCATGAGTGGAAGGCCACGTAGGGCCAGGAGGAGTTCCAATGCCCCCGGTCTGACGGTACCTCCCAGAGTCGCTTGGTCGCGACGATGGCATGGCTTGAGCGGTCATACGACGTCTCGACGAAACACTTGTGGAATTCCCTGTGCCAATCGGGCGCGGCACCCAGGCCCCACTCGAAGTACGTCATCAACCGCAATCGTCGGCGTTTGCGTGTGCGATTGTGCAGCGTCAGTCTCCACACTTCCACCGGATCGTCGACCGGCACGAACATGGTCCAGGCCGAGTCAATGCCGAAGTTGCGGGAGCGAAACGTCACTACTCCGGCGCCGTACCGAACCTCGTAGAAGTCCGGCTCAACGCAGACAGGCTTCCACGCCGCGGACCAAACGTCGCCGCTGTCACGGTCCTGCACGTACAGGAATTTGCCCCATTCGTCCTTGACAATGTCCTGGTCCCAGCGCGTGATCCGGTTCACCTGGGCATTCGTCCGCCAACTGTAGCCTCCCCCGGTCTGCGACACGATGAAACCCGTGTCGCCATTACTGACCACATTGGACCACGGCCGTGGCGTGCGGGGCGTGGTGACGACGTATTCTTTGCCGTCGGGCGTGAAGTAGCCCGCGTCGGTCTCAAACAGACGTTTCATGCTGGTCTACAGGAATGAGGTGTGGCCGGTCTGGTGCCGCTTCCCGAAAGAGATCTTGTGTTGGAAGCGAGCCCGCCTGCGTGCCGGAAAACCTTGACGTTCGCTCCGCGAACAAAGTTGCGGGCTTTCCGCCTGCGCGTGCGCTCTGGCGGGCAGGCACGAGTGCCCGTTTCTCATGCTGCTTCCGGGTTGAACGCAATATGTGTTGTGAGAAACGGCATCAGAAGAGGAATCCGACCGTGAAGCGTTGTGTGTCCTGGAGGCGTCCGTGGTCCGCCCACGCATAGTCAATGCGTACCATCCATCCGAACACCTCGTACGCAATGCCGCCGCCGAGCGTCAGGCCGACTTCGGAGTCTTGCTTGAAAAGTTGCTGGTACCCGCCCCGGAGTGACACGAACCCGTCGAAGGTCCATTCCGCTCCGAAGCTGACGCTCTCCGTGTTGTCGGAGGGATGAACGGCATCGACAGCCACGATGAGGCGGTGGTGCTCCGAATGGAGCGCGGGATAGGCCAGTCCCACGCGGAAGAGGATCGGAAGGGAGAACTCTTCGGTGTAGACCTCCGCCGGCAGGTTGCTGTTGTCTCCATAGACCGACGCATCGTTGTCGAACCGGATGCGGAGGTCGCTTCCACTGTACCGGCCTTTCGTCCCGAAGTTCGACAGACTCGCACCCAAGGTGAGGCCGTCGGGCGTCAGTTGATACAACGTGCCGACATCAATAGAGAAGGCCGTCAGAGAACTGTGCCAGATCGTTTCCTGCACATAATGCAGATGCAGGCCGGCGGAAAAGCGATCGGTCACGCGAATGGCGTAGCCAACGCCCAGCGCCAAGCTGCTGGCCCGATAGTACTCTCCGGTTCCGAGGGGCTGTTGGACGGTGCGCACAGCGATCTCACCGGAATTCAGCGAAGCCAGGGTGATCGCGACCGTACTGCCGCCACCGACGGGGACACCCACGGCGCCATAGTCGAAGGCAATACCCGCCAGCCAGGCGCTGTGCATCACCTGGGCATCCGTTCCCGAGAGGTGTCCCCAGGCCGCAGGATTGTAGTATCCGGCAAGGGCCTCGTCGTGCAAGGCCGCACCGGCATTTCCCATGGCACTCGCGCGGGCGCTCGGCTCGATCAGAAGAAATTGCCCGACCGTCGAACCCGTCTTCTGCTGGGCCGTGGCCCCTGCCAAGGTGACCGCGACCGCCACCGCAGCGGAAAACCACCGGCGATGGGTCGCTTGATGCCGCCACGATGTGTTCGTTCTGACCATGATCATCCGGCCTTCATCGATATCCAAGGTCCAACACTGTCGGCCGCTCATTTGATGAGCGCGAACTTGCCGATCTTCACGCCGAGTGCTCCGGCATCGACGTGGAACACATAAAGCCCGGGGGCGACGTCGAGGTTGTCGGCACTCCGGAGATTCCATGGAACGATCCCGTCCACCGACCCATCATGCGTGAGCGTCTTGACCAGCTCCCCCTTGACCGTGTACACACGTATCGTGCAATCAGCCGGCAGACCGCGGAATTCGATCCGTCGCTCCCCGCGACCCGAGACCGCGAATCGTTCCGGCTCGAAACTCGCAAATCCCACGTAAGGATTGGGGACGACGTAAGGTTCGTTCGCGAACTCAGCCGTGGCCCGTTGCGGGTCGATCCGCCGTTCATGCGTCACGAACGCGAATACATCTCCTTCGCCGAACGGACGGCGGACCACTGCGCGATAGATATCACCGGGTTGCGGCGGCACCATCGGGCCCCGGAGGTATTGGCCAGCGGTGTCCAGCCTCATACGCCAGGTCTGTTTCGGCCTCGTCGGCTCTTCTGGCAGATAGGTGATCACGTCGATATACTCGCCCGGCGCGCTGAGCGTGCTGTCGTTATTCGTATCAAACAGCACGGTCTTCAGCCGCAGATCACCGCCGGTATCGTGGGCAACGACCCGGTACTTGACCGGACGCGGGAAACGCGGCGGCAGAAGGATCGTCGTGTCCAGCGGCGTCGCGCCGAAGGTGATCGTCAGGTCGGCCGGGAATCCAGGCCGGCGGCGGTTCAGGGGAGCGGCGAGGCGCTGGTACTCGAATGAAAGGGCGGCGTTGGATCCACTGCCGAGCCTGAAGCCGCTGGCACTCTGATCGACCCAGATCGATTCAGGAACGGACACCACGGGCTGCAGACCGGAGCCCACCTGGCCCGTGCCGGTTCCTGCCAGATCGGACCCCCGACTGATCAGCGTCTTGCCTGTCGTGCTGTCGACGAGGCGGTAGTGATTCGCGCGGATGCTGTCGACGTCGTCCGTATGGAAAGAGAGTCGCATCGTGTGGCCGTCGGGCACCACCGCGTCCGTCAGCACCTTGACCGCGACGGACCCCGTCCCCAGCCCCGACCTTCGCTCGACGGCGTCCGTTGAAGCCCCGACGTATCCCAGGACCTTTGGATTCGGCCGGACCTGTGCCGCATTCGGCGGAAGAATGATGCCCGCCCTGACTGACTGCGTGATCGTGATCGGGTTTTCCGAAGGATAGAAGTAGAAACTGAGGGTATCCGCTCCGTGATCGTATGCCGTCACGGCGTAGTAGTAGAGTTGTCCATTCACGACGGTCGTGTCGGTCCACGAATGCCGCAGACCCTTGTCATCACCCAGGAAGTACTGGACCCCCTCCACAGCCATCTCGGAGAAGCCAAAACGGCCGTTCACGAGGTCGAACTGCGCGAGCGGACGTCCGTTGCTGCCCTGGAGCGGACCGGTGCCCCGGGCATTGGTGATCACCTTCGGGTCCAACAACGATGGGTCAGTTGAACGGTAGATCCGATAGCCTTCAAAGTCGTTCAGACCCGTCACAGGGTCGATCCCCCGCTCCGCCACATCATCCCAGGTCAACCGCACATAGCCATCACCGGCTTCGGCGACGAGGGTCGGCAGCGGCGGAGGTACGGCAAAACGATAGTTGGCGTTATAGATCTGCTGGACCACTTTGGTCGTGCGTTTCAGCTCTTCCAGGTCCGCCCCGTACGCGAGGGCCAGGCTGAAGCGTTCACGTTTATTCACGCCGAGCGTGAACGGGCCCGATGCAAAAAAGAAGCCGATGTTGTAGTTGGCCACCAGCGGCGCATCGAACCGGTTGGCCTCGATCGGATCGGTCCACATTTGATACAACCGCTTGGGCCACGAGCGACCATCATCGAAGAAGACGATATCGTCCACTTGCGGATCAGGAGTCCCCTGGCCGGCGACGATGCGATTCATCTTGAACCCCGTCAGTCCGATCTGGTCCGATTCCTGAAGGTCGGTCTGGTCGAAATTTGCCTCGCCGGATGTCGGCATGCCATCGCCCTCGCCAGCATCCGGTGCGTCCGTGTTGAAGATCCCGTCGGTGCCCGCATCGTGCAGTTCCGCCACCCAGTCGAGGTCCTCATCTCCGGTCCACCAGCGACCGGCCACATAGGCAGGCCGCAGTTCGATGGGCCCGAAGGCCGCCACGAACTTCGTCGTGTCGCCTGTTGAGGCGAGCTGCTGGACGATCGCTTCGCGTCCGATGATCAGTTGACCCGGGCCACCATCCCGCCGCTCGTTCAGCAGACCGTCGTTGTCGTCGTCCTTGGCGTTCACGGCATTGCCCGGCGTCTCCAGGTAGGCATAGCCGAGATACCCGGTGGTCGCGCAGTTCGTGTTGAAGGCGACTCCGTGGCCATTCTTGTCCCACGTATACACGAGATTGAGACCGAGCGACTTGTCGAAGAAAGCGTTGTCATCGTCCGACTCATAGATGCCGTCGCAGGAGAGGGATGACCCGCCGACGCCCGAATCGAGATAGAGGCCGAAGATGATGTTGTCGGCATATTCGGTCGTCGATTCATTCACCACATCGTAGTGCCAGAAGATGACGTTGGCGGCCTGCGGATTCGACCACTGGAAACCCCGTACCTCGACCCGCAAGCCCAGTCCGCGGCGAGTTGTATCCCGGCTGTCGGGAAAGAAGTCCCACGCATCGTACATGTTGTCATCCATCACCGAGAAACTCTCCTGGTCGGCGGCGGGCTGTTTGCCGAAGTAGCCGTTCCACGAACCGCTCCAACCCGGATCGTCCGGATCGCTGATCCGGTCATACCACTCATCCGGCCAGGTCCGGCGATCAGTGTTGATGGCCAGCGAGCGGCCGACGTTGATGGACGGATCAGGCTGGAAGTAGCCCGGCCGCGGCTCGAACCGCATGACCCGCTGGGTGTACGGGCTCCACTGTTGACGTTCCCGGAATCCTGTTTGCATGATGTACGCCGGTGCTCCACCCCGTTGCTGCACATTGGCCAGCACGAAAGGGCTGATGCCGTCGGTGTAGTTCATGCCCGTCCCTTTGGGCGCTTCCGCCGAATGGAACACGCTCAGGTCGACATTGCCCGGATCGGGCGGATAGTCCCCCACCATCCCAAAGTTGTAGAAGACGGTGCGGATGCTCGCCGCATCGTGCATACCCGATCGCTCCGCATCGATCTTCCCACGATACTCCGGCGGAACGGGCGTCGCCACTTGCCCGAGGAGGCTGAGACGCGGGAGCATCGCCAGCAGAAGGATGGTGAACAGTCGCCGATGGTTCATGCGGTTCCTACGATCCTCGTCCGGAGAAGGAGATCCCGAGTTCCACGCGCCGCGGCTGATAGAACCGGCTGGGATCTGTCAGCAACGCGGCATTGCCGGTCCGGTTCAGTGAATAGTCGGGGCTGCCGGTGTCGCCGAAGACGAATCCATTCACAGTGTGCTCGCCGAACACGTTGAAGGCCCTGGCGAACACCGTGAGTCGGACGCCCGAGAAGGTGAAGTTCTTTTCGGCCCTGACGTCGACCGTCACGTAGGCATCCTTGCGGGCGGAGTTCGTCTCAAGGTTCGCCCCCAGACGGCTCAGCACGGTGGGCGTGTACGGTTGTCCCGTGCCGAAGCGCACGATCGACGTGAGGCTGTAGTCTCCCGGATCGGCGATGATGATGCTGGCATTGAGCGTATGCCGCTGGTCCCAGGTCAACGGCACCCGGCGCGGGCGAGGGTCCTCACCCGCTTCAGCCCGCGTGGCTGTCTCCCGGGCATCGCTCGAGTTCCCCATGGCCATCTGGTAGGTATAGTCGAGTCCAACGGTCAGCGTGGCGTCTGCATGATAGTCGAGCGCCACCGTGGTGCCGACCACATCGCCGAAGTCCACGTTGGTCAGGCGGGCGTATTCAGCGGCGGAGTACGTCGAAACGAATTCCACGCCGAGGAGGTCCCGGATATCCTTGTAGTACACGCTCAGGTCAGCGCCGAGCACGCCGCCAAACTGGTTCTTCACGCCGAACTCATACTGGGTCGTGAACTCGGGACGCAGGTTGGGATTCCCGAGCACCCCATACGAGACGACGCCCGCTTGCAGGTCCCGGAGCACGGTGTAGTCGGAATTGGAGAACAACTCACCCAGCCCCGGCATTTGGTAGAAGTGACCGTAGGAGAAATAGACGGCTCCCTGATCCGAAAGCGGATACGACATGCCGAACCGAGGTGCCACCACCACCTTCTTCGTCGTCGCCTGCAATGAGGCCGTGGGCGCTCCGGCGATCGCGTTGGCCGGGTTCTGCAGGTCGTCGGGGAGCTGTGCCCGCGCGTCGAAGTACTCGGCACGGACGCCGGCACGGATGAGGAAGTCAGCAAATTCAATCCGGTCTTGCGCGAAGACGGCCGCCGAGACCGGCCAGAAGGTCCGCAAGCCGGGATAATCGCGGCTGTCGACGATGGGTACGAGAACCTGCCGGCCCGCCACGGTCGAGGGGACGAGCGATCCCGGCGGACCGAACGTGATCTTTGACCATTGCGCCTCACCGCCCAGCTTCACCATATGATTGCGCGTCGCCTGGAGGGTCATGGCTCCTTTGATGATCCAAGAGGTCGTTTCCTGCTTGAACCGGCTGAGATCCACGCCTTGAACGAACGCCCCGTTGTCGTAGTTGGGATCACGACGCGGCTCGCCGAAGTCGAGATACCGCGGGTCGAACACGTCTTCAAAGACGTAGTCCGTGTACCGATACCGATTCTCGCGAAGACTGAGCGTGTAGAAGAACTCGTTCGCCAGCATGTGGGTCACGTCGATCCCGTGCGTCAGCGACGTGCTTCGTTGCTTACGCACCCCCTCCGGATTGAGCCGGAAACGATGATCGTAACGCTGTGAGCGAATGATGTTGCCCAGGGCCTGGTAGCTGATCTGCACTGACGCCAGCGATTGATTCATCACCTTCACGTAGCCGGACCATTCGTCCGCCGTCTGCAGAGGAACGGTATCACCGTCTCCCGTAGGCCGGAAGGTCTGCGTCTCGAAATCGCTCGAATCGCCCGGCATGAACCGGCGCTCGGCGAACAGGTAGCCTTCGTTCACGAATCGACGAACGCCGACGAGGAACGTGGTACGGTCGAACGGTGTGGGTCCGCTGACGCTGGCCTGGTAGTTCTGAATGGCGAACGGGGAGACCTTCTCGAGATGCGGGTAGCGCGCAGAGGTTCCAAACCCCAGATAGTCGCCGCCATACGATTCCGCGTTCCACTCGAACCCCTCCTCCGACCCGCTCTTCAAGACGGCGTTGACCACCCCCGACATCGCCTGGCCATACTCGGCATCGAACGTCCCGCTGATGACCTGTACCTCCTGCAGCACCGACCGGTCCAGCTTGACCGTCGAGGAATTGTCGTAGGGGTTGTTGACCGAGACTCCGTCGACCTGGTACTGCACCTCACCGCTCCTGCCGCCCCGGAAGTGGCCGTCGACGACGCCAGCCTGCAAGCTGACGATGTCGTTCAATTCCTGCACGGGCAGGACGCTGATCTGATCCTCTCCAAGCAGCGTGACCGAGCTCGTCTGGCGCATGTCGACCAGCGGACGCTCGGCCCGCACGACCACTTCATTCATCTCGACCGCTTGTTCGGACAAGACCGCGTTGATCTGCGTCGTCTCGCCCGACGAGATGCGCACCCGTTCGATGAGCTTGGGGGTATAGCCGACCGCGGCAACACGCACTTGGAACACCCCCGGGGGCACGTTGAGAATGACGTAGTAGCCTTCGAGGTCCGTCGACGCTCCCAAGCCGGTCCCGACCAGCAGGATATTCACGCCGGGCAGTGGGTCGCCTCGATCATCGGTCACGACGCCGGTGATCTTGCCCTTCGTATCGGCGACAAGCAGCGTTGACCAGGCCGTGAAGACCAGGACGACGAAGGCCGCGATGGTCCGATGCAGGGTGTTCATTTCATGAGCACGAGCTTGCCGTGGGCGGCACCAGCGAGACGACCGGTCGCCCGGTCGATCGCCGAAAGCCGATAGAGGTAGATCCCCGAACTCCATCCGGAGGCTTCCAACCGTACTTCTTGCCGACCCGCCGACAACTGGCCAAGGATCGCAGTGTGGACGGTACGCCCGAGCAGGTCGATGACCTGCAATGTGACGTCGGCCGTCAGCGGGAGCGTGAAGGCAATGACCGTAGATGGGTTGAAGGGATTGGGAAAGTTGCCCTGCAGATGGAACGAGCCCGGCGTCTCGGCCGCGTCCCCAGCGACTCCGGTGACCATGGTCGACCCGTCGAGGTTGCACCACGCAGGCGCCGAGCCGCGGTCATGTTCTCGCGTGAACCAGGTCCGCGTACCGTAATCGTCCGACGGGTTCAGGAAAGCGTCATGGTCGAACACCGTTGCCCCCAGGAAGAGGGCCCGATCGCCGAGACCGGCTGGATATCCGAACGCTCGAAGATTGATCGCCAACTCGACCGTATACCCCGAATCGACATCGTTCGGGTCATTGATCGTCGTCCCGGTGCGCATGCGGACCGCCGCACGAGCCAGCCCGAGCGAATCAAGGAACCGAAGATACCCCGCTTTGATGATCTGGCCGGTGACGTTGAAGCGCACGTCGAGGAGTCGCACAAGAAGCGCATGGTCGATCGTCTCGAGCGAGTCTCGCGAATTGATCGTGAATCGGATCCCGTCCCAGCGATCATAGTCCGTCATGGACGTCACGAACCAGTCCTGGACGTCCACGGCCAGGAACAGCGTGTCGCCGACGAAGAAGTATTTCACATCGGCCTTCGCGGAATCCATCACGGGCGGGGTGCCCGTGGCTCCGCTCAGCTTCGGCTGATGCTGGCCGCTCCGCCATGGGGCTACGCCCGGATAGGATCTCCGGAGCATCGTATCGCCGAAAGCGATACGGAAGCCAGGGGCATTCCGCCACACCGGTTCACGGAGGGCCCCATCGACATCGGGCGCGCCGTAGTTGCTGCCGTTCGGGATGACCAGGTCGGGCGCCACCAGCGGCAACGGGGCTGTCGACAGATTCACATCGGCCCGCGCATAGATACGGCCGACGTTCCACCCGTCGCTATTCCCCCATTGTCCTTGCCACCAGGCGCGATTGCCGTAGTACCGAGCGTCGTTGTACGGCCACGTCCAGTCAGCGTCGTAGATGGAAAACGAGAATTCGACGATATCTCCCGACGGCTTCGTCACATCATACCCGCGCGGCGTCAGATCGAACCGGATCTCCATGGTATAACCGGCGTCCGGAGTCAGGACCGCGGTGCCGTTCTTGTCATCACTCGAGCGGCCATGGACCGTCGTGACCCCGCTCCAGACAGTGCGATCGGCCGCAGCAGGGCCGAAGTAGATCGGACTCGCCCCGGGATTCCCCGCGTTCGGGTCTCCCCATGATTCCGTGATCCAGCCGTAGCCGTACTCGAAGGGCCCGGCCGGCGTGGTCCCGGGTGCATGGTTGCGCAGATTGATCAGCACAGCATCCGCCTCGTTGAAGAGACCTCCACCGACGGAACTGTCGCGGACGAACAGACCCATGATGAGCTCATTCCCTTGTACGAGGAATTTTGCGACCGCATACGTTGGGTCGGTCACGATGCCGTTCCACGTGCTCCCCGAACGTTCCGGCTTCCAGCCACTGCCGGGGATCACTTCGGAATTGAGAGGGCTGTACCGGACCACGACCGATTCTGCGACCGCCCACGCCGCTTCGTTGAGCACGCCATTGATCGTGATGGTACCGGGTGGCACCGTCCGGGCCCAGAGGGCATCTGTGCGTTTCATGCCTTGTCCGATGAGCAGACTCGAGCACGCCACAAGCAACACGACCGATCGGATCAACCGAAGCATAGAACCTCCTGCGAAGGGTTGAGACCCCGCGCCCCGTTCACCACGTTTGGCGCTTGAGGTACGCGGTCAACAACAACGCGGGCCACGGGGCATGACTCCCGTGGCCCGCTGTGGATAATGATCACTTCAACAACACAAACCTCCGGACCGACGTGAACGGCGAACCGGCGCCGTCAGCAGGATCGGCCGTAAGGCGATACAGGTAGACGCCGCTCGACAGGCGGCCGGCATCGAACGGCATGCGATACGAGCCGGGGGCCATGATGCTCTCGACGATCGTCGTCACTTCACGGCCGAGCATGTCGTAGACCTTCAGCGCGACACGGCTCTGTACCGGCAGGTCGAAGGAGAACGTCGTCGCCGGATTGAACGGATTCGGGAAATTCTGACCCAACGCAAAGACCGTCGGGATCGCCGCCCCGTCCTCCGCACCAACACCTGTGGTCAGGTTCGCCCTCAGCGTACGGTACACGCCGCCCCACTCGCTGCCCCACCACGACTTGTAGAACGACCCCACCGAGTGGTCCCATGAGTTCATCGGATGCTGGAACCCGTCCGCGTCGAAGATCACGGCGGTGAGCTGGATCGAAGTGGTGCCGACGGCATACCCCAGCTTGTCAAGGTCGATGCGCAATTCGGCCGTGTAGCCCGCATCGACGTTCGTCGTGTCGTTCGTCGTGCTCCCCGTCTTCAAGTAGCCCCAGCCCGCACCCGAACCCGTGATCTGCTCCTCATACCGCATCGTGTCCTTGTTC
>JALONQ010000004.1 GCA_025454835.1 Bacteroidota bacterium | reverse complement strand
TGACTCCCTTGAGCGTGATACCGCAAACAACGTACGAGCGACTCTTTTGTTGCACAACAACGACCGTCAAACAGAGTTTTTCAGCAGCCTGCTAGAAGCCATCTCAAAAACGTATCTCGCAAAGTCGCAACGACAGCAACGATAGGAACTATGTCGATCTGGCGGCGATTTCACAGATCTTGTAACGTTGCGGTCGTGGCGCCGTGGCGAGAAGTTATTTATGAGACCGCTTCTCCCCAATTTTCGATACCCGCTCTTCTTCACGCTTTCGTCTCGACCCAGATCCTCCAGTAGAGCAAGCCCAGGATCAGGTCGACGACCATGCCGCCGGCCAGGAACTCGGTCAGTTCGCGCGGCATCGGCAGCCAGAGCACGGCGGCGATGAAGACGCCGAATGTCAGGACCTTCGACCACACGAGGACGGGGAGCAGCGGACGCATGGCGGCCAGGTGTCGGGCCATCGTCAACGCCACGAACCCGAACATCGTGACCGTCATCAGGTTGAAATAGATGAAGATCGGAAAACGCGGTTCTTCGATCTTCAGGAGCGCTGGCAGCCAGGGCACGAGGAGGGTGATGGGGATGCCCATCGCCAGGTTCCAGATGCCTCCGGCGAGGAGAATGCGGCGGTGCAGCACAGATCGGACCATGGAGACCTCTTCAAAGAATGAAGAGCCAAGGTGCGGAATCTTTCGGTGCCGTCAAATGGTCGGGAGGACCAGCCGATACGGGAGGCGCTTCTCGCCGGTCCGCTCCCCCATGGGCCATCCAAACGGCCTGCCGCCGTTAACGCCAGCTGCAACTTCATGCACGTCAATCCGTTAGAGGAATACTGACCACCTCACGAAAGGCCCCCCATGGATAGTCCGCATTCGGCAATTCGCAATTCGGCATCGCACTTGGTTCTCCTCGCGCTTCTCCTCCTCAGCACCTCACTTGTTCTTGCCCAACGCCCCCGCCCCTATCCCGTCGTGCCCGACAAGGGATTCCGCGAAGCGATCGAGGCCGGCACGCGCATGTCCACGGGCATTCCCGGACCGAAGTACTGGCAGAACACCGCCGACTATCGCATTCACGTCCGGGTGCTGCCCGAGCTCAAGCGGCTGGAAGGCCGCGTCGCGATCACGTACCGCCACAACGGCCCCGACACGCTCCGCTCGCTCCGCGTTCAGTTGCTCCAGAACATCCACTCCAAAGGAGCGATGCGCCTGATCCCGCAGGAGGTGACCGAAGGATATGTGCTGAACACGGTCATCGCCAACGGTGAGCGGCTGAAGCAGGGCGGCCGCACCGGGGCGCGCTACATGGTCAACGGCACGATGATGGCGATCATGCCATCCACGCCGGTCCCGCCCAAGGGGAGTGCCACGATCGAGGTCGATTTTGCGTATCAGGTCCCCAAGGCGGGCATCTCGGGCCGCATGGGCTATGACACCGACAGCCTCTTCTACTTCGGCTATTGGTATCCCCAAATGGCGGTCTTCAACGACGTCGTCGGCTGGCAGGATGATCCGTTCTTCGGCATGGCGGAGTTCTATTCGCCGTTCGGCACGTACGACTATGCCGTCGACATTCCCGACGATTGGCTGGTCCATGGCACGGGCGTGCTCCAGAATCCGAAGGAGACGCTGTCGGACGAGACGCTGAAACGATTGTCGCAAGCCGAGAAGAGCGACGCCACGGTGCGTATCGCCGGTCCGGAAGACTTCGGCAAGGCCACGCGTCCCGGCAAGAACGGATGGCATACGTGGAAGTTCAAAGCTGAACAGGTGCGCGACGTGGCCTTCGTGGCCACGCGGTCGTCGATCTGGGAGGCGGCCCGCACGAAGGTGGGTGACCGCGACGGCGACGGCAAAGCGGACTATGCGATGTGCCATGCCTTCTGGCGTCCCGCGTACTTTCGCTGGGCGCGGTCCGTGGAGTACACGCAGAAGTCGATCGCGTTCCTTTCGGAGTTCACCGGACTTCCGTATCCCTGGCCGCACATGACCGCCGTCGAAGGA
Source organism: Bacteroidota bacterium (assembly GCA_025454835.1). Taxonomy (GTDB): domain Bacteria; phylum Bacteroidota; class Ignavibacteria; order UBA10030; family UBA10030; genus 2-02-FULL-55-14. The sequence continues at coordinate 222,366 of JALONQ010000004.1, read as the reverse complement.
GACAAGATCATGGGGGGCGGCATGGAGTTTCCCATGATGACCCTCATCGGCGGCTACAACAACGCCGGAGACATGGCGTTGCTGGGCGTGACGGCGCACGAAGAGGCGCATATGTGGATGCCGATGATCGTGAACACCGACGAGAGGCGGTACGGCTGGATGGACGAAGGAACGACGTCGTTTCACACCGATGAAGCGATGCGGGCGATCCCTCCCGATTCGCTCAAGCCGAGGCCCGACAGCCGCTTCTCCGGATACCTGATGCTGGCGAGGATGGAGGGTGAGGGAGAGATCATGCGGTGGTCGAACTTCCACAACAACGGCATGGCGTACGGCGTGGCGTCGTACCCCAAGCCCGCGTCGATCTTGCACATGCTCCGCGGCGTCCTGGGCGAAGAGATGTTCCTGAAGGCCTTCCGAACGTTCATCAAGGCGTGGGCCTTCAAACATCCGTATCCATGGGACATGTTCAACACCTTCTCGACCGTGAGCGGAAAGAACCTCGACTGGTTCGTCCGATCATGGTACTACGAGACCTGGACGCTGGACCACGCCGTGACGGGTGTGAAGGAAACGGCCGTCGGAACGGAGATCACCGTCGAAGACAAAGGCTGGGTTCCGATGCCGGTCCTGCTGACGGTGACGCGCGCGGACGGTTCGACGGAAGACCTGCGGCTGTCGGAGGAGGAGTGGCTCATCGGCCGCACGAAGACCACCGTGACCGTCAAGCCCGGCTCTCCGGTTGTGAAGGTCGAGATCGACCCCAAGTACTATTTCGCCGACATCGACCGGAAGAACAACGTGTGGACGAAGGCGGAGGAGAGCAAATAGGAGGAGAGAGGTGTAAGGAGTGTGGTGGTGGGGAGGATCCAGACGGGAGAAGCAGCTGCATGAAGTCCATTTCCAAAGGGCCCTGTCGCGCGTATCCATCGCACGCGGCAGGGCTCTTCCTATTGGAAGGGGTCTGGAACGTGCGCTCGTCAACGTCGTCGCATGACAATGGCTGCGGGCCGTCCGTCGCGGAAATTCACCCCATCGCTCTCCACTGACTTCGCGTGCGCGCCTACGCGATGTGCTTGATGTAGCACCGCCGGCGTTTGTGCTGCCGGTGTTCGTAGCTCTTCCAGTGTCCACGGACCTGCATATTGGTCTCAAGCTCCGGATTCGACTCGACGGAGACGATACCCCTCGCCACGCATGACTTGTTCAGTTCCATCATCAGCAACGCATCGGCCCCCTTCCCTTGCAGGTCTTTGCGGACCGCACCAAGATAGAGGTCGACGTATTTCGGCCGCTTGAGGGCCGCCAGCAGATGATACCATCCGAACGGGAAGAGACGTCCGCGGGACCTTTGCAGGGCGCGTGACAGCGACGGGAAGGCGATCACGACGCCTCCCACCTTGTTCTCCTCGTCCAGGACGACCTTGAGGAAATCGGGGTCGACATTGCGAAAATACTGGTCGATCAGCGAGTCAACCACGCGGGGCGTCAGCGGGACAAAACCGTAGAGATGATCGAAGACCGCATTGATCAGCTCGAACATGCCGCGGGCATACGGCAACATGTCCTTGGCACGCCTGGCTTCGAGCATATGCAGCTTTCGCTTTTCGAGCGCGATAGCGGCAACTCGAACGGCCTTCTCCGGTATCTGTTTGGGGATGACGACCTCGTACTCCACCCAGTCGACGTCTTTGCGGTAGCCGAACCGTTCGGTGTGGACGGGATAGTAGGGATGGTTGTAAATGGTGGCCATCGTCCCGAGCTCGCCGAATCCCTCGATGAGCATCCCCTCGTGGTCCATATCGGTGAAGCCGAGCGGACCGTGAACTGTGTCCATCCCCTGCGATCTCCCCCAGGCTTCGACGGTGGAGAAGAGGAGGGACGACACCTCCTCGTCATCAACGAAGTCGATCCAACCGAACCGCACATGCCGGCTGTTCCACCGGAGATTGAAAGCATCGTTGATGATACCCGCGATCCGACCGACGGGTACGCCATCCCGTTCGGCGATCCAGTACTCGGCGCGGCAGAAATCGAACGCCGGGTTCACATCCTGCCGGAGCGTCTTGACCTCTTCGATGATCAGGGGCGGAACCCAGTAGGGGCTATTCTGGTAGATCCCGAAGGGTACGCTGATGAACCTCCGGAGACCACGGCGGGTCCGCACGGGACGAATGGTCAGGGGCATGTGCCCTCCTTGAAGACAGGGACCAATGTACTTGATGCGGGGCGGAGCCGCCAGACGGACCACGACCACGGCAGGAACGGTGGGCCTGTGCTCTGCCATGGCGAGGCAACCGTTGCTCAGAGGCCGTTGCAGCCGCCAGAAGGGGCGATCTGTCGTCCCTTGCACGGCAGGGCGGGCGAGATCACCGGGGGGTTCCATTCGACGGCGCGCCTGCCTATATTAGGGCACCTCACCGGACCGAGAGAGCGTGACCCCGGCGGTCACGCCAACGGATCAGGTCCGCTCTTGATGACCGCGTCTAATCGACTTCCGACACCATGGCGTTCCGCAAGAAGACCATCCTGATCGTGGACGACGAAGAATCGATCCGTCTGATCGCCAGCCAGTACCTTACGTTCGCCGGCTTTCGCACCGTCACGGCGAACAACCATGGCGAGGCGATGGAGCTTGCGCAGAAGGAACCGGTGCGCCTCATTCTCGCCGACGTCATGATGCCCGGCAAATCGGGCTTCGACCTCCTTCGGGACCTGCGGCATCATCCGGCCACGAGACATATCCCCGTGGTGATCGTGACGGCACTGCGCACGGCCGCGGACGCCGAGACCGCGCGCATCTCCGGCGCCGCTGACGTGCTCGTCAAGCCGGTCGACGGTAGGGAACTGCAGTCGCTCGCCAAGCGACTTCTCGGTACGGCGCTTGAAGAAGTGGACTGATCGAGACTCTCCGCTTGCGCCTTTCCATCCTCCTTCGCAATGCTCTTCCGCAGCCTCCTTCTGGTCGTCCTTGTCGTTCCCGCTCTCGCCCAGGACCGCTCGCCCTATGCTGATTCGGTCGTGGCGCAATTCCGTCATGCGTGGAACGGATACCGCGCGCATGCCTGGGGACACGATGCGCTCAAGCCATTGAGCCGCACTCCTCACGACTGGTATCGCACATCGCTCCTCATGACCCCGGTCGACGCGTTCGACACGATGCTCATGATGGGATTGAGGGACGAAGCCGCGGAAGCGAAGCAACTGATCCTGAGCCGGCTGACGTTCGACGTCGACGCGGAGGTGCAGGCGTTCGAAGTGGTGATACGTCTCCTGGGCGGATTGCTGTCGGCGTACGAACTCGACGGCGATCCGAGATTCCTCGCGTCGGCCAGAGATCTCGGCGATCGGTTGATGCCCATCTTCGACAGCCCCACCGGACTGCCGTTCCGCTTCGTGCATCTGCAGACGGGTGCCGTCCGCGATTCCGTCAACAATCCGGCGGAGATCGGGACGCTCCTGCTCGAGTTCGGAATGCTGAGCCGGCACACGGGAGATCCGGTGTACGCTCAGAAGGCGAGACGCGCCGTCGACGTCTTGTTCGACCGTCGTTCCTCGATCGACCTTGTCGGCACCTGGATCGATGTGGTCTCGGGCGATTGGACGAACACCTCCAGCCATGTCGGTGGAGCCATCGATTCGTACTACGAGTATCTCCTGAAGGGATCGATCCTCTTCGGCGACTCCTCGCTCCGGCGGATGTACGATGTGCACATGACGGCGGTGAATCGTTACGTGGCCGACACGGTGAACGGATCGTTGTGGTACGGACGGGTGAACATGCAGACCGGCGTGCGGATGAGCCGGCGTTACGGCGCGCTCGAGGCGTTCATGCCGGGCATGCTCCTGCTGGGAGGGGATCTGAAGCGTGCGAAGGCGCTGCAATCATCGGGCTATCGGATGTGGAACCTGCATGGCATCGAGCCGGAGGGATTGGACTATGGGGCGATGACCGTCGTCCATCCCGGATATCCACTTCGGCCCGAGATCATCGAATCAGCGTACTATCTGTGGAGAACGACCGGAGACCCGGTCTATCGTGAGATGGGGGAAACGTTCTACCGGGACCTGGTGAGCTACTGCCGGACTGATGCCGGCTTCGCGCATCTGAAGAACGTCGTGACGAAGGAAAAAAAGGATGCGATGGAGAGCTTCTTCTTTGCGGAGACGTTGAAGTATCTGTATCTGCTGTTCGCGGAGAAGAGCGCGTTCGATCTGGATGCGCATGTGCTGAATACGGAGGCTCATCCGTATCGAAAGAACTGATGGGGGTGGTAGTCGGGGATTGGGGACTCGGAACCCGGGACTCGGAGCCTGGAATTCGAAACCTGAAACTAGAATAGGGCAGCCGTAATTTGTGCTTCAGTCTGACTACTTCCATCTACCTACTTGGTACTCCATTAATGCCTACACCCACCTGTCTCGCCTGCGGCCGGACCCAGTCCGAGGTTCCGCTGATCACACTTTCGTATCAGGACAGGTCTTTCCTCATCTGTCCGCAACACCTGCCGGTGCTGATCCATAATCCTCAAGCGCTCGTCGGAAAGCTCCCCGGAGCGGAAGGCATGGCGGCGGCGGAACACGAAGACTGAGGAAAAGTAGTAAGTGAAAAGGGTGAAGTGAAAGATAAGGCGCGGACGGGAAGCCACTTGGAGTCTCTGCGCGGCCCCCAATTCGCGCTGTATCTAAAATATCTTACTTAACATATCTTACTTCGCTTTGCACCTGCTGTTCTTCGTATTGAACTCCCTCAGCACGCTGCACCAAACCGCCTGCTCTCTCCGGCACGCGCCCACCGCATCAGCGGGAGGGAAGTCAGCCTTCGGGCATGTGAAATCGCAGTACAGCGGCGGTTCTTCCGGAGCGACCGTTGCCGGTCTCGCCACCTCATCCCTCGGAACCAGCCGCCCTTGTCGTAGCGGCGCCCTCTTCGCCCCGCGCTTTCTGGTCAGCTTCGCTCTCAACCGTTCACTCCCGATCACCGATACCCGATCGCTGATACCCAATACCGAATCCCCAATCCCCGATCACCGCTCCCCGCTCACTCTCCCCCTCCCCTCACCCCCTCTTCAACTCTTCCTCCATTTCCTCCACAATCTCTTCGGCTTCCGCTCTCGACCGGAGGTACTTGCCCACCGTCACCGTCTTCCCGTTGGCCAGTGACGCTTCGATCGAATGATACACCGTCGAGCCGACGGTCATGCCGCCCTTGACCCGAAACTGCTGCACGTCGGCCAGAGGCACGACGCGCGTATTCATCGAGAATCCCGGTCCGCCCAGGACGCTCATCCCACGACGGTCGATGGTCACGGTCACGCGTCCCAGCAGAACATCCACCGTTCCCATGATGAGCAGGATCTCGAAGAAGCCGAAGAGGGCGGTGAAGATCCCGGGGGCGTCCGACGAGGCCAGGAAGTACACGACCACGCTCCAGACGATCGTGAATCCGGTCAGGAAGACGGCCGCCGACGGGGCCCGCAACGGGGGATAGTGCCAGACCGACGATCCGTCGGCCCCGCGTTGGCGTACGATCGTGCGCTCCACCACACCGAACGCGCGCTCAGCGCGGGGACTCGGGGCCTCCTCGGATGAAGCACCGGGCTCGTGCGTGTCGTGCGTCCGGAAGACCGGCAGGCGGTATGAAGCGCCAAAGTCGACGCCGGCGACGGCGGCGGAGACGTTCAGTTCCCAGCGGATCGACGGATAGCCGCTCCCAACGGAGGTCTCGGGCTCGTCGGCGGGTACGCGGAAGCTGACAGCCAACGTTGGGCCGGAGGGGCCGGAACCGATCAACGTGCGCGGATACCGCTGCTCGTCGCTCCAGATGACGGCCGTCGAGGTATTCTTTCCGCTTTTCGTGGTCCGGAGACACCGCAAGGAGACCATGATCTCGTCCGCTTCGCGAACGTCGGCAGGCAGTTCGAGCGTCCCCGTGAAGTCGCGGCCCAATGCGACCGGGATGCGCCGCAGCACCAAAGCCGAGGTACCGAACCGGCGCCACTGCATCGTCGAGCGGACGGCGGCGATGAAGACACCGATGCCGACGACGGGGAAGAGGAGCACGAACAGTACGGCGGGTTCCTCAGAGACCTGAGCGGCCATTTCCTCCCACCCGAGAATGCCGGCGGTGATCACGATGGCGTTCCAGATGAGAGCGAAGGCCCAGAGCGCGACCGTGGTCGAACCCGCGTCATGCTCGATCCGGCGCGAGGTCCACGTGCGTTCCCACATCCAAGGTTCAGACGGATGGCGCTGCTTCGCCGCCTCGATCGCCTTGACCTCGGCCCCATGTCGGAAGCCCGCCGCGATGACCGCCCCGCCAGCTGCGGCGAAGATGATCCCCATGACGACGAGGACCCACTGATCGTCGTTCTCGGCGACTCCGATATCGCCCAGGCCCGAGATGAGCATCGCGAGTCCGGCCAGAAGAAAGACCCCTCCGAAGAGGGAGAGGAAGATGGTGGATGAGTTTGCCATGCGAGAGTATAGCAATTCCGCGTGCGAGGAGAAACATCCCACTTGCGTTGTGGTGTTCGGAGCACATGTGTTGATTCTCACAAATGAGAATCATGAGAAGGAAGGATGAACCGACCTACAATGATACTGATGATCGCGCGTCCATTTCTGCGCAGTTGCACAGTTTTGGTCCCATTGAGGCCGACCGGCCAGATCCAGACCGAAGCGATTTCGCTTTCGTCCGCGAAGCACGTGCAGGGGGAAGATGGTGTCGCCTCCGAGCGTGAAGGCGGGATGTCGCTCGTCGCACATCATTCAACGCTGCTCAGGTTTGGCGTGAGCGATCGGCTCGAGGTCCGGACCGTGCTCGAGCCCGTCACGATGTCTTCGTACGGCGCGCCGACGATCCGGGGCATTCTACCGATGGAGTTCGGATTCAAGGCCGGGCTCTGGCGGTCGGACGACGGAGCATCCGCCTTGTCGTTCATTGCGCATCTGCAACTACCGCATCTGGCGTCGGCCGTCTTCAAAAGATCGCGGGCAGCACCGTTGATACGAATGACGGCTGCGACACCCTTGGGCGAAAACTGGAGGTTGGGAGTGACCGCGGGTATAGAGTGGGATGCCGGTGGCGGTCCGGCGGTCGCGATCTACACAGCGGCTCTTGGTTCGTCGCTGACAGAGGATGTGGGATGGTACGGTGAGGTCTATGGGTTCGTTTCGGAGGACGGAACGGCGTCAGACCACCGCATCAATGGCGGTGTGACGTGGCTGGCGAACGATGATCTCCAGCTCGACGCGGCGTTGGGGCTGGGGTTGACGACGAACCCGAAACCTTGGTTCGTCGGAGTCGGGATTTCATATCGGTTTGCGTTTACGAAGTAGAGGCTGCTCAAGGGCGCACAGTCACCCTGAGCGCAGCCGCGTCAGTAGACCATCCCGTACACGCGGCGAAGTCGAAGGGTGACGACGGAGCCGAAACCGTGGTTCATCGGGGTGGGAGTGTCGTATCGGATCTCGGTGCTCGGAAGAAGATAAGATGGCACGCAGACCTGCCTGCCGCTGAGAGCGCATCGAACCGGCAGGCAGGGACGCGGAGAACGCAGCGGTCGCAGAGCACATCGTAGAACGAAGTGTGGACCTATCAGAAAAAATCGAGTCACGACATCGCTTTCTTTCTCTGCGGTCTTTGCGCTCGCTGCGGGCTCTGCGCGAAATGCCTCTTTCAATAATGCCTTTGTGTTTCCACTCCCACCTTGGGACTCACCATCGGGATCCCCAAGTTCATCCCGCGCAGAATGAACAGCGCACCCAAGGCGATCATGAACACGGGCACGAGTCTCGCGATGCGGCGGCGAAGGTCTGGCGATACGCGGCGGCCAAGGATCGACACGACGAACATCATCGGGACCGTTCCGAGGCCGAACACGGAGGCATAGAGCGCTCCGCGTAGCGGATCTCCGGTCAAGGCCGATCCCGCCAGCGCGACATAGACCAATCCACAGGGCAGCAGGCCGTTGACAAGGCCGATGAGAAACATCGTCAGCACGGATCGGCGGGCGAGCAGGTTCGCGAAGGCGGTCTGAACGCGGTTGGAAAGGGCGTTGAGGAAGGAAAGCTTGGCAAGGTGACGTCCGATCAGGACCGGGAAGGCATACGCGCCGATCATCAACGCACCGGCCGCGATGCTGACGGTCTGCTGGAAGCCGTAGAAGACGATCTTCTGTCCGATGAGCCCGGCCAGCAACCCCATCACGCCGTAGGTCGCGACTCGGCCGACGTTGTAGAGAACGCGGCCGACGAGGAACGTCACGGTCGAGCCGGCGCCGATCGGCAGTGCCAGCGCGAGCGGTCCGCACATGCCGACGCAATGGAGACTACCTAATGCACCAATGGAAAACGCGGTGAGGAGGTCCATGGAATGCTCCTAGGATTGCGGATTGCGGATCGGGGATTGCGGATTGCGGATCGGGGATTGCGGATTAGCTGTCGGAGGTCTTTGCCGATGATCCGATATGGTAAATGTGAGTACGCAGTGAGGATAGCGGATTTCGAATTGAGGATTTCGGAATATTAGCGTGAAATCTTCACCGATAATCCGAAATCGACATTCCGCATTCCGAAATTCCTACCGAGTGCTTCCCACCAAGAACTTCCCTTCACTGTAATACCCCACGCTCCTCCCATTCCACATCACCTGCACATTCCACGATCCCGGCTGCAGAAGGCCGATCGGGATGAGTTGGCGATTGGCTGAATCGGGGCCGATGGGGATCATCAAGTCCAGTCGCTTGTCATCGGGACGGTAGACATGGACCGTTCCCGTCAGATCGCCGCGCTGAAATTCCTTCGGGAACCGGATCCTGACCCCTTCAGCGACAAGTTCAATGCTCGGCTGTTCATTCAGGGCTTTCGTCCGGTCGACCCGGTCGATCTGTTGCTGGTACTGGATCTCGGCGTCGTAGTAGTGCTCGGTGACCAGGTCGTTACGGTCGTCGAGCGTGAGAAATGCGACCGCGAGCACGCCAAGGATGAAGAAGAGGAAGAAACCGGCAACGGCGAATTCCCAAGTGCGTTTCATTGAAGTCGTCTGAAGTTCACATGTAGTATGCAGTAAGCAGGTACACTCAGGACGCTGCAGGTTGAGTCCAAAGCAACAGATCGCTGATCTTTGTCCCTCGACTTCCGCCTGATCGGGCCTGAACGAACCTGCCTACTGCCTGCTTCTACTGGAATCCTTCCTCAATGGCCTGCTTACTACTTACTTCCTATAGTTGGTCCCAGAAAAGTCGTCCCCGTTCCCGCCACACGTTCGTTGCCGACATACACGCCGATCTGCAACGGCATGCTCATCTTGGTGATCGACGCCCGGTCGCGAAGGATCATCGCCTTGCCCTGGATCGCTTGCTGAGGCCCCACCGCCAGGTCGCCGCCGATGAAGCGCACCTCGGCATTCGGGTCGCTCTCCACGCGGATGCTGACCGTCGCCGCCTCGAACGTCTTGTTCGTCACCTTCACGTCATAGATGTTGCTCACGCGGCCGTCCGTCTGTTCCTGGAAGAACATCCCGGGCGACCGGAGGATCGTCGCATCGAACAACGACCGGGTCGTCAGCAGGTATGTGAGGAGACCGACGAGGACCGTCAGGACCGCTGTGTAGCCGACGACGCGTGGAGTCCAGATCTTCCGGACCTTGTTGACGATGTTGTTCTCCGAGTCATAGCGGATAAGCCCGCGCGGTTTGCCGATCTTGTCCATCACCGGGTCGCACGCGTCGATGCAGGCGGTGCAGTTGACGCATTCGAGCTGCGTGCCGTTCCGAATGTCGATGCCGGTCGGACAGACGTCGACGCACAGGCCGCAGTCGATGCAGTCTCCCTTCGTCCGCTCCTCACCCTTCGTGAGCTTGCCGCGCGGTTCGCCGCGCACCCGGTCGTACGCGATGACGATCGAGTCCTTGTCGAGCAGGACCCCCTGGAGCCGCCCGTAGGGACAGACGAGAATGCACGCCTGCTCGCGGAACCAGGCGAAGATCCAGTAGAAGATGCCGCTGAAGACGAACATGGCTGTCAGGCCGGCGACGTGCTCCGCCGGCGGGTCGGTGACGATCTTCCACAACTGGTCGACGCCGATGATCCAGGCGAGCAGAGTGTTGCCGATCAGGAAGGCGATCGCAAAGAAGATGCCATACTTCGTCAGCTTCCGGGCGGCCTTGCCGGCCGTCCACGGGGCCGCGTTGAGCCGCTGTTGCTCGCGGAAATCTCCCTCAAGCCAGTACTCGATCTTCCGGAAGACCATCTCCATGAACACTGTCTGCGGACAGACCCATCCGCAGAACAGCCGGCCGAACACGACGGTGAACAGGAGAATGAAGACGATGAACGAGATCGTCAGCAATCCGAGGATGAAGAAGTCGTGCGTGCCGAATCCGGCGCCGAACAGGATGAACTGGCCTTCGACGACGTTGAACATCATGAACGGATGGCCGTCGATCTTGATCAACGGCGTTCCGAACAGCACGGCCAGAAGGAGGAAGCTCAGGATCGTGCGGGCAGTGTAGTAACGGCCCGACGGCTGCTTGGGGTAGATCCAGCTTCGCGCGCCTTCTTCGGTGACAAGGCCCAGGCGGTCTCTGTAGGAGTCAGAGGAGGACACGGGGAGAATTCAGAGGTCAGTGGTCAGAGATCAGGGGTCAGTGGTTAGGAGTTAGAGAGCAGCAGAGGAGCTCTCTCCGGTATTCGCTTTGCTTGTGTCGATTCTCCATTCTCCATTCTCCATTCTCCATTCTCCATTCTCCATTCTCTATTCTCTATTCTCTATTCTCTATTCACTTCTTCAGGCTATCCGCCTTGACCACAAACAGCTCCCCTTCGGCTTTCTTGGGTGCCAGGGGCTTCGTCCCTTGCAGGGTCAGCACATAGCTGGCCAGTTCCTGCATCTGCTTGGGCGTGAACACCAGCTGCCAGCTGATCATCCCCTTGGCCGCAACGCCGTTCTTGATGATCCCGTACACGTCCTTCACGCCCCCGCCATGGATCCAGTACTGGTCGGTCAGGTTCGGTCCAACGATGCCGCCGCCGTCCTTCGCGTGGCAGGAGACACAGTACTTCTGGTAGTTCCCCTCGCCATTCGCAAGCGCATCCGCGGCTGTCAGGACGGCGATGTTGTTCTCGTCGATCGATCCCTCGTTGGCCAGCACGACGCGTCGTTCGATCGCCGCGGCCGCCATCTGCTGCTCGTACTCGCCGGCGCTCAACGTTCCGCCCAGCACGTGGAAATGGATGAAGTAGCCGATGCCGAAGACCACCGACCCGTAGAACAGATAGTTGAACCAGGGTGGAATGCGGTTGTCGAGCTCCGTGATCCCGTCGAAGTCGTGGTCGACGCCGATCTTCTGCTCGGTGTAGGCGCCGGTCCAGAACCGGTTGCGGAGCGTCGCGAGGAGCCGCGTCATCGGCGCGACGTCGGCGTTCATCACGAACACGATGAACAGCAACAGCATCATGATGACGACCGTACTGACGCCGGTGATCAGCACCGCGATGTCGCCGGCCCCCTCGGCGCGGGCTTCGGAGAGGGGAAGAAACAGGGCCATAACAACGTAAATCGATTTACGATTCAGGGCTCTAGATAGAAGAGTCACGAACGCACCTCGGTATTGGAGTCGCGGTTCAAGGTCTGGTCGTCGAGCGGCATGCGCGCCATCCGATCGGCATGTTCGCGCTTCATCCGGAGCACCCAGATCGTCACCCCGGCGGCCACAGTAAGGAACAGGATGAAGGAGATGACCTGGTAGGTCACCATGCCGTCCAGCGATTGAAGGTATTGTTGTAGCACGATAGAATGTCGATTGTCGAGTGTCGATTGACGAATGGCCTGAAAACCTCAGTCACAGTCGACCTGTGATGTGCGACTTTCGATCAATACATCTCGGTCCGGCGATCCCCGATAATCGACACTCGCAAATCGCAAATCGACAATCTCACGGAGATCTTCATCGCTTCACGCCCTTAATGTCTGTCCCCAGCCGCTGCAGGTACGCAATGAGCGCAATGATCTCCTTGTCCGGATCGGCCGGCACGCCCTGCGTCTGCAGGTCCTTCGCGATATTCTCCGCCTGCAGGGTCAGGTCCGTCACGGCCTGCTCCTCGTAGCCTTCCGGATAGGGCACGCCGATCGTCCGGAGCGCGGAGATCTTCGCCGGCGTGGTGGAAACGTCGAGCGCGTCTTCGAGCAGCCACGGATACCTCGGCATGATCGACCCCGGAGACATCGACACCGGGTCCTGCATGTGGAGGTAATGCCACAGGTTCGAATACTTCCCGCCGACGCGGTGGAGGTCCGGACCGGTGCGCTTCGACCCCCACAGGAACGGATGGTCATAGACGAACTCGCCCGCCTTCGAATACTCGCCGTAGCGCTCCGTTTCGAACCGGAACGGCCGGACCATCTGCGAATGACAGGTGTTGCAGCCTTCACGGATGTAGATGTCGCGGCCTTCGACCTCGAGCGGCGTGTAGGGGCGCACCGACGTGATCGTCGGGATGTTCGATTTGACGACGACCGTCGGGATGATCTCGATCATGCCGCCGATCGCCACGGCCACGAAGGACAAGAGCGCGAACTGGATCGGCCGCTTCTCCAGCCATCGATGCTTGTTCGTCATGCCGTGTGCGGTCGTCGCCTCCAGCGGAGGCGCTTCGGCCGCTTCGGTCTTCACGAACGAGCCTTGCTTGGCCGTCTTGAAGAGGTTCACCACCATGACGATGACGCCGGTCAGATAGAGTGTGCCGCCGACGGCGCGGATCATGTACATCGGCAAGATCTGCGTGACCGTCTCGAGGAAGTTCGGGTACTGCAGCACGCCGAAAGGCGTGAATTGCCGCCACATCAGTTGCTGCACGATGGCCGCCCAGTAGAGCGGCACCGCGTAGACGGCGATGCCCAGGAACCCGATCCAGAAATGGAAGTTGGCAGCTTTCTTCGAATACAGCGTCGTGTTCCACAGCCGCGGGATGAGCCAGTACAGGATGGCGAACGTCATGAACCCGTTCCAGCCGAGCGCGCCGATGTGCGCATGCCCGATCGTCCAGTCGGTGTAGTGCGAGAACGCGTTCACGTTCTTGAACGACAGCATCGGTCCTTCGAACGTCGACATGCCGTAGGCCGTCACGGCCACGACGAACATCTTCAGAATGACGTCGTCCCGCACCCGGTCCCACGCCCCACGCAGCGTCAACAGGCCGTTGATCATACCCCCCCACGACGGCGCCAGAAGCATGACGGAGAAGACCGTGCCCAGCGATTGCGCCCAGTCCGGCAGGGCCGTGTAGAGCAGGTGGTGCGGTCCCGCCCAGATGTAGAGGAAGATGAGCGACCAGAAGTGGAGGATCGAGAGGCGGTACGAATAGACCGGCCGGTTGGCCGCTTTGGGCAGGTAGTAGTACATCAGACCGAGGAACGGCGTCGTCAGGAAGAATGCGACGGCGTTGTGACCGTACCACCACTGCACGAGCGCGTCCTGCACGCCGGCATACACTGGGTAGCTCTTCAGGAGCGATACCGGGACCTCGATCGAGTTCACGATGTGCAGCATCGCGACCGTCAGCACCGTGGCGATATAGAACCAGATCGCGACGTAGATGTGCTTCTCGCGTCGCTTCAGGATCGTGCCGAACATGTTGATGATGAACGCCACCCAGACGACCGCGATCAGGATATCGAGCGGCCATTCGAGCTCCGCGTACTCCTTGCTCGTCGTCGCACCGAAGGCCAGCGTCACCGCCGCCAGGACGATGATCAGCTGCCAGCCCCAGAAATGGAGGGCCGTCAGCGCCTTGCTGAACATCGGCGCTTTGCACAACCGGGGGAGGGAGTAGTAAATGCCCATGAAAATCGCGTTGCCGACGAACGCGAAGATGACCGCGTTCGTATGCACGGGCCGAAGTCGGCCGAAGGATGTGTAGGGGAGCCCCAGATTCGCCGCGACATGAAACAGCTGCGACGCGATCAGGACGCCCACGACCATGCCGACGATGCCCCAGACGACTGTCGCGATCGCGAACAGCCGCACGGGGCGATTGTCATACTCGAAACGTTCCAGTTGCATGCGATGAGCCTGGTAGGTGGACTGGAGTGAAAAACAGCAGTAATGGAGTTCTCAATGAATTCTGAGCTTGAGAAGCGCTCGGCGTTCAGCAAGACGGCCGAACGTTCTCAGCGGTTTGGCGCGTTTGCTTTCGGTTCTGGACGTTTGTTTGGCGTTTGGGATGTCTGGGACGTTTGGGACGTTTTCTTCGTGTCGTCAAACAGCACCCTCATCCCCGGCGTATGCGTGTCGTCGTACTGGCCGCTGCGAACGGCCCACAGGAAGGCGATCAGGAACCCGACCGCGACCGTGAGGCTCAGGGCGATGAGAACATAAATGACCGTCATACCAGCCCCTCCCGACGGGCAGCAAGACGAACGAGACCGATCGAAAGGGACACGACCGTAACGCTGCTGACCGGCATGAGAATAGCTGCGAGAACGGGAGACAACGTACCCTGCACGGCGATGCTTAACGCCGCCACATTGTACATGAAGGATACGAAGAAACTGAACAAGATGATCTGAACCGAACGCCGGCTGAGACGCAGGAAGGCCGGCAAATATCGCAGGCTGTCTCCCTCGAGGATCGCGTCACACGCTGGCGAAAAAGCGTTGACATCGTCCGTCACGGCGATCCCGACGTTCGCCCGGCGCAAGGCCCCCGCGTCGTTGAGGCCGTCGCCGACCATCACGACCGCCTGTCCGCCCGACTGGATCTGCTCGATGACGTCGCGCTTGTCGAACGGCGACTGGTCGAACCGCATCTCCGTGCCGGCAGGGAACATGGCCTCGAGCTTCGCGCGCTCTCCTTGATGATCCCCCGACAGGAGCGCGACGCGATGACGCGCACCGATGGAGCCGATGACGTCACGAAGGCCGTCACGGTATTGTTGCCGTACGACGAACAGGCCGATCGGCAGGCCGGCGATGGCGACGTGAACGCGCGCGGCGTCGGTCGCTTCTTCGACGGGAGCTTCGTGGCCTGGTCCGGCGAACGCGCGCGAGCCGAGACGGACCTCCACGCCATCGACGGTTCCGCGGATCCCGGATCCCGGTATCTCGTCGAGGTCGGCCAAAGACCCCGAAGCGGCGCCCGCCAACGATCGCTCGATGGCGCGGCTGAGGGGGTGTGTCGAAGCGCGAGCCAGTGTGGCGACGAGCGATCGATGCGATTGCGTCATCGGCTCGCCGAGGAACTGCACCAGCCGGGCGCGGCCGTGCGTCAGCGTTCCGGTCTTGTCGAACACGACCGTCATGGTGCGCGACATCGCTTCCACGACCGTGGCGTTCTTCAGGTAGAACCGGTGGCGGCCGAAGAGGCGCTGCACGGCCCCGTAGGTGAACGGCGCCGCGAGCGCGAACGCGCACGGGCAGGCCACGATGAGGATCCCTGTGACGGCATCGAGCGCCACCAGCGGGGCCTGCCCGAGCAGCCAATAGGCTGCCGCGGCGCCGGCCACGACGAGCACCCCCGCAGTGAACCACTTGCCCACCTGGTTCGACAGCGTCAGCAAACGGCTCTTCTCGTCGTGTTCCGCGTCGTGACGGTTCCACAGCTGCGTCAGGTGGCTCTGCGACACTTCTTTCGTCACTTCCAACTCCACCACGCCCCCGGTCTGGCGCCCGCCGGCGTAGACGAACGACCCCGGCGCCATCGTCACGGGCGTGGATTCTCCCGTCACAAAGCTGTAATCCACATGCGCCGTTCCGTTCATGACGATGGCGTCGCACGGAATGATCTCGTTGTGCCGGATGAGGATCTTGTCGCCGACGGAGAGGGTCGTCACCGGTACGGAACGCTCTTCGCCGCGCTTGCGGAGCGTGACGGCCAGCGGAAAATAGGAGGTGTATTGGCGGTCGAAGTTGAGCCGGTCGTAGGTCTTCGACTGGAAGACCTTGCCGATGAGGAGGAAGAAGACGAGCCCGGCCAGAGAGTCGAAGTAGCCGGCCCGGCCGATGATGGTCACGTCGACGACGCTGCGCGTGAAGAGAATGAAGATGCCGAGCGCGAGGGGAACGTCGATGTTGATGATCCCCCGGCGCAATCCGCCCCAGGCCGAGGTAAAGTACTCGCTTGCCGAGTAGAAGAAGACGGGGAGCGAAAGACCGAGCATCACCCAGTCGAACACCCGGCGCATGCCTTCGTCGATGTCCGACGTGGCGAAGTACTCCGGGAAGCTCAGCATCATGATGTTCCCGAAGCAGAATCCCGCCACCCCCACCTTGGCCACGAGCGCCCGCGTCGCCAACGATTCAGCCTTCTGCTCCAGACTGCCCAGATTGATCTCGGGTTCGTAGCCGAGCGAGGCGAACAGTTCGACGACGGCGCGAAGCGTCGTGCGGGTCGTGTCGAACTGCACGGCAACCTGCTTCTTCAGAAGATCGACGCGCGATTCGATGATGCCCGGGTCGAGCGTATAGAGCTGCTCGAGCAGCCAGACGCAGGATGCGCAGTGCATGCCCGGAATGCTGAGCGTCACGCCCGCACGGTCGCCGGACCGGAATGTCAGCAACGGACGGGCAACGGTCTCATCGTCAAGGAACGCATACTGGCCGGACGCATGGATGATGGGAGCATGGCCGGGGGTCGAGTCGAGCGTGTAGTACGTGCAGAGGTCGTTCTTCTGCAGGACCTCGTAGACCACCTTGCAGCCATTGCAGCAGAAGGCCTTGCCGTCGGCATGCACACCGGTCGGTCCGACCGGATCGCCGCAGTGGTAGCAGACGGCCTCCACGGCACCCTCCATCGTGGAAGGTGTGGAGGAGAATGGAATGAGGGGTTGGATCGTCATCTGGAACTGTCGAGCGGCCGTAGCGCAACGGCTGGGCGCATCGGATCGGCGACATATTCGGCGAAAATTGAAAGAACTTCAATGGATTTCGCAAGAATGATCCACACAACTTGGCGGAGTCGGTGACGATGCGGTGCCGCCAAAGTTTGCTCCAATTCCGTACAATATCGTTGCCCGAGTGAATGATGCACAGGGTGTGTTCAAGCGATCGTCCTGTGGATCATCCCGCGAGAGCACCCCCCCCCGTGATCCACGAGCACTCTCACGAGGCGATCATGCGTCTCCCTGGGTCCAGTTTCCTTCTCTTCCTCTTCGTTGCCCTGGCAGCCCCATCCGTCTCGCAACATTCCGTCCTGCCAGACTCGTTGCGTGCTATCGCCGATGAGATCGGTGCCCTCCCCGGATCCGACCTTCACCTGTTGGGAAAGGCGCGCGGACTTCTCGGACGATCCATCCTGACCGGCGACATCGAGAAGACGGGCCGCGTCCTCCAATACCTCGATGCGTTGTTTGATTCGTCCAGGATCATCGTGCTCCAGCCGCGCGAGCGCTTGCTGGCCGAGTTCTGGGCGGGTAAGTTTGAGCGCGTCTTGGCCGATCCGGAGCGCGCCGCGGAGCTGACGTGGGAGTCTGACCCGGGAGCGATGCCGTATCGCCGTCCCCGATTGACTCCCGATCGCGACCTGCTGCTTGAGGATCTGGTCGACCACGCCCGGGAACATCGGGCCGAGCTGATCGCGCGGGTCGTATCGTCCCCCCTCGGCGTCGAACAGCGTGATTTTCTCCGCCTCTTCGTGGCCGTCCTCATCGGGCCCGAGCCCGCCGCCTCCGACGGACATGCTGCATATCGTCGGCAGTTGAACGACGAAGCGAATGAATTCCTTGCCATGTACCCACGCTCGACGTACGAGACGTTCGTCCGACGCTACATGCGTGTCGTTCTGCGGCCGTCGCCGTGGGCGTACGCGCTTGGAGTCGGAATGGGAGGAATGCGCTTCGAGGGGGAGCTCAGCCGATGGCTCACGAGCGGCCTCAGTTTCGACCTGTGGGGCGAGGTCTCGTATCGGCAGTGGTACGTCATGTTGTGGACAACCCTGGGGTCGCTCAGCGAGGTCCGTTCAACGTTCGTCTATCATGACACCTGGTTCACCGGCACCGCCGTCTCGCCCAGCGGGGCGGCCCTGGCGGTCGGCTACACCTTCCATCTCAGCCGTTCGATCATCGTGACGCCGCACGTCGGTTGGGCGTACGTCGACATCTCGCCTCCCGAGCAGGAGCGGACGAAGACGGGATTCGACGGGAAGATCGATCTTGGAGCGGGAGTCGCCGGAGTGAATGTCGATCTGCCGATCTTCCGGACGGACGAAGGGGAACGACTCGACGGGCTCGAGCGAGGCTACCACATGCTGCGGGCCCGGGTGGCCGTCATGCCAACGAGCACGCATATCCCGTATGCGAAGGGAACGATCGTCTCGTTCACGCTGAGCTATGGGCTGTTCGGCCGGTCGGTGGAGCGGGACTTGTAGGTAAAACGTTTCACAGAGTCCCACAGAGAAAAGACGGAGGTCCACCGAGGGAGCATGATCATCCTCTGTGGACCTCTGTGCAGCCTGTGGGAGAGTTGCTTGTCGCCTCGCGGCGACAACGGTCATGGGCCTCCGGCTGTGTCCCGCGTCTACTTCTTCTCCTGCACTTCTTTCTTCTCATCGCTCAGCTTGAACTTGAACGGCAGGACGAGGGCACGCGTCATCTCCTTGTCCGACGGGCCGAACTTCCATTGCCTGGCCGCCTCCAACGCCGCCTTCTGAAGCGCCTCTCCCGCCTGAGACTTCAGGATGGTGGCCTCGAAGACGTCCCCCTTCTTGTCGACCTTGAGTTGCACGAACACGGTCCCTTCGGCGGAGTCTTTCGGGATCGGTTTGGGATAGACCGGGTCGACCCGCTTGACGACGACCGGGGGATCCTGGGCTGAGCTCTTGTCCTGAATGGTATCGGCCGACAGGACGACGGAGACGGCGGCGAGCAAGATGGGCAAGCGACGTAGCATGGCTACCTCCAGTGGACTTGAATGGATGAAGACGTGATCTCACGTTCTGGCAAGACCCACACAACGCGGGTCGTGGTCTCTTGATCGGCCGGCCGCTCGAACCGGGTGACGGCCAGTGTCCCGAGAGCCCCGATGACGATCAGAGCAATGGCGGCAGAAGCTACGGCGACATACGAGACCCATGTGGGCGGTCGCAGGCGTGCAGGGACCGGGCGCTGGACCCCAGCATGGTGCAGCGGCGCCGCGGCGAGGCTTCTGACGGCGGCTTGTATGCGAACGGTATCGCTCATGAACCGACGGCAATCGGTGCATCCGGACAGATGCGCGAAGACCGCGGCGGCGTCGGCGTCCGGCAATTCTCCGTCCAACAGACGGCTGATGAGCGGTTGAGCGTCGGTGCAGTTCATGACGAACTCCTTTCGTGCAGCAGCGGGGCCAGCCGGCGGGCAAGCGCCTTGCGGGCTTTGAACAATCGTGACTCGACGGCGCTGACCGTCGAATCGGTGATGGCGGCGATCTCAGAGTACGAGTACTGTTCCATTTCCCGCAGGATCAGCACCTCGCGATACGCCGGGAGCAGATGTTCGAGACTATCGGCGACGGCGTCGAGCAACTCCTGTCGTTCGGCCCGCAGCTGAGGCGTCTCCAGGTCCCACACGTGTTCGCTCGCATCGTCGAGGGGCACATGGTGGCGCCGCTTCCGGAAGACGGCGTACACCTCGTTCCGTGCGACGGTCATGATCCACGACGGGAGCGCATCGAGGCTGTCCAGCCCCCGCATCTCACTGCAGACCTTCAGGAATGTATTCTGCACGCAATCGTCCGCATCGTCACGCTCTCCCAGCAAGCCCACGCAGTACCGGCGCACGCTGTGGGCGTAAAGTCGATACACGTCGTCGTTCGACCGCGGCGAACCGGCACGGATGGCGGAAGCGAGTTCTGCGGAGGGCCGGGGGAGAGCCATGGGAGGGACAGGAGAGGACGGAGATCAGAGATCAGTTGTCAGTAATCAGTGGTCAGTGGCATGCCCCGAGCCGCGAGTGAGGCCTGAGCTTGGCGAAGGCCGAATCGCCCTTCGACTTCCCTTCGCGTTGCTCAGGGCGGAGCGCTCAGGACGACGGTGAGCCTGTCGAACCGTCGAGCGGTCGAGGGGTCCGTGAGCAGTCATCAGTGACCCGGAGGCGGAATGCGGGGGTTTTACTATCCCTTCAATGCCCCATGGCCGTGGCTCCATATCTGTAAGATGCACGAAGGGGCGAAAACTTGCTCTTGAACCTCGGGAGACCAAGGCCTGCTGCAGAACCTCTCTGAAAGCCGTCCGATGTGGTTTGGATCGTTGCCTGTTGAATCTGGACATTTGCTCGGAGATTTGGGTATCTGGAGTCTGGATCGTTTCGCCTTTGACCGACATTGGAATTCGGGCCACTTCTCGGTAATTTGTTGCACTTTTTCTTCAATTCTCAGCAAACCGAGGAATCCAATGAACCCGAGTAAGCGTCGATCATGGGCGGAACCGTTCAAGATCAAGATGGTGGAACCCCTCAAGATGCTCAAGCGTGAGGAGCGGCAGAAGTGTCTCGAGGAGGCGGGTTACAACACCTTTCTGCTCCGGTCCGAGGATGTCTACATCGACCTCCTTACTGACAGCGGCACGAACGCCATGAGCGATTGGCAGTGGGCCGGCATGATGACCGGTGACGAAGCGTACGCCGGCAGCAAGAACTACTACAACCTGGAACAGGCGGTCCAGCACTACTACGGCTACAAGTATCTCGTGCCCACCCACCAAGGGCGTGGCGCCGAGCACATCATCTCGCAGATCCTGATCAAACCCGGTACGTTCGTTCCGGGCAACATGTACTTCACGACGACGAGGCTTCACCAAGAGTTGGCCGGCGGCACGTTCGTCGACGTTATCGTTGACGAGGCACACGACCCCGCGAACCTCCATCCGTTCAAAGGAAACGTCGACCTCAACAAGCTCGACGCGCTGGTGAAGAAGGTCGGGGCCGACAAGATCCCGTACATCACGATCGGGGTCACGGTGAACATGGCCGGCGGCCAGCCGGTGTCGATGGCGAACCTGAAGGAGGTCCGCGCCTACTGCCAGAAGCACGGCATTCGCGTCGTGCTCGATGCCACGCGGGCGATCGAGAATGCCCATTTCATCCGGACACGCGAGAAGGGGTACGGCAACACGTCGCTCGCGGCGATCCTGCGGGAGATGTGCTCGTACTCCGACGCGGCCACGATGAGCGGCAAGAAGGACCTGTTGGTCAACATCGGCGGGTTCCTGGCCCTCAACGAGTGGGACGTGTTCGAAGAAGCGCGGAACATGGTGGTCGTCTATGAGGGGCTTCACACCTACGGCGGTCTCGCGGGCCGCGACATGGAAGCGATGGCACGCGGCCTCGTCGAAGCCGTCAGCGAGGACCACATGCGGGCGCGTGTGGGGCAGGTGGAGTACGTGGGCGAGAAGCTCATCGAAGCCGGCATTCCGGTCGTCCGGCCCATCGGCGGGCACGCCGTCTTTCTCGACGCCAAGGCCTTCCTTCCGCATCTGAAGCAGGTGCAATTTCCGGCGCAGACGTTGGCGGCCGAGCTCTACCTCGAATCAGGCATCCGGTCGATGGAGCGGGGCATCGTGTCGGCCGGGCGGAACAAGGAAACGGGGGACCACTACTATCCGAAGCTCGAGCTCGTGCGGCTCACGTTCCCGCGCCGCGTCTACACGCAGGCGCATTGCGATGTTCTGATCGAATCCGTTGAGGCGGTCTACGAGAATCGGACGAAGATCAAGGGCCTGAAGATGGTGTACGAGCCGAAGTACCTCAGATTCTTCCAAGCGAGGTTTGAGCGTGAGTGATCATCGACCGCGTCCGAAGAGCGTGCAGACCATCCTTGGTTCCGGCGGGGCCATCGCCACACCCCTCGCTCAGGTCCTCTCGGAGTACAGCGCAGATGTCCGGTTGGTGTCGAGGAATCCCCGAAAGGTGAACGACTCCGACGCGTTGGTACAAGCAGACCTCACCGATCCCGCACAGGTGGCCAGGGCCGTGGAAGGAAGCGACGTGTGCTACGTGACGATCGGGTTCGAGTACACGACGGCCGTGTGGCAGGAGCGATGGATGCCGTTCATCAAGAGCGTCGTCGAAGCCTGCGGACAGTCGAACGCCCGGCTGGTCTTCTTCGACAATATCTATGCGATCGGTGGCGACAACGTCAGACACATTACGGAGAACTCGCCGATCAGCCCGACGAGCCGCAAAGGACAGATCCGCGCCGACGTTGATCGACATATCCTGGAAAGTGTCGAGAAGGGGAAGGTCAAAGCTCTGATCGCCCGCGCGCCCGATTTCATGGGGCCCATCAAGGCGACCAGCATGTTGATGAACACGGTCTACGACAACATGGTGAAGGGGAAAAAGGCCCAGTGGTTCTGCAACGCCGACGTCATCCACACGTTCGGATACACGCCTCAGCTTGCACGGGGGACGGCCATGCTGGGCAACACTCCCGATGCTTTCGACCAGGTTTGGAACCTGCCCGCCGACCCGGAGCCGATCACGGGACGACAGTGGGTGCGTCTCTTCGCCGAAGAACTCAAAGCGCCCGAGAGGGTGCAGGTGATCCCGGCGTGGGGCGTTCGGGCGTTGGGGTGGTTCGTGCCCGTCGTGGGGGAGATGGTGGAAATGCTCTATCAGTACGACCGCGACTACGTGTTCGACTCGGGCAAGTTCAACCGTCGGTTCAACTTCACGCCGGTCACGAATCGCGAGGCCGTGCAACAAACCATCAGCGAACTGCGTCGAACCGTCTAGCCTCCGAACCCATACGTCTCAGCTCGGTAGAACGCAAAGCGGAGCCCCAAAGGTCTCCGCTTTGTGTTTTCCATCGCCCTCCATTCATGCGTTCTCCTCAACGGGTCTCACTCGTCCGATCGCACTTCGATGAGATCGACGCGCACCGCGCTGTAGACGAACCCGCCGCGGCTCACGTCGGGCCGTGGCGCGGGAGGACGACGCACCGCATCGCGCGCCGTACGATGCATCCGCCCGACACTTCGAACGATCGCCGTCCCCCTCCCAAGGGGACGTCCGGGGCGAACCGGTACCCGCCGTATCCCGACCACCCCGTCGTATCGGCGTCCGACTCGAACGAGAACTGAACGACCGGACCCGACCGTTCCGCCAGCGGCTCGCCAGGCTGCTGACAATCCAGCGACAGGAGCGGAACTGGAAGCAGAAAGGCGGCAACGTTGGCCGATGTCATGACCGGCGTTCTCCCGATCGATTCAGGGTCGGACCGTCAACGAAAGCCACAGCTGGATGTCGGAGAGCTCGGTGCCGTGGTAGGTGTCGACGCAGTTTGGTACGCCGATGAACCGGATGCTCAGCGAAGGCGTGGGAGATACGACAAGTCCGGCCATGAGCGATGTCCGCACTTCGCTGCTGCGCTCGCGAGGCTGTGTGTAGCGTTCGCCGAACATCGTCCGGGTCGTCGTGCCGTTCTGGTCGACGGTCAAGCGACGCTCGAACACTGCCAGGGTCACTTCTTCCGCCTCCCATGTCGATGCCGTCCGGTTGAGACCGAGGAGCAGTTCGACCGCCTCCGAGGCCTTGTACGTCAGAAAGAAGGGAATGGTGAGACGTCGCATGCTCGTCGTGAAGTTCCAGCGCAGGTCCTTCACCTCGGCCGTCGAATCGAAGTAGGCGTATGCGTAGGATCCCGTCGACTGATAGCGCGACCATCGCACCGCCGTCACGGATTCACTCGTGTTCGTCTCCCGGTCCAGCACTTCGATCTGCCCGCCCAGACTCAACGTGACCGACTCTCCCAGCTTCCAATGGTAGGACGCTGAAAGGCGGTGCGACGAGGCGGTCACGGTGCCGCCTCCGCTGCGGATGTCCGTGAGGCCGTACGAAGATTGGTAGCGGTAGACGGTCGTATCCCATGACCATCGCGACCGTCCGATCGATGCGTCGCGGATGTCTCCTCGCAAGGTGATGTCAACGTCCTGCCGAGTGAAGGCATACTGCAGCTCGACCCGCCGCGCCGGGGTCAACGACGCCGAGAGATCTACTCCCAGAACGGTCGTGTTGCCGTCATGCTTCCACGACATATCCTGGATGCCGGAAGAATGATTGATCCCCCAGCTTCCCGAGGGATCGTCGACGGGGCCGTAGGAATAGAAGGAGGAATCATTCCGCGGAAGCGTCTGGTCGACGGATCCTTCGAGCCGCGAGGCCGTCAGGCCCAGCGACGTCGTGCCGGTGAGCGCGTACCGGAGGCCGAGGGAGCCTTCCCAGTGTCCGTACGACTGTTCCCGCTCTTCCCAATTTTGCCAGTACGAGACATATGTCGCAGAGCCATTGTCCCAAAGATTGTTCGACCCGTAGGAACCTTCGCGCTCGAACACCACCCGGCCGATCTTCGCCCCCACCTCCAGCCGATCCGTCAGCTCCAGTCCGGCGAACGCCGATACGTAATGACCCTCTTGATGCATCTCGTTCGCTCCCCGGTACATGTCGACGATCGGGATGTTCTCCGTTCCCGCGGCCCGCACTCCGTTGTAATCGGCCCCCATCACCGACCGGTAGACATCCTGCGGGATGGCGTAGTAGTCCTCATCCTGCGTGATGAGTTGATACGTCGCGCCGAGCGAGAGCGCGCTCCAGGTCTCCGGTAGCGGCCGCATCAGATACCCGAGCGATACCGCCGGCTCCAGCTCGCGCCGTGTTTGCACGTAGTATCGAGGGAACGGAAGGATGTAATCCGACGTCATCGCCGCCGTCCGAAGCATGGGATATGGATAGTACGGGTCCTGCAGGTCCGTCATCGTCCGCGCGTTCCGAAAGTCGGCCATGAAATATCCCGAGCCGGAACTGTCGCGATACGTGCGGGCCGGATTGACATCCAGCGCGAGAAACGGATCGTCGAGCATGCCGGAGACCGTGTTGCGGAAGGCTCCGATCCCATACGGGATGAACCGGTACGGCATGAAGAAGAAGTCGGATTGCTCGAACGACTTCTCCATGACACGTTCAGAGTTGTATTGGGCGACCGCGTTTGGCGGCGCGACGAACGCCGCGGCCAACAGGGCGATCAATAGGCGAGTTGTTCTCATGGGAGTCCCTGTGTGATGCGTTTGTCGATGCTCAACCAAGAGGTCCCTCGACAGGGATCGGCGATCCGCCGCTCTCGAGGAATTCCACGCGACCATCGGAGCGGACGCGGAACCTCCAGAAATGCCGGTAGATGCATCCGGACGGACAGTCACCCCAGCCGAGGGAGAATGTGATCTTCCATGCGTCGGTCTCTGCCTCGGCGCTGATGTCGTTGCCGTCCCCGCTGACACCGTGGGGCTCGGCCCCCACAAGACACGGGATACCGCTGAACCGGCGAGACAGCGCCGAGACGTGAAGCGGCGAAGAAGAGCGGAGCAGAACGAAACGGCTGGGACCGATGCCGAAGACCTGCTTGATCGTCAGGTCGTACGCGGCGAACAAGGAGTCCACCGTCGGTTGCCCGGTCGGAAGGGCCCTGGCGATCAGCCGAGACGTCCACGTGCAGGACGTATCCAGTCCGTAGAGGATGACTTCGTGGAGCATCGGACTTGCAGAAGTATGGATGGCGTAGCGCTCCACGATGGAATCGCGCGCCGGCAGGTTGACCGCTCGATGGAGATGCGTGAGCCCGTTGAGAAGCGATCGATAGAGCTCTTCCGGGATACTCACGTCGGCCATCTGCGTTGATTCCATATGGCGGGCGGCCAAACGATAGGCGTCCTCCACGTATCGCTGCAACGCTGAATCATGCATCGAGATCGGCGTCGGGTCGGCAATGACCGGGTAGGTCCGTGCGGGTGGGCCGCTGGAAAGATCGGAACAGGCCGGTCCGACGATCATCGAGAGTCCGGCGATGCCGCTCAACACAGTTGTGCGCAGCGGTTGAAGGAGGACCGATCTGCCAGGCGCGTTCATGTTCGATGACCTCGCTGAATAGAATGTGTGTGCGATCGTCATGAGGTCGTGCGATCGCACATGCGTTCGTTCAGCCGAAATAGCCCACGGCCAAACCGAATTGCATCGCGGCGCCGTTCGGCCCGCCGAGAATGCGGAAGAACACCGAGCCGACGGGACGCAGGACGACAGATCGCAGCTCGATGCCAAACGCCAACTGATTCTTGGCGATCAACTCTCTCGGATCGCCAGAGCTCATGCCCAGCAGGACCTCGGTCGTCGTGTTCGCCTTCCCGTAGCTGGCCCGCAGAAAGGTCGACGTGAGATAGGCGTGCGGTGGCTGCGTCCTGTGATGGTCGAGAAAGAAGCCCCGGCGGTACTCCTGGTAGTTCGCCCGCACGCCGACCGAATGAACGGTCGCGAAGGGCAGGCCGAACAGGTCGACGTCGACCGTGGCCCCGTTGGCTCCATACAAGAACAGGTACGTTGAGGATTCGACGGCGACGACGCGGATCCCCGGAGAGAACCGGAACGATGTCGGACTCTCCGTAGAGTCCGGATGGGCCGACGTGGACATCACCATACCCAGCAAGAGGACGACAAGCGGCTTGATCATGCTCGCACTCCATTCGGCGTGGCGATCGTTGTTCGAGCATCGAACCCGCATCAGAATCTCACGCGAACATGCAACGACGGATACAACGGGAGCAACGGTGGCGGCTCATACGTGATCGCCCACTGCGCGCGGGGGTCGGAGGAGGCAAGGAGCCGCCATCGGAACGGATCGACGAGCCCGTATCCGTTCAGCATTCGGAGGCTCGCTTCGACGGTTCGATCCAAGAGCGCGAACGCATATGAGGCCCGCAACTCGATGCGCTGAAAGCCGGGCAACCTCCCGCCGTTCAGGTCGAACGGCTCGGCATAACGAGCGTCGGCCCCGGTGAGGATCGCCCCTTCCGTTCCCGCCGTGCGCGCCTCACTCGTTACCGCTCCGACGAGAGGGACATGATTCGACGACACGAGCGCCAGCGCTCCGAGCGTCCACGACGGGGTCAGCGCATACGTGACGGCCGCGTAGACCTCATGCCGACGATCGAATCTCGGCTGGAACGGCCGCCCGCCGTTGAGCGCTGCGAACCGGTTGGTCGTCCATGAGAACCCGTAGCGCAACGTGCCGGTCAGGTCTCCTGTGCGCTTGTCGACCGTGACCTCCATCCCCACGGAGGTCCCTTCGCCGAGGAGCAGCGCGTCAGCGAGCGTGGCGGCCGAAGTTCGGGTGGAGTCGGCCGCGAACTCGTGCAGATCGCGCGTGACGCGGCCGTAGGTCTCGAGCGCCAGTCGATAGCGATCGTCCCGAGAAGTCTGCTCATACCCGAGGGCGCCATGCAGAGAGGTCTGCGGCGGGATCCGGCGGTCCGTAGGGTAGAAGAAGATGGAGGGATAGAAGAGAAAGAGCCCGCTGTGGCGGTAAGGGTGCAGGTACTGCGTCACGGCGGAAATGGAACCGGTGATCCGTCGATCGTCGTCGAGCGTCAGCATCAGCGAGAACCGGGGGTCGACGGACGACGAGGCACCATCGCCCGCGACGAATGACGTGGCGCGAGCGCCTACTTCCGCCTGGATCGACGGCGTCAATCGCCATTGGTCCTGCAGATACACCGACAGCTCCCACGGCGCGGGCCCGTCAAGCGATGCCGCGACCAGCTGGCTCGTGAACGGGTCGATCGTTCCCGCCAACCCGTGCCGCACGACGTCGACCCCTCCGAGCATCGTGTGGTACCGGTCGTAGAAATACTCAGCATGAGCCCTGAGCGAAAGGTCCTGAACCGATGCCGCCGAGGCATGGAAGGCCGAGGCACCGCCCCCGCCGAACGACCGATGGTTGGCGGATAGATCGTACGCCGAGAACGACATGTTCGCCGAGAACAGCAGTGCCCGATCGGCCACACCGTGCCATCGGACGGAGGCCGCTGCGTTCTTCCAGCGAAGCGCATTCTCGAGCCGCCGCGCCGGGCCTCCGTCGACCGCCCGGTCCATGGCATCGCGAGACACGTAGCCGGAAACGGAGAGCCGCTGGTGATCTCCCATCATCCGTTCGACCTTGAAGAGCCCTTCGAGGGCGTGAAGGTCCGACGGGACCTCGTTCGGGTACGAGAAGCGCGACAGGAGGTCGGGGTATCGCTGCCGGCCCGACAGCACGAAGGTGGTCGATCCCGTCAACGGACCGTCGACCACGAGCCCCGATCCGAGCGACCCGATCTCCACGGAACCCTTCACGGCGTCGCGCGAGCCCGTCCGCAGAGAAAGGTCCATGACCCCGCCGATCCGGCCGCCATAGTACGGCGGAACGCCCCCGGCCACCGATTGCACGTCGCGCAACGCGTCGCCGTTGAAGGCGCTCGCCAATCCGCCGAAGTGGACCGGATGATAGATACGCGCCCCCTCGAGGAAATACTGGTGCTGGTCCGATGGCGCGGAACGAATGAACACGCCGCGTGAGATGCCGTCGGCAGCGCCAAAGGCCGATCGTCGTCCCTCCACGGTGACGTGCGGTTGCATCAGCTCGCGCGCCAGAAGCCGGAACTCTTGCACCATCTCCGAACGGTCGTCGATCGTGACGGCGGCGCGGAACGGCTCGTATCCGACCCTGCGGACCTGAAGCCGGTGCGTCCCCTCGGGCACGTCGCGAAGTGAGAAGAAGCCTGAAGCGCCGGTGGTCGCCCAGCGCTGCGGTGCATCGTTCTCGTCGGTCCGCAGGATCACGACGGCACCCTGGAGCGGATCGCCCGAGAGCGAATCGACGATCGTTCCGGCGAGCGTGGCGCCGGCGGGGGCCTCCTCTCCGGCTCGAATGACGATCTGACCGCCGATCCGTGTCGCGCGCAGACCCTGATCGGACAGCACCGAGGCCAGGGCGCGGTCGAACGCGCAGTCGGTGCATCCCGCGACGACCCATCGGCCGGCAACGTCGCGCTCGAGGAACACGATCGGAACGCCATACCAGCGCATCAGCGAATCGATCGCCGTTCGGAGAGCTTCGCTCCGGAACGTGAAGCTGCGCCGAACCGTCGTCTCCTGCGGCCACAGCATTCCCGAGAGGAGGAGCAGAAGGAGAAGGCTATTCGAAAACGTACGTCCCATGATCCTTGCGCAGTTCCTTGCCGGTCAACAAGCTGAGTGAACGAAGCGCGTCGTCGGCGGATGCGGCCTCGAGGACGCCGGTGATCGTGGTCGATGAAGGAGCGATGGTACGGACGGTCACGTCGAACCGTGCTTCGATCTCGCGGCAGGCATCTTCGAGTGATGAGCGGGTCAGGAAAAGCTTGCCGTGCAGCCATCCGGGGAATTCAGGCGAAGGGATGTCGTCCATGCGGACCGGATCGGCGTCGCGTCGCACGCTCGCCCGTTGTCCGGCGGTGAGCGTCAAGGCGGCGCCTGAAGGTACGCTCGACCGGGCGACGCGGACAGTACCGTGCAGAACGGCCACTTCGAGAAGACCGTCTCGCGAGCGAACGTTGAATTCCGTCCCGACCACCGCGACCTCGGCGAACCCGTTGGAAACGATGAAGGGCGACCCGTTCTTCTGAACGCGGAACAGCGCTTCACCCGACAGCGACAAACGGCGCGGATCACCTTCACTGAACCGTCGAACAGCCAGGGCGCTGGTATGGTTGAGCGAGACCTGCGAGCTGTCGGGCAGGAGGATGTTCGTCTGCTCCCCGCGCGCCGTGACGTAGCGGTCCGTCAACGGTTCGCGCGACATGAAGAACACCACGGTCGCTGCGATGGCGAGCGTGGCGAAAGCGAGCGTGCCGGCCAGCCGCGGAACTCGTCGGGCCATCGTCGTTTCCGGGCGCTCGGCTGACAATCGGCTCTGGAGCCGCGCCCACTGGCGGTGCGTGTCGGGATCGGACGTCTGCACAGGATTCAACGCGCGTTTCAGCGTCGCGTCGGCAGCGGCGGGCTCGGATTCCGATGGTTCGGAACGTTGCAACAGGCGCTGGAGCCGCTTGATCAAAGAGTTCATGGACAGGAGCGTATTGTAGTGTCGTTACCATGGATACGATCGAACGCCTCGGTTCCCCTACGCTGTCCGACCGGTATATTTTTCCTTCGCCTGTTTACAGACTGTGAAGTTTGCCCTATCCTTGAGGTGGTGAAAACGGGATTCGACGATACGGCGACGGTTTCCGACGAGAGACTCACTGAACGCGTGCGAGCTTCGGACGAGGGGGCATTCCGTCTTCTGTTCGAACGGTATCAGCCGGTCTTGTTCCGTTCGATGATGGCGGCGGTTGGAGACCGGGACGAGGCGCACGAGATCGTTCAGGAGACCTTCGTGCGCGTGTGGGACCACCGGCGCACGTTGCGGCCCGATCTGCCGTTCCTCGGCTACCTGCTCCGCATCGCTCGGAACCTGGTGCGTGATGCGGCGAAACGTCGCGGAGTGCGGGCGAAGTACGGGTCGGACCTGCCGGCGCCGATCCCGCCCGACGGAGCGGACCCCGAAGCGGCCCTGCGACAGCAGCTCATGAACGAGGCGATCTCAGAGATCCTCAGGACCGCCTTGCCCGACAAGTGTCGGGAGGTCTTCTTGCTCAGTCGGCTCGAAGGTTGGCCGAACGCCGAGATCGCCGCGCATCTCGGCATCAGTCCGAAAACGGTCGAGAATCAGGTCACGAAAGCGCTGCGCATTGTGCGGAAGCGGTGCGGCGCTCTGCTCGATATCCGGCAGTGACCCCGATCGGGCTCGCCGTCGAGTGATCGGCTACCAGATGCCGGGGATCAATCGTTTGGTGCTGCCGGTATGATGGGCATAGGTGGGATACGACCGGAGAAGCAGGGCCTCTTCAACGGTCAGCTTGCCGACGAGGGCCGGCACCAAGCACACGGCGGCGATCATCCGCAGCCACGAGGGGTCGATGGCCGTCAGTCCGGCGGCGAGGAGAAGAACGGCGGCGTACATCGGATGGCGGACCCACCGGTAGGGTCCGGTCGTCACGTGGGTTGCGCCGTCGGGAACGATGGGCGTGAGATTCAGACGCGAGGCGCGGAAGGCCCAGAGCGCCCACAGCGTCAACGTGCCCGCTCCCGTCACGGCCCCCCAGCCAACGATCGACAGCAACGACCCAGTCGACGGAAAGGGAAATCGGCCTCCAACGACGAGCGCAACCAACAGCGCATACTGCAGCAACGTCCATGCATACGCCCGTCTCTTCAAATGACGTGGCGTACCTGAAGGTGGGAATTGGGAAGGGGGAGGAGGGGAAGTCGTTCCCATGTCGCTTACCGAACTCCTTGATGATCGGATCCCGTGCGTTCGGACCACGCCCGCAGGGCTCCCCGCAAAGCTGTTGACCAATAAGGCCAGTTGTGTCGTCCGGGCGACTCGTGATACTCATAACGGAACCCGCGCTGCCGAAGGACCTCGATGAAGCGGCGGTGGTACGACAGACGCTCCCGGAACTCGTCCTGAATGCCCGTGCCGATGTAGAAGTACGGGGCGCCCGCGGTGTCGATCGAAGAGGCGAGCGTGAAGGGATCGTGGGCCGTCCAGGCGGCCGAGAGGGTGGGACCGAACGCGCGTTCGAGTTCGGGCCGCATCCCCTGGCGCCCATGTTGTTCCAGCAGGGGGATGTCCATCGGTATGTCGAGCGATGAGCTGAACGGAGCGACGAACTGGAACATCCGAGGATGCCGAAGCGCGAGCGTCAGCGCACCATAGCCACCCATGGACAGCCCTCCGATCGACAGCCGGGTCGTATCGACCCCGTACCGTCGGGCGATCGTTCGCCTCAGGTCACGCATGATGTAGTCTTCGTACTGCTCTCCCGGCACCGTCGTCGAGTTGACGTACCACGCGCTGTTCCCCTCCGGCATCACCACTACCAGGGGAAGGCCGGCAACCATCTCAGTCAACGGAGTGAACGTGGACCAATCGGTCTCGAGTCCGCTGAAGCCGTGGAGCAGAATGATGCCCGGCCAGGACCGGGAAGTGTCATGTCCGGCCGGCAACGCAACGACGTATCGCATCGACCTCCCCAATGCGGGAGCGAAGAGGCTGTCCTGCACTTGCGACTGCGCCGGCAGGTCGGCCGGCACGAGCATCAACCAGGCCGCCACGACTGAGCGTGGGAGTAACGTTCGTACGCACATGATGAGTGTCTCCTCTTCAAGAGGATATGGAAAGTTCACAATACTTTGCATCCCTTGGCCTATTTGCCGAAGTTAGAGCATGCAAACGATCCATCGGCGTATCTCCAGAAGGAGAGCATGAATCTTGTCATGAACTTCGACCGGGTCCATGATGACGGGTACGATTGGCGGGATGTGCTCGAGCGTGTGTGGAGGGAAGAGCAATGAAGTTCCTGCTTCTGTTCACTGTTCACTGTTTACTGTTCACTGGTGTCTGCTTCTCCCAGTCCCGCTTTTCCCTGGCCTCCGAACCCGACGCCTGGCTGACCCCGGTGACGATCGGGGTAGCCGTGGGTGGACTGATCGCGTTCCGGTCCGACACCAGCGGACTGACCATGGCCGATCTTTCGGCGCTCGACCGCGCCGACGTGCTGTCCTTCGATCGCCCGGCCACGATGTTCTGGTCGCCGGAGGTGCGTGCTGCCAGCGACATCGCGGTCGGGCTCGCCGTCCTCGCGCCCGTGCTGGTCTTGACGGAATTCCAGCCGGACTATGGCGACCTCATGGGCATGTATCTGCAGACGTTGGTCCTTGCGAGTTCTCTGCCGCAATACACCAAAGCGATGGGACGCATGCGACCGCTTGCGTACAACGAAAGCGCTCCCTTGGAGGAACGCATGCGTGCGGACATGAAGCGTTCATTCTTCAGCGGCCACACAAGCATCAGTACGGCGGCCGGCATCTTCCTGGCCACGGTGTACGACGCATATCGTCCGGGCTCGACCACGGCGAAGGTCCTGTGGGTGGCGGGTGCAGGTATCGGTCTGACGTCCGGCGCCCTGCGGGTCTTTTCCGGCATGCATTTCCCGAGCGACGTTGCGGCTGGCTTCATCGTTGGCGCGGCGGTCGGCTACGCGATCCCGCAGTTGCATAAACGTCAGGCCACGGGCAGCCTGATCGCGCCTTCAGCCCCTCCGCCGATGGTGACGCTCAGACTCGTGCTGTAAGGGGGGGTGATGTCTGGTGGCCCCGCCTGAAGGCGTGGGACACGAGCAGGAGTATGCCAGGAGACGGCCGCCGGAGGTGGGAGAGCTCTTGCCCCACAACTAAAGTTGTGGGTTTCTGCATTTGACTGAAGTCGCGGGTTTCTGCATTTGATGGTTTGGCGATTTGTTTGGAGATTTCAATGTTTGCCGTCTGAACTCTGTTTGGAGTTTGAACGTCTGGCGTCTGAAGTCTTTCATCACTGGTATTCCCAGGTCCCCCTCATGTCCTTCCCCGAGCCCTTCTACCGCTGGCGTCCCCATCCGTGGCACGGACTGGAGGTGGGTCCCGACGCCCCGAAGATCGTCAACGCCTTCATCGAGATCACGCCGTTCGACCTGATGAAGTATGAGGTCGACAAGACCACCGGCTATCTGCGCGTCGATCGCCCGCAGAGAAGCTCCTCGCAGCACCCGTCGCTGTACGGATTCGTTCCGCGCACGCTGTGCGGTCCCCGCGTCGGCGCCATTTCGAAACTGACGGCGAAGGGGGACGGTGATCCGCTCGACATCTGCGTTCTGTCCGAGCGTCCCATCAACCGCGGCGAGGTCATCCTCCACGCCCGCGTGATCGGCGGGATCCTGATGATCGACCACGGCGAGGCGGACGATAAGATCGTGGCCGTATTGGACAACGATCGCTTCTGGGCCGACGCTCACGACATCTCCGACATTCCCGACATTATCATTGAACGGCTGCGGCACTACTTCGCGACCTACAAGCTCATTCCCGGCGAGCCGGTGCAGGTGTCCATCGAGCAGACCTACGGGCGCGAACGGGCCGAGTCGCTCGTGCAGGCCGCCATATCGGACTACAAAGACATCTACGGCACCTGACGGCCGAGGAATAAATCACCGCGAAGACGCAGAGTCGCAAAGTGAGGATAAGGGTTTGCTCTGCGGCTTTGCGTCTCAGCGGTACAATTCTCTTCTACGAGGTCATTCCCATGAAACGATTGTTTCTCTTCTCCGCCCTGGCCTTCTTGGCACTTGCTTGTTCAACAGATCAGAAACCCATGAATCCCTTCCTGACCGCCTACACCACGCCGTTTGAAACGCCGCCGTTCCACCTCATCAAGAACGAGCATTTCATGCCCGCGTTTGAGGAGGGGATGAAGGCGCAGAAGGTCGAGGTCGATAGCATCATCGCCGATCCAAATGCCCCAACCTTTGCCAATACGGTCGAAGCGTTCGAACGGTCGGGACTGCTCCTCGACAAGGTCGCGGGAGTGTTCTTCGGACTGCAGGGAGCCAACACGAACGATGAGATCCAGAAGATCGCCGGTGACATTGCGCCCCTTCTGGCGAAACACAAAGACGACATCAACCTGAACGAGCAGCTCTTCGCCCGCATCAAGGCGGTCCACGAACAACGGACGTCGCTCGGTCTGAATACCGAGCAGGCAAAGCTCCTGGACGACATGTACAAGAACTTCGTCCGCGGTGGAGCAAACCTGCCGGCCGACAAGAAGGAACGATTCCGTCAGATCAACGAAGAGATCTCCATCCTCGGCGTGAAGTTCGACGAGAACGTCCTGGCCTCGACGAACGGCTTCAAGCTCGTCATCGACAAGAAAGAGGACCTGGAGGGTCTTCCGGAACGGGCCGTGGCCGGGGCAGCCGAAGCCGCCACGAAGGCAGGCCTGGAGGGCAAGTGGGTGTTCACCATCCACAAGCCGAGCATGATCCCGTTCCTGCAGTATGCCAGTAAACGTTCGCTCCGTGAGCGATTGCTGACCGCCTACATCACAAAGGGCGACCACAACGATTCGCTCGACAACAAGTCGACCATCACGAAGATGGCGTCGCTGCGGTCCGAACGGGCGAAGCTGCTGGGCTACAAGACCCATGCGCACTTCGTGGAAGAGAAGAACATGTCGAAGACGCCCGAGGCCGTCTACGAGTTGCTCAACAAGCTCTGGGCTCCGGCGCTGAAGAACGCGAAGAAGGAGCGGGACGCGATGCAGGCGATGGTCCGGCAGGAAGGCGGGACGTTCCAGATCGAACCGTGGGATTGGTGGTACTATGCCGAGAAGATCCGCAAGGCGAAGTACGACCTCGACGAGAACGAACTGCGTCCGTATTTCGAGCTCGAGAACGTTCGCAAGGGCATCTTCGAGGTTGCGGGGCGGCTCTACGGACTGCAATTTGTCGAGCGGAAGGACATTCCGAAGTACAACGACGAAGTGACCGTGTACGAAGTGAAGGAAAAGGACGGCTCACATGTCGGCATCCTCTACACGGACTACTTCCCACGGTCCAACAAGCAGGCGGGCGCCTGGTGCGGTGGGTTCCGATCGCAGGAACGGCGAGACGGCAAGATGGTGACGCCGCTCGTGACGAACGTCGGCAACTTCTCGCGTCCCAGCGGCGACACACCGGCGTTGCTCAGCCCCGACGAGGTCAACACGATGTTCCACGAGTTCGGCCACGCCCTGCATGCCCTGCTGTCGGACCAGACCTACCGGACACTCTCGGTTCCCTGGGATTTCATCGAGCTGCCGTCGCAGATCATGGAGAACTGGGCGTTCGAGCCGGAGGTGCTGGCCCTCTACGCGAAGCACTACAAGACCGGAGAAGTGATCCCGCAGGCGCTCGTGGACAAGATCAAGAAGAGCACCACGTTCAATCAGGGCTTCGAGACGGTCGAGTACCTCGCGGCCTGCTACCTCGACATGGACTGGCACTCATTCGCCGAGCCGAAGATCGTGGACGCGACGGCATTCGAGCAGGCGTCACTAAAGAAGATCGGGCTCATCCCCGAGATCGTTGTGCGGTACCGCAGCACGTATTTCTCACACATCTGGGGCTCCGGCAGCGGCTACGACGCCGGCTACTACTATTACATCTGGGCGGCCGTGCTCGACGCCGATGCGTTCGAAGCGTTCAAGGAGAAGGGATTGTTCGACCAGGCGACGGCGAGCGCGTTCCGCGAACATGTGCTGGCGAAGGGGGCGACGAATGAGGCGATGAAGCAGTATGTGGCCTTCCGCGGCGCCAAGCCGGCGATTGAACCACTCCTGAAGAGAAGAGGACTACTGTAGCAAACGGAAAAAGGCGAACAGCAAACGGCAAGAAAACATCGAACAGAAAGAGAAGAAAAGTCAAAGGCCCGGCGAGGTTCCTCCCGGGCCTTTCTGTTTTCGGTTTCCGCTTCTTTCAGTTTTCTTGCTTTTTGCTGTTTCCCACTTTCAGTTCTTCTACATCGTTTTCAAAGTGCATCTCTGGCAAACAGAAGAAATGAAGGCCCGGGGAGTTCTCCTCGGGCCTTTGTGCTGTCGTGAGCGGTTCACGCACTCGCGCATTCGCTGGAATGAGAATCAGCGCCTACGAGCTTCTGGCTTGTACGTCCTGCGTGGTTGCCTTTGAATCCCGGCGGGGGTAGTTTCCGTAGGCCTCACTATCCCTCGTGGGTCACGTTCCTTCGATCTGACTCATGCCTGCTCCTCATGTCCACGTAAGGAGGCGTGGCGTTGAACGACCATCGATGGCGGTCGTGGACGATCGCAGTCGATCGGTCAGCGCCGACGCATCGCCCATCATGTCCTCTCCCTCTCTTCCTCGCCGAGATTTTCTGCGACTCCTGGCGGCGACCTTCGCCGCTCCGTCGTTTGACTGGGACTCGATGCCTCACGCTGCACGGCGCCCGCATCCGATCACGGGTGAGTTCGACGCCATCATCATCGGCTCGGGCTTGGGCGGACTCTCTTGTGCCGCGGCCTTTGCGCGACAGGGTTTCAAGCCGCTCGTCGTCGAGCAGCACGACAAGCCGGGAGGCTACGCCACGGCGTTCAACCGGCCTGGCGGCTTCCGGTTCGACGTCTCCCTGCACTCCACCTCCGTGGGCGAACGGGATGGCATCGCCAACCTCATCAACGGCTTCCCGGAGATCTCCGGACCGGAGTTCCTTCTCCATCCGACCTTGTTCCGGGCGATCTATCCAGACCATGATCTCCAGGTCGCGCAGAAGGACCTGCCCGGTTTCGTCGCGTCCTTGATCCGGCTGTTTCCCGAAGAGCAGGAAGGGATCTCGGGGCTCTTCGACGACATGGCCGGTCTTGGAAAGGACATTCGACGTCTGTCCGAAGCTCGCGGACAGGTCGACATGACGCGCTTCCCGGTCGACTTTCCAAACCTAGCCAGGCTGTATACGAAGACCTGGGGCGACATGGTGTCGGCGCGCATTCGTGAGCCCAAGCTCCGTGCGCTCCTCTCTTCACAGTGGGGCTATTACGGGCTTCCTCCGTCGCGGCTCTCATGCTTCTACTACGCTCTGCCGTTTCTTGGCTACCTCATGGGTGGGGGCTACTATCCGAAAGGCCGATCGCAGGATATCAGCGACGCATTCGTGCGGTTCATCGAAGCACACGGCGGTCAGGTCCTCCTCAACACGGCGGCGACGGGGATCCTGATGAAGGGAGAAGCCGCCGTCGGCGTCGCAACGACACAAGGAGAATTCACGTCGAAGGTCGTCGTTTCGAATGCCGACGCTCACCAGACCTTTCTCAGACTGCTGCCGGAACTCGAGCTGACCAGGTCGTACGTCGCCCGGTGGAAGGACTACAGCGTCAGCCTTTCCTGCTTCCAGGTGTTCCTCGGCCTGAACGAAGAGATCGTCCAACGGTCCGGCATCACGGATTCGGAGATCTTTCTCGAAACAACGTACGACCCGGACGAGGCGTATGGATGCATGCTGAATGCCGACGTGGAGCGCGTCGGGCTCGGAGTTTCGCTCTATGACAACATCTCGTCGTCATACTCGCCCGCAGGAAAGAACACGGTCAACATCCTTGCCCTCCAGGGATTCGGACCTTGGGAGAAGTTTGAGAAGGACTACCGGGCCGGCAACAAGTCGGCGTATCGGAAAGAGAAGGAGAGAATGGCCGGCATCCTGATCGATCGCGTGGAGGATCGATTGCTCCCGGGACTTTCGAAAGCGATCGTCGTGAAGGAGATCGGAACGCCCCTGACGAACATGCGGTATACGGGGCATCACCGTGGCGCCATCTACGGTTGGGACCAGACGGTGAATAATTCCGGGAACACGAGAGTCGGCCATGCGACGCCGGTCAAGAACCTTTACCTGGCCGGCGCGTGGTCAAGGCCCGGCCATGGCTACGGCGCGGTGATCCCGAGCGGACTCGAGTGCTTCGGCGAGATCATGAGGGAATGGAAGTAGACACCCACACAACCTCAGATCTCAACACAAAGGCCCGGTGAGTGCTCCTCCCGGGCCTTTTTGTTTTCTGTTTCTGCTTCTTTCAGTTTTCTTGCTCTTTGCTGTTTCCCACTTTCATTTTCATCTCGTCAGCGCTTCCTCACCGTTTTCTTGGTAGGGATGGCTGTGAGCGGATCCTCAGGCCATGGATGCTTGGGGTAGTCGGCCCGCATCTGATTTCGCAGTTTGGGATACGTGTTCTTCCAGAACGACGGCAGGTCCTGCGTCACGGCCAGCGGACGCTTGGCCGGTGACAACAGATGGACGACCAGATTCACCTTGCCCCCCGCGATCGAGGGGGTCCTTGTTTCGCCGAACATCTCCTGCAGCTTCACCGCCACCACCGGCGTTTCGCCCGGACGATAATCGAGTGCGATCCTCGAGCCGCTCGGCACGAGAATGTGCGTCGGCGCCAGACGGTCCAACTCGACCAGCTGACGATGCGTGTATCGGCCCCTCAAGATCTCTGCCAGGTCGAGTCGCGAGAGGTGTTCCTTCTTCCAGATCCCATCCATAAAAGGCGCCAACCAGTCGTGGAGTTCGTCCAGCAAGCGCTCGTCAGAGAGGTCGGGCCAATCCTCGGACACATATCGGCCGCGTCGGAGCCACTCGCTCCGTTCGACGATCCCCCGTGACGATCTGTCCCACGGAAGCACCGACAACCCAAGCGACCGGATCCCATCAAGCATCGCTTCCGTCACCCGTTCGCCGCGGGCCTCCATCGGTCGCTCATCAAGTACGAGCGAGCCGGCTCTTTGGATGTTGCGAGCGGTGACGGACGACGACGTGGCGTTCCACCGAATGTCCTGCTCGTCGATCCATTGGCCCTCAAAGACAGCTTCGACCTCGTCGCGCTCAAGAGGCGCCGCCAGGTAGGCGCGCACGGTCGCGCCGGCGCCATCCACATCGCCGAACGCCAGGAACTCATGTTTAGAAAATGCGCTCGACTTCGGGATCGTCGCGACTGCTCCGCCCATTAACTGATAGTTTCCCGATTCTC
The DNA here is from genome assembly GCA_025454835.1 of Bacteroidota bacterium. Lineage (GTDB taxonomy): Bacteria > Bacteroidota > Ignavibacteria > UBA10030 > UBA10030 > 2-02-FULL-55-14. The sequence goes on along the minus strand of JALONQ010000004.1, from coordinate 183,123 downwards.
CTTTTCGTCGACCCACCCGGTCGGGATACGCCAGGCCAAGCAGCAAGGAAAGATGTCGATCACTCGCGGACGTTTCTGAGATCCCGACGATCTCGCGAAGTCGGTCGGCCTGTTCGTCGATACGCTCTCGCAATCCCCGCTCCGCTTTGCCGCGCATAACGGCCTGCCATCGGGCGTCGAGTCCGATATCGGCGTCGCTGCGCCCCGCAAGAGCGTCGCGTTCTTCAAGCATCGCCGCCAACGTGCAGGCCGTGGCCCCCAGGCCTCGTTCTTTGCCGCGCACGATCATGTGCGCCAGTCGCGGATGGATCGGCAGTTCGTCCATCGCGCGTCCGTGTGGCGTGAGCGATCCGCGATCATCGACGGCACCCAGCGATGTGAGCAACGATCGGGCCTGTTGCAGGTTCGCGGCGGGCGGCGGGTCCAGAAACCTGAGCGATGCGCCCGACGGATCACCCCAACGGGCCAGGTCGAGCGCCAGATGCGCCAGGTCGGTGGCTTTGATCTCTGGCGTCGGATAGTCGGGAAGCGAGACATGGTCGCCTTCGGTCCAGAGGCGATAGCACACGCCCGGCGCCTGACGGCCCGCACGACCTCGTCGCTGATCAGCCGTTGCCTTCGACACGGGCACGGTCACAAGTCCGGTCATGCCTCGACGCGGTTCGAAGCGGACGGTCCGCGCAAGCCCGCCGTCGACCACGACCCGCACCCCGTCGATCGTCAGGCTCGTCTCGGCGATGCTCGTCGACAGGATCACCTTGCGAACGCCTTCCGGAGCGGGGGCGAGCGCCTCAAGCTGATGACGTAGCCCCGCGTCGCCGTACAGTTGATGGACGCGCACGTCGTCCGGGAGCCGCTTGTCGGTCAAGGCTTCGTCCGTTCTTCGGATCTCCCGAATTCCCGGCAGGAACACGAGCACGTCCCCTTCGTGCGCGGAGAGCGCCCTTCGGACGGTGTCGACCACGCGGTGTTCGAGGTACGCGTCCGACCGCTGAGATGCGTAGATCGTGTCGACAGGGAAGACCCGACCTTTGCTCGTGATGACAGGCGCTTGACCCAGGATCCCGCTGACCGCCGCTGCATCCAACGTGGCCGACATGACGAGGATCTTCAGGTCCGGCCGGAGATGGGTTTGGAGGTCGAGCGTCAGGGCGAGTCCGAGGTCGGCATGGATGCTCCGCTCATGGAATTCGTCGAAGATCACCAGCCCGACGCCTGGTAGGTCTTGGTCTGCGACCAAGACGCGCGACAGAATGCCTTCGGTGACGATCTCAACCTTCGTATCCCGTCCGATCTTCACATCCCCACGGATGCGATATCCAACGGTCCGACCGACCGGCTCGTTCAACTGACGGGCCATGTATTCCGCGGCCCGGCGTGCAGCCAGACGCCGAGGCTCGAGCATGATGATCTTGCGTCCCTGAAGCCATGAGGCCTGGAGCAAGGCGAGGGGAACGCGCGTGGTCTTACCAGCGCCGGGGTCGGCCACAAGGACGGCCGACGAATTGCGCGACAAAGCTTCCGCGAGCGAGGGAAGTACAGCATCAACCGGCAGGGGAGACATGGATGACATTGCGTACCAAATATGCGAAAAGTCCTCCCGACGTGCGCCCCCGGCGACCACGCTTGCCCGGCCTCGACTTTCTGCGAGGAGTCATGGCGAAGTTCGGACTCATTCTCGTTTCTGAATCCTGCATCGCGGCAGTTTGTTGTTGATAGTCGCTCCGACCCGTGGTAGATTGACTCACCTCGATTCGAGCCCCAGAGACTGGGGATGTCGGCAATATCGTGAAGCCTCTGGAGAGTGCACGTGCATTCGAAAGAGGCTTTCGTCGTTCTTTGCCCTTCATCTTCCCGCATGCGGAGCTGGCGATGATCGGGTCAAGCGGCTCGCGGGTCAATGTGCGCGTCCCACTCGTGCGACTTCGCCCTCCATCGCACATGTCGGCGGTGCGGTGGACCCTGTCGAGCGCCCTCTGTTTGATCTTCCTTTCAACACTCGCCCTCGCGCAGTCTCCCATCTCTGTACCCGGCATCACCGGACTGACGCTCACACCGTCGGACACCTCCACCACCACGACCGTCACGGACGCCTTCTTCATCCATGGGATGAGGATCTTTCCTGACTCGCTCGTTCTGAAGTACGACAAACCCGCGGATCGATTCGTGATACTCGGTCGGGCCAAGGTCGCCTTCGACGATTCGTCGATGCACGTCACCCTTGGCGACTCGGAGCATCCCGGCGTCGTCATCGATTCCGGCCAGTTGACCGCGGTACACTTCGCCATCGCTCGTTCCTTCACGTGTCGGAGTCTGACCTTCATTCCCGACTCCCTCCAATTCTCCTGGACATCCGATACGACCTTCGGGGTCCATGGGTCTCTCGCCGTTCTCGTGGGATCCGACACGGTCAACCTGTCGGCGGGCAACATCGCGAACCCTGGTATGATCTTCGCAGGCGGAAAACTCAAGAAGATCGACCTGAGCGTGAGCGCGACGTTCTCCATCAAGACGCTCACGTGTAGTCCCGATTCACTCGGCTTCTCGTGGCTTGCCGATTCCACATTCACGATGCATGGCTCGCTGACCGCGTTGGTCTCGAGCGACTCCGTCAAACTTTCGGCGGGAACAGCTTCTCAACCTGGTATCGTCGTCGCTGGCGGCCATCTTTCCAAGCTCGAACTCCTCGCCAGCGGAAAGTTCGCCATCAAGTCCTTGTCACTTCTTCCTGATTCGCTCGGATTCTCGTGGATTGCCGATTCCACATTCACGATGTACGGCTCGCTGACCGCGTTGGTCTCGAGCGACTCGGTCAGACTCTCAGCGGGATCGGCGTCTCATCCTGGCATCGTCGTCGCAGGAGGTCGTCTCTCCAGGCTGGAACTCCTCGCCAACGGGAAGTTCGCCATCAAGTCTTTGTCACTTCTTCCTGATTCGCTCGGGTTTGCATGGCTCGCGGATTCCACGTTTACGATGCATGGCTCGCTGACCGCGTTGGTCTCGAGTGACTCGGTCAGACTTTCGGCGGGAACGGCGTCTCATCCTGGTATCGTCGTCGCAGGCGGCCATCTTTCCAAGCTCGAACTCCTCGCCAGCGGGAAGTTCGCCATCAAGTCTTTGTCACTTCTTCCCGATTCGCTCGGATTCTCGTGGATTGCCGATTCCACATTCACGATGTACGGCTCGCTGACCGCGTTGGTCTCGAGCGACTCGGTCAGACTTTCGGCAGGAACGGCCTCTCATCCTGGCATCGTCGTCGCAGGAGGTCGTCTCTCCAGGCTGGAACTCCTCGCCAACGGTAAGTTCGCCATCAAGTCCTTGACGCTCCTCCCCGATTCCCTCGGCTTCTCGTGGCTCACAGATTCCACGTTCACGATGCATGGCTCACTGACTGCGTTGGTCTCGAACGACTCGGTCAGACTTTCGGCGGGATCAGTTTCTCAACCTGGCATCGTCGTCGCTGGCGGCCATCTTTCCAGGCTCGAACTCCTCGCCAACGGTAAGTTCGCCATCAAGTCCTTGACGCTCCTCCCCGATTCGCTCGGGTTCTCGTGGCTCGCCGATTCCACATTCACGATGTATGGATCGCTCGCAGTGCTGGTCTCCGCTGACACCGTCAGTGTAAGGGCAGGCACGATGACAGATCCCGGGATCGTCTTTGTCGGCAGTCACCTTTCGAAGCTGCAGCTCGAAGCCACCGCCAAGTTCTCCATCCGTTCTTTGACCTTGATCCCCGATTCGTTGGGGATCACGTGGATCGCCGATTCCGGCTTCTCCATGCACGGATCGCTTTCGGTCCTCGTCGGTGCGGACACGATCAACGTCTCAGCGGGGACTGCGGCAGAGCCGGGTGTTGTCTTCACGGGAGGCGGGCTTTCGAAGCTCCAGCTCGAGGCGAAAGGGACGTTCACGATCAAGACATTGAGGTTCATCCCGGATTCTTTGGGATTCACCTGGCTGGCCGACTCCAGTTTTGCCATGCATGGCTCTCTCTCCACGATCGTTTCGGAGGACACGATCAGTCTGTCGGCCGGGACGGTGGCCGATCCTGGCATTCTGGTCGTGGGAGGACGACTTTCGAAGCTCCAACTTGAAGCGAAGGCGCGATTTTCCATCAAGACACTGACGTTCATGCCCGATTCGCTCGGGTTCACGTGGCTGGCGGACTCGAGTTTTGCCATGCACGGATCTCTGACCGTCATCATTTCCGCGGATACAGTCAGGCTTTCGGCAGGCACGCTGGCACATCCGGGCGTCCTTGTCCAGGGGGGACGACTGACGAAACTCCAGTTCGAGGCCACGGCGAGGTTCTCCGTCAGGTCGCTGACCTTCATCCCAGACTCCCTTGGCTTCTCTTGGCTGGCCGACTCCACCTTCACGATGCACGGCGCTCTGTCGGTGATCATGTCGACCGACACGGTCAGACTTTCGGCAGGTACGGCGGAACATCCCGGCATCGTGTTCACGGGCGGACATCTCTCCAAGCTCCAGCTTCTGGCCAGCGCGAAGTTTTCGATCAGATCCTTGACGCTCATCCCCGATTCGCTCGGATTCTCGTGGCTGGCCGATTCCACCTTCACCATGCACGGCTCACTGTCCGCGATCATCTCCAGCGACACGGTCAGACTCTGGGCGGGCACGTCGGGGGATCCCGGCATCGTCTTTTTGGGCGGGCACCTGTCGAAGCTCGAGCTTGTGGCGAGCACGCGGTTTGCGATCAAAGCCTTGACGTTCATCCCCGATTCGCTTGGCTTTACCTGGATCGCCGATTCCAGCTTCGCCATGCACGGCTCACTCTCCGTGATCGTTGCTGCCGATACGATCAAGGTGTCGGCCGGCTCGGCAGCCAACCCGGGCATGTTGATCGCCGGAGGACGACTCACGAAGCTCCATCTCGCCGTCAGCGCCCGATTCACCGTCAAAGCGCTCACGTTCATTCCCGACTCGCTTGGATTCACGTGGTTGGCCGACTCGCTATTTGCCATGCACGGATCGCTCGCGTTCCTGGTCTCGACGGACACCGTCCGAGTGTCGGCCGGCACCGACGCCGATCCCGGTATTGTCGTCGCCGGAGGGCACCTCACAAAGCTTCATCTCACCGCCAGCGCGCAGTTCACCTTCAAGGGGATCACCGTCGCTCCGCATGGGATCGGCTTCTCATGGATCTCCGACTCGACCAATATGTTCGCGATGTACGGCTCGGTGACCGTCACCGTGAACGGATCGCCCCACAGCGCCTCGTTCGGCACGGAGGGGAAGCCGGGATTTGTGATCGTCAACGGCGCCGTGACGCGCTGGGCCCTGTCGCTCACCGACACATTGAAGCTGACAGGCGTGAGTATCGCCCTGACGGAGGCGTCGCTGGCGTACGATGCCCAAGCGCACATCTTCAGCATCTGGGGGGGTGCGACGGTCAGCGTGGGTCCTGACACCGTGGCGCTGTCGCTGGGCACGGAGACGCTGCCGGGCCTTCGCATCGTCGACGGCCGCGTCACGACCGTCACGGCCGGCGTGACCGCGTCATTCAAGGTCGGCGGTCTGACCCTCTCGCCGGATCACCTGACGTTCTCGTGGGACGATTCGACGCATACCGTGCAGCTGTACGGCTCGCTCAAGTCGGTCTTTGACGGACGAGAGACGATCTTCTTCGCGGGAACGAAGGAACAGCCCGGGATCAAGATCGTCAACGGCGCGGTCAAGTCGCTTTCGCTCGGCGTCACGGCCGATCTTCGGGTCTCGAGCCTCGCCATCAAGCCGAGAGGTCTCTCGTTCGTGTGGGCCGATTCGGGCTTCTTCAAACTCTACGGCCGGGCCACCGTGGGCATGGCCGCCGATACGATCGAAGTGCTGATGGGAGACAGTGCCAACCCGGGCATGCTCATCGCCGGCAATTCGCTCGAGCATTTCAATGTCGGCGTCACGGCCGACTTCCACGTCAGCAAGCTCCGCATCCAGCCCAAAGCGCTGACGTTCAGGTATGACAAGCCGACGGGTGCCTTCTCGCTCTTCGGGGCCATCGTCGTGTACGTGGCCACGGACACGATGGCGGCGCTGCTGGGAGACAGCACCAGCCCGGGTCTGGTCTACGCCAACGGCGCGATCCAGCACGTTAACATCGGCGTCACGGCGGGCTTCGGCGTCAAGGGCCTGTATATCAAAGCACGCGGACTGACCCTGGTGTGGGCGAGCGATTCCAACTACTTCAAGCTCTACGGCGGCGCGGGAATCACGATCGGGCCCGACAGTATCGGGTGTGATTTTGGCACGGTCCAGCATCCCGGTTTGATCGTCCAGAACGGGGAGCTCAAGTATCTGAGCATCAACATCAACAGCGACCTGAAGATCGGCAACATCGAGGTCAAGGTTCAGGACCTGGACATCGTCTATGAGAATGCACGCTACCTCCTGAAGGGCTCGTGCAGCATCAAGCAGGTCTTCGCATTGTCCGTCACGCTGGGAAGCGGAACCACGCCCGGCATCATTCTCGACGTCAGCACGCCCACGCCGCAGTTTATCGTGCAGAACCTCCTGCTCGAGATCTCGCACGCGAACTTTGGCGCCGTCGACCTGAAGAATTTCAGGCTGCAGATCACGAACGGACAGATCGCGAACTCGTCCGTCAGCATCGCCTTCCCCGGTGGATGGGAGGTCGGCGCCGGGATCGCCTTCAAGGGTACGCCGGCACAGATCGATTCCATTGGCATCGACTGGGCGGCGACCAGCATGCAGAGTGCTATCGTCATGCCGAACGGGATGCTCCTCGCAGGGATGAGGGGGTCTCTCAAGAACCTGGCGACGCCGAGCCAATTGTCGTTCGCCGGCGAGGTCCTGCTGCTGTACGGCGGTCCGGTCTCCATTCCCGATCCGGGTACCGGAGTCGGAAGGGAAGGGGCGCTCATCTACATGAAGACCTTTGCGACCATCAGCCGGGCCGGCATGACGATCGGCGCGGATGCGAAGATCGGCGCCTACAAGGTCGATTCCTATTGGCAGTCGGTCCTCGGCGAAGGGACGGCCACGTTGACCGTGGTCTGGGGTCAGTCGGCGAAGCTCCAGGGGAATTTCCGGATCCCGTCCGCACCGAACCAGATCGTCGAGATCCAGCCACTCGTCTACTTCGATGCCCGCAAGAACTTCGATGCGCTCCTGAGTGTGACATTCTACGCACCCGGATTCCTGCCGATCATCGGAGGCTGGCGGATCGGAGACGCGGCCGGCGCCATGCGCTACCGGAACGGCGATCTCTGGCACAGTTATGCGGCGGCTTGGGCCAGCGGCCGTGCCGTGTTCTTCGACTGGACGGTCGGGGCCGAGTACAACTTCGGCAGTCGCGGCATCAGCGTCCTTGGCGATGGCGAGGTCTCCGCCATTCGGCGTGAGATCGAGGATGACACGCGGACGTCGCCGGCTCCCGACGGCAGGCTCGCCAAGGCGGCGGGGCGTCCCGTCCGATCGCTGGTGCATTCGTTCACCACGTCCTCTCCGGCGCCGTCTGTCTTGCTCGTCGCCATACGCTGGCCTTCGAAGGTGGACTCGACCGTGGTCACTGTGCTAGGCCCCGAGGGATTCTATGAGCTCACGCGGCTCGAGGAGATGAAGGGAGATTCCCTCGCGGCGTTCCTGAGGTCTCAGAAGATCGAGTCCGACTTCGCGGTCGTCTCGGGCGATTCCATCGCCACGTTCATCGTAGCCCCTCGGGCTGCGTTCACGTACGATTCGACGGTCACCGCGCTGCTCCCGCAGGGTCAGTATCAGGTCGTCTGCACGTCATATGACGTCACGCTGGATTCGGTCGCGATCATCGTCATGCCCATGTACGAGCCCCCGCGAGCGGACATCCGGCTCTCCGACGGTCCCATCGTGGAGGTGACGTATGCGTCGGTGCAGACTGAATCCACGCTCGTCGACGTCTATGTCGCCGACGCGCCGTCGTACTCCGGCCGGCTGGTGAAGCATGTCGCGGGCAATGTGGTCGCTGAGGACGGCAGGGCTCACGTCGACACGCTGTTCAAATATGCCATCGGCGATTCATGGGTCGGACAGGGCGATAGCCTGTGGTTCTACGCCGTGATCGAAGACGGACTGAATCCTCCGCACCTGACACCGATCGTCGGACCCTATCATATGCCTCCAGCGATTCGGGGACACATCTCCTTCAGCGAAGGGATCGATACGGTGACGGCCGGCCTGCTGGTGTTCCTCGATGACAATGGCGACGGCAACTGGGATACACCCTCCACCGGGGAGCCGGAGATCCACTGCGTGACGGTCGAGGGCGGGACCTTCCGCCTCCCCGCGGTCCCGGAGGGGGTCCACTCGTTGAGGGTCCTCATCCCGCCGGGCTTCACGTTGCTCGCTGGCAATGTGCCGGTGAACAATGTTCCGATCGACTACCGGGGCATGCCGATGGAATTGAACCTTCAACTTCGTCCGGCGGAAGGCACGACAGAATGAAACCAGCCGACGGACAGGCTGTTGGCATGAGCCCTTCGACGTCTGGAGCCCCACGCGCGCATCGGGGAAGGACGACGGTTGCGACAGCCGCAAGGTCTGTGGCCGCCATCCTCCTGATGACCGCGGGAATGCTCCCCGAAGCGGCAGGCCAGTCGCTGAATAAGGTCAGGAGTGTCCGCGCAGCGCGTTCAGCGGCACACGCCCTCTTTGGCTGGCGCGTCGATGCTCATCGCGACTGGGCCGTCATCGCCAGTCCCTTCGAGGAGGTCGGTGGACATGTTGCAGCAGGGCGCGTCTATCTCCATTCAGCCCAGCAGGCCTGGCAGCAAGTGCAGGTCGTCGAGTCGCCCGATCCGCAGGCCGTCCACACCTTCGGCATGGCCGTGGGCCTTTCGGACGATCAGTTGGCTGTCGGTGCCCCGGGCGACCATGGCGCTGGGATCATGGCGGGGGCCGTCTACGTCTACTCGCGGAGTGGAGGCGCGTGGGCGCTGGCGGCAAAGGTCGAGTCTCCGGAGCACACGTTTGGCGCCCGCTTCGGCGGTGCGGTGGACATTGCTTCCGACCTGCTCATCGTCGGCGCGCATCGGTCCTTCGGATCCGCGGAGAGGTCCGGCTCCGTCTTCGTCTTCAGGAGAGACACCACTTCATGGCGGCTCGAGTCAAAGCTCTTCCTGAGTACCGCGATGCCTGACGAGGCCTTCGGTACATCGCTCCTGATCCTGGATGACAGCACGATCGTTGTCGGTTGGTCGATGTACAGTGCGATCGAAGGAAGGAAGGAGGCCGTCGCCCTCTTTTCCCGCAGCAGCGGTGCATGGTCGCAGACAGACCTGAGGCTTCCTCCCGAGGGCGGGGCGGATCTCTTCGGCTCGGCGATCGCGGCGAACGACCGATACATCGCCGTGGGAGTCCCCGGCAGGACGAGAGGCGGCGTCCGGTCGGGCGGTGTGATGCTCTATGATCGGACGACAGGCCTTCTCTCCAAGACCATCGAAAATCCGGATGGGTCGCAGGTCATCTATTTTGGTGGATCGGTCTCCATGACGCGTGACAGGCTGTTCGTCGGATGTGTTCAGACAGGGGGGAAGACGCGAGAGCCATCGGGCAAGATCGCCGGATACGACCTCCAGGCCCTTGATTCGGGGCCGGCGCACTGGTTCGTGCTCGATGATCGGCAGGACTTGCCGCACGCCTGTCCGCAGGTGAGCGCAACCGACAGCATCGTTCTCGCATCGTCCCCGTTCAGCGATGTCGATGGGGTCCTCGACGCGGGGATGGCCCGCTTCTTCCCGGCCGCCGGGGTCCTTGGGATTGAGGAGTCCTCCGTTCCCCTTGAGTATGCCCTCGAGCAGAACTACCCCAATCCCTTCAATGCCTCGACCCGGATCAACTTCTCACTGAAGGCACCGGGGCGTGTCCGCATGGAACTCTTTAATATGTTGGGTCAGCGCGTCGTTACGCTGGCGAATGAAGAAATGAAGGAAGGCAGGCACTTCGTATCATACGACGCATCCAGTCTCGCCTCCGGTCTCTACTTCTACCGACTCTCTGTGAACGAGTTTGTCGCCTTGAGAAAGATGCTGCTCATCAAGTGATTTCAAGTCGATCTTCCATTCGGGATAACGTGGATCCGTTCCACTCCCTCGCTGTTCGCTGATCCGTTGTTTCCCCTCCGAATCTTGGCTAAGTTGGCATCCTGCGCTCGCGTTTCGCCGCGCCACGATCCATTGGTGCAGTGCTCTGACGCTGATCCCTGGACCTGGCACGTCTAAAGATCGTTCCCTGAACGCGCCAAACTCGGGGCAAGCCACTGATCACTGACCCTTCGCTCGGCACGTGCATGGTCGATGTCTCGCAACGTGCCAAACTGAGGGCAAGCCACTGACCTCTGACTTCTGACCTCTGTTCTCCCATGACCCATCCCAACTACGCCGACATCGGCAAGCGCTTTCGACAGCGTGAATCATGGACCGACGACGAGCCGGTGCGTTTTCCGGAGCATGGAGCGGACCTTTACAACATCGAGTTCCGGTCCCGCAACGCAGGATACCTGCTGGGATGCGAGGGCTACCATTGCCGCGAGCACGATGCGCACTTCCCGGCGGAACCGGCGGAGCCGCTGCCGGTCGATGCCGAGATCCAGGAGAACTTGCTCTTCCGGTATCCGTTGCTGCGTGCATCGGGCGCCGTCGAACGTCGCGAGCGCGTCACGATCCTGCTCCACGGATTGAACGAACGCAGCTACGGCAAGTACGTGCCGTGGGCGTACCATCTTTGGAAGAAGACGGGCGCGCCGGTCATCCTCTTCCCGATGGCGTTCCATATCAACCGCGTTCCGACCGACTGGTTCCGCCTGGTTCCCGAAAGCCTGGCGCAACGCAAGGAGGTCGAAGGGAACGACCTCGTTCACCGCTTCAACGCCATCATGAGTGAGCGTCTGGATGCGCGGCCCGAACGGTTCTTCTGGGGTGCCCTGCAGACCTTTTGGGACGTCGTCGACCTCGCACGACAGATCCGCTCCGGCGCGCACCCGCATTTTACGAAGGATGCGCGGATCGATTTTCTCGGGTACTCCGCGGGTGGATTCGTGGCGCTGGCGCTCATGCTGGACGATCCGGAACGGCTTTTCTCGAACAGCCGAACCGCCCTCTTTGCGACGGCCGGAGCAGTGCGAGACCTGAACCTTGCTTCGCCACTCATCGTCGATACGGCCGCCGAGACGGCGATGATGAAGATGTACGTTCGCCAGCTGGAGCAACGGTTCACGCCACGCATGCATCATTGGATCGAGCATCACTCGGAAGCGCGGTGGCTGCGTACATTCTGCGGCCTGCGTCCCGATCGGGTGACGCTCGAAACGCGGATGCGCGAGATCGCTCCGCGCATTGCCGGCATCGCCAACGCCAGCGACGAGGTCTTTCCGACGGGGGCGATGTGCAACGCGCTACAGGGCGTCCGGCGTGACACCGGCGTCAAGGTCGAGGAGTTGCACCTCGGTATTCACGAGAACCCGTTCGCCTGTGCCGACCTGCACCAACCGGAGCGGCGGCTCGTCCTCGACGTGCTTGACGAATCCCGATACGGCGCCGGGTTCGAGCGGTTCATCGAGATCGTGGCAGGGCATTTGACGAGCCAATAAGAAAAGACATCCACGAAGTTCACGAATCGCATTGGAGACCCTGGACACGAATGGAAGAGGTGTGAATGTGATACCGCTTCAACCATCATTCTCTTCGTGTTCTTCGTGGTTTCTCTTCCTCTTTACTTATTCTCTTCCGCCCTTTGAAATTCCCCCAGTTTTTCGCAAATTCAACGTGTTGCCGTTCCCGAGCCGCCCTTGTTGCGGCTCGTTGCGTTGTTCAGCCGGAACAAGTTTTCGCCGGCGGTCGTCAAAATGAACTCTGGAGTCGTGGCCGTTCTACCGCTAACGGACGCGAATTGACGCGAAGTCGCACAGCATCGAAAACATGCATTCACCTACATTGGCGTGCATTCGCGGTTCTCGCACCCCCATCGAGCCTCAGGAACTAACATCGGAGCCCGTAGCGTGGACATCAAGACCCTGAACCAAATGATCGAGCGCGAAAGCGCCTTCGTCGACACCCTCTCAGCCGAGGTCGGCAAGGTCATCATCGGCCAGAAGCCGATGGTCGACCGACTCCTCATCGGATTGCTCTGTCAGGGGCACATTCTGCTGGAGGGGGTGCCGGGTCTGGCGAAAACCCTCACGATCAAGACCCTGGCCACGGCCATCAGCGCCAAGTTCCAACGCATCCAGTTCACGCCCGACCTCCTGCCGGCCGACCTCATCGGCACGATGATCTACAACCAGAAGGACGGTAAGTTCATCACGCGGCGGGGGCCCATCTTCGCCAACTTCATCCTGGCCGACGAGATCAATCGCGCCCCGGCGAAGGTCCAGAGCGCTCTTCTCGAAGCGATGCAGGAACGTCAGGTGACGATCGGCGAAGAGACGTTCGGACTTGAAGAGCCATTCCTCGTGCTGGCAACGCAGAACCCGATCGAGCAGGAGGGGACCTACCCGCTGCCCGAAGCGCAGGTGGACCGGTTCATGCTCAAGGTGAAGATCGGCTACCCGACGCGCGAGGAAGAACTCAAGATCATGCGCCAGAATGTTTCGATGACGGAGGTGAAGGTCAAGCACGTTGTCAGCCCCAAGGAGATCCTGGCCGCGCGCGATGTCGTGAAGCAGGTCTACATGGACGAAAAGATCGAGCGCTACATCCTCGACATCGTCTTCGCCACGCGAGACCCGAAGCAGTTCAAGCTCGACAAGCTGGCGCCGCTCATCAGTTATGGAGCTTCGCCTCGCGCCTCGATCGCGCTCGCCATGGCCTCCCGCGCTCATGCGTTTATCAAGCGCCGCGGCTACGTGATCCCCGAGGACGTCCGCGCCATCTGCCCCGATGTTCTGCGCCATCGCGTGGCCGTGACCTACGAGGCCGAGGCCGAGGAGATCACGAGCGAGAACGTGGTCACGGAGATCTTGAACCAAGTAGAAGTCCCTTAGGAATTGTCGATTTACGATTGTCGATTGACGAATATCTGAGGTAGTCAACTTTGGAGGACGACCGGCGATGATCGACACTCTCCAATCGACACTCGACAATTTCCTTGAAAACAGAGTCGTCATGTGACCTCAGTTGGATACTAAAGAGCTTCTCAAAAAGGTCCGTCATCTCGAGATCCGCACCCGCGGCCTGGTGAACCAGGTGTTCTCGGGGGAGTACCACTCCGTCTTCAAAGGCCGGGGCATGGCGTTCTCCGAGGTGCGCGAATACCAGATCGGCGACGAGATCCGGACGATCGACTGGAACGTCACCGCCCGGCTGAACCATCCGTTCGTCAAGGTGTTCGAAGAAGAGCGCGAACTGACCGTGATGCTGCTGGTCGACATGAGCGGCTCGCAGTACTTCGGTTCGCAGCAGTCGTTGAAGCGCGACGTGGCGGCCGAGTTGAGCGCCATCCTGGCCTTCTCGGCCATGAAGAACAACGATAAGGTCGGCGCCATTCTGTTCACGGGAGAGGTCGAGCGGTTCATCCCGCCCCGAAAAGGGCGGTCGCACGCGCTCCGGATCGTACGCGAACTGCTCTCGTTCGAGCCGACCTCGACGTCGACGAACATTCGCGGCGCGCTCGAGTATCTCAACCATATCCAGAAGAAGCGCAGCATCGTCTTCCTCATCTCCGACTTCATGGATGAGGGCTATGAGGCGGCCCTGCGCATCGCCGGCAAGCGCCACGACCTCATCGGCCTTGTCCTGCAGGACCCCCGAGAGCTGGATCTGCCGCCCGTAGGGCTGATCCCTTTGCGCGACGCCGAATCGGGGGAGGTGCGGTGGGTCGATACATCGGACCGCCGCTTGCGGACTGCCTTCAAGGCGGACCGGTTGGCCGTTCAGCAGGCGCGCCGGTCGCTTTTTCTGAAGTCGCGGCTCGACGCCGTGGAACTCCGCCTCGACCGACCGACGATGAAACCATTGGCGGACTTCTTCCGCATGCGGGAGAGAAGGTGGTAATGGAGCAAGTAGGCAGTAGGCAGGTACGATCAGGTTGTGGGCAGGCTGAGATCACGATTCACAAACCAAGATCGTGGACTCGTGACATCCGCCTGTCCATCACCTGCCTGTACTTGCTTACGGCTTACTTCCTCTTGGCCTCATCTCTCTTGGCCCAGGAAGTCGGTCTCACCGCCTCCTCCGAGCGCAAGAACCTCCGCCTCGGAGAGCCGGTGGTCGTCACGGTGACGGCCCGCGTCCCGGCGGCGATCGACTCTATCGGTCCGGCCGTCACCGACAGCGCCGGCCTCTTCCAGGTACTGTCGATCACGAAGACGGACGATCGTGAATGGGCCTATGAGCTCATGACGATCGACACGGGCACTGTCTTCCTGCCCCCGCTGGCCTTCGGATATACGCTGCAGAACGATACCGTCGGCAAGACGGCATACGCAAACTCGCTGTCGTTCAACGTGTCCGGGGTGTCGCTGGTGGAGGGTGCGGACATCCGCGATATCAAACCCCCGATGTCCGCTCCGTGGAAATGGGAGGACCTCTGGCCGTTCCTGCTCGTCGGCGTTCTCGCCGGCGCCGGACTCTACTGGTACCAGAGGTACCGCAAGAAGAAGGGTCTGGAACTGCCGGTGGAACCGGAAGCGCCGTCGATCGCGCCGCATGTGAGAGCCCTGAGTGAGCTCCAGGCGCTCGAAGAGCGACAGCTGTGGCAACAAGGGAAGGTGAAGGAATACTATTCGGAGGCGACCGAGATCGTCCGACGCTTCTTCGAAGGACGCTGGAACATCCCCGCGCTGGAGATGACGACCGACGAGATCCTGATCGCCCTGCGCGGAAGGCCGGAGGCCGAACAGCTTCGGGAGACGCTCGGATCCTTCTTCGTCCGGGCCGACCTGGTGAAGTTCGCCAAGGCGCAGCCGACCCCCGAAGACCATCAGGACGAGCTCAAGGCCGCCTACATGATCGTCCGCACGATGACGCCGGTCGAAACACCGGAAGCTCCAAAGGCGCCGCTTCGTCGCGAGGAGACCGCCGATGTTCGGTGATCAGTTTGCCGATGGCCTGTATCTGTGGCTCCTCCTGCTGGTGCCGCTGGCCGCCGCGTACGTGTGGTGGCGCCGTCACCGCCTCGTGACGGACCTGCGCTTCTCGTCGCTCCGGTCGTTCCTTGCCGGACCGCGCGGATGGCGCGAGCGATTCGTCCGGTTGCCCGCGGTCCTGCGGCTGCTCGCCGTGGCCGTTCTCATCATCGCGTTGGCCCGGCCGCAGTCGGTCTCGACGCGCGAGAGCGTCAACACCGAGGGGATCGACATCGTCCTCGTCCTCGACATCAGCGGCAGCATGCTGGCCGAGGACTTCAGCCCGAACCGTCTCGTGGCGGCGAAGGACGTCGCGGCGGAGTTCATTCGCGGCCGCGAGAACGACCGCATCGGGCTCGTCGTCTTCTCCGGCCAAAGTTTCACCCAGTGTCCGCTCACGACAGATTATGGCGTCCTGCTAGGCCTGTTGGCGGAGATCAAGAACGGCATGATCGAAGACGGTACGGCGATCGGCCTCGCCCTCGCCAACGGTGTCGGGCGGTTGAAGGATAGCCAGGCGAAGAGCAAGGTCATGGTGTTGCTGACCGACGGCGTGAACAATCGGGGGGAGATCGACCCGATCACGGCGGCACGGCTGGCGGCGACGTACGGGGTCAAGGTCTATACCGTCGGCGTCGGGGCGCAAGGGATGGCCCCCTTCCCGCAGCAGACGCCATTCGGCATCCGGCGCATCCTCCAGCCGGTCGACCTGGACGAGAAGACGCTCAAGGCGATCTCCGAGATGACCGGAGGCGCGTACTACCGTGCGACCGACAACCGCGCGTTGCGGGCGATCTATCGCGAGATCGACCTGCTCGAGCGGACCAAGATCGAAGTGACGGCCTATAAGAGAGTGAGCGAATTATTCGGCGATTGGCTGTGGCTCGGTGCCGCGCTGTTGCTGCTTGAGATGATCCTGAGCAGTACGGTGTTGAGGAAGATCCCGTGAGTGAAGAAGCGAGAGGCAAGATGTGAGATGTAAGATGAAAGATGAAAGATGGAGGAAGCATTCCATAGGGTATGATCTTGGGACTCTGGATGCCGTACGACGGCGAAGTGCTTCCGTCGACAGTCAACTGACCACTGTTCACTGTTTACTGTTCACTGTTCACTGTTCACTGTTCACTGTTCACTGATGGCTGGTCTCTGACTTCTGCCATAGATTTCCACACGCATGCTCCGTTTCCAACATCCCGAACTCCTCTGGCTGCTGCTGGCCGTCCCGGTCCTGGCTGCGGGCTTCGTTGCCCTGCATCTGTGGAACCGCCGGCTTCTGCGTCTCTTCGTGACGCCGGTGCTCTGGCCAGCGCTTCTGGCGGACGCGAGTGCTGTCAAGCGTGGCGTCAAGCAGGGACTGCTGTTGCTGGCCATTGCCTGCCTGGTCCTGGCGCTGGCGAATCCCCAGATCGGCACGCGACTTGAAGAAGTGAAGCGCGAAGGGATCGACCTGTTCGTCGCGCTCGACGTTTCCCTTAGCATGAAGGCCGAGGACGTGCGTCCGAGCCGGCTCGAGAAGGCGAAGCGTGACGTCTCGCAACTCCTTCGCAAGCTGGCGGGCGACCGAGTGGGGCTGATCGTGTTCGCGGGCGATGCTTTCGTGCAGTTCCCGTTGACCGCCGACTATGCCGCCGCGGACCTCTTCATCTCGACCGTCGATGTGGAATCGGTACCGACCCCCGGAACGATGATCGGAAGCGCCATTGAGAAGGCGCTGGATTCGTTCACGAAGGACCAGCCGACGCAGAAGGCCATCGTGATCGTGAGCGATGGAGAGAATACCGAAGGAGATGTGCTCGGAGCCGTCGAAAAGGCGTCTGCGGCTGGCGTAAAGGTGTACACGATCGGCATGGGAACGCTCGAAGGGGGACCGATTCCGGTCGGTGCCTCCGACTACAAGCGCGACATGGACGGGAACGTGGTGGTCTCCAAGCTGGATGAATCGATGCTCCGGCAGGTCGCTTCGGCGACGGCCGGCCGGTATCTGCGTGAGACGAGCGGTGGCAATGCGATTGACGACGTGTTCAAAGAGCTTTCGTCTCTCGAGAAGACGGAATTCGGGGCGAAGCAGGTGACCGGCTACGAATCGCGCTACCAAGTACCGCTGGCATTCGCCATTCTCTTCCTGTTCATCGAGCTCCTGCTCTCCGAACGCCGTGGCGCGATCTTGAGGGTCATGCGTCGCTCGCTGCGTGGCGGCCCCGTGCCGACCGCGACGCTGATGGCGTTGCTGGCCTTCGCCGCTTCGGCGTCATCGCAGACCGTCCGGGACCATGTGCAGGAGGGGAATAAACTCTATCAGAAGGGAAAGTTCTCCGATGCGGAGGCGGCGTATCGGCAGGCGCTGGGCAAAGACCCGACCTCGGGTGTGTCGCACTTCAACCTCGGCGACTCCCATTTCCGCCAGGATCGACACGAAGAGGCCGCACGCGCGTTTGGCAACTCGGCAATGAACCTCGACGCCGGACCGGAGCGTTCCGCGGGCTACTACAACATGGGGAACGCGCTCTTCAAGGCCAGCAAGCTCGACGAGTCCATCGAGGCGTACAAGCGTGCGCTCCGGAACGACCCCGACAATGAAGACGCTCGCCATAACCTTGAAGTGGCCCGCCGAAAGCGTCAGGAGCAGCAGCAACAGAAGCGGCAAAAAGATCAGAAGCAGGATCAGAAGCAGGACCAGCAGCAACAACAACAGCAGCAACAGCCGCAGGACCAGCAGCAGGATCAGCAGAAACAAGACCAGCAACAGAACCAGCAACAGCAAAGCCAGCAAGATCGAACGCGTCAGCAACAACAGAAACATCAGATGAACAAAGAAGAAGCTGAGCGTATGCTCGAGGCGCTACGGAACAATGAGAAAGACATTCAGAAGAAATTGCAGAAGCGCCCAGCCGCCCGAGTGCGGGTGGAGAAGGACTGGTGAGCGGCGTCTTTCGTGCGCCGTAGATCGAAAATCGGAATTCGAACATCGACAATCCACCTCGTGTTTCTTCGCTACTCCATAGCATCCTGGGTCCTTTGCCTGACCCTCCTGGTATCGAGAACGTTGCTCGCCCAAGACGCCACGTTCATCGCCTCCGTCGATCCCGATCGGGTGGGCGCGGGCGAGCAGTTCCAGCTGCATCTGACCTTCAGCGGGAATAGCACGACCCTGCCGAGCGGCCTGAAGCCCCCCGACTTCGGCAAGTTCGTCGTGATCAGCGGACCGAATACGTCGCAGTCCATCCAGTTCATCAACATGCGGGCCTCGGTCCAGCTCGTCTATTCGTACGTCCTCTACGCGCGCGAACCGGGGACGTACACGCTCGGACCTGCCAGCGTCGAGTACAAGGGTTCGACGGTCAGAACTGAGCCAGTGAAGGTCGTCGTGGAGAAGGGGAAGCCAGCCCCGAAAGCGGGCGAGCAGGATGCCGGCGCGGCGCAAGCAGTGGGCGACAACATCGTCCTCGTCGCCACAGCCGACCGCAAGCGCGTCCGCTTGGGCGAACAAGTGACCGTCACCTGGAAGATCTACTACCGCGTCGCCACGTCGCTTTCGCGCATCTCCAAGATCCCGACGTTCGAGGGCTTCTGGGGGGAGGATTTTGAGTTGCCGAAGCAGGCTGAGCCGCCGACGGAGACCCTGAACGGGAAACAGTACCGCGCTGCCGTCCTGAAGCGCACAGCCCTCTTTCCGTCGCAGGTCGGCCGCCTCCAGGTCGGTCCCATGGAACTCGTCGCCGCCGTCCAGCTCCGCACACACAATCGCAGTCGCGACCCGTTCGATCAGTTCTTCAACGACCCGTTCTTCCAGAATGTCCAGACCGTCGAGTTGTCGTTCGCCTCGGAGCCGCTGACGATCACCGTCGATCCGCTGCCGCCCGGCGCGCCGGAAGGGTTCGGCAACGCCGTCGGCCGCTATGCTTTCACCGCCTCCGTGGACAAGCAGGAGGTCAAGGCGGGCGATGCCGTGACCCTTCGTATGGCCGTCAAGGGGACGGGCAATCTGAAACTGCTTACATTGCCGAAGCCGGTCGTGCCGGGCGATCTTGAGATGTTCGAGCCGAAGGTCACCGAGGAGATCTCGCGCGAAGGCGGCGCGGTGAGCGGTACGAAGTCGGCCGAGATCGTCCTCGTCCCGCGCAACGAGGGGCGCCGCGTCATCGAGCCGATGCGGTTCAGCTACTTCGACCCGTCCAAGGGATCGTACGTCACTTTGTCGTCGCCCCGATTCGAGTTGAAGGTCCTCCCCGGCCGAGAACTCGCAATGTCGGCAGAAGGGTTCAGCAAAGAGGATGTCCGGTTGCTCGGCCAGGATATCCGGTTCCTGAAGCTCGACGCCGGGGACCTGGAACCGGCCGAAGGTGCGGGCCGCTTTGGCATGGCATCATGGGCGCTCTTGCTGCTGCCGCCCCTGGCCTTCGTCGGAGCGTACGTGGCGCGGCGTCGCATGGAACGGATCTACGGTGACCTGCCTACCCTCCGATTCGAGCGCGCCGGCCGGGAAGTTTCGAAGCGGCTGCAACAGGCAAAGAAGCTGCTCGCGCAGGGCAATGGTGAACAGTACCATGCCGAGCTGTTACGAGCGTTGATGAGCTACTTCGAGCATAAGCTCCGGATGCCGAAAGCATCGATGAGTTCCGAGGAGATCCTTGCTCGGCTCGCGACGAAAGGCGTACAAGAAGAGATCCTCGCGGGGGTCCGACAATGCATGGAACGAGCAGAGTATGCCCGCTATGCGCCCGGTGCCGACACGCGCGAGGCCCGGCAAGACCTTCTCGGCGCGGCTTCTCGTGCGATCGAAGCCATCGAACAATCGTTCAAACGATCATGAGGTCAGAACTCATGCATTGGATCGGAGCACGGCGGATCGCCCTCATGGCCGCTCTGACCTGCTGGTCAATGGTCGCGATGGCGGAGCTTCCGGATTCGGCCTTCGTACGCGCCTCCGACCTCTATCGGGCCGGCGCGTTCGCCGAATCGGCCCGGATGTATGAGTCGATCGTCCAGCGGGAGCTGGTCAGCGGGGAAGTGTACTTCAACCTCGGCAACGCGTACTACCGGGACGGCAATGTTGGAAGGGCGATCCTCGCGTTTGAACGGGCCGCCCGCCTTCTGCCGACGGACGACGACGTCGCGCACAATTTGCGGCTGGCCCGGCTCAGAGCCGTCGATCGCATCGATCCGGTCCCCGAGTTCTTTCTCGTGGCGTGGCTGCGCTCCGTGAGCGAGGTGCTGTCGCCGGCGGTCTCGAGAATGCTCTTCCTGGCCTTTTGGACGATCGTGTTCGCGTCGTTGGTCGCCCTCTATCTTGCCCGGACGGCGGCTGTGGTGCAGTGGTCGCGGATCACGTTCTTCGCCGCGGTACCGCTGGCGGTGCTGTTCGGCGCGCTGTGGCTTGCTCAGATGACAGCGTTGAGCGAGGACCATTCAGGCATCGTTCTCACGCCGACCGTGACGGTCCGCTCATCACCTGATGCGAATGCCGTGGACGCGTTCGTCATCCACGAAGGGCTCAAGGTGGAGGTCGGCCTGACAGTCGACGGCTGGACTCGCATCTTGCTGGCCGACGGCAAGGTAGGATGGGTGAGAGAGGGGGATGTGGAGAAGATCTAGCAGGATGCTGAAGAAGGTTTCGCGCCTGCCTGACTAGAAGCAGTCTCAAAAATGTTTTGCGCGGCGTCTGCCTGACTGCGACACGCAGGCAGGTTCGCGACGTTGGCAGCGGCCGCAACGCTTTCCAAAGGTGCTCGTTTCTTACCGCTGCGATCGTTGCTTCCGCTGCGGTCGCTGGGTGAAACGCTTGTTTTTGTGAATTCTGGGTTTCTGAGACCGCTTCTACAAACAGCTCCATTCTCGGCAGGCAGGCGGCGACCGCCGCGTGCTTTGGATATCGCGTACGCAAAGGCCGCGGCGCAAAACGAATCAGAATCGACCCTTTGCGCACATTGCTGTCTTTGCGTCCTTGCGTGAAACTCTTTCAATGGGAGTTTTTCAGCACCCTGCTAGTGGAGATTTCGAATTGCCGCGAAGCGCCTGCCTGCCGCTTGCCACGTTCAAGGAATAGACCATGCACGTCGCTGGCAGGCCGCGGTGCGGCGGATTGTCAATTGCGAATTGAAGAGGAGGGAAGCTCTCCCTTCTAGTACGAGCGTGACAATTCGCATTTCGCAGACAACAGGTATGATCTCATTTGATCAGCGCCATCCTTGTTGTCAGAGTTGTTCCTCCCGCCCGTAACCTGCAGAAATAGATACCCGACGGCAGGGGGCCCACATGCCACCTCACCTGAAACGCTCCCGGTTCCTTCCATTCGTCGACGAGGGTTGCGACGGTCCTTCCCAGGACGTCCGCGACTGAAACCTCGACCCACTGCCTGGATCCCGCTACCCGATACCCGATCACCGTTTCCCCGTTGAACGGATTCGGGAAATTCTGTTCCAGTCCGATCCCCACGGGTATCTCCTGTCGGTCGGCGACCGCGGTCACGCGCGTGTCGGTCATGATGACCTGATACGCGCTGTCGCCCGACGCGCGGAAGAGAACCTGGAGCCGATGCATGGAGGCGTCATAGATCCCGCCTTCCCCGGCCTGCAGGACATCATCCCAGGAAGCGTAGGGGGCCACGATCCTCCCGTTCACATTGATGCTGAGCGGCGCCTCTTCGAGATGCCGGATGTCGAGGACGACCGCCCGCGTTGACGGCTTGCCGGCGTAAGTGCCGTCCCCGGAAGTCAACTGAAAAACCATCGACGGCTGGGCGTTGAAGGAGGTCCACGTCTGTTCGATCGACGTGTGGTTGAACGCTCCCGACAGATACTGGTGACTGACGCCGTCGTCTTCGTAGATGGTCGCGGATGGCGAGCGGGATGGCTCTGGATGGACGACGAAGGTGAGCGTGTCGAGAGGTCGTGCGTCGGACCACTGCATTACCGGCCCCAGCGGCACGATGCTTCCGGAGCGGACGAAGAGCGGAACGCGATCGAGCGGCGCGCTGACGGTCACGTCGCGTGCTCCCAGCATGCGTTCGCCGGACCACCAGTCGACCCACGTGCCGATCGGAAGGCGAAATGTGACCGACCGGGCGCCGTCCTGCGTCACCGGCGCCACGAGCAGGTCGTGTCCCACCATCCAGGCGCGCGATTCGTTGGCCAGCGCCGGATCGTCAGGATCGAGCATGAAGAGCGGTCGTACCGGCGGCATGCCCGTGACGGACTGCTCGTGCGCCAGCGTATACCAATACGGGATGAGTCGATAGCGCAGCCGGATGAGGTCGCGGGCGATGAGGAGCGCCTGATCGCCGAATCCCCACGGTTCCGTCGGTCCTCCGGTCCCATGGGCCCGCATAATGGGAGCGAATGCGCCAAACTGCATCCAGCGGATGTAGAGCTCCGTCGGCGACGTGCCGCAGCAGAACCCTCCGATGTCACTGTGGAACCATCCGAGTCCCGACAATCCCGCATTGAGCATCATCGCCCGCTGGGCGGCGAGTCCGCCAAAGGTCTTGCTGACGTCCCCCGACCAGAGGGCCGTGCCGTACCGCTGACTGCCTGCCCAGCCCGACCGCGTGAGATTGAACAGGCGCTCGTCCGGCCGGTACGCAGCCCACCCCTCGGCGATGGTCCGCGACCAGAGCAGGTTGTAGAGATTGTGGACGCGGGACGCATCGCCCAAATGATGCACCATGTCGGAAGGATGCGACTCGGGCTCGCCAAGGTCGGTCCAGAGCGCTGCCACGCCGGCGTCCAGGAAGGACGGATGCTTGCTCCACCACCAGGCGCGCGCCGCCGGAGAGGTGAGGTCGACCAACGCCGCATTGCAGTTGCACGACCACCAGTTGGGGATCAACCGCGACGACCCGGCCGCATTCTTGGCGAAGTGACCGAGCGATTGGCCTTCGGCATACAGGCCCGAGAACGCCGTGACGTACGGCTCCGTGATCACGATCGTCTTCAGGCCAAGTGTTCGCAGTTGGGCGATCATGCCGGCCGGATCGGGCCACGCGGAGGCCTTCCAGGCCAGATCGCCCATCCGGTCGAACCAGTAGAGATCGAGGATGAGTCCGTCGGCGGGAATGCCGAGCGCACGCAGCGTCGACGCCATCGTCAGCGCTTCTGTCGCGTTCTGATAGCCGAACTTCGATTGGAGATATCCGAGCGTCCAGCGGGGAGGGAGGGAGGGCCGGCCCGTCAGCTGGGTATACAGATCGATCAGATCCTGGTATGACGTTCCCGCCATGACATAGTAAGAGAGCTCTCCGCCGTCGATCTCATAGCCCCATGCGTCTGGACGTCCGACGCCGAAGTCGGCGCGACCGCGGTGCCAATGGTCGACGAAGACCGCAAGGTTGGTGGAGAACAGAAAGACCGGGACATTCGCGTTCATCGTCGCGACGGGCGTGGAATAGCCGAAGACCTGCGAGTTCCACAGGTCGAACGCCGCCCCCCGAAGATCGAGTTGCGTGCTGCGCGGACCCGAGCCGTAGATGCGAGCGCCCGGCTCCAGTGCGAAGGAGATCGCGCGCAGGTTGCCGAGCACCGACGCGCTGATCTCCTGCGTCTCGCGCATGACCGAACCGAGCATCGGTCCTTCGAACGCGAGCCGCATCGGATGCTTGTGCACGCGTACGGTCAGCGAGCCTGTGGTCACGACGACCGAAGAATCGGTCTCCATCGTCGTGACCGAAGCGGCGGGGAGAGGGTCCACTACGAGTGACGACTCGGGCGCCGAGAGGGCGAACGGGAGGACGTCCACGCGTGCCGTGCGATCGTTGACAAACCGGATGCGGTAGCGAAAGTCGGTCGCTCCGAGCGTGACGACATTCTCTTGGATGGTCCAGCTCGTGAGGTTCCCGGGGCGTAACTGGGCGACGGCCGGTTCGAAAAGTGTGAGGCAGGTCAGCAACGCACACAGCCCTCGCAGGCCCCGGTGACCGCTGTTCTTCATTCTGCTTTGTGTGGTGGCTTTCACGATATCAACAATACGCAATCGGGTGGGATTAATCCAATTTGAGTACATTAATGAAAGGACGCTTAGCTCAGCTGGTTCAGAGCGCTGCCCTTACAAGGCAGAGGTCGTAGGTTCGATCCCTACAGCGTCCACGGTCATTCGCGCTGCTGGGAAGATGTGGACGCTTAGTCCCGTTCCGCCCGAGCTTGCGCAGCAAGCTCGTAGGCGGAACGAGCCTGCCTGCGTGACGGAGTTCACTCCGGCAGGCAGGGACCCGCGTCACGCCAACGAAGTTGCGTGGCAACTTCGGGCGTGACGGGGCTCAGCCCGTCCCACCGAAGGTGGGACGAGGCCTCGTCACCCGCACTGCGGGTGACGGGCTGGTTCAGAGCGCTGCCCTTACCCCGCCCAACATCGGCGGGGTCCTCAATTCGGCATCCGCTCACAAGAATCGTTCGCGGGCCGAATTGGGACAAGGCGGGCCTGTCCGCCGAAGCGCAAGCGAAGGCAGAGGTCGTAGGCTGAGGGCCGCAAGTTACCAAAGCGGCCCGAAGTCCCGAGGATATCGAGGGATCCGATCCCTACAGCGTCCGCGCATGATGCCTCTCGCTGGGCATCGCCGTGGTTACCAATGGCCCGTTCTGGCGGGACGTGTTGGATCCCGCGTCGCGTCTTTGGTGTGTACTCCATCGTCGTGTTTCAACACAAGGCCGATACAAAGCCAGGGTTGACCTTCTATGGACCCATTGCAGACCCGCTGGTCGATCGAAAGTGCCCGGCTCCCGGATCGGCCAAGCACGCAGGTGCGATTCAGCGTTCCTTCTGAAGGCATCGCTACTCTGCGTGTCTTCACGACACTGGGCCAGCAGATCAAGACCCTCTTCAACGGCACCGTCGAGCCGGGACGCAACTACTCCGTAGAGTTCTCGGCCGACGACCTCCCTGCAGGATTCTACCTGGCCCGCCTCGACCACCAAGGTCGTCACGTCATGCACCGGATATTGCTTACGAGATAGTCGGCGCATCATCGCCAGCCCCCCGGATCGGCGGGCTCCGGCGAAACGTCACCGCACCTGTGCATCCGGGCCGAACGCCGTCCGGACCATTCCGGAAGAAGGGGCAATTCCATCGTGCTGGCGCACTGGCGGCAACCCTTGTAACAAAGGGGCGGTTCAAGGAGTATACTCTGTCGTTGCACATCCCATGCACACCGACGACCCGCATCATGAAAACGACCGCCACAGCGCTACTTCTCTTCCTGTCATTCTCGATCGCTAACGCCCAAGACGACCGACGCCCATCCGAAGGTTTTCTCGTGGGCACAAGCGACGTCGGCATCGGGTTCGGCCACGTTCAGCGCATCACAGGCATCCGTTTCAACTGGTCCGACGACGAGCTGGAATACGTCAATGGCGCGAATGTCACTCTATGGAAGCCAGCCCCGGGTCCGTGGCAGGGAAGGATCAATGGGCTGGCCCTGGGACTGGTCGCTCCCTCGGGTGAAGTGATCAACGGTGCCGGCGTGACTTTGGGGGCGATCTTGGCCGAGCGCGAAATGAACGGCATCTTTCTCGGCGGCCTCGGTATCGTATCAAAAGGCGACGTCAACGGCATTGCCTTCGGCGGCTTGGCCGTCGTCGCGCAAGGGTCCATCACGGGCGCCACGGCGGCGCTCTTCGGTATCGTCGCCCAGCGGGATCTCCTCGGGATCAACCTTGCCGGTTTCGGCACGGTCGCGCAAGGGAGTATGACAGGCATCAACGTTGCGGGCCTTGGCACGGTCGCGCAAGGGGACATGAGCGGCGTCAACATCGCCGGTCTCGGGGCGGTCTCGCAGGGCAACATGCTTGGCTTGAACTTCTCCGGGCTGGGGACGGTTGCGCAAGGTGACATGACCGGGATCAACTTCGCGGGACTTGGGACCGTCGCCCAGGGAGACATGACCGGGTTCAGTGTGGCAGGTTTGGGACTCGTGGCGCAAGGGTGTATGACCGGCATCAACCTCAGCGGTCTGGGACTCGTGGCGCAGAGGTGCATCACCGGCATCTCGTTCGGCGGAGCGGCCGTTTTCACCGAGCGCGAAGCGGTCGGTATCAACGTCACGTTGGGGCAGATCAGGGCCGACGGCGGCGTCACGGGATTCAACATCGCCCTCTACAAGAACGAAAGCCGCTCGATCACGGGGATCAATTTGGGACTCATCTGGACGGAAAGTTCCGCCCTCAAGGGCCTGACGATGGCGGCGTACAACCGCACCTATGGAAGACAAAGCGGTATCACAATCGGTGTGTTGAACCACGCCGAAGACCTCTTCGGAGTTCAACTCGGGGTGCTGAACATCGTCGAGTCGAACCCGTCGTGGGCGCGGTATCTGCCGCTCATCAACGCCCGATTCTAGGAATCGTTGGCATCTCCGAACATGATGACGAAGAACCTCCTTCCATCCGAAGGAGGTTTTTTGTTACTTGGAGCCATGGCGACCTCGACGACTCGCGCCAACAAAATTGGACGGATCTGCATCGTTGATGACACCGCGATCCATGTCGCGCTGCTGCGCGCCATCCTGGAACCGCGGGGGCATACGATCATTCCGATGACGTCGCCGGAAGAGGCGATCGATGAGGTCCTGCTGCGCCCTCCCGACGTCCTGATCGTCGATATCAACATGCCCGGGATGGACGGCTTCACACTCGTCGAAGAGGTGCGCTCGCGAGGCCTCAAGGCGGAGACGCGCATTGTCTTCATGACGAGCCACAGCCGGGACGTCGATGTGCAGCGAGCGACCGACCTGGGATCGGCCGGCTTGATCCGAAAGCCGTTCGACGCTGAAGAGACGATCCGTTCGGTCGA
Source organism: Bacteroidota bacterium (assembly GCA_025454835.1). Classification (GTDB taxonomy): domain Bacteria; phylum Bacteroidota; class Ignavibacteria; order UBA10030; family UBA10030; genus 2-02-FULL-55-14. The sequence goes on along the minus strand of JALONQ010000004.1, from coordinate 156,278 downwards.
GCGGCTCATCGGCGCGCCCGCAGAGACCACGAAGACGGACAGCGTCGTGACCCCGATGCACCAGCAACTGCTCTCCGTTCTCGAGTCAGCTTGGCGGCTGTCGCTCCCCGAAGACATCCTGTCGGGGCACCGAGTGTCCTCCTTCACGGCCGACCAGATCATCCAGGTCGCGACCGCACAGGTCGCAGGGTTGGCCCGGGATCGTGGGATCGACATCCATGTTGAGCCCTGTCCCACCGTACCGATCCGGGGAGATCGTGAGCTGGCGTCGATCGCTTGGGGTCAGGTGCTTCGCGCGGCGATCATCCATGCGGAACCGGGAAGTGCTGTGAACCTCTCTCTCTCCAGTGCACCCGGCGGCATCACCGTGCGCGTCAGCTTCATGTGCAGCGCATCGACGGCTGCCTTGCTGACCTCGGTCCGCATGTCCGGTCCCGCAGGATCCCCCATCACCGTCGAACCCCGACGGGAGGGTGGAGTCAACCTGCTTGTGGACATCTGGAGCGGAATGTAGATGGTGTTCTGGCGGTGCCGCGATCGTCGCGGAGGCCGGGTAGAGTGCCTGGAAGATCCGTTGGGCGGTACACGCTGACGCCCCGTCCGTTTCGATACGGTCCGGGGCGTTCTTCTCGATCCTCAATCTGCAATCGTCGATCGAAAACCGACAATGTCCTGTCTTCTCCTTACCCCTCCTCAAACACCCCTGTCTGCCGATTCTTCGTGCAGCGGTCCCATCGGAAGCATCGACCGTTCATGGCAACGTAGACGCCGTGGGGAAGGGATTGGACGAACGCCATCGCACTACCGAGGTTGAAGAGTCCGTCCGACGAGCCGAACTTGTACGGGACCATCGCGCCGGTGATCACGATCGTCTTTGGGATCCCCGCCGCCCCCAGCGCACGTGCGGTCACTTCCATGGTGTCGGTCCCGTGCGTGACGATGATCCGGTCTTCTTTCGCCTTTTGGCAGTGTTCCAGCACAATCTGGCGGTCGTCGTCGGTCATCTCGAGGCTGTCGACAAGCATGAGGGTCCGCACTTCGGTGTCCACATGACAACGCCCGAGCGTCAGCATCTCATGGACGTGCGTATCCTTGAAAAAGAGCTTCCCGTTGAGCTCATTGTACTCCTTGTCGAAGGTGCCGCCTGTCACAAAGATCATGATCGCCATGTGTTAACTCCTATCGTCCCTGTAATCTAGCCGATGCTCGCGTCTGCTGCAATTGTGCCGCCCGGCGGCGATCCGCCTTCTTCCCATTTCTGAGGTCGGTCATGTTTCTGCGTAATCTTCGGTTACTGTTCATCGACGACGAGCCTGATTTCGTCGAGCCCCTGGCGGCGTACCTGGCCCAAAGATATCAGCACACGACGCGCGTCGTTCCGTCGATGGAGGCGGCACAACGCGAGGTCGCCCGCGAACCGGCAGACATCATCTTTTTGGACTATATCCTGCCCGGCTCTTCGGGGATCGAGTTCCTGCGATGGGCGGCCGATCGGGCTCTCGAGACGCCGATCATCGTCATGTCCGGCAAGGGAACGGAGGATGTCGCCGTCGAGGCCATGAAGCTGGGGGCTTTCGATTACATCAACAAGACCCATGTCGACCTGGACTATCTTCCCATCGTCATCAACAATGCATATGAGCGGTTCGTCCTGCGTCGCGCGAACGGAGAAATGGAGCGCGACAAACTGGCCCGCGATCGTGAAGAATTGGCGGTCAAGGTCTTCCAGGACACCGTGCGGGCGTTCGTTCAGAGGATCAACGACGATCTGGCGCATATTCTTCTGCGGTTGGGGATGTTCCGGAAGGGCTCAACACGCACAAAGCTGGCACAGGACCCGGACCTGAAGCAACTGCTGGACGAGATCGAATACAGCGGAAGGTCAATGGAAGCGGCGGTTGGCGCCCTCGTGCAGTTGAATCAGACGGTGACGAAACTGCACGACGTCGAGAAGCGCTCAGTCGACCTCGCGGCTGAACTCGACCGCGTCGTCCGACAGCTCGATGAACAACGTCTGAAAACGCGCGAAGCCGACGGACGACAGGGACCGGAATGAACCGGTCCGCGTTGCTCTACGACCGCAGACGCAGGAAGAGCTCATCCACTTCTGTCGTCGTGTTGTAGAAGTGGGGAGAGAACCTCAGCTGACCTTCGCGAAGTGAGATCGTCACGCGCCGGCTCAGCAGCCGATCGAACCACTGTCGTGCCTCGTCGGCGGAATTCCGACGCGCGGTGATGATCCCAGACCGCGCCTTCGGTTCAAGAGGGGTGACGATCGTCCAGCCGTCGAGGCGCGAAAGGTGTTCGACGATTCGATCGGTGAGGAGGCGGATCTGCCGTTCGATGGCGTCGGTACCGACCTCGAGCAACATCTCGACCGCGGCGCGCATCCCCATCAACCCCGGATAGTTCAGCGTTCCCCCTTCATATCGGCGCGCGCTGGCGGCCAGCGGCTGATCATGGTCGCGAAAATTCCACGGATCGGCCACCGACAGCCAGCCGAGATACTGCTGCTGCAACATTCCCTGCAGCTCTTCCGAGAGATACGCGAACCCCGTACCGTGCGGCGACATCATCCATTTCTGCGCGCCACAGGCGAGTGCGTCGATCCCTGCGGCCTGTACGTCGATCGGAACGGCTCCAACCGCTTGGATCCCGTCAACCACCAGCCGAACGTTCCTCGAACGACACAGCGCGCCGAGAGCGGATAGGTCCGCTCGATATCCGGTGAGAAACTGCACCGCGCTGACGGCGACGAGGCGCGTCGACGGTGTCAGCGCTCGCTCCACCGATCCGGCGGTCACCCGACCGTCGGGGCACGACAGAATGTCGACGTGCACCCCTTTCGAGCGCAGGTTGATGTATGGGTAGACGTTGGCGGGGAACTCCAGACTGTTCAGCAGAATGCGATCCCCTGAACGCCAAGGAAAGGCGGCGGCGATCATGTTGATCGCGTCGGATGTGTTGACGACGAACGCGATCCGGTCGGGGGACGGCGCGTGAATGAGCCGCGCCACCGATGATCGAAGTCCGTCGACGGCCTTCAGGTCCTGGAAATATGTGTCGACGGGTCCGGAACTCCGCTCGTTGAGGTGACGCTGCATCGCCTCGACCACCCGCGTCGACAGCGGGCTCGTGGCAGCGTGGTTGAAATAGATCATCCCGTTCTCGAGATACGGGAAGAGGGGGCGGTAGGAGGAGAGGTCCATGGAAGACGACAAGAGTAAATCGTCAATCGTCAATCGAAAATCAAGTCCGTTGCCTTTCCCCCGCTTTTCCAGTATCCTGCCTGACCCTTGACCCTCTCGGAGGCCATCCATGTCGCGCCTGCTGACCGTTGTGCTCTCGATCCTCACGGTTGCGTCGAACCTCAACTCGCAGACCCCGCCGTCCGCAAGTCCCCCTTCGACCCCCACCAAGACCGGGCCCAAGAAATACGACGAAGTGATCACGAAAGAGGCCAGGTCCGACTCAGGTCTGTTCGTCGTCCACCGCATCAAGAGCAAGCTCTACTTCGAGATCCCCTTCACGCGTCTTGGCGCGCAGATGATCCTTGTCTCGACGCAAGCCCGGACGCAGGGCGGCCTGGGATACGGGGGCGATGCGATCGCCCGTCGCATCGTGACCTGGGACCGCCTCGACGAGCGCATCATGCTGCGGGCGAAATCGTTCGTGGCCGTGGCGGCCGATTCGCTGCCGGTGGCGTACGCCGTCGAGAAGGCCAACAACCAGCCGATCCTGATGGCGTTCGACCCGCAAGCCTACAACAAAGACTCGACGGCGGTCGTCATCGAAGTGACGGACCTGTTCACGACCGATGTCGCGGAACTCGGCTTCGGCCGCTTCCAGAGGGACAATCTTCGTATCAGGCGTCTTGACACCAAGCGTTCGTTCGTCGAGTTCTCCCGATCGTATCCGACCAACATCGAGACCGAAGCGACGCTGACCTACGAAGCGGGCCAGGTACCGCAGGACGCGTCATTGCAGACGCTGACGATGACGTTCCACCATTCCATGGTTCTGTTGCCCGAGAAGCCGATGATGCCGCGCCTCTCGGATGAGCGTATCGGGTTCTTCGGTGTGCAACAGTACGACTACGGGTTCGACGCCCAACGAGCGGAGGCACGGCGCTTCATTTCCCGTTGGCGGCTGGAACCCAAGGACCCGGAGGCCATCAAACGCGGAGGCCTGAGCGAGCCCGTGAAGCCGATCACATTCTACATCGACCGTGGCGTGCCCGAGAAATGGCGGCCGTATCTCAAGCAAGGCGTCGATGACTGGCAGGTGGCCTTCGAGAAGGCCGGGTTCAAGAACGCCATCGTCGGCGTTCTCGCACCCACGATGGAACAGGACCCGGAATGGTCGTCGGAGGACGCGCGGTATTCCACGATCCGGTGGCTCCCGTCCGAGATCGAGAACGCCTACGGTCCGCACATCCCCGACCCGCGGAGCGGCGAGATCCTCGACGCCGACATTGGGTTCTTCCACAACGTCATGAACCTTGCCCGCAATTGGTACTTCGTCCAAGCGGGCAATGTGGACCCGCGAACTGCGCGGCTTCCGCTCCCCGACACGCTGATGGGCGAGCTCCTGCGTTACATCGCCGCCCATGAAGTGGGGCACTCGCTCGGCTTCCCTCACAACTGGAAGTCCTCGTCGTTCTACCCGGTCGACAGCCTGCGCAGTCGGACGTTCACCGAGCAGTACGGCGACGAAGCGTCGATCATGGATTACGGCCGGTTCAACTACGTCGCGCAGCCCGGCGACAACGCTCACCTCATCCCCAAGATCGGGCCGTACGACCTGTTCGCCGTCGAGTGGGGCTATCGTCCCATCTTCGAAGCGTCGACGCCCGACGAAGAACGTCCGGCGTTGAACCGCATCGCCGCGCGGCAGGAGACCGAACCGTACCTCCGGTTCGGCGTGTCAGACCCGAATGATCCGACGGTGCAGACCGAGGATCTGGGCGACGACGCCGTGAAGGCCACGACCTACGGCCTCAAGAACCTGCGGGCCATCATCAAGAAGCTGATCCCCGCGACGACGGAAGACGGAGAGGACTACAGCACCCTGCGGGAGATCTACGGCGAAGTGTGGGCGCAGCGCAACCGCGAACTCGGACATGTTGCCAACTACGTCGGCGGCGTCGTGAGGACGGCCAAGGTGGCGGGTCAATCGGGACAGGTTCACACGCCCTTCGCTCGTGCGAAGCAAAAGGAAGCGATGGCTTTCCTGAAGAAGGAGGGATTCTCGACGCCAACGGACTTCCTTGCGCCGGAAGTCCTGGTGCTCATCGAGCCGAACGGATCGACGGATCGCGTGGCCTCGGCGCATCGCAGTCTGCTGAATATCTTGCTCAACAACGACCGGCTTTCCCGGCTCGTGAACATCTCGGCCGTCGCCCCGAAGTCGAAGCCGTACCAGCTGAGCGAGATGCTGCTCGACCTGCGCGATGCCGTCTGGACGGAACTCAGCGCGCCCCGCGTCGCGCCCGATGCCTTCCGCCGCAACCTTCAACGGATGCACATCGACATGATCGGTGCGAAGCTGAACCCGCCTCCGTTCACGCCTCCTGCCAACCTCCCGGCGGGATTCTTGTTCCCGCCGCCGACGCCCCTGCCGGGCGAAGCACGGGCGCTCCTGCGGCTCGAACTGAAGGACCTCGACGCCGCCATCGCCCGCGCGATCCCCAAGGCCGCCGACCGCGAGACACGCGCGCACCTCGAGGACGTCCGCCTGCAGATCAAGGAGATCCTGGATCCCGAGCCGTAGCGTCTGCCGGTCGATCTGGTCCAGATGCAAAGCACGAAGCCCCTCGGTCACCTCCGAGGGGCTTCGCTGTCAAATCGACGCCCTGACCCGCATCGTCGCCGCGCCGGGAGGCGGGCGCAAGACCAGTTTGGTATGATGAGTGCCCGTCTCGATGACGTCGGCACCATCGAACGACTGAGGCCGTTCTGCATGCCAACAGGTGATCGTCGCCGGAGAGTCGGATGAGATGCCCGAAGGGAGTCCCAGTTCTAACGAGTATGCTCCGTCCACATACATCTCATCAACGATCACAGGCCGACGGGAGACCGAGCCGGCCTGCAGCGGCGACAGGTCCGGCACAAGTCCGATGCCGCCGCGATGATGGTAGACCAGGCGCATCGTCGACGCAAGCCGAAATCCCACCGTCGGTGCGCTGCCATATGAACGCATCGACGATTCCACCGCTACCCGTTTGCGTCCGACCACGACGTGATCGACGTACGTTCCGAGCGGAAACCGCAAGGCCAGCCGCACATCGACCGTCGATCGCCCCTCGAGCGAGAACTCCAGCACCGTTTGCGACGCCGATCGCTCCACGGTGAACGACACGGAGCTCGATCCGACTCGGATGTTCCTCACGGTGGTGCCCGTCCAATCGGCCGGGAACCACGGACGAAGCGACAATCGGTGCCGGCCGCCGTCGACTTCGATCCCGAGCATTCCCTCCAGCAACGGCTGCAAGATCATCGATTCCGACCACGCCTGCCGAGGACACACGCCCGACGGCTTCAGTTCTTCTCCATGAAAGACCTCTTCAACCGCGCCGGCGGAAAACAGCGTAGAGGTGAGCATCGTCGAAAGCGTGTGCTGAAATCCTTGCTGGGGCCGGTCATGCCGGAACTCTGCCAGGGCGGACCATCCGGTGAACAGCGGCCAAACGCTTCCGGTATGATAGCCGACGGGATTGAATGTCCTGCTCGAACGCTCCTGTATGCGCACACCCCAGTCGGCCGTGAACTCGGGTGTTGCCAACAACCGGAGATGTGCCGACGCTTGTTCGCCTGTTCCGATCCCGAATCCCAAGCCGACCGCGGGCAGAACGGTCCTCTCGTTACGCCACGAACCGTCGGCCAACTTGGCGAATCGGATCGAGCCGTCGTCGGCGTTCCAGAAGTCCTTCTCGATGACGGCGCGGACCGAAGCGGCGGCTTTTGACCACGTGCGAGCGAGCGACAGACGTCCGACGGTCTCAGCCACGAAGGCCGCTTCGCGCAACGCCTCCGCCCAACAGCACGCCAAGTAGTGTTCCGTATGGACGGGAAAGAGCGCGCCGCCCTCTACCCAGCCGTGACCGACGTTCGTGTTCTCGATCAAGCCGTCGCCGTCCGTGTCCGTGCTGAAGAGAAAGGCCATGGCCTTTTCCAGCTGTGCGAATTCCCGGCGGGCAAACGATATGTGCCCTGACGCGCGGACATAGCGGCCGAAGAGCACCACGTAGAGCGGGGTCGCGTCCGCTGCGTCATAGTGCGCGTAGCCGCTGGTCGTCAGTTCGTGCAGGATCTTGCCGCTCAGGTCCTGATGCCGGCCGAGGAACTCCAACACGGCTTTGGCCCGATCGTGCAGCCCCCCCGCGAGGGAGGCAAAAGCCGTCCACACTGCGTCGCGCCCGAAGTACCAGGCATACCCCGGACGTCCGCTGACAGAGTGTCCACCGTCCCAGCCCTTGTCGACCGTTCCGTAGCCCGCGACATACGAGCCGCCGAGCCCCGGCGTATCGATGAAGAAGCGGTCGGTGCCGTGCACCGCCCACCGGTACCATTCGTTGAAGCGAGGGTCGGGCGATTCGATGTCGACGTGGCGCTGAAACAGCGCGCTGGTCCGATCGAGCTGCCGCTTCAAAGCCGCCCCCGGATGCTTCAGAATCTCACGGTAGGTCAGCTCCGCCTCACGCTCCCGCGTCCCCGAGCCGGCGAAGGCCAGCACCAGGTCCGCATCGCCGGGCTTCCACAGCAACGTCGAGCCAACTCGCACGGAGCGCAGCGACGGTTCTCCGGCGATCCAGCGTCCGTCGCGGTACTCGAGCGATCTGCTCGCAGCGAGCAACGTAGACTCCGGACGAACATTGGAGCCAACGAAGGACGAGAATTCTCCCGACAAAGTTGAGACGACAGCCGCGTGAAGTCCTTTGTCCCAGGCGGCCTGGATGGATCCCGTCGCCTGCTCGTTCAACGGCCACATCAAACGGAGGTCGATCTCGGCGTCGAGAACGATGCGGACCTCGGAAGCAGCCCCGATGCGGTACCTGATCGCCCCGCCGGGCACGTACGGATGGACGAAGGTCGTTTCTTCGATGACAGCCTCGCCCACATGGAATGTGCGCGTAGCCCCTGATGCTGAGACCACGACGGAGACCGGCAGGTCTGCCAGCGAGACCGGGGAGCCGCCATTCACGATCACCGCGGTCTTGAGGTCCCGAAAGATGCGGACTGGATGGCACCAGACCTCCCGAAGCCCGGTCCGTTCGTGTCCGAGGGCCACACACCGTTCGCCGGCCAGGTCGAAGGCATGACCCGAACCGACCTCTTCGGGTTGCCGGCGCTGGGAGGGGCCTGGATCGATCGTCGGCCACGTTGTGCGACCCGCCGCGCTGACCGGCCGGGACGTTCGTTCTGTGATGGAAGGGGGCTGCGCGTCGAAATGCCAGACCCCGGCACGTCCCGTTCTGCGACGGGCGGCGGTCAAATACGAGAACGCGTTGCGGACGAGGAGCTCGAGCGGACGGCGAACGCGGGGTTGTTGCTCCGTGAACTGGAGATATGCGCCGATCGAGAGGACCCGTCCACGGCCGGGCGTGTGCTCCCAGATGAGCCGCCGTTCAGGGATGACCTTGATGTAGAGCCGCTCCACGGCCAAGACCTTTGCCTTTGCAGGGAGGCGGTCCTGGTAGTACGAGAATGAAGCCGGAGTCCCCTTCTGCGGCATCCACGTGTATGCACCGCCGGTCATGTCATCGAAGAGCGGGTGCTGCAGAAACGGGGCGAAGCCTCGAATGTCGGGATACCCGCCGGCCCAGCTTTCCTCCGACCACGGTTCCGCGGAACGTCGGTCGGGAGGCGATGATTCGAACCCGAGTTGCACGGCGTACAAGGTCGGAAGAAGCGACAGCAACATCGACCCGCCGCGCTCGACGAAGGAGCGCAGGACTGAAGTTGTCCGTACCGCCAGCGCGACCGGGGGAAGCTCACGCGCGTGGTCGGAATGCCACCACACGATGTCGTACGACCGCCGCAACTCCTCGACGCCGGGCAACCGGTCGAAGCGGATGCGCTTGGCCCTGAGGTCTTTGGCCAGCGCAATGAACCGCCAAGCGGCGGCTTCTTCGTCCGTCAGCGGGCGGTCGGGGTCGATGAGGTAAGCGATGCGGAGCATGGATGAAAGAGGTCGTCCCTGTCGAAAGTCAATGTACTGCTATCTCCTTGAGTTTCTAGAAGCGGGAACACTGATAGCACCGAACAATGGGATTGTCACAGATTGAAGCATCATGTCTGTATCCTTGATCATCCCTTCTTCTGTGTCGATCACTGTTCTTGCTTTGTTCAGGCGCGCCTCCACATCCGGTACACGGGAATGCCGAGCGCCAGAAAAGCGAGCCCGACGCCCGATTCGAGCGGCTTCTCGACGAGCGTGTAGAGAACGAACAGCGACGCGAGCAGGACGAACAGGGCCGGCGTGAACGGATAACCGAATGTTCGGTACGGACGGTCTGCCGTCGGACGCGTGCGCCGAAGGACAAAGACCGCCGCGGCGGCCAGCGCAAAGAAGATCCAGTCGGTGAATACGACGTACGAGATGAGCTTCTCGTACGTTCCCCAGAACAGGAGCAGGATGATCGCCCAGACCGACTGGAGGAGAATGGCATAGATCGGCGTATGGAATCGGGGATGGACCTCGGCCACTTTGCGAAAGAAGACGCCGTCGGCTGCCATGGCGTAGTAGATACGCGGCGCCGTCAGCGTGTAGATGCCCGTCGTGCCGAACGTGGAGATGAAGATGGTGAGCGCGATGATCGACCCGCCCACCGGCCCCATGACCGAAGCGAGAGCATCGGCAGCCACGCGGGGCGATGCGGCCATCTGCTGGGGCGTCAGGAGAAAGAGGTAGGCGAGGTTCGTGATGAGATACACCGCCGTCACGACAGAGGCGCCGATGATCAAAGCGCGTGGCACCGTTCGCTGCGGGTCCTTGGCCTCCGCGGCCGTGAACGTGGCATGTTGCCATCCTCCGTACGACCAGAGGACACTGACGGCGGCCAGCGTGATGGCAGACGCCAGCCCCCCTTCGCCGACGGAAAGCGAAGTGAAGAGATCGGTCGTCGCCGCCGAGCCCCAGCCGAACCCTGCCACGACCAACACGCCGATGCCCGCCAGCTTGAGCAGGGTAAAGACGTCGGAGAAGATGCCCCCAGCCTTCACCCCCAGGACGTTGATGATCGTCACGAGAATGATCCCGCCGATCGCCACAGCCAGCGTTCCAGTCTCACTGAGCGGGACGAAGTAGCCGAAGTAGGTTGAGAAGGCGATGGCCAGCGCACCGAGCGCTCCGGTGTTGGCGACGAGAAAGTACGCCCAGCCATACAGGAATCCCACCGTGCCGCCGTACGCTTCCGTCAGAAACGCGTACACCCCTCCGGCCCGCGGGAGCATCGCACCGAGTTCGGCGAACGTCAACGCCCCGCACAGCGCCATCACGCCGCCCAGCAGCCAGACTCCAAGGATCCACATCGGCGCATCCAACGACTGCGCGATGAGCGCGGGTGTCAGAAAAATGCCTGAACCGATCGAGGAGCCGATCGCAATGAGCGAAAGGTCAAAGAGCGAGAGGGAGCGACGGAGATCGGGAGAGGACATCTAAGTGATAGGTGAAAGAGAAAAAGTCATAGATAAAGCTCAGGGGTTGACTGATTCCCGAGGCGGCCTTCTTGGGCTCTTGCGCAGTGTGATCAACGTGGCGGCGAGAATGCGTCCGATCTCCGTGGCTTCCTGCATCAACCACTCCGACTCTGGACCACCTCGGCCGGAGTCGCGTAGAAGCGAGAGCCACAAGATGCTCTCGTTGGCAGACTTGAGCGCGTGATTGGTATAGTTGGCGTAGTCTCGTCGGCTTGCCGCCGAACCGCCTTCGGTCATGTTGGCGATGACGCTCGTTCCGCTGCGAATGAGTTGATCTCCGACTCGACGGCTGACGACATCCGACGGCAAAGGTTCGATGTATGCGATCAGACGAAGCGTGAATTTGTACAGGCGATCCCTAAAGACCCTATCCACGGTGTTCCCCCCTCAAATGTTCTGTATCTACCACTTCCTGCTTAGAATGTCTTACTTGCACCACATGATTTGTATCTATCACTTCTTACTTAGAATATTTGACTCCTTTCGAGTTGTATCTCGATCGTCTTCCCGAGCCGCTGCGTGCCCACGATCTGACGGTCCTGCCACACGGTGAACTGCCGGTCTCGCAGTGACACATCGAATGAACTTCCTTGGATGATGACCCCGCTGATCCGCGCCTCTGCGAGACCCATCGACAAAGGGCGTACGCGAACCACTCCCGGCTCGGCCCGGATGCCCATCACGTGATGAATGATCAGATCATTCACCCACGAGTGCATGTAGTCGTCCACACCGCGATAGGCGCTCGGTTGACCCGTGAACGGATGGTAGTGCTCGAAGCAGTTCGGACGCGTTGGATCCTGGTCGAAAAAGAGCATTCGGATGAACTTCGACAGGAATTCGGAGGCCGCCTTTTCGAGCCGCCGGTCGTTGAAACGCCCGGCCGAAGCCGCGAGGGCTTCCATGATGTGGCTGTTCGTCATCGGCCACACACGCCCGTTCCACGGACAGTTCATCCGCTTTCCCTTCCAGACCGGCTCGGCCGAGAAGGTGGGGTCGTCGACGCTCGTGGACGGAACAGGCCACGGGGTCCAGAATTCCTTCGGCGACAGCAGGTGCCGCTTGAGTCCGGTGAGATGTCCCCTGGTGACGATATCGGTGAGGTACGGATAGAAGCACGTGGCGGCTTTCACGCCGGTCCTTCGTCCGGTCTTCGGGTCGACGTCGAAGAACATCTCTTGCACCGGGTCCCACATGATCGTGCGCACCGCCTCGCGGGTCCGGTCCGACTCCATGTCCCAAAGCCCCGCCTCATCGTCCTTCCCGAGCCGGCGCGCCATCGCCGCAAGGGCGCGCTTCAGTTCGTAGAGATACACTGTCACATCGACGCCCTTGAGGCGAAAGACCTCGCCCCAGTTGTCCCGGTCGGCGTTCGGGTCCACCGCTGTGTAACGGTGCATGTACTCCTGGCCGGTCTCGTAGTGATTGTCGATGTCGTAGAGACCGCTGACCTCTTCGTCCCGTTCCTTGTCGAAGTACGACGCGTACTTCTTCAATCCGTCATACGCTTCGGTCAGGAATTCGTCCGACGGATGTACGGCATCGAGTGCCAGCACCGCTCTGCCCCAGTCAGCATGATAGAAGGGCTCGACCACGCTCGCCCCATGCATCTCTTGCCGATAATGGTTCACATCGATATAGCCGCGGAATCCGCCGTCGTCGCGCTGGTTGGCGATGAAGGTCCGCAGGCTGCCGCGAGCGAGGTCCGGGTCGTGCATCCACCGGTTCTCGAGCATGTGACACGGCGCGCTGTAGGAAATTGGGGCGCGGAAGTACCCGATCCCCTCGCACACCGCGGGATGTTCGTAGTTCCCCTCGCCGCCGTAGATGGTGTTGAGACGGAGGCCGTACCACCGGTACCAATACGCCGCCGTCAGGAAGGGGTCGGAACTCCGGAATTGCGGGACCGAGGCGAAATGGTCCTTCCACGCCGCCGTCGAAAGCCCGATGGGATCTTTGCGGCTCATGGCCGTCTGTAGGGCCTGACGCGCTTCATCAGCGCTCGACGATGCGGCAAAGCCGAAGTGGACAACAGCCCGGGTCTTCGGTCGCAGCGTGATCGATCGCTCGGCAGAGATCCAGAGATGACCCTCGGCCGTGACGCCTTCCATTGAAATGCCTCTGGGCTTCCGTCGGGACCGGACGGATTCGGAGAACGGCGTGTGGCTCCATAACGGCAGGGTCGCGACCCCCTCGCTGAGCCCGCCTTCGATCCGGACTCCGCTTCCGTCGCAGCCGAAGGCGCACCCGATCGCGAGCGCCGGGCGCTTCTCCGGGTGCACGTGTTGCATCCAGATCGCGGCCGCGCGGTCCATTGTCGCATCGGTGACCCACGTCGTCCCGCCGGGGCGATGCTCCCGGGCGGTGAAGCCGACCACGCGCAGACGAAGCCCTCGCGACGTGCGATTGCGGATCGTGAGTCGGGAGACGACGACATCGAGCGGCAGGAGTACACTGACCTCGGATAGTTCGATCGTCTTGTCGGCGGCCACAAAGCGGCGCGTCCAGCCGTCCGGCCGCCATGAAGACGAAGCGTGCGTAAGCGGGATCTCGTGCCCGTCATCGGCGAGAATGGCGTACGAGAAGAGCGGTTGGAGTGGATAGTTGTAATAGTGAGCCGTGTCCCACAATCCCGGCGTGGAGCGGTGGAGCGGGAAGGCGGGAGCGTAGAGCAGGCGGTTGCCGCCCCCGAGATACCACTTGTCGGGACGAGTGAGGAGGGAGAGAGGAGAAAAGTTAGAAGGCATGAAGTTGAAGTGAAAAAGAAAGCGGCTTCAGGGTTGCGGCCTCGTTGACTGATTTCGTAAGGAGCGTCGAAGTGTGATCAGCGTTGCCGCCAGGATGCGGGCGATCTCCGTGACTTCACGCATCAACCACTCTGACTCTGCTGTTCTCAACCCGGAATCTTGAAGGAGCGACAGCCAGAGATGGGTCTCGTTGGCCGATTTGAGCGCGTGATTGGTATAGTTGGCATAGTCTCGTCGGCTTGCGGCCGATCCGCCTTCTGTCATGTTGGCGATGATACTCGTGCCGCTCCTGATTAGTTGATCTCCCATCCTGCGGTTGACGAAGTCCGAAGGCAACGATCGGACGTACGAGATCAACCGAAGCGTGAACGCATACAAACGCGCCTTGAATACTTTGTCCATACCCCCCCTTACTTGATCTGTATCTACTACTTCTGACTCAGAATCTATTTCTTACCACTCCCGTCTTCACCTCATCAGCTTTCACCGGACTGTCAACATGAACTCCGACCGCACGAACTCCTCCGCCGGTCCTTCGGGCATCATCAGGAACAGCTTACGTCCCTCTCGCCTACAGCCGCTCACGGATTGGAGCAGGTCGTCGTTCGTGATCGTCAACTCGTAGGTCTCCCGAGCAAGCCCTTCCACGCTCACCTTCAACTGCTTGTCCTTGAAGTTGATCGCGAGGATCTTGAGCGAGCGGTTCGGCGCTCCCGTCGTGGTAGTGACGGGCGGAGGCAGCAGCTCCACCGTCGGCAGGAGTTCCACTTCGACGGTCGTTTCCGCTCCGGCGGGAACCTCGATCAGCGGCTGGACCGTCTGCGACGACACGATGAGCCGGTAGGCGATCTCGCGTCCGTCGACCCGCGCCTTGCCCACGCCCGTGCCGATGCCCAATGCCGGCGCGAAGACCACCTGCACCGGCTGAGCGCCGATCGACCGGACCTTGACCGTCGCTTTTGTCCGTGTCCGTGAATACTCCAGCGCGACGGTGTTGCCCGCCACGCTGATGTTCTGCAGCGTCAGCCGGTCCCAGTCGGCGGGGAGATGCGGTGAGAAGTGGACGGTCCGCCGCGGCGCGTCGACCTCGAGCCCAGCGAGTCCCCGCATGAGCGGCAGCACCACGCTGGCCGAGCTGAAGCCCTGGTGGGCCACCGCCTCCTGCGGCCAGATGTTCTGCGAGCCCGAGAAGACCTCTGTGATCACGCCGAGTCCGTGGTCGAAGGTGTGGCGCACCGATGCCATGAGCGTGGCGTACCCCTGCAGGAGCAGATGGTGCTTGAACTGTGCCGTCGCCACCCATGACGAGAGGAACGGCCACACCGCTCCGTAGTTGTAGTTGAGCGGCTCGTAGTACTTGCTCTTGTTCGAGAGGCTGCGGATCCCCCAGTCGGTCGAGAGTTCCGCGGAATTGAGCTTCAACAGCGACTTGACGCTGCGGGCCGGGTCGCCGAGTTCCCACATCAGCCCGACAGAATTCCAGGGTGATACGATGTCCACCTGCTGTCCGCGCGACGTGAAGGCGTAGGCATACTGTTGATTCCGCTCGTCCCAGAACCTCCGGTCGAACGCTTTGGCAGCCTTGACGCTGTACGTCTCAGCCGATTGCGCGAAGAGCGTGTCGCCGACGATGCGGGCCAGCGACGGCATCACGGCCGCCGCGCGAACCCACACGGCGCCCGTATAGATGTCCGATTGGATCTCGGTGAGCGGTCCGTACTCCAGGGCGCCCAGCCCCGCCTTCTTGTTATCCATCAATCCGTCGCCGTCCTCGTCCGTGGCCAGCGACCAATCATAGGCCTTCCGCACGACCGACCAGTGTTCGCGAACGAACGCCGAGTCGGCGGTGTGTCGGAAGTTGTCCCACACCGCGCATACATAGAAGGGGGACGTATCGCCGTGGATGTAGCCGTACGGATAGTCCTTCCACCAGTCGACGTAGGCGGCGGCCTGCGTCAGCTCGTGCGCCATCTTACCGTCCTCGCGCTGCCATTGGTGGGTGAACAGGAGCGCATCGCGGGCTGCGTTCGAAGCGCCGTACGAGTTGAGCGAGAAGGAGTTGATGTACGCATCCCCGCCAAAGAACCAACCAAAGCCCGGCCGTCCGCTCGTGCCCGACAGACCGAGGCCGGCAACCATGCCCAGCCCCACGTCAGGATTCCGGACGAACAGATTGTCGTACGCGACCTTCGCCCATTCGAAGGCCAGATTGATCTCCGGGTTCGGCGTGGCGATGCGTACCGTGGACGCTCGCAGGTTCCGGTAATGCTGCACGGCGTTGCGGTAGTGAAGCTCGGGCTCCGAGACCAGCCGCTGATAGGTCGCCCGGATGGAATCTCGCGGTCCGCGCCCGCCGGCGACGACGATCGGGATGAGCTTGCCGCGCACGGTCTCGGGCTTGTCGATGACGATCTTGAACTGGCTCGGACGGTCGGAGAGCATGTGGGCTGGCGTATACGACATGCCGCTTCCCATCGGCGACCCGATGTAAGCCGTGTTCTTCCTCGTGGGTTCGCTGATCTGGTAGGCCTTCAGGTCGTCCAACCATCTGGCCGACTGACCGCCGAGCCCGGCGGGCCACATCGGCTGCAGCACAGGAATGAACGAGCAGACGATCGTCAGCGGTTCGGTCGAGCGGAGGTCCAGCAGCAGATACGCGCCCGGCTGCTCGATGGGCGTCAGATAGTGGACGCGGAGCGTGAACGACTGATACGTGTAGGTCAGCGTCGTCACTTCGGGCGTTACTTCGACCGTCCGCACAATGTCCTTGGCCAGCACCGGCTCGGTGGAACTGCCGAGAAAGAAGCTGAGTTCGGCATTGCGGACGAGCTTGAGCGGATACGCCCATGCCTCGAACGTACCGCTTTCGGTGCCGAGGACCGCGAACTTCCGGCCGACCTTGTCGAAGTAGGTCCCCGCCTGCGCCGGTCGCGAGAGGAGCAGATCGTTCGGCTCGATCCTGAAAGAGGGAAGGTTTGGCTGGGCGGTTGCCAGCGATGCGGTAATTGCTGACAGGAGAAGAGTTCGCAAGGTCATATTCAGTCAGGCGTGAGGTCTAAGGGAAAAACGTGACACAGAGTTCCACAGAGATGTCACAGAGACCCACAGAGTGGAATAGACATATTCCTTCGTGGAACTTCTCTTTTCCTCTGTGTAACGCTTCACTATTTGAGTCCCGTCATCGTGATCCCCCGCACGAAATGCTTCTGCGCGAGCAAGAATACGGTCACCACGGGGATCAGCACCACGACGGCTGCCGCCATCTGGTGCGGCCAATCGGTGGCGTACATCGAGTTGAACCCGGCGATCCCGACCTCCACCGTGCGCATGTCGATCCGATTCGTCACAAGCAGCGGCCAGAGGAAGTCCTTCCACGACCCCATGAAGGCAAAGATCGCCAGCGTCGCCAGCGCCGGCCTGGAAAGGGGCACGATCACGCGGAAAAACACCGCCAGATCTCCGGCCCCATCCATGCGCGCCGCATCTTCGAGGTCTCGCGGGATCGTCAGGAAGAACTGCCGGAGCAAGAAGATCCCCCAGACCGATGAGAGCAAAGGGCTGAAGAGGGCCTGGTAGCTGTTCATCCAGCCGAAGGAACTGATGATCAGGAAGGCCGGAATGATCGTTACGATCGCCGGGACCATCATGGTCGACAGGTAGATTGCAAAGACCCGGTCGCGCCACGGAAAGCGCAGACGACCGAACGCGTAGGCCGCCATCGAACAAAAGAGCACCTGGCCTGCCGTGGCGGCCAACGAAACAACGAGAGAGTTCAGGAAGAACCGGCCGAACGGCTGCATCGTCAGCGCTTCGGCGAAGTTGGACCAGCGCCATTCGGCCGGCAGAAACCGCGGCGGGAACTGGTACACCTCCGCATCGGTCATCAGCGCCGTGCTGAGCATCCAGACAAACGGAAGGAGCATGGTCAGGCCGAGGCCGGTGAGGAGGAGGAATTTGGAAGTGCGGAGCAGCAAGATCAAGCCCCAGTTAGGAACATGACACAGAGACCCACAGAGACCGCACAGAGATCCACAGAGCGATTCATATCTTCCTTCGTGGAACTTCTCTTTTCCTCTGTGGAACTCTGTGTCCCGCTTCGTCTGATCACAGCGAAGAGAAACATGTCACAGAGCTACACAGAGTAGCACAGAGACCCACAGAGAAAAACGGTACATGTTCTCGGCGGAACTCCTCTTTTCCTCTGTGGATCTCTGTGTCCCGCTTCTTTCAATCCCCGAAGCACACCCCGAGATCTCTCCCGGTCAAGATGGTATCGCAATCCAGCGGGACCACTTTCATGCGATGCGTGGCCTCGGACAACGGCACATACCGAACGGCCGGAGGGTCGAGTGCCACCATCACGCCCGACTGGCCTTCATCCAGCGCTCGCACGGCGGCCGCGCCGAACCGGAGCGAGATCAGCCGGTCGAAGGTCGTCGGCGACCCGCCGCGGAGGAGATGGCCCAGCACGACGCACCGACTCTCCTTGCCGGTGGCCGCCTGCAGTTCTTTGGCCACCCGTTCACCGGCCCCGCCGAGGCGTTCCAGACGGCCGACCTCGTTGCCGATGACCGCCCGAGAACCACCTTTGGCCATGGCCCCCTCGGCCACAACGACAATGGAGAAGTGAGATCCCCCCTTTTCCCGCGCCCGGATCTTGTCGGCCACCTTTTCGATGTCATACGGGATCTCCGGGATCAGAATGGCGTCGGCCGTTCCCGAGATGCCGGAGTTCAGGGCGATCCACCCGGCATACCGTCCCATCACTTCCACCACCATGACGCGCCGATGCGATTCGGCCGTCGAGTGCAGCCGGTCGATGCATTCCGTGGCGAACGACACGGCTGTGTCGAAGCCGAAGGTCATGACGGTACGGTCCAGATCGTTGTCGATCGTTTTGGGGACCCCGACGACCTTCATGCCCTTCTGGGCGATGGCGTTCGCGATCGTCAGCGAGCCGTCGCCGCCGATGCTGATGAGCGCGTCGATGCCCTGCTTTCTCATGCCGTCGACCAACTCGCCGGTCCGGTCCGTCTCTTTGAAGGTCCCGTCCGGCTGCTGGACGGGATAGTTCATCGGATTGCCCTTGTTTGTCGTGCCGAGGATGGTGCCGCCCAGATGCGTGATACCCCTGACCTCGCGTCGCGTGAGCGCAAAGACCCCGCCCTGCGGATACTGCTTGGGCAAAAGGATGCCGTTGTAACCGTCGCGGATCCCGACGACCTCCCATCCCCGATTGATGGCGGCAATAACGGCCGCACGGATGACAGCGTTCAAGCCCGGTGCATCACCGCCACCGGTACTGATGGCGATCTTCTTGATGGTGGACACGTAGGTTCTCCAGGTCGACGAATGAGAAGCGTGGCACAGAGTTCCACAGAGCGGGCACAGAGACCCACAGAGTTACATGACGAACCTTTTGAGCCCTTGGCGGAGGGACGGTGCGTTGAAATTGAGCAGGAGTCCGACGCGCTTTTTGGCGAAGCGCATATATGTGAGCAGTTGGGCCGTGTGCACTGGAAGCAGTAAATCGATCGCTTTGATCTCGATGATGACGGAGTCATCCACAAGCACGTCCAAGCGCTAGCCGCAGTCGAGCACCATGCCCTTGAATTCAACTGGCACCGATACCTGACGGTCAACTGGTAGGCCTTGCCGAGTGAGCTCATGAATCAGGCACGCTTCGTATGCCGATTCCAACAGGCCAGGTCCGAGCACGCGATGCACCTCGATTGCGCAACCAATAATCGAATGGGTCAGCGGATCTCGTTGCGTTGTCATATCCCCCCTACTTGAAAAAGTGACTGCTTACAAAGTACCAAAGTTCAGACAAAGTCCCACTTCACATCGTCACGCGCTCTGTAGACCTCTGTGAAAGCTCGGTGGATCTCTGTGTAACGCTTCTCCCGCTAAGAGTACTCCACACCCCTCCCCACCAACCGGAACTGCACCCAGGTCGCCGCCAGGATCAGCACGAACAACACCCACGCCATCGCCGACGCGTACCCCATCCGCAGTTGCTCCCACGCCGCTTGGTAGATATGGTAGACGATCACGTCGGTGCTTCCCACGGGCCCGCCGGCCGTCATGACGTAGATCGACGTGAAGGCCTGGAACGACGAGATGAGCGAGGTGATGAGCAGGAAGAACGTCGTCGGCATCAGCAACGGAAACGTCACGCGCCGGAACCGCTGCCACGCCGTGGCTCCGTCCATGCGGGCCGCTTCGTAGTACTCCTCGGGAATGCCCTGCAGTCCCGCCAGGAAGACCACCATCTGGTAGCCCATCCCCAGCCAGATCGTAAAGATGACGACGCTCAGCATCGCCGTCTGCGTGGAGTTGAGCCAGGGAATCGGCGGCAGGCCGAGGAGCGACAGGAGATAGTTGGCCGCGCCAAAGGTCGGATGGTAGATCCACATCCACACGAGGGCAATGGCCACGAACGACGTGACGCTCGGAAGGAAGTAGATGGTCCGGAGGACCGCCACGCCGGTGAAGCGCCGATGCAACAACAAAGCGACGCCCAGGGCCAACGCCAGACCGAATGGAACGTTCAGAGAGAACAGAAGCGTGTTCCGCAGAGCATTCCAGAAGCTCTCGTCGCCGAACATCACGACGAAGTTCTCGAGCCCGACGAACGGCGTGTCGGGTACGACGAGGTCCCAGCGGTGGAGGCTGAGATACGCCGAGAAGACCATCGGCGTGGCGAGGAAGACGGTCAGATGAATGAGCGAAGGCGCCAGAAATCCGATGGACCGCAAGGCCGCCGGCCGGTCCCTGCGCCGCGCTCTTCTATAGAGAAGGAACATTGCCCCCGCCACCGCCGCCGCCACGGCCGCCAGCGTCTGTAAGATCTCCGAATGCTCTTCGATGGGCGCAAACGTGAACGCCGCGTGCGACCTGATCTCCTCCAACTGCCGGTCCACTTTGAGCGCCGCCTTCGCGAGCGCTTGGTTGACCGGCACGCCGTTCAAGACGACGTCGTCGACCGCGTCCTGCAGCGTCCACTCGATCTCGCTGAACCGCTCGATGACCGAACCCCATGGCTGACGGCAGAACGGCACTTCCTCCACGAACGGGCGCTCCCAGCCGTATGGGTCGATTGCGACGATCTCCTCCGCAACGGACCGCACGGCCGGGATCTCCAGATGCTGTGACGAGCGGATCCGCGCCGCCTCCGGCCCGGCCATGAACGCCGCAAGCATCGCCGCCTCACGCGGATGCGACGCGCCGACAGGTACGCACCATCCGCTCTGGTACATGACGTTCACCTTCCGGCCGCTCGGATGCAGCGGCAACGGTGCAACGCCCAGGTCGAGCTTCCCCTCGCGCACATATCGCGCGTAGGTCGGCAACCGCCAATGACCATCCAGACTCATCGCCACACGGCCGTTGGCGAAGAGCTGTGCATTCGTGCCGGTCCGCTCCGACTGCACCCAACTGCCGACGTCGGGCGCCACCCGGTCGCGCGTCCGCTGGTCCGTAAGGAATGTGATCGCCTCCTCCGTCGCCGCCGACGTCAGCGCACCGGTCGCACGCAGTCCGTCCTCGGTCACAACATCGCCCCCCGCGCTCCAGACCCAGACGATCCAGAAGTAGTAGTAGTTCGTGAACGACGTGCCGTATTGGTCGGGCGTTCCGTCGCCGTCGCGATCACGGGTGAGCGACGCGGCGATCCGGCGATGATCTCCCCATGTCCACGATGGTGTCGGCTCCGCGATCCCCGCTTCCCGGAAGAGCGCGCGGTTGTAGAACATCATGAGCGGCGTGAAACCCTTCGGAAACGCGTAGAGCCCGCCGTTGCGTCGGCCGATCGCGAGGACATTCGGAAACCACTGCGTCGTGTCGATGCCGAGTGGACCGATGTACGGCGTCAGGTCGAGCAGGACCCTTTTGTTCGTGAAGGTTGGGATGAGCTTCGAATCGAGCAGAAAGACGTCGGGAGGCGCTCCGGCGGCCAGCGCGGTGAGGATCTTCTCTTCGTATTGCCGTCCGGGGTTCGGTTCGTAAAGGACCCGAATGCCAGAATGGCGTTCCTCGAAAAGCACAATGGCCTTCCGGTCCAGATCCATCTCCTCCGGCGTGGCCCAGTTCACCAGCCGGAGCGTCACGGGCTGAGCCGCGGCAGCAGCGGCGGCAAGCGTGCCGATGATGAGATGGGCGAGGAACTTCATTGCGAGAAAAGTAAGTTCGGGGCCGTCATCCGACGCGTACCGCACGGGTCCCGTCGCCCACCGTGCAGGTGACGACCGACGGTGTGCGGCCGGTGTGTTGCGGATACCGGCTCATGACGGCCTCTGTCAATGCGCCGACCGCACCGGGCGTGGCGAGAGCCAACGCGCAACCGCCGAACCCGGCTCCGGTCATGCGGGCGCCACACACGCCCGGCACCGATTGGCAGATGGCGACCATGACGTCGAGTTCAGCGCAGCTCACCTGGTAGTCATCTCTCAGACTGGCATGCGAAGCCCCCAGCAGCTTTCCGAGCGAACGGTGATCACGCAGCCAGAGCGCGTCGACGGCTTGCAGGACACGCTCGTTCTCCGTGACCACGTGTCGTGCGCGGCGAAGGGGGGTCTCGGAGAGGTGACGGCCGAATAACGAGAGCTGCTCCTGCGTCACGTCCCGGAGCGACGTCAGCCCGGCTGCATGGCGCCCGAGCTCGCGCACGGCTTGGTCGCATTCACCCCGGCGTTTGTTGTACTCGGACGTCGCCAGCGTCCGGGGCATGCCCGTGTCGCAGACGACAAGCTGAAGGCTTGGATCGAGCGGCACGGTCTCGGTGTCGAGTGTGCGGCAATCGATCAAGAGCGCCGCGCGCGATTTTCCCGAGACGGCGATCGTTTGGTCCATGATGCCGCACTGCACGCCGGCCCAGTCCCACTCTGCCCGCTGGCAGAGGCGGACGAGTTCCTGCGACGGCAGGGAACTCCCGGCGAGCGCAAGCGTCCCAGTTGCCATCGAGACCTCCAAGGCCGCCGACGAACTGAGCCCGGTGCCGAGCGGGACGGTGCTCGAGATGAGCACGTCCATGCCTCCGACCGGCACGCCCTGCTGGCGAAGGAGCGCGACGATCCCGGCAGGATAAGACGACCACCCTTTGCGGCGATGATGGTCAGCATCCTGGAGCCCGATCTCGACATCCTCGTTCGTCGTCTCTGATCGAAAATGGAGACGGCCGTCCTCCCGAGCGGCCATGGCCACCCAGGTGCGGCGGTCGATGGCAACGGGCAACACGAAACCCTCATTGTAGTCGGTGTGCTCGCCGATGAGGTTCACGCGTCCCGGGGCCGATGCGATCACTTCGGGCGGACGTCCGAAGCGCGCGCCGAACTGGTCCGGCAGGTCGTGAGGGAAGAGGGAGGAGGAGTCGTCCATGGGGACGGGGGTCGATCGATGAAGCGAACGAATCGGGGCTCGCCCGGAACCCCGCTGAAACTACGTCAAAAATCGAGGAAGACTCAAGGCATCCGGCGGCGTGGAACCCCCGGCCCAGCGCCTTCGTCTACCATCCTGTGCCGTCGAGGAACGTTCGATCAGCTGCCCCCATGGCCGGTCCGCCGAAGTCAGCCGAAGCGACCATGGCGTTCCCCCACCGCGCCGTCATCCAATTCCCATCATCAGGAGGTCCGCATGTCACACCGTTACGCATTGTTGCTGCTGGCGGCGTTGATCCTGGTCCCGGCCGGACTCGCGCAATCGGGCGAGGATCAGAAGCCGAAGCAGAAGAAGGGCTGGCTGGGGGTCTCGATTCAGACCGTCACCGAACGCATTCAGAAACGCGAAAAGCTGCCCAACGACGAAGGGGCGTACATCGGCGACGTCGTGGACGACAGCCCCGCCGATTCCGCCGGGTTGAAGCGCGGCGATGTCATTGTCTCGTTCGGGGGCAAGGCGATCTACGAACCGGACGATCTGTCACGTTTCGTGTCACGCACGGCTCCCGGAACGAGGTCCGAGATAGTGTTGTATCGCGACGGTGCACGCAAGACCCTGACAGTCGTCATCGGTTCAGAAAAAAGCTCCCTGTCGCTCGGGCATGCGATCGCGATCCCGTCCTTTCCGGGGTTCCACGTCTTCATCGACGGCGCGACCCTCGGCGTGACGGCCAAGTCGCTGAACAAACAGCTCGGGGAGTATTTTGGCGCGCCCAACAATGAAGGCGTATTGGTCGAGGAAGTGGAGAAGGACAAGGCGGGCGACAAGGCCGGGATCAAGGCCGGAGACGTGATCATTCGCATCGGCAAGCGGACGGTCTCGGAGGTGGATGATATCAGCAAAGAGCTGAGAAAGGCGGAGGCAGGAGACAAGATGGAGGTGGAGGTACTACGCAAGGGAGTCAAGAAGACTCTGACCGTCGAAGTGACGGAGAGCGATGAATTCCCGCACGGCCGTCTCGAGCGGCAGTACTTCCGCATGCATCCCGGCGGCGCCGCGATGGAGTGGGATGGAGATGAAGAGGGCGAAGCGGTCATCAAGTTCCGTCGGGAGCTTGACCGCGTGCGCGAACTGGCCCCGAGGGTCGCCCCAGTGCCGATGCCGCGCATCTCAGGTTCTGTGACCATCTAAGGGCCCCCCGAGGGTCTGCGGGTGTGGTTGTTCGTTAATCGTCCTTCGACACTCTTGCCCCGAGCCTCGTCGAGGGGCGTCAATCCTCAGGCAGGCCTTTCCCTCCCCGTTGGCCAGCCTCCGAACGCCGGTCCCAGCTCTTCTTGAGCCTCGGGCTGGCGTTCCTGTTTCTTGCCCGTGCGACGATGTTTCGGTATCTTGATAACGATGCCGGCATATCTGAGCACATACGGTCGTGTAATGGACCTGATGCCCGAGATCATTCTCATCCTTGAGAAGAACGGGCGTATCATCGACTGGAATCGCCAGGCCGGGGAAATGTTCGGTCTCCGGCGCGGCGACAAACTCGCGACGATCGACCGGTTGGTAGCACCGGGCCAGCCGGACGAGGTTCTTCGGTCCCTCTCGATGGCGCAGGTCGTACCGTCGGAGGAGGTCAGGGTCGTCCGAAGCGATGGCGGTGTGCTCGACATGCGGTATGAGATCAAGCCGCTTCATGGACCGAAGGGTGAGGTGCGGGTCCTCATCGGGCGTGACATCACGCTCGACAAGCAGAAGGAACTGGACCTGCTCCGGTTCTCGAACGTCATCCAGCACACGATCAACCCCATCCAGATCACCGACGCGTCAGGTCGGATGGTGTATGTGAACCCGGCGTTCGAACGTGCCAGCGGCTACACGCGCGAGGAGCTTCTCGGACAGAACCCCCGAATGCTCTCGAGCGGCAAGCACGCCCGTGAATTCTGGGGAGGCGTATGGAAGCACATCAACAGTGGCAAGCTCTGGACCGGCCGGGTTGAGAATCGGCGGAAAGATGGAGCCCCGTTCCACACCGAGTTGGTGATCTCGCCGATCATGGATGCGGGGGGCAAGGTCGTCGGTTTCCTCGGCGCGCACCGCGACATCACCGAGCAGATCATCCTCGAGCAGCAGCTCGTACGGTCGCAACGGATGGAAAGCATCGGTACGCTCGCTGCCGGCATCGCGCACGAAGTGGGCAATCCCTTGACGGCCATTTCGTCCCTTGTGCAGGTCCTCCAACGCACGGTGCAGGACCCGTTCGCGACCGAGAAGCTCGGGCTGATCAACAGCCAGATCAATCGGATCGCCAAGATCATCCGGGATCTGGTCGACTTCTCGCGTCCGAGCACGCACGTCTCAAAGCCGACGGACCTCAACCAGATCCTCAACGACGCGCTCAACATCGTCAAGTACGGGAAGAAGGTGAAGGACGTCACCTTTTCGCTCGACCTCGACGGCCAGCTGCCGGCCATCCGTATCGTCCCCGACCAGATCGTCCAGGTCTTCATCAACGTCCTGATGAACGCCGTCGATGCGCTCGAGGGGAGGCCGGGCACGATCACCGTGTCGAGCCGGAGCGCCGAGAGCGTCATCGACATCGCCGTCAGCGACACGGGCAAGGGCATTCCGTCCGGCGAGGTCGACAAGATCTTCGAGCCTTTCTACACGACCAAGGGAGTGGGTCGCGGTACCGGACTCGGCTTGTGGGTCAGTTACGGCATCGTGAAGTCGTTCAACGGCGACATTCTCGTCGAAAGCATTCCCGGCGAGGGGAGCCTGTTCACCATCCGCCTCCCGCGAAACACCTGACGATGATGCCAGAAGCAATCTCGCAGAGACGCAGTGGACGCAGAGGAAAGATGGAAAGGACGGTCTCCCCCATATCTCTTCTCTGCGATCGCTGCGGTCTCTGCGTCGCTGCGTGTAACGCTTCTTTCTCGGATCTCCTTTATCGAATGTGACCATGTCCCAACGCATCCTCATCGTCGACGACGAACAGATCATCCGGGAATCGGTGTCCTTCGTCCTGCAGAAAGAAGGGTTCGTCGTTGCCGAAGCGGCGAACGGCCGCATCGCGCTCGAGCTGCATCGCGATCGACCGTTTGACATCGTCATTACCGACATCGAGATGCCCGAGATGCGGGGGACGGAGTTGCTCCGGTCCATCCGCCAGGAATCGCCCGAGACGTTCGTCGTCATTATCACGGCCTTCGGGTCGGTCGAGACGGCCATCACGTCACTGCGCCAGGGAGCGTCGGACTACGTCCTGAAGCCGATCAACTTCGACGACCTGCTGCTCCGTATCCGCAAGCTGCTGGACTACCGGGCGCTCGCCCTCGAGAACGCGATCCTCCGCCAGGAGCTGCAGCGGACGTACGACTTCGACCAGATCATCGGCCAGAGCTCGGCCATGAAG
Organism: Bacteroidota bacterium; assembly: GCA_025454835.1. Lineage (GTDB taxonomy): Bacteria > Bacteroidota > Ignavibacteria > UBA10030 > UBA10030 > 2-02-FULL-55-14. Next base: position 130,044 of record JALONQ010000004.1, on the reverse strand, counting down.
AAGGTCTTCGGCGTCATCGAAAAGGTGGCGCGCAGCGAGGGCACGGTGCTCATCACCGGCAAGAGCGGCACCGGCAAGGAGCTCGTCGCGCGGGCGATCCATTTCAACAGCGCCCGTGCATCGAAGCGGTTCGTGCCGGTCAATTGCGGCGCGATCGTCGATACGCTGTTCGAAAGCGAGTTGTTCGGACACAAGAAAGGATCGTTCACCGGCGCGACGACGGACAAAGAAGGAATGCTGAAGGTCGCGCACGAAGGGACGATCTTTCTCGACGAGGTCAGCGAGATCCCGCTCCACCTGCAGGTCAAGCTGCTCCGGGCCCTTGAACAGAAGGAGATCACGCCCGTCGGCACCACGGATCTCATCAAAGTGGATGTGCGGATCATCGCGGCGACGAACCGGGACCTGCGCAAGGAGGTCGAGGCGGGCAAGTTCCGCGAGGACCTGTTCTACCGGCTCAACGTCGTCGAAGTGAACCTCCCGCCCCTGTCGTCGCGGCCCGACGACATTCCGCTGCTGGCCAGCTTCTTTCTCGAGGTGTACGCGAAGCAGGCCGGCAAGGCGATCCGTGGCTTCACGAACGACGCCATGCGCGTGCTGCTTCGTCATCAATGGAAGGGGGAGGTGCGCGAGCTTCAGAATGCCGTCGAACGGGCGGCCATTTTCTGTGAGTCGGAGTTCATCGGACCGGAGCATCTGCCGGAGTCGATGTGGACCGAAGGGAGCGGGTCGTCGCCGGCAGCCCCGGTGGCGTACGGCGACCAGCCGCTGAAAGAGGCTGTCAAGGATTTCGAACGTATGTTCATCCAGCAGGCACTGAGCCGTCATCATCAGAACAAAGATGAGACGGCGCGGGCGCTCGGGATGAGTCTGTCCTCACTCTACCGCAAGATCGAAGAACTGCAGATCACCTCGTCCTCGTAGCAAAGCTGCCGTCATCAGGGCGTTTCTCGGCGTTCCGACTAGTGGGAATCGCCGGAAAGCGTTTCTCAGAAATTCGAATCCCCTCTCGGCGACGTTCCTTCCGTCCTCCTCTTCCATTCCGAATTTACAGCCCTCCCGCTGCGTCGGTGGTGGCACGCTCCTTGTCAAACCGCCTATGCCCGGGCCGAATCGTCTGTCCAGGTCCGATCCAAGTTCTCCCGGAGGGATACAAACATGTCCGATGACTATATCACGACTGCCATGCCGAACCTCGTGGGTTCAGGTACATTGAAGGAAGCTGTCCGTTCGTACGAGCGAGCACTCATTCTCGAGTCGCTCCGCGCCAACAGCAATGACAAGCGGAAGGTCGCGAAGTTGCTGGGCATCAGCATCTCGTCGCTCTACCGCAAGCTCGCCGAGCTTTCGATCGAAGATCACGCGGTCGAGGAGCGGGCGTAGGGGAATCGTTCCCGGTGTCCGGTCCCGGCATCGCCCATGGCGATGTCGGGACGGCGTACGTACCGGCGCCGGAGGATGAACGAATGGCAACAGCGTCACATACGACGGCTTCGTCGGCTCGTGACCCGAAGGATGGGTCGGGGGCGAAGAACGTTCTCATCTTCAGCCCGGACGCGGACCTTGCGCGCACGCTGGTCTTGATCCTCGAGGATCGCTACCACATCACGCGAGAAACGACGATCTCCGCCCTGGCGGAGTCGCTGCGTTTGGCCGATCCGGACCTCGTGCTCGTTGATCTCTTCACGTTCTCGGAAGACGTCCGTCGCGTGCTCGAAGTGCTGCGCGCCCGGCCGTCGAACGTTCCGCTCATCCTTCTGCGCGGCTACATGCCGCTTCGCCAGGATGTGACGGTGGAGATCGAAGCGATGGGCGCCCTCGTGTTCTACAAGCCCGTCGACGTCGAGATGGTCTCGCAGGCCATCGAAGACCTGCTGAAGAGCGGCCAAGCCGCTTAGGCCGCGCCATTCATTCCGCCTTCCGACCGCCTTTCCGGTGATGCCGGCCCGGTTCCACGTCATCCCATGCTTCCGACCTCTCATGAATCGCCGTCCTCCGCGATGCGGACCGGCCCAAGGAGTCCTGAGTGAACTGGCTTCCCCATTACATGGTCAAGGTGGTGTCACCCGATGAGGCCGTGACGACGGTCAAATCGGGCGACCGCATCTTCATCTCTGGCAACGCGGCCACACCGCTCTTGCTGACCCACGCCCTCGCCCGACGCGCAGCCGAACTGCGCAGCGTCGAAGTGAACCACGTGCTCCTGCTCGGTGAGGATCCGCTGGCCAAGCCGGGCATGGAGGCGAGCTTCCGTCATAACTCGCTCTTTGTCGGCCCCGCCGACCGCGAGGCGATCGCCGACGGCCGGTCGGAATACGTGCCCGTGCACCTGTCCGACATACCGGCCCTCTTCACCGAGCATGTCATTCCGCTCGACGTCGCCTTTATTCATGTCTCGCCCCCGGATGAGCATGGGTTCATGAGCTACGGCGTGGAGTGCGCAGCAACGAAGTCGGCCGCCGAGAGCGCGAGGATCGTCGTGGCCCAGGTCAACGAGCGCATGCCGCGCACGCTCGGAGACGATTTCATCCACGTATCCCGCGTCCAGAAGATCGTGGAGTGCTCCGAGCCGCTCATGACCCTCGTGCCGAAGCCGGCCTCCGACCTGGAGATGCGCATCGCGGGCCATATCGCCACGCTCATCGAGGATGGCGCCACAATGCAGCTCGGCATCGGCGGCATTCCCGACGCTGTGCTCAAACTGCTCGACGGACGTCAGCATCTCGGGATCCATACCGAAATGGTCTCCGACGGCGTCGTCGAAGCGATCGAAAAAGGGATCGTGACGAACGCGAAGAAGTCGATCCATCGCGGCAAGGTGATCGCCACCTTCATCCTCGGGTCGAACGAGCTGTACGGCTACGTGGACAACAACCCGTTGTTCGAGCTCCATCCCTGCAACTATACCAACAACCCGTTCGTCATCGCGCAGAACGATAACCAGGTGGCCATCAATTCGGCCATCGAGGTCGATATCACGGGCCAGGTGTGCTCCGATTCGATCGGCCCGAAGATCTACAGCGGTTTCGGCGGTCAGGTGGACTTCATTCGCGGTGCGTCGTATTCGAAAGGAGGGAAGCCGATCATCGCCCTCCCTTCGACCACCAAGGACGGCAAGATCTCGCGCATCGTCGCCCTGCTTGCGCCGGGGGCCGGGGTCGTCACAAGCCGAGCGGATGTCCACTACGTCGTTACGGAGTTCGGCATCGCGGCTTTGCACGGCAGGAATCTTCGCCAGCGCGCCGACGCTCTCTTGGCAATAGCGCACCCGTCGCATCAGGCCGAGCTGGAACGAGCGTTGAGAAGGGGAAGCAACCAGAAGGCAGGGGCGATGGCCTGACCTCCAACGGAGGTGGTCATGGAACAACTGTGGCACGAGATGCAACGGCAGGTCTGCACGACCTGCATCGACGGCGACCCACATGGCCGGTGTCATTTGCCGGTCGATGAATCCTGCGCTCTGCGCGATCACCTGGCGGTCGCCCACCATGCGGTCGTGGCCTTCGATGGACTGCCCGACCAGCGGGAGCATGTGCGTGAGGAGGTGTGCCGTGTCTGCGGTACCCGCGATGCCGACGGTACCTGCTGGCGGGCGAATCGACTCGAATGTGCCTTCGACCGGGTGCTGCCCGCCATCGTTGAGCATCTGAAGGACCTTCAGGCCCGTCCGGCCTGAGAGGGTCGTCCGAAGCCGGCCAGAAGGACCTCTGAGGCTGTCGCACGCAACGCGACGGCGCGTCCTCTGGCGGCGAAGGCGCCCTTGTTCGATCGTCGCGGTGCCATTGGCGGTTGGCGCGTTGATGGCCCGCCCGACGATGGTTGACGTCCTGTTCACGGAGGACACACCATGGTGGTACAGACCCGTGTGGACCGGAGCATCGAGGCCGTCGTGCATGACCTCGAGGTCTCGCTGAGCCGTGTCACGGAGCTTCGCAAAGAGATCGGCATGCTCGATGCCGGACGTCATGGCGACGCTCGCGTGATGCGGTTGAATGAGCTCATCGGCGACCTTCAGGCCCGCGTTGAAGGCATCGAAGCGTTCGTGCAGTCGTGCCAGCGCCGCGAGCATCGCGAAGAGCAGCCCCCCGCAGAGATCGAGTTCTGGATGTGAGCGTGCGAACCGTCTTTGGTCCCGTCCCCTCTCGACGCTTCGGGCGTTCGCTCGGCGTCGACGTCATCCCCCGCAAGCTGTGTACGCTGGATTGCGTCTACTGCGAAGTGGGCCGCACCGACAAGCGCGGATTGGCCCGCCGTGAGTACATCCCCACCGACATCATTCTGAAGGAGCTGCGCGCCGCCCTCGCCGCCCATCCGGGTGTCGACTGTGTCACGTTCTCGGGGTCCGGCGAGCCGACGCTGCACGCCGGACTTGGCGACCTGCTGCGCGCCGCGCGCCAGATGACCTCGGCGCCGCTCGTCGTGCTGACGAATGGCACGCTGCTCTGGAAAGAGGATGTGCGCAAGGACCTGACCACCGCCGATATCGTCTGTCCGTCGCTCGACGCGGTCTCCGAGGATGTCTTCCGCCGGATCGACCGTCCGCACCCGCGTCTGACGGCTGTCCAGGTGATCGAAGGTCTCGTTGAGTTCCGACGGCAATTCCAAGGCAAGATGTGGCTGGAGGTCTTGTTCGTGCTGGGGATGAACGACCACGATGAAGAGGTCTGGCTGCTCCGGCAGGCCATCGATCGCATTGCGCCGGACAAGGTGCAGATCAACACGGTCGTGCGACCGCCCGCAGAACCATGGGCACACCCTGTGTCGCACGAACGCCTCGAGCAGATCCGGACGATGCTCGGGCCTCGTGCGGAGATCATCAGCCCGACCCGTGAGCGCTCATGCGCTCCGGCGCACTTGCCGAGCGACCAGGAGATGCTTGACGTCGTAGCGCGTCGACCGATGTCAGCGGTCGATGTCGCCGCCGGCCTGGGGGTTGATTCGGCTACGGTTGCCTCGGCCCTGGATGCTCTTGTCGCTTCCGGTCGCCTCCGGATCGTCGAGTTCGAGGGGAACCGTTACTATGCGCTCCCGGAAGCAGGGTTTGCGGTGAATTGAGCTGGGGATGGGACATCGCGTCGCGGCTCCGCCGGGCTTGATCCGTGCCGCTCCGAGATTTCACCTTGAACAATTGACCGCCTGAGATTCCAAATTTTGCGAGTCTGCGGGCTCTTCAAGCGCTCGAAAGGGGCTGATTCTGCCCGTTTTGCACAGGCGCTTGTGGCCTGCATTTTGCCTTTGATGCAACGGTTTTGAACATCATTCTACCCTGAGAAATGACCATGTCAAGCAATCAAGAGGGTCCGCGTCCGTCGGCGGCAACCCCAGTCATGATCGACGGCAACGAGGCGGCTGCGTACGTCGCCCACAAACTGAACGAAGTCATCGCCATCTATCCGATCACCCCTTCCTCGAACATGGGTGAATGGGCCGACGAATGGTCGGCGAACGGAAAGCAGAACATCTGGGGGACCGTACCGCTCGTTATTGAGATGCAAAGCGAAGGCGGAGCGGCAGGGGCGATCCACGGCGCACTCCAGGCCGGATCGCTGGCCACCACCTTCACGGCATCGCAGGGACTGCTCCTGATGATCCCGAACATGTTCAAGATCGCCGGCGAACTCACGCCGACCGTCTTCCACATCGCGGCCCGCACCGTCGCCACGCATGCCTTGTCGATCTTCGGCGATCATTCCGACGTCATGTCGACCCGCTCGACCGGTTGGGGCATGCTGTCGTCCTGTTCTGTTCAGGAAGTGATGGACTTCGCGTGCATCGCGCAGGCCGCGACGCTCGAGTCGCGCCTCCCCTTTCTGCACTTCTTCGACGGATTCCGGACGTCGCACGAAGTCATGAAGATCCAAGAGCTGAGCGACGAGCAGCTCCGGGCGATGGTCGACGACGACATGATCCTCGCGCATCGCAAGCGCGCCCTGACGCCCGACAATCCGGTGATCCGTGGTACGGCGCAGAATCCCGACGTCTTCTTCCAGTCGCGTGAACGCTGCAACACGTACTACACGGCCTGCCCCGGCATCGTCGAGAAGGCGATGCAAAAGTTCGAGACCGTGACCGGACGTCGCTATGAGCTCTTCGAGTATGTGGGCGCCCCCGACGCAGAGCGGGTCGTCATCGTCATGGGTTCCGGTGCCGAGACGGTGCATGACACCGTCGAGTATCTTGCCAACAAGGGGGAGAAGGTCGGCGTCCTGAAGGTCCGGCTCTATCGTCCGTTCTCGCTTGAGCACTTCCTGGCGGCCTTGCCGAAGTCGGTCAAGACGATCGGCGTTCTCGACCGCTGCAAGGAGCCGGGCGCTGCGGGCGAACCGCTCTATATGGATGTCATAACGTCCCTGGGCACCGCCCAGCAGAACGGAACGCTCCCGTTTGCCTCGATGCCAAGGGTGGTGGGAGGTCGCTATGGCCTTTCATCGAAGGAGTTCACGCCGGCGATGGTGAAGGCCGTCTTCGATGAGTTGAAGAAGCCCTCGCCGAAGAATGGGTTCACGGTCGGCATCAACGACGACGTGACGCATACATCGCTCGTCTACGATCCCACGTTCTCGGTCGAAGGCGAAGAGGTGAAGCGGGCCCTCTTCTTCGGGCTTGGCGCCGACGGTACCGTCGGGGCGAACAAGAATTCGATCAAGATCATCGGCGAAGAGACGCCGTTCTACGCGCAGGGCTATTTTGTCTACGACTCGAAGAAATCGGGCTCGACCACCACGTCGCACTTGCGGTTCGGTCCGAAGCAGCTGAAGACGCCCTATCTGATCGATCGCGCCAACTTCATCGCGTGTCACCAGTGGTTCTTCCTCGAGAAGTACAACGTCCTCGAGGCGGCGGCCCCCGGGAGCGTGTTCCTCCTGAACAGCCTGTACGGCCCTGACGTCGTGTGGAATCATCTTCCCCGCGTGACGCAGGAGACGATCCTCGAAAAGAAGATCCAGCTCTACGTGATCGATGCGTACAAGGTCGCGACAGCCACCGGAATGGGCGGTCGTATCAACACGATCATGCAAACCTGCTTCTTCGCCATCTCCGGTGTCCTGCCGAAGGACGAGGCGATCGCGGCCATCAAGAACTCCATCAAGAAGACCTACGGCAAGAAGGGCGAGCACGTCGTCCAGAAGAACTACGAGGCGGTCGACCAGACCCTGGCGAATCTGTTCGCGGTGAAGGTGCCCGACAAGGTCTCGAGCACGATCGAACTGCCCCCCGTGGTGTCGCCGCAGGCCCCGGCGTTCGTCCAGAGGACGACGGCCCCCATCATCGCGGGCAAGGGAGACACCATGCCCGTCAGCCTGCTGCCCGAGGATGGCACATATCCCGTGGGCACGACACAGTGGGAGAAGCGGAACATCGCCCTCGAGATCCCCGTCTGGGAGCCGGACATCTGCATCCAGTGCAACAAGTGCGCTCTCGTGTGTCCGCATGCCGCCATCCGCGTGAAGGTGTACGACGGCGCGGCCTTGGCCAATGCGCCCGAGACCTTCAAGTCGATGGAGTACAAAGGGGTCGAATACAAGGGCCTCAAGTACACCGTGCAGACGGCGCCGGAAGATTGCACAGGCTGTAACCTCTGTGTCGAGGTCTGCCCGGCCAAGAGCAAGCGCGAAGTGAAGGTGAAGGCCATCAACATGAAGCCGCAGGAACCCCTGCGCCTGCCCGAGCGGCTCAACTATGATTTCTTCCTGAACCTGCCGGAAGTGGACCGCCGCACGGTTCGCACCGACACGGTCAAAGGGACGCAGTTCTTCCAGCCGTTGTTCGAGTACTCGGGCGCCTGCTCCGGCTGCGGCGAAACGCCGTACGTCAAGCTCGCCTCGCAGTTGTTCGGCGACCGGATGATCGTGGCGAACGCCACCGGCTGTTCGTCGATCTACGGCGGCAACCTTCCAACCACGCCGTGGACAGCCAACAACGAAGGGCGCGGACCCGCGTGGGCCAATTCGCTGTTCGAAGACAACGCCGAGTTCGGCTTGGGCATTCGTCTGACGATCGACAAGAACCTCGAAATGGCGCAGGAGCTCGTCCGGCATCTGGCCGGTGCCATCGGTCAGGATCTGACGATGGCCATCCTCGGAGCGAAACAGAGCGACGAGGCGGGCATCCACGAGCAACGCGAACGGGTCGACGTGCTCAAGAAGAAGCTCGCAGGCATGCAGGAAGCCGAGGCGAAGCGACTGCTGAGCCTGGCCGACTATCTTGTCAAGAAGAGCATCTGGATCATGGGCGGCGACGGATGGGCGTACGATATCGGCTTCGGCGGTCTCGACCACGTCCTTGCCTCTGGCCGCAACGTCAATATCCTCGTGCTCGACACCGAGGTCTATTCCAACACCGGCGGCCAAATGTCAAAGGCCACGCCGCGGTCGGCGGTTGCCAAGTTCGCCGCGTCGGGCAAGCCGACGAGCAAGAAGGACCTGGCCATGATCGCCATGTCGTACGGCAACGTCTACGTGGCGAAGGTGGCCATGGGCTCGAATGACGCCCAGACCATCCGCGCCTTCCTCGAGGCCGAGGCGTACGACGGACCGTCGATCATCATCGCGTACAGCCACTGCATCGCTCACGGCATCGACATGGCCCGTGGCATGACCAATCAGAAGGTGGCTGTCGAAACGGGCTACTGGCAGTTGTTCCGGTACAACCCGCTCCTGGCGCACGAAGGAAAGAACCCCTTCAAGCTCGATTCGAAGGCCCCGTCGAAGTCACTCAAGGAGTTCACCTCGCTCGAGACACGGTTCCGAATGCTCGAGAAGAGCCATCCCGACAGGGCAAAGGAACTCGGCGCGCAGGCGCAGGCCGATGTGAAGGAACGATGGGCGCTCTACGAGCAGTATGCGCACGACGGAGGAACAGCGGCACCGGAGAAGGTCGAGGAGAAGCAGTAGATAACATTGAGAAGTAGGCAGTAGGCAGGTTCGGGCAGGGTATAGGCAGGTTGAAACCATGTGTCAAAGATCTCTGATCTGTTAACACTGATTTCCACATGGCACAGGCCTGAGAGTACCTGCTTACTGCATACTCTCCACAGAGTACGCACCAAGGACCACACAGGAATACCATGGATCTCTCAACGTATTACCTTGGAAAACGTCTTAAGAACCCGCTCGTCCCGTCGGCCAGCCCTCTCTCACGCAACATCGATTCGATGAAACGGCTGGAGGATGCCGGAGCGGCGGCGATCGTCATGTACTCGTTGTTCGAGGAACAGATCGAACACGAATCGTTCGAGATCGACCACTATCTGTCCTACGGTACGCAGTCCTACGCCGAGGCGCTCACATACTTCCCAGAAGCGAAGGAATACAACCTCGAGCCGGACCAATATCTCGAGCTTCTGAGGAAGGCCTCCGAATCGTTGGAGGTCCCGGTGATCGGGAGCCTGAACGGCGTGTCGACCGGCGGCTGGGTGAAGTATGCGAAGCACATGGAAGAGGCGGGAGCCGATGCTCTGGAGCTCAACGTCTACTACATTCCCACCGACCCGGCGCTGGCCGGCGACGATGTGGAAGCGCGCTACCTCGACGTCCTTCACGCGGTCAAGAGCACGGTGGCGATCCCCGTGGCGGTCAAGCTGAGCCCCTACTTCACCGCGCTGGCCAATGTGGCCCAGCGGCTCGTCAACGCCGGAGCGGATGGCCTCGTTCTCTTCAACCGGTTCTATCAGCCCGACATCAATATCAACGAGCTCGAGGTGACGCCGCATGTCCATCTGAGCGACTCGTCGGCCAGTACGCTGCCGATGCGCTGGGTCGCCATCCTTCACAGCCGCATCAAGGCCAGCCTCGCGGCGACGAGCGGCATCCATACCTCGGACGACGTGATCAAACTCCTGATGGCCGGCGCCGACGTCACCATGATGTGTTCCGCGTTGCTGAAGCGCGGCCCCGAGCATCTCAAGGAAGTGTTGGAGGGATTGGAGAAGTGGATGTTCGAGCACGAGTACGTGTCGGTCGAGCAGATGAAGGGAAGCATGAGCCACAAGTCAGTCCACGACCCGTCGGCGTTCGAGCGCGCGAACTACATGAAAGCGCTCAATCGGTACAAACTCCTGATGTAGTTCCGAGCGAAGGTCAATGGAGCAGAAAGGGGAGTGACGAGGTCAGGGAGCGTATGAGTTCGGCAAGAGATCCGGAAGGAATTCCAGAGAATGCTCTGGAAGAACTTCCGGATCGTTGTTTTCTGACGCGAGGTTCACGGATGGACCCTTGCCACGAGGAAGCACAGAGGTCACAAAGCTCTTGTGCTTCTGCTGTTTTTTGTGCCTTTTGTGTCCATTCCTTGCCAGAAGCGCCATGACTCCACGCCAACGCCTGCACGCCGCGATGCATGGCTTGCATCATGACCGCGTTCCGTTCATGTGCCAGATGAGCATCGGGCACATGCTTCGGCAGTTGCCTGTGGCACCTGTCGACTTCTGGCATGATGTCGATGTCTACGCCCGCGGTCTCGTCGATCTTCGGGCCCGCTACGGATTCGACGGGATCCTCGTCAGTCTGCATGGCCATGAGCCCCGTTGGATGGACGCTCTCGTTCGTCGTGAGCAAAGCCCGGAAGGGGAGGTGGCGACATGGAAGGACGGTCGACGTCTGCTCTATCGTCCTGACGACTTGCCGGAGCTCTTGTCCGATCTGCCGCCCCCTTCAAGCGATCCCGAGCAGGTCCCGCGGCCGTTGTCGTATATTCCTGTAAGCCAAGGCCTCCATTTCGATATCCATCCGTCGCATCGGTTCGATGTATTTCGGCAAGTCCGCTCGCTTGCAGGTCCGGACGTCTCAGTGCATGGTGAGGTGACCTCTCCGTTCGACTATCTGCTGGATGCGCTCGGCCACGAAGCCGCATTGATGCTCCTCATCGATGATCCGGAGCGCGCTGAAGCGTGGCTCTCTAATTTCGCCGACGGCGTGGCCGAGATCGCCTCCGCAATGGTGTGCGAGGACATCGACGCCATCAAGGTCTCGTCGCCCTTCGCCGGCGCGGGATTCCTGTCGCGCGGCCATTACGAACGGTTCGTTCTGCCCTACGAGCGGCTGGTGGTCGAGGCGATCCAGCAGAGCGGGAAGCCGGCGTATCTGCACACGTGCGGGGCGATCAGCGACCGGCTGGACCTGATGGCGCGCTCGGGTGCTCGCGGACTGGAATGCCTCGACCCGCCGCCGCTGGGGACCGCTGAGCTGCCCGAAGCGTTCGAAGTTCTGGGAGGCCGGATGTTCGTCAAAGGGAACGTAGATTCGGTGCATGCGTTGTTGCTAGGGACCGATGATCTGGTGGCGCAGGACGCGGCGGCTCGGCTGCGGCTGGGCAAGGCCTACGGACGGTTCATTTTGTCAACCGCCTGCTCGATCGCCCCGGCGGTGAGGCCGGAGAGGATCATGATGCTCCGTCAGATCGTTGAAGAACAGGGCTGAAAGCGGAACACAGCCGGAGGCCCCTCCACAACGGCGCAAAGCGACGATCAAATCCTGATGAGGATCTTGTCCACGAAGAGAATGGTCGTGACCCTCATTCAACTCCTTCGTGCAACTTCGTCGTCCCTTTGTGGAACCCCGCCTGCCTCATGGAGATCTCGGGGGCGGGCAGGTTCGTGCACCGCTTTTCTCAAGAGAGTCAATGGACTTCACTGACCTTCAGCAAGCCCTCATCCGGGGCGACCATGTTGCGACCGCCGAGCTGACCGGGAAGGCCGTCCAGGCGGGCGCCAAGCCGACGCAGGTCCTCGACCTCGGGTTGCTCCCTGCCATGCAGGCTGTCGGCAAGCGGTTTCGCGAGGGGGAGATCTATCTGCCCGAAGTGCTCGTAGCGGCGCGCGCCATGAAATCCGCCATGGCGGTCCTCGATCCCCTGCTGGCCGCCACCTCATACGTACCCAAAGGGAGCGTTCTCCTGGGGACGGTGAAAGGAGACGTCCATGACATCGGCAAGAACCTGGTCGGCGTGATGCTCCGAGGGGCGGGATTCAAGGTCATCGACATCGGCACAGGCTGCAACGCCGAGAGGTTTCTTCAGGCGGTGCGAGAGCATCGGCCGGATGTCGTGGGCCTGTCGGCCCTGCTGACGACGACGATGACCTACATGAAGACGGTCATCGACGCGCTGAGAACGGCCGAAGAACGGGTGCCGGTCATCGTCGGAGGCGCCCCCGTCAGCGCGTCATTCGCCTCCGAGATCGGCGCCGCCGGGAGCGCTCGAACCGCAGCGGAAGCGGTGGAACTGGTGGAACGACTCCTCGCCGGCCGCTCATCTTGATCTCTTCGGCAATCGAAAACCCACATTCCACGAACGACAATCGAATCTCCCTGATGCTCTCCCCCGCGTCACTTCTCGCCCCCACCCGCCCCGTCCTGTTCGACGGCGGCTTCGGTGCGTGCCTGCAACATCGGGGCCTCGAACCAGGTTCGGCGCCCGAGGGGTGGAACGTGAGCCGACCGGACGACGTGCGGACCCTCCACAGTGAGTTCGTGGCCGCCGGCTCCTTGGTGATCGAGACCAACACGTTTGGCGCGAATGTGCGCAGGTTCCAGTCGGCGGAGGTGAAAGGGAAGATATCGGACAACATCCGAGCGGCGGTCCGGTTGGCGACGGAAGCGGCGGGGCACCGTGCGATCATTGCCGGCTCCGCCGGACCGTTGGGCGAGCTCATCGAGCCGTACGGCGAGCTTTCTGCGGAAGACGCGCGTGCGGCATTCACCGAGCCGTATCGCACGATGCGCGAAGCCGGAGTGCGCGTGCTGCTCATCGAAACGATGATGTCGCTCGAAGAAGCTCAGCTGGCCCTCGAATGCGCGCACGCGATCGGATTCGACATCGTCGGGGCGACGATGACCTTTGAACCGACCCCCCACGGTCCGCGCACGGCGTTCGGCGTCTCGCCAACCAAAGCGGCCAGAGAGTTGGTCGCCGCCGGGGCACAGATCGTCGGGTCGAACTGCGGGTCGGGGTTCGATACGATGCGGCAGGTGGCGAAAGAATTCGTGGCCGCTTCATCGGTCCCTGTCCTGATCCAGCCAAACGCTGGCATTCCGCGAGGTGGAGCGAACGGTCCCGTGTATCCGGAATCGCCCGAGAGCTTCGGGGCGTTCCTGGCGGAGTTGCATGGGATGGGGGTGAAGTTGCTGGGAGGCTGTTGCGGGGCGGAACCGGAGCATATCGCGGCGGCCGCAGCACGGTTGCAGCCATGATGATGTGAGAACCCACCAAACGACCATCGGGCCCATGTCAAGCCACCACCGATCCTTCGACCGCCTCGACCGCGCCATTACAGAATGGATGGCCCGCTACGGCATCGTGCTTCTCCGCATCAGCCTGGGCATCACGTTCTTCTGGTTCGGCTTTCTGAAGTTCTTTCCGGGACTCAGTCCTGCCCAAGGACTGGCGACGGAGACGATCAGGCTCCTGACGTTCGACATCGTCACACCCGGCGTCTCGATCTACCTGCTGGCGACGTGGGAGACGGTCATCGGCATCGGATTGATCTTCGGCGTCTACCTACGCGCTATTCTGTTCCTTCTCTTCCTGCAGATGCTGGGCACGCTGACCCCGCTCGTCCTGTTCCCGGCTGATGCTTTCACGCGCCTCCCGTATGCTCCGACGCTGGAGGGGCAGTATATCATCAAGAACTTGGTCCTCATCAGCGCCGGTCTGGTCGTTGGAGCCACCGTGCGCGGCGGGAAGTTGAAGGCCGAGCCTGAAGCGACAACCTCGGCCTGATCCAAGGCTCAGTCTCACATTGCCCCCGCCCTCGGCGAAGGAGCATCATTCTTGGGAATCGATCTCCCTCGTTCTATTGCCTTTCACCTCTCACCTTTCTTCAGTCTCCTTTCTCCTCTCCCATAACTGCACTCGCGATTATCGGAAAGTGCATGTTCGCAGGCATCAATTCTGTCGAATTCCAGAGGATTCGGCGGGTCAAAATGGCATGGACATTGCACGTTCCATAGTCGCCCAGATAGACGCGTCTCACGCAGAAACGCAGAGGCCGCGAAGCTAGCGGAGATGGAAGGGTTGGCACTCTCTCTTCTCTGCAACCTTTGTGGTCTCTGCGACTCTGCGTGCCATCTTCTCCAACAAGAAGGTTACTCCCATGATCCGCAAACAAGAAGCCCTCGACTACCACTCCCAGGGACGGCGTGGCAAGATCGAAGTCATTCCCAGCAAGCCCTGCGCCACGCAGAGAGACCTGTCGCTCGCGTATACTCCGGGGGTTGCGGAACCGTGCCGCGAGATCGAGGCGAATCCTGAAGACGCCTACCGGTACACGGCCAAGGGAAATCTGGTTGCTGTGATCTCCAACGGGACCGCCGTGCTCGGGCTGGGCGACATTGGCGCGTTGGCCGGCAAACCGGTCATGGAGGGGAAGGGAGTGCTGTTCAAGAGATTTGCCGACGTCGATGTGTTTGACATCGAGCTCGACACGCACAACGCCGACGAAGTGATCAAGGCCTGCCAGTTGCTCGAACCGACGTTCGGCGGCATCAACCTTGAGGACATCAAGGCTCCGGAGTGTTTCTACATCGAGGAGACCTTGAAGAAGACGATGAAGATCCCCGTCTTCCATGACGACCAACACGGCACGGCCATTATCAGCGGCGCGGCGCTTCTCAATGCCCTCGAGGTCGTCGGCAAGAAGATCGCCGAAGTGAAGGTGGTCTTCAGTGGTGCCGGGGCGGCCGGCATCGCATGCGCCAAGCTTTACGAAAAGCTGGGCGTCAAGCGAGAGAACATGCTTCTGGTCGACACGAAAGGAGTAGTGTACAAGGGGCGCACCGAGGGAATGAACCCCTACAAGGAGCACTTCGCCACAGATGCGAAAGCCCGTACGTTGGCCGAAGCGATGAAAGGTGCCGACGTATTCTGCGGCGTCTCCGTCAAGGACATTCTGTCGCAAGACATGGTGCGCTCGATGGCCGACAAGCCGATCGTGTTTGCCATGGCCAACCCGGACCCCGAGATCACGTACGACGATGCGTTGGCAGCGCGCAGTGACATCATCATGGCAACGGGGCGGTCTGATTTTCCGAACCAGGTGAACAACGTTCTCGGTTTCCCGTTCATTTTCCGCGGTGCGCTCGACTGCCGCGCGACCGCGATCAACGACGAGATGAAGATCGCCGCTACGATGGCCCTGTCGAAGCTGGCGAAGGAAGACGTGCCCGATTCGGTCGTGCGCGCCTACGGCGGCAAGCACATCGAATTCGGACGCGAATACATCATTCCGAAGCCGTTCGACCCTCGCGTGCTGCTGTGGGTCGCCCCGGCCGTGGCCAAAGCGGCCATGGAAACGGGCGTCGCGAAGCAGCCGATCAAGGATTTCGAGGCCTATCGTGACTCCCTCGAGGCTCGTCTTGGTCGTTCGCGCGAGGTCATGCGCTTCTTCATTCACAAGGCGCAATCGGACCCGAAGCGGATCGTCTTCCCGGAGGGCGAAGAGGACCGTATCCTTCGCGCGGCGCAGATGCTGGTGGACGAGAAGATCGCCCATCCGATCCTTCTTGGCAGCCGCACATTCATCCGGCAGCGGATCAGCGATCTGGGACTCGACTTGGGCGATACGCAGATCATCAACCCCGGCAAGTCACCCCGATTCGATGAATACGTGACGGCGTACTATGCCAAGCGGCAGCGCAAGGGCATGACCCGTGTCGACGCCGAGCGGCAGGTGAAGACGCACAACATCTTCGGCATGATGATGGTGGACATGGAGGATGCGGACGGGCTTATCTCCGGCCTGACGCAGCACTATCCGGCCACCGTCAAGCCGGCGCTGCAGATCATCGGCACGGAGCCCGGCGTGCGTCGCGTTGCGGGCCTGTATATGCTGGTGTTCCGCGATCAGACGCTGTTCATCGCCGACGCGACGGTGAATATCGAGCCCGATGCCGAGACGCTGGCTGAGATCGCTGTGCTGTCGGCGCGCGCGGTGCGAAAGCTCGATATCGAACCGCGGATCGCCATGCTCTCGTTCAGCAATTTCGGCAGCACGCCGCATCCGCTCACCGAAAAGGTGCGCAAGGCGACCGAGATCGTGCATCAGCGCGACCCGAAGCTCATCGTCGATGGCGAGATGATGGCCGATACGGCCATGAGCCGCGAGATCATGTCGGAACACTATCCGTTCTCGAAGCTCAGCGAGCCCGCCAACGTGCTCATCTGCCCCGATCTGACGTCGGCGAACATCGCCTACAAGCTGCTGAGCAAGGCGGGTGGTGCGACGGCCATCGGACCGATTCTCATGGGTATCCGCAAGCCGGTCTATCTGATGGCCCCGGGCATCGAAGTGAATGACATCGTCAACATGGCTGCGATGGCGGTCTTCGGAGCCCAGGCTGAAGGTGGAAATGGTGCTGCTCGACGTTTCACCGGGTCGAAGAAGGCAACCGCGTCAGTCTGAAGCGTTGAAGAATTCAACGGTTGGTGTGAAGATTCCTTACACATCAGTAACCGACTGCTACACAACGCATTGTACAATTATCCAACACCGCCTCTCGGGGCGGTGTTGTTTTTTTCAACAGTTGCCTGTTGCGACTTCCGACGACCCAAATTCGAGAGTCGCAACTTCAATTTAATGAATAGGTTATGGGCGCGTTTATGCCTGAAGCGCGAACACGGTCTGGCACAATTCTTCCAATAGTATGAACCGCCTGCTTGCCACGTGCTAGCACAGTATGCGGACGTGGCCAAATGGCGGGTAGCCTCTGCTTAGAGGCTTGACATCATAGCTCAAAGGAGATTGCCATGACTGTTCTACTCGTTGTTGCCACCATCCTCTTCTTTATCGGAATGGACTATGTGGTTCGTCGGGTTCGCGCTCGCAGCACCTCGCCCGCAGCGGTTCCCTCGTCACCCGCGGCGGTTCCGGCTCTGCCGGTCCGCATCCCCGATGGGATCTTCTTCGCCAAGACGCATACGTGGGTCAACCTCTTCCCGTCGGGCAAGGTTCGCCTGGGGGTCGATGATTTTGTGACGCGCCTCCTCGCCACGCCCTCCGTTCTCTATCTCAAGAAGCAGGGCGACCATGTGCAGCGGGGCGAGCCCATTTTGCGCCTGCAAGAAGGGGATCGCACGCTGACCGTGCGTGCGCCGCTGAGCGGCATTGTGCTGTCCGCTAATCAGTCGCTGACCGAGCATCCGGAGAAGATGAAGGACCTGTTGTTCAGCGAAGGCTGGGCCTACACGATCCAACCCGACAAAACTTCGCAGATCCGTGGGCTGTTGCTTGGCGAAGAGACGCACCAGTGGGTGCGCAACGAATTTGCGCGCCTCCGCGACCTGCTGGCCGGCGTGAACGGCGCGCAGGGTCTCTCCCCGGCTCTCCTGCAGGACGGCGGCGTTCCCGTCGCGGGCCTGATCGATGCGGCTCCGGCCGAAGTGTGGAAGAAGTTCGAAACCGAATTCCTGACCGAAGCCTGAACTGACGAAGAGGAGCTGTCGTATGGGATCCAAAGGGATGTTGATCGACATGACGTTGTGCATCGGATGCCACGCCTGCTCGGAAGCCTGCAAGGCCGAGAATGGTCTGCCGGGCGAGCCGGGGCCGAAGTTGTCCGACACGACGTATACCGTGGTCGAGGAGTACAACGGGACCTTCGTGCGGCGTCTGTGCCAGCACTGCCAGGACCCGACGTGCGTCTCGGTCTGCCCGGTCGGCGCGTTCACGAAGACGGAACAGGGGCCCGTGCTCTACGATGAATCGAAGTGCATCGGCTGCCGGTACTGTATGCAAGCGTGCCCGTTCCAGGTGCCTCGGTATGAATGGTCGAGCAACAACCCCCGGGTCTCGAAGTGCATCATGTGCGCGCCGCGTCTGGCGAAAGGCCTGCCGACCGCCTGTTCCGAGGCCTGCCCGACCGGCGCCACGCTCTTCGGCGATCGCGACGAACTGATCAGGATCGCCTACGAGCGTATGGCGGCCGAACCCGACAAGTACGTACAGAAGCTCTACGGCCAGCAGGAAGTGGGCGGGACGTCCGTGCTGTACCTGTCGTCCGTGCCGTTCGAGCAGCTCGGCTTCAAGACGAACCTCACCCAGGCGGCGCTCCCGCAGCTCACCTGGAACGTGCTGTCGAAGATCCCGACCGTGGTGGCCGTGGGCGGCGTCATGCTCTACGGCATCTGGTGGATCACCAACCGCCGCGACATGGTACAGCAGGTCGAGGCGCAACAAGCGCGTGGGAACCATGCGGCCTCGAAGGGCGGCAACCACGTACCTGAACCTGTCCACCAGGCCGAGGAAAGGATCTAAGCCATGGCACGCCGCTTCGCCTTCTCATTCTGGAAGATCATGGCCGGGGTCATTCTGGCCGCCGGACTTGTCTCGACCGTCATCCGCTTCACGATGGGCCTCGGCAGTTCGACGAACCTGAGCGACGATTTTCCCTGGGGCCTCTGGATCGGCTTCGACGTTCTCACGGGCGTCGGCCTGGCTGCCGGCGGCTTTACGCTGGCCGCCATCGTCTACATCTTCAACCTGAAGCGCTTCGAGCCGATCATCCGGCCGACCATCCTTACGGCGTTCCTCGGCTACGTGCTCGTCATCATGGGGCTCATGTTCGACCTGGGCCGGCCGCTCCAGATCTGGCACGCCATCATCATGTGGAACCCGCGGTCGGTCATGTTCGAGGTCGCGTGGTGCGTCATGCTCTACACGACGGTGCTGGCGCTCGAGTTCGCCCCGGTCGTGTTGGAAAAGTTCAAGCTGACGCGCACGATCGCGTTGCTCAAGAAGATCAGCATCCCGCTCATCATTCTCGGGGTCTTGCTCTCAACGCTCCACCAGTCCTCGCTCGGCTCACTGTATCTGATCGTTCCTGACAAGCTGCATGGGCTGTGGTACTCTTCGCTCTTGCCCGTCTTCTTCTACATGTCGGCCATCGCCGCCGGGTGCGGAATGGTGATCGTCGAGTCCACCCTCAGCTCGCGGGCGTTCAAACGCGGCGTCGAGGTCCACCTTCTGGCCGACATTGCCCGCGTCTGCGTCGTGGTGCTCGGTATGTATGCGACGTTGAAGCTCATGGACTTCTCGGGTGACCACAAACTCGGGTTGCTGTTCCAGCCGAGGATGGAGACCTACTTCTGGTGGGCCGAGTTCCTCATCGGCGTCGTGGTGCCGATGGTCATGTTCGTCCAGCAGAAGGTCCGAACCTCCCCGTCGGGCCTCATGACGGGGGCATTGTTCGTTGTCGTCGGGTTCATCCTCAATCGCATGAACGTTACGATCACGGGCATGGAAGGCTGGACGGGGGCGACCTACATTCCGTCGTGGATGGAACTGTCGGTGACGGTGTCGCTCGTGACGGTCGGCTTCATCGTGTTCGCGTACGCGGCAAAGTACCTGCCGCTGTTCGATCACGGCCACGGTCACGAGGCCCCCGACGAGTTCGACATCGTTCGTGACCTGAACACAGTCTCGCGGACGTCCTAAACGGTTCAGAAGTTCGCTTCATGCGTTTGGAAGTCCGTTCGAGGTCTGGCATTTGGCGTCTGGACTGTTTCGTTCGTCATGGAATACGGCTCTTCATATCACATCTCTTCGCCCGAGCAACGCTGTGTCTGGATGACGGCGGGCGTGCTCACCTACCAGTTGTGCGACCGGAACTTCGAGTGCGCCGGATGCGCGCTGGATGCCGCCATGCGGAATGCCTATGAACGGCCGGAGTCGGTCCTGCCACTGCCGGTGGACCGTATCCATCTTCGTCCAGGCCGGTTCTATACGTCCGAACATTGCTGGGTGGACGTGCTCGGGCCCGATCGGGTACGGATCGGAGTGGAGCCGGGATTGGCGAAACGTCTTGCCGAAGCCGACGGCATCAGCCTGCCGCCAGCCGGCAAAGCGCTCAAGGAACGCGAGGCGGCCGTCTGGTGCCGGTTCGACGATGCCATGGTGCCGGTGCGTCTGCCGTTCGACCTGCGGGTGCGGGAGAGCAACCGTTCCGTCCGGTCCAACCCTGAGTTGCTCGCTCAGGATCCCTATGACCAAGGCTGGCTTCTGGAGGCCGAAGTGAAACCAGAACATCTGGACGGACAACGCGTCATGTCGGCGCGAGAAGCCGAAAAAGTCTATCAGAAGGACGAAGAGGTATTCCGAGCGTCCATCGCGGCAGCAACGACCGCAGGGCTCGGCTCAGCGGGTCCGACGATGCAGGATGGCGGCGAACTGGCGACGACCCCGTTGGCCATGCTCGGCGCGGCGAGATATTGTGCGCTGGTCGGGAAGGTGTATTGCAAGATCGTATAGGTGGGGAACCGACAGTAGACAGGATGGATGCTGGTTTTCGATGAAGGTCCGGGAGGTCATCCCGGACCTTCGCGCTTCATCTCCAGACAAGCTCATCCCGTCGGGAATGGGGGGACTGACTCGAGATCTGTGCGGCGGCTCTCGGCCTCCAAATTCCAATAATTGCGCCGTCTCAGAGTCCTATTTTCTCCATGACCAGGGGACCCGACCCGGCCCTAATTGGCCCCTGCACCCCACAATCTTCGATGTCCCATTTCTAGTTTTCAATGTTCCGTGGCACGGATTCTGTCCCCAATTGGGTCAGACTCTTCACGCATGCGATTCTCATCTCTCAGATACCAGCTCTTCGGCGGGGCGGCCTTCCTTCTCCTGGCCTTCTTCGGCCTGTATCTGCTGGACGCCGTGTGGTTCCACAGGATCCAGATGACGTCCATGGTGCAAGACCGTGCGGTCGGGATCAGCGACTTCATCAAGTCGTCGACGCACTACAGTATGCTGCAGAACCGCAAGGACGACGTCTACCAGACGATGCGTTCGATCGCGCGCTCTCCCGGCATTGCCGGACTCCGACTTTACAACAAGAGGGGCGAGGTCACGTTCTCGAGCGACTCGTCGGAGATGGGGAAGATGGTGGACCTGCAGGCGGAGGCGTGCATCGATTGCCACGCAGCCGACCGACCGCTGGAGGCGATACCTTCGGGCAATAGTCTCCGCATCTATGAATCATCGGGTGAGCGGGTTCTGGGCTTGATCAGCACGATCCGCAACGAGCAGTCCTGTTCGGCCGAGGGATGCCATACGTCCCCGGCCGAAAAGACGGTGCTGGGCGTACTCGACGTGCGCATGTCGCTCGCGCGTCTCGACGCCGAGATCGCACGCATTCAGATGATCGCCGTTCTCACCGCGGCGGCGACGCTCGTCCTTCTGTTCTTCGTCATCCGATGGTTCCTCCGACGGACCGTCCTGCAGCCTCTCGACGCCCTGATGGAAGGGACCGTCCAGGTGGGCGACGGCAACCTGGACCACGCCGTCGTCGTCTCCGCGAAGCATGAATTGGGCCGATTGGCCCGGAGCTTCAATGAAATGGTCGAGAGCGTACGGGTGGCGCAGGAGCACGACCGAAAGTGGTCCGAAACGCTCGAGCAGCGGGTCAAGGAAAAGACGGATGAGTTGAAGGCCATCCATCAGCGGATCCTGCATGTTGAGAAGATGACCTCGCTTGGCCGGCTGTCGGCCACGGTCGCCCATGAGCTGAACAACCCGCTCGCCGGGATCCTGACTTACACCAAGCTGCTGCGCCGGATGCTCGAAGCCCAGCGGGCGAACCTGAAGGATCCGGTAGAATTGCTGGAGTACGCTGACATCGTGATCCGCGAGACAGGGAGAAGCGGAGATATCGTGAAGAATCTGCTGCTCTTCTCGAAGAAAGAGAGCGGCGAGTTCGCGTTCGAATCGCTGGGTGAGATCGTTCAGAGAGCGTACCTTCTCGTTCGCCATCATTTCGACATCCGTGACGTGAAGTTTGTCGACGAACCGGTGGGAGACGAGGTACAACTCCTGTGCGATGCTCAACAGATCCAGCAGGCGCTCGTGGCGCTCTTCGTGAATGCGGGCGATGCGATGCCGGGGGGTGGCGCGCTGACCGTGACCTACGGAGCGGATGCTGACACCGGCGGTGTACGGCTGACCATCAGCGACACGGGAAGCGGGATCGACCCGGAACACTTGCCCAAGATCTTCGAGCCCTTCTTCACTACAAAGGAGGGAGGGGCGGGGGTGGGACTGGGTCTCTCAGTCGTCTACGGCATCGTCGAAAGACATGGCGGAACGATCGCTGTAGAGTCGGCGCCGGGAAAGGGAACGACATTTATACTGAACTTTCCTCCGCCAAGACGAGAGAGTGGAGCATAAGCAACAGGCGCTGTCAGTGGCCAGCGAGCAGTGATCAGTAAGCAGGATCGTTCGGGGCATTTCAGGTCGAGAGACGATCGGAAAGAGCCCATATTCTTGTCATCGGACTTCAGCCTGCCCATAACCTGACAGTACCTGCCTACCTGCCTGCCGATGCTATGCTCTGAGCGGGCAGGCAGGCTGCGATGGTATTTGTTCTTCGCATGAACATACTATGACCAATACCCCCAGCATTCTGGTTGTCGACGACGAGAAAGTCGTTCGCGATTCGCTCACGAAGTGGTTCCTGCAGGACGGCTATGACGTCGAGTCGGCCGACAGCGGGGCCGAGGCCCTGAAGCGACTGCAGGTCCGCAAGCGTGACCTAATCCTGCTGGACATCAAGATGCCCGGCATGGACGGCATGGAACTGCAGCAGCGGGTGAAAGAGATCGACTCCGGAGCGACGATCATCTTCATCACGGCCCACGCCACGATCGACTCGGCGGTCCAGGCGCTGAAGCAGGGGGCTTTCGACTACGTGACGAAGCCGGTCGACCCCGACTATCTGTCGCACGTTGTCGCCAACGCCCTTCGCCAGCGGACCCTGGCGATCGAGAACGAGCGGATGCGCGATAGCATCACGTCCGCATCGCGAGCGGAAGAGATCGTCGGCGAGTCGCCGCAGATGAAGAAGCTCTTCGAGCTCATCGACACGGTGGCCAAGACCGACACGACGGTCATGATCCGCGGCGAGAGCGGCACGGGAAAGGAACTCGTCGCCCGGGCCATCCATGCCAACAGCAATCGCCGATTCTTCCCGGTCGTGCCAGTGAATTGCGGCGGGCTCGCGGAAGGACTGCTCGAAAGCGAATTATTTGGACACGAACGGGGGGCCTTCACCGGGGCGCACTACCGACGGAAGGGAAAGCTGGAGTTGGCCGACGGCGGCACGCTCTTCCTCGACGAAGTGGGGAACATCAGCGCGAAGACGCAAATGGACCTGCTGCGCGTGCTCGAGACGAAGCAATTCACGCGCGTCGGGGGCAACGATGTGTTGCGGACCGACTTCCGCGTGGTCTGCGCCACGAACAGCGACCTTGAGCAGGCGGTGAAGCAGGGCACGTTCCGCGAGGACCTGTACTACCGGCTGAACGTCTTCTCGATCGTCCTGCCGCCGCTGCGCGAGCGGCGGAGCGATATTCCGCTCCTGGCCAACTATTTCGTCAAGAAGTATGCGCTCCAGATGAACAAGGCGGTCACCGGCCTTGCCCCCGATGCCATGGAGCAGGTCGTCCAGTACTCTTGGCCGGGGAACGTCCGCGAGCTGGAGAATGCCATCGAGCGGGCCATGGTGCTCGGCACACCGCCGATGTTGAAAGCCTCCGACCTTCCGTTCCAGATGACGAATGAACGCGGACGCATTCGCACCGGAACGCTGGCAGACATCGAGCGGGCGTACGTCACCGAGGTGCTCGAGCGGAACCGCTGGAACATCAGCCGGTCGGCGGAGGAACTGGACATCGACCGGGTCACGCTCTACCACAAGATCGACAAGTACGGCCTCAAGAAACCGTCGTGAGCGGGACGATCCATGTGCTGAACGGGTCGGGCGTGGACACCGGCGCCCTCGGCGCAACCGTCCGCCGGCTGCACGAGGTGTTTCACGCGGCCGTCGAGCTCCATCCGTTCCAGCCCGACCTGACGAGGGTCTTCGACCCGTCGCGAAGCCAATACCACTCGTCGGGCGTGCTGAAGCAGATGCTGGACGACCTCTCGGCCCACGGGAATCCTGCCGACAAGCTCATCGGTCTGGTCGACGTC
The DNA here is from genome assembly GCA_025454835.1 of Bacteroidota bacterium. Classification (GTDB taxonomy): domain Bacteria; phylum Bacteroidota; class Ignavibacteria; order UBA10030; family UBA10030; genus 2-02-FULL-55-14. Next base: position 106,094 of record JALONQ010000004.1, on the reverse strand, counting down.
GACCTCTTTATTCCCGTCCTTACGTTCGTCTATGGCGAAGCGCAGCTGAAGGGTCGCTGTGCCGTCGTTTCGACGTTCCGCCTCCGCAACGAGCTGTACGGACTTCCTCCCAACGAACGGATCTTTCGCGACCGTATCGAGAAGGAGTGCGTGCATGAGGTGGGCCACACGTACGGACTGGTTCACTGCCGCGATACCGAGTGCGTCATGCGGTCGTCGACGTACGTCGAAGAGATCGACCTGAAGGGATCGTTGATGTGTCCGGCGTGCGACGAAAAGCGGCGGGGTCTCATGTCGGATTGACCTTCGCGCCGCACGAAATGAGGAACGCCCGAAGGAGAGATCCATCGGGCGTTTTCAATTGATGAGGCCTCAACGTGGCCCTTGAAACTCGAAGTTGAAGATCGGCGCATGGAACTTGACCTGCGGCAAGCACCAAGGCGCTGTGCGAATACTGAAGCGCCAAGCTCCAGGTGACTCAAATGCGACGGCAGGTGCGTCCGTGATTCGAGGGAAATCCTCCCTCAGCGCTTATACACTCCGCGGACGTCCTTCACCCGAAAACTCGGGAACTGCCGCAGATCCACCGACGATGTGCTGAAGGAGATGCTCCAATAACTCGACTGACCAGGATCGAGCCCGAAATTCATCGTCGTTGAATTGCCGCCCAATTTGGTCTTGTAGGTCGTATCGGTATAGAAGACAGCCTCCACGTACCAGGTCGGTATGGTTGCCGACGTGCCGTTGTTCCAAACCCGCCCCCGGGCAACCATCATCGAGCTGTTCAAGTACGTCGAGTCGACGCTGAAGGCCAATCCCGTGATCGGCGTATCGTTGGGCGAACCGACCGTGGACTGGGTCGGAAGATCGCAAGCTGCGATCAGGAGCAGTGCGGATGCCAGGATGGTCTTCATGCCGTTCTATCCTCCCGAATGACAGTGCCCCACTATGACACCACAATAGTTTAAGGTGGATGACTGCAGGTTGTCAAGGTGTGAGAGACCTCAAAGAGGGTCCCGCGGCTGTTGCAGGATTCAACATCGCACGATTCCGGCCCCTGCCAAAAGCCATTCTCACCATTCTCATTTTTGGCATTGGGTGACATAGTGGGGGCGATTTTCGGCCGCAATGGCTCATTCTGCTCATGTTCCCCGTGGCACGGCGGTTGTCCCCCCTTGGGCACCAATTGGAGATGGCCATGATCCGAGGTACTGTCCTTGTCGAAGCCGAACTGTGCAAAGGGTGTGAACTCTGTATTGTAGCCTGCCCGCAGGAATGCATGGGACTGGGAGAAGAGTTGAACAAGAAAGGGTATCGCGCCGTCAAGCTGACCGACGCGACGAAGTGCACCGGGTGCGAAAACTGCGCGCTCGTTTGCCCCGATGCCGTCCTGACGGTCTACCGCGAACCGAAGAAGTCCCGGCAGTCACGAACTGAACAGGTTGCCGCATGAAACTCGACTTTCCCCGGTCCGAACCGACCCTGATGAAGGGGAACGAAGCGATGGCCGAGGCCGCCCTGCGTGTCGGCATGGACGGTTACTTCGGCTATCCCATCACACCGCAGTCGGAGGTCCTTGAGTATCTCATGATCCACGGACCGAAGCGCGGGTCCGTCATTCTGCAGGCGGAGAGCGAGGTGGCCGCCATCAATATGGTCTACGGCGCGGCCGGCGCCGGTGCTCGCGTGATGATCACAAGCTCCTCGCCCGGGATCAGCCTGATGCAAGAGGGATTATCGTACATCGCTTCTGCTCAGCTTCCGTGTCTCGTGGCCAACGTCCAGCGCGGCGGCCCGGGTCTCGGCACGATCCAGCCGGCACAAAGTGATTACTTCCAAGCGGTGAAGGGGGGCGGCCACGGAGATTATCGGCTGATCGTCCTTGCCCCTTCGTCGGTGCAAGAGATGTCCGATTTTGTCGTCGAAGGCTTCCGGCTTGCCGAGGAGTATCGCAACCCGGTCATGATCCTGACCGACGGAGCGCTCGGCCAGATGATGGAGAGCGTGCAGTTGCCGGAGCAAGGGTGCCTGGCGAAGCATGTGCCGTCGTGGGCGACGCGCGGAAAGGCCCCCGACCGCGAGCGGAACATCATCACATCCCTCTTCATCCAGCCGGAGAAGATGGAACAGATCAACCTCGAATTGCAGGCGAAGTATCAGCGTGCGCAAAAGGAGGCGGCCGCCGAGACGTTCCGGACGGACGATGCAGAGATCGTGCTCGTGGCCTTCGGCCTCGCTTCGCGCATCTGCCAGAAGGTGGTCGATCTGGCGCGCGAACGCGGGATCGCCGCCGGGCTCATCCGGCCGATCACGCTCTTTCCGTATCCCACGGACGTCATCGCCGCGATCGCCGAGCGCACTCAGCGGTTCCTGGTGGTCGAGATGAATGCCGGACAGATGGTGGAAGATGTGCGTCTCGCCGTCAACGGCAAACGACCCGTGGACTTCAAAGGAAGGATGGGCGGTATCATCCCCACGCCGGAGGAGATCCTGGTTGAAGTGGAACGTCTCATGGTGCCGGCAGAGGTCTGAACAGATGTTGGGCGCGCACCGCGAGAGATCATGACGAGTAGTTTTCAGTTCATGGTTTGACCAAAGAACTTCACGAAGACGGACATGGAACCCAAGAAGAACATCGACGGCATGGACCTGGTGTATAGCCGCCCCGACACGCTCATCGACACGGCGACCCATTACTGCCCCGGCTGCGGTCATGGCGTGGCACACCGCGTGATCATGGAAGTGATCAAGGAGATGAACATCCAGGAGCAGACGATCGGCGTTGCGCCCGTCGGGTGCTCGGTGTTCGCGTATCACTACATGAACGTCGACATGCAGGAAGCGGCCCACGGCCGGGCGACGGCGGTCGCCACGGGCATCAAGCGGGTCCTGCCGGACAAGTTCGTCTACACGTATCAGGGTGACGGCGACCTGGCGGCCATCGGCACGAGCGAAACGATCCACACCGTGAATCGCGGTGAGAACATACTGATCGTGTTCGTCAACAACGGCGTCTACGGCATGACGGGTGGGCAGATGGCTCCGACGACCTTGCCAGGCATGAAGACGACGACATCGCCCTTCGGCCGCGAGATCCTGACGATGGGCCATCCCCTCAACATTACATCGCTCATCGCCGGCCTGCCAGGCGCGCTCTTTGTGACGCGCCAGAGCGTGCACACGCCGGCGGCCGTCCGAAAGTTCAAGAAGGCCGTGCGCCAGTCGTTCGAATATCAGAAGCTGAACAAGGGGACGTGCTTCGTCGAGGTGGTCTCGAACTGCCCGTCGGGTTGGAAGATGACCCCCGTCGAATCGAACAAGTGGATGGAGCAGAACATGTTCCCGATGTATCCGCCGGGGGACCTGAAGCTGCCGCCCCCGGGGCTGAACTAAGGAGCGCGGGGGACTGGGCGTGTGATACAGCGTCAACCGCCAAGCACGCCAAGGACACGAAGGACGCCAAGAAGGATCGGGTCCACCGGTGTCAGATGGACAATTCGCAATTGACAATCCGCAATCCGAAATGCAATGAAGACATCCCATGAATTAATCATCGCCGGCTTTGGCGGGCAAGGTGCCCTTTCGATGGGGCAGATCCTGGCGTATGCGGCCACGCTCGAAGGCAAGAACGTGAGCTGGATGCCGTCCTACGGCCCTGAAATGCGGGGCGGGACGGCGAACTGCATCGTGATCATCTCTGAAGGGCGCATCAGTTCGCCGATCGTGACGACGTTCGACTCGGCGATCGTCCTCAACCAGCCGTCGATGGACAAGTTCTATCCGCTTGTGCGCGAAGGCGGCCTCGTGATGGCCGAGCGGTCGACGGTGCCCGTGCTCCCCGACGCGTCGGGCAAGGAATTGACGCTCATCAATGCCGCGCTCGAGGCAGACGCCTTGGGAGCGCGCCAAGTGGCGAACACCTTGATGCTCGGCGCGTTCCTGGCCAAGCGTCCGCTCGTGAAGCTGGAGAGCGTGCTGAAGGCGCTCGACAAGGTGCTGCCACCTCACCGCAAGCATCTGCTCGAGACGAATCGATTGGCGCTGGAACGCGGGCGCGAAGTGGCGCTGCATCCGGCCACCGAAACTGAGCACCATCCGGCCTGACCGGGGAAGGAAGGGAGACTATGGACGTGTCGAGTTTCCATTGTGAGCATGCCTGCCGGAACACGTGCGCGATGCTGTCGCAGATCATGCGGGAAGAGACCGAGCTGGCCAAACTCTACGAGACGCTGCAGACCGAGTGCGACTACCCTGACGTGCAGAATTTTGTTCGAGAGATGCTTGAGGCCAAGAGCGCCACGATCTTGCGCATCCTGCAGAAGTTGAACGAGATGAGGGCGCGCGGAGAGATCGGCAACGGCGTGATGGCGTCGTTTGATTCGATGTGATGCACCCTGGTGAAGTGAAGATGCAACCGCGGAGACGCAAAGGCGCCATGAGAGAATGGTTTGCTTTGCGTCTTCGCGCCTATGCGGCGTAACGCTTGCACGGAGGGCCCCCATGAAACCCGCCATCCGCACCATCCTCGTCCCCACCGATTTCTCCGACCTGTCGCTGGAAGGCATCCGCTACGCGATGTCGTTGGCAGAGTTGTACGGTGCCGATCTGCATCTGCTGCATGTTGTCGACGATGCGCCGGTCCTGGCCTTTCATACGATGGAAATGACGACCGACTTCGTCATCGAAGACACGACCCGGACAGCAGAACAACATCTGCAGGCGTTCGCCCAAGCCCATGATATCCACGGTCGAGAAGGAGTGACCCTTGCCGTGCGTCATGGCAATCCGTATGATGAGATCACGCGGTATGCCGCCGAAGAACAGGCTGACATGATCGTCATGGCCACCCACGGCCGGACCGGCCTTGCCCATGTTCTGCTCGGGAGCGTTGCCGAGAAGGTTGTCCAGCATGCAGACCAGCCGGTGCTTACCGTCAAACCGGTTCGGATTCGGGCAGATCGACCCTCGGCTTTCGTCGGATCCATCACTCAGTAGTCGCCTTCCCCATCTTGGAGCCCGTGTTCTGCCTTCGGAGGCCGATCATGGGCTTTTTGCATTGGAATCGCCGTCCGAATTTTCTCATTTCTGCAAACCGAGGTCGAGCATGCTGTAAATACGCGTCGAATTTCCTGCGTTTCCGGGCATACGATTTGATGATGCTGAGGCACCCTACGGATTCTGGGGAATGGGAATACCCGACGACGGGAGATCCCATCAACATCGCGTGTTGAGCGTTCGTGGGCAACAACCGGCACTTCCAGGGTGCCATTGACCGCCTCGGCTCCCTCCTCACGCCCTGACATACGAATCATGAGGAACTTTCCTACCGCGATCCGTTCGTTCTTTGTGGCAACGGTGTTTCTGCTCGCATCTGGCGCCACAAGCTCTCTTCACGCGCAGGTCAACGATCAGTGCCTGACCTGCCACTCCGATGAATCCCTGACGATGGAGCGAAAGGGGAAGACCGTCTCGCTTCACGTCAAGGCCGATGTGATGGCGAAGTCGCCCCACGCCAAACTCGTCTGCACTGCCTGTCACACGGGATTCGACCCCGACAACCTGCCGCACAAAGACCCGATCACGCCGGTCAATTGTCTGACCTGCCACGCGAACGCTCCGACGAAGCACAAGTTCCATCCGCAACTGGCCGCGTCAAAGGGGACGAACGGCGCGCCGGGCATGTCATGCAAGACGTGCCATGGAACACACGATGTCGTGCGACCGTCCGACCCGGCGTCAAAGTGGTCCCTCAAGAACCAGCCGGCTTCGTGCGGGACGTGTCATGGGGAAGTAAAGAAACTCTTCCTCGCATCAGCCCATGGCAACGCATGGAACCGGGGGGTCAAGGGCGCACCAGGTTGTGTCGAATGCCATCAAGAGGACATAACACGCATCGGTCCGGGACGCGACTCGGCGGTCGTGAAACTGGCTCAGGAAGAGATGTGCATGGCGTGCCACCGGGACAATCCGGACGTCCGCTCACAGATGACGCCGACCGCCGGCTTCATCGCGGCGTACGGACAGAGCGTGCACGGCAAGGCGCTGCAGGCCGGCAACGGCTCCGCGGCGGCCTGCAGCGATTGTCATGGCAGTCACGACGTCCTGCCGGGAAGCGATCCGGCGTCGAAGGTGCACCGTCGTCAGATCGTCGGCACATGCGGTCAGTGCCATCTTGACATCGGCGAAGAATTCAACGAGAGCGTGCACGGCGTTGCGGACCGAGAAGGGAACACCGATTCGCCGACCTGCACCGGCTGCCACGGCGAACACAACATCCTGAAGCACGACGACCCACGCTCGCCCGTTGCCGCAAAGAACATCTCGGCGCAGGTCTGTTCACCGTGCCACGCGTCGGTCCGCCTCTCGGAAAAATACGGGATCCAGTCCGATCGATTCGCGACCTTCACAGACAGCTTTCACGGCCTTGCGATCGAAGGCGGCAAGGTGGGCGTGGCAAACTGCGCAAGCTGCCACGGCGCGCACAACATCAAGCCGTCGAGTGACCCGACCTCGATGGTACACAAGGACAACCTCCCCAAGACGTGCGGCTCGTGCCATCCGGGCGCGAACGAGCGTTTTGCCGTCGGCAGCGTCCACGTGACGACGACGACGAGTTCGACCGACCCGACGCTTTACTGGATCAGCACCGTGTACGTGTGGCTGATCATCCTCACGATCGGCGGCATGACGGTGCACAACATCGCCGACTTCGTCCGCAAGTCCATTCGCAAGCTGCGTGAGCGACGCGGCCATTTCGGCACGCCCCACGCCGTCGGCCACCGGCTGTATCTCCGGATGTCGTTCGAGGAGCGTCTCCAGCACGGCACGTTCGCCATCTCGTTCATCATGCTCGTCGTCACAGGGTTCATGCTCCGGTACCCGTCTGCGTGGTGGGTCGTTGCGCTGCGAGACCTTGCGCCATGGGAAGGGGACCTTCGCAGTTTCCTCCACCGGTCGGCCGGGGTCGCCATGATCGCGGCCAGTTTCTGGCACATCTACTACGTGTTCGCGACCGAGCGCGGCCGTCAGTTGATCTTCGACCTGATGCCGACCTCGCTCGACCTGAAGGAAATGATCGCGCAGATGAGGTACAACTTCGGCTTTTCGAACGACAGGCCGCAGCTCGGCCGGTTCAGCTATATCGAGAAGGCCGAGTACTGGGCGCTTGTGTGGGGCACGGTGGTCATGACGGCCACGGGCATCTTCATGTGGTTCGACAACACCTTCATCAACCTGCTGACGAAGCAGGGTTACGACATCGCCCGGACGATCCACTTCTACGAAGCCTGGTTGGCGACGCTGGCGATCATCGTCTGGCACTTCTACTTCGTCATCTTCAATCCCGAAGCCTATCCGATCAACCTCGCGTTCCTCAAAGGCACGATCTCGGAACACGAGATGGCCGAAGAACATCCGCGGGAACTCGCCGAGATCAAGCGGCGGGAAGGAGGCGATCTTGACGTCCAGCCCGATGAACCGGAAGAGGACGTGAAGTAGCCCCTTGATCTCCGACCGATAGGGTGAACGCGATCGAGCGGGCCAGGCGGGACCTCTCGCCGGGCCTTCGCTCCCACACGGCGGGTGCGGGCCGGTGCACACCCGCCGGTTGCCGTTCTCCCAAAAGAATCGCATTCTCGTCTCAGTTTCCGCACGATCCGCCATCTCCCGAGGACCGGCCATGAGTTCGCGCTTTCCGAAGGCCTTCTCCAATCCCCTCACCTATGTCTCCGCGGCTCTTGCCGGCGTCGCGTTCCTGTTCATCCTCTTCCTGATGATCTGGGAGGCGTTGGAACCGGAGGCCAGCCCGTATATGGGCGTGCTGACGTTCATTGCGCTCCCCTCCGTGATGCTGGGCTTTCTCGCGCTGGCCATTGTGGGGGTCGTTCGCGAGCGAAACCGGATCAAGGCAGGATTGTCGGTCGAGCAGCGCTTTCCGCGGATCGATCTGAACGATCCGGCGAAACGCCGTGCCGCCCTGACCGTCCTTATCGTCGCATCGGTGCTCGCGATCTTCTCCGCCTTTGGCAGCTACAAGGCGTATGAGTACACCGAGTCGGACGAATTCTGCGGCCAAATGTGCCACACCGTCATGCAGCCCGAGTTCACGGCGTATCAACAGTCGCCGCACGCGCGCGTTGGATGCGTCAAATGCCACATCGGGCCAGGCGCCGGATGGTTCGTCCGGTCGAAGCTGTCGGGAGCGTACCAGGTCTATGCCGTCGCGGCCAATGTCTACCCGCGGCCGATCGCGACCCCCATCGCCAACTTGCGACCGGCCCGCGAAACGTGCGAGCAGTGCCATTGGCCAGACCAGTTCTACCACGAGAACCTGCAAGAAAAGACCTACTATCTGTCCGACGAGCCGAACACCGAGACCTCGTTCGCCATGCTCGTCAAGATCGGCGGGGGCACAGGAGAGGGCGGCGTCCAGTCGGGCATCCACTATCACATGTACATCGCGAACGAAGTGTCCTACGTCCACGCCGATACGCAACGCCAGATCATTCCGTGGGTGAAGGCGGTCGATCGGAGCGGCAAGGAGCGCATCTACCGCTCGACGGAGATCCCGTCGTCAGACGAGGAGATCAGGGGACTGACGGAGCGGAAGATGGACTGTATCGATTGCCACAACCGGCCGAGCCATCAGTACCACCACCCGGCGGACGTGGTGAACCTCGCCATGGCGTCGGGTCGCATCGACAAGACGCTTCCGTCCATGAAGTCTCTGGCCGTGGAGACGCTCGAGGGCAAATACGCAACCGAGGCCGAGGCGCACGAGAAGATCGAACAGGCCATTCGTGCCTTCTACGCAACCAACCACGCCGACGTGGCGCTCGCCAAAAGGGCATCGATCGGAGGAGCAATCGCTTCGGTGCAGAAGGTCTATTCGAACAACTATTTCCCCGAGATGAATACCTCGTGGCACGCCTTCCCCAACAATATCGGGCATCTCTATTTTCCCGGATGCTTCCGGTGCCACGACGGCAAGCATGTGAGCGATGACGGCAAGGTGATCAGCAAGGACTGCAACGTCTGCCATTCGATCATCTCCAAGACCCCCGCGCCGAAAGGGAAGAGCGGCTTCGTCTACGAATCGACCGAGTTCCAGCATCCGGTGGACATCGGCGACTCGTGGAAGGATATGAACTGCACGGAGTGTCACGCGAAGGCGAAGTGAGGGGAGAAGAGGCGGGAAGAGGGCAGGTTGGCGAGAGAGATGGTGGGAGATGAGAGGTGGGGGATTGGAGATTGGGAGACAGAAGACGGTTGGCAGAAGGGGGCCGTGGAAGAATGCGCCAAGCGTGTGGCCTCCAAAGGTCCTGTGCGCGCGATGCTGGACAGGCTTTCTTATCCTTGATAATGGCCCCTGTTGCGTTTTCGCAGGGGGCGGAAGTCCGTGCAGGAAGGAGCCGTCAAGAAGTCTGAATTCTCGCTGTTTTTGTTGATCTTACTGGCACAGCGGTTGCCCATACTGCGGAGACTCAGAGGACCATCAACGTGAAACGAACCTACAATCTCCTCCTCGTCAGCGCGCTGAGCTGTACGATCGCCCTGGGACAGTTGTTTCAGGCGCGGCTCGTGACCTCGGCGTACGGCTGGCAGCGGAACGACACCGTCGGTCAGACGAACACTCATCTCTACGGCTACCAGACCGTGCAGGTGAGTCTTGCTGATCAGCGCTACTCGTTCAACGCCAACATCCAGGGGTTCAACGACTTCGCGGGTCCGGTGAAGAACGACCCGTTGTTGCGCCTGCAGAATCTCTCTCTGAAGGCGCGCAATCTGTTCGACATGGCTGATGTCCAAGCCGGGCGCTTCTTTCTCGTTGCCGGAGCTGGCATCGGGTTGATGGACGGCGCCCAAGCGACGGTCCGGCTGCCGTGGTATCCCGTGAAGCTCGTGGCGTACGGCGGGGCGCTGGCTCCGGCCGGACGGAAGTTCGAGATCATCGACGACGTCCTCGACAACAAGATGTGGGGCGCGCAGGCGCTCGTCCAGCCGATCCACGGGGCCCAATTCTCCCTCAGCTATGCGAACAAGCGGATGTCGCAATCGACCTACCGTGCGATCCGCGCGGACGATCTGCTGACCGGTACGAAGACAGTGGAACTGAAGCCCGAGCCGCGGAACGAGCAACTGCTCAGCTTCGACGCCTCGGGTGAGTTGCCCGAATGGGGTGACGGTTACCTGCGCTATGACCACGACCTCGAATCGATGGAGATGTCCCGGCTGAACGCGTTCGCCCGCGTCCGCGTCATGGAAGGCTTGGCGCTTACGGGCGAGTATCTCCAACGCGAGCCGCGCGTTGCGTTCAACTCGATCTTCTCGGTGTTCGCCTATTCGACACTCAAGGAGGCGGAAGGAGGGGTCGAGTACGAAGTGCTCAAGAACTGGTTCCTGGTGGCGAAGTACGGCTCCGTGTCGTATGGCGACGGGTCGACGGACCGGATCACCATCGCCGCCAACGGCAGGTTCGTCGGCGCGAGCCTCTCGCGCAACACGACCTACAACGGAGATATCTCGGCCGCCAGCCTCAACGCTTCGTATCCGTTGTTCGACAATCTTGTTACCCCGACGTTGCTCGTCGGGTTCTCGCAGTACAAGCTCGACGCGGCGGCGCCGCTCGAGAACGCGCTGAGCCTCGCCGCCGGTGCGGTCGTCCGTCCACTGCCGACGTTGAACATCGATGCGCAGGTGCAGTGGATCAACAACCGAATCTACGCCAACGACGTCCGGCTGTTCGTCCGGCTGAGCTACCAGCTCTCCCGGCGTTTGGACCTGTTCTAAGGGGAGCCGCCATGTTCATGTCATTGCTCATCCGCCGGCCCTCGCTCACGCTGACCGGCATCGTGGCGGTCCTCGCGATCGTCGTCGGGGTCTCCGCGGTCACAGCTTCTGTGAACGGTCCTTCGATCACCGAGCGGAACGGCATCAAGTTCTCGCACAAGTACCACGTGCAGGAAGCGGGCATCGCCTGCGCCGACTGTCACGTGAAGGTCACTACGAGCAGGCAGGCTGGCGACCAGCTTCGCCCCGACCATACGAACTGCGAATCGTGCCACCAGGAGCAGCTCGAGAACTCCTGCACGACCTGTCATACCAGCGAAGACCCGCTCAGCTACGCCGCAGCGCCGGCTATCGACCGCGAACTTGTGTTCTCGCACCAGCAGCATCTTGAGATGGGGACGGACTGCGTCACCTGCCATGAAGGCGTCGATCAGCTCGAACAACCGGTCGGCGACCTCGCCCCGACGATGGCGACGTGCAACACGTGCCATAACGACGCCAAGGCGACGAACGCTTGCGAAGTATGCCACACGAACCTCGCATCGCTCCGTCCGGTCGAGCACAATCGCATCGATTTCCTGAAAGAACATAAGAAGGTTGCCCAGCGGATGGACGCCAATTGCGCGTCGTGCCATGCCGAGGAGTCCTGTTCCGATTGCCATAACGGTTCGGATCTGCAGACGGTGAATGTCCCGGGCACGGACCTGACGGGCGAGCGCGGCCCGCGCACCTTCGCGATCAGCCGCGGGCAGGGGATGCGCCTCACCAAGGTCCATGACCTGAATTTCCGCTACACGCACGGGCTCGCGGCCAAAGGCAAGTCGTCGGAGTGCCAGACGTGCCACGAAAGCCAGAGTTTCTGCTCGACCTGCCACATGGCCGGCGGCGACGTGAATCAATCGGCGTTCCAGCCGGCCGGGCATGGCGTAACGGGTTTTGTGACGATCGGCGTCGGTTCGGGGGGCGGCGAACATGCGCGGCTGGCCAAGCGCGACATTGAATCGTGCGCATCGTGCCACGACCCCGAAGCTGCCGACCCGACCTGCGTGACGTGCCATGTCGACCCCGACGGCATCAAAGGAACTCAGGCGAAGACGCACGTGCGCGGCTTCATGGCGGACGTGAATGGCGATTGGCACAAGGATCCCGGAGCGAATTGCTACGTTTGCCACACAGACGCCAACGCGTATCCAGGCGGCGTTAAAGGACAGAAATTCTGCGGCTACTGCCACAACTAAGCCATGCGAACCCGTATGAACCACCTCTCGCTCATCCGCTTGGCGGCCGTCGCACTGACGCTCGCCGTTCTCACGGGGTGTGCGGACCTGCAAGAGCAGCTTCCGCCGGCCACCACCGCCGGTGCGAACGTCCATCCGGATGGATGGAACGTGCCCGCCGCCTCCACCTTTCATGGCAAGCATATCCGCGCCAACGGCTGGGAGATGACGTCATGCCAGCAATGTCACGGCGCGCTCAACAGCACGAACGGCGGTACTTCGGGCGTCAGCTGCGCGACCTGCCACTCGCAGCCGGCCGGTCCGAACGACTGCACGACGTGCCACGGCGGCGTGAATGCCGCTCCGCCGCGCGACCTTGACGGCACGACGACGGTGACGTCGCCGGGCGTCGGCGCGCACCAGTTCCACCTTGCGTCGATGACGACGGGCAAGCTGGTGCAGTGCGCCGAATGCCATACGGTCCCTGCCGCCACGGCCGATTCCGGCCACATCGACGCGTCGTTGCCGGCCGAAGTGCCGATGAACGGCGCCATCGTTCGTACCGCGCGGTCGGGCGTGACGCCGAGCCCGGCCTACAGCTTCACGAACAACACCTGCGGCGGCACGTACTGCCACTGCCACGGCTCGTTCAAGAACGGCAACCTCACGAACGCCCCAACGTGGAACGCGCCCGCCGGTACCGGCGCCGCGTGCGGCACCTGCCACGGCAACACAGCGGCCTCGACGACCCCGCAGAAGGCGCTGCCAAAGACGGCCGCGGGCGGCGGCACGCATCCCAACTACACGCAGTGCGTGTGGTGCCACGATCAGACCGTCAATGCGAGTGCCTCGATCGTCGACGCTTCGAAGCACGTCGACGGCACGATCCAGATCTATCCGTACGGCGGCTCGTTCAGCTGCCGCCATTGTCACGGCTCGACGAACGCTTCGCCCCCCGTCGACCTTGCGGGCAACACCGACCGGACGGCCCCGGGCGTTGGCGCGCACCAGATCCACCGCGCCGGCGGAGCGCTCGGCAAGGCGGTGGCGTGCACCGAGTGTCACATCAGCCCGAGTGGGCTCGATTACACGGGCGCCGACGGGCATATGGACGGCGCCCCGAACGCCGAACTGGTCTTCGGTCCGTTGGCGGGAAAGGACACGCTGGGCGTGACCTCGTCGCCGACATATTCGTTCACCACGCGCAAATGCTCCGACAGCTACTGCCACGGCTCATTCAAGAACGGCAATCCGACCAACGCGCCCGTGTGGAATGGCGCGGCTGGAACGGGCGCCGAGTGCGGGACCTGCCATGGCAACACGCTGGGCGTAACGGTCGCGGCCAAGGCGTTGCCGAAGAACTTGTCGAACGGCGGCACGCATCCGAATGATACGCGCTGCTCGTTGTGTCATGCCGAGGTGGTCAATGCCTCGGCCTCGATCACCAGCACCGCCAAGCATATCAACGGTCAGATCGAGGTGTTCCAGTACACAGGTCCCCAGGACTGCAACGTCTGCCACGGTTCGGCGACGAACGCGGCGCCTCCCAACGATCTCGACGGGAACTCCGTCCGGACGTCGCCGGGCGTGGGGGCCCACCAGGTCCACGTGGCCGGCACCTCCACGGCGGCCACTGTCGCCTGCGCCGAATGTCACACGGTTCCCACGACCCTCGACTACAGCGGCGCCGACGGGCACCTGGATGCCGCCGGCGGCTCGGCCGAACTGCTCTTCGGCGCCCTGGCTCGGAAGACGACGTCCGGCTGCCACGGCTCGTTCAAGAACGGCAACCTCACGAACGCCCCAACGTGGAACGCGCCCGCCGGTACCGGCGCCGCGTGCGGCACCTGCCACGGCAACACGGCCGGCGGGACGACCGCCCAGAAGGCCCTGCCGAAGACGGCGGCGAACGGCGGAACGCACCCGAACTACACGCAGTGCTCGATGTGTCATGACCAGGTCGTCAACGCTTCGACGAACTTCGTCGACAGGACGAAGCATCTCGACGGCATCAACCAGGTCTATCCGTACGGCGGCTCGGCCGACTGCAGCCACTGCCACGGGAGCGCGGCGAACGCGGCCCCGCCGAAGGATATCGCGGGCAACTCGTCCACATCGGCCCGCGGCGTTGGGGCCCATCAGGTCCACCTCCTCGCCACCACGGCGAAGCAGGTGAAGTGCGCCGAATGCCACACGGTCCCGGCGACACTGGACTACTCCGGCGCGGACGGTCACATGGAAGGAACGGCGCTGGCCGAAGTGGCGATGAACGACACCCTGGCCAGTGTGATCACGACCGTCGGTTCAACGACCACGCAGATCATCCCAAACCCAACCTACAACCCGGCCGACCAGTCGTGCAGCAACACGTACTGCCACGGCACGTTCGACTATGGCAATCCGTCCAACGCGCCGACCTGGACGAACGCGGCGTCGGGGAATTGCGGCACGTGCCATGGCAATCCCGCGACGGGCAATCCGTTGCCGCCGCCGCCGCACTCTACGAACCAGAATTGCGGGATCTGTCACACGTTCTCCGGCGAACCGCCGATCGCGACCTATAACTCCGTGGCCGGCACCTGGAGTATCACCAATGCCAAGCGGCACATCAACGGCAAACGGAATACGTTCACGACCGAAGGCCCATACTAAGAGGACTCGGAGTTCTGCGATCCGTTCGACTGGCTGGCGCGAGGAGAGAAGCATAATTCATCCATCAAGGGAAAACGTCCGGCGCACCCGCTCATTCGGTGTGCGATGCGACCGGGCCTGGAGAGAGAGGATATGACCGGTACCATCATCTTGTGGGTCGCATTTGTCGCTTCGCTGATCGGAGCCATTCTGTATCAACGCGCGGCGACGGGCAAGGCCCGACTCGTGCGCGAAGCCCGCTGGAGCCTCATGACGTCCGTGGTTGCGATCCTGGCCGCGGCGGTGCTCCTGTTCTTCTACATCATGCAGCATCGGTTCGACGTCAACTACGTCTACGGATACAGCTCTCGCGACCTGCCGACGTATCTGCTCGTCACGACGTTCTGGGCCGGACAGGAGGGGAGCTTCCTCCTGTGGGCGACATTCGGTGCTCTGTTCGGACTGTTGCTCCGGTCGTACGCACGCTCACGCAGGATCGAATACGAGGTGATGGCGGTCTACGGCTTCCTGCAGACCGTCATGCTGCTGCTCGTGGTGATCAAGACGCCTTTCACACCCGTCTGGGAAGCGTTCCCGAACGATCTGCAGGTGGGCCAGGTGCCGCCCGATGGCCGCGGACTCAATCCGTTGCTGCAGAACATGTGGATGGCCATCCATCCGCCCATTCTGTTCATTGGCTTTGCCGCATTGGCTGTTCCCTTTGCGCTGGCCGTGACCGCTTTGTGGCGGCGTACGTACCATGAATGGGCGAGCGTGGCCTTGCCCTGGGTGCTCTTTTCGGTCGTGGCGCTCGGGTCCGGCCTGATGCTCGGAGGCTACTGGGCGTATGGAGTGCTAGGCTGGGGCGGTTGGTGGGGATGGGACCCGGTCGAAAATGCATCGCTCATACCATGGCTGGTCGCCGTTGGACTCCTGCACACGCTGCTCGTGCAGAAGAAGAATGGCGGCTTCGCCAGGACGAACTTCTTGTTGGCCGTGCTTGCCTATGTGCTCGTGGTCCACAGCACCTTCTTGACGCGCAGCGGCATTCTCGGTGACGCGTCGGTCCACTCGTTCACGGACCCCGGAACCTTCATCTATACCCTGCTCCTGCTCTGGGTGCTCAGCCTGGCCTTCATCGGTCTGGGGCTGCTGGCCCGACGATGGAAGGACCTCACGCCAACGTCGGTCGTCACGGGGATCTGGCGAAAGGACTCAATGCTCGGCTGGACATCGGTGGTCATCGGACTGCTCGCCTTCATCGTTTTCATCGGGACCAACTGGCCGATCGTCTCGAACGCATCGGTGGAACCGAGCTTCTACAACAAGACCGGCGTTCCGATCGGCATTCTGCTGGCGGTGTTGCTCGGCGTAAGCCTTGCATTGCAATGGGAAGAAGTGCCCTTTGCGGTCGCCTTCAAGCGCATGCTGGTCTCGCTGGCCGGAGCCGCCGCCGTCACGGCCGTCATTTTCTTCATGGGCGTGACCGACGTGCTGCCGCTCCTCTTCTCTTTGACGTCGCTGTTCGCCCTGTTCATGAGTATCAGGGCCGCCTTCGTGATGTACCGCGTTGAGGCACTGGCGACCGGGGGCCCCTTGGCGCATACCGGCCTCGCGATCGTGTTCCTCGGCGTCATCGGCTCGGGATTCTACAGCGAGCAGAAGACCGTCTCCTTGCCGCAGGGACAGACGGTGGAGGTCATGGGATATCAACTGACCTACGCCGGCAACGCTCCGACGCCCGACGGGAAGTTCATCTTCACCGTCAATGCCAAGCACGGCGAGAGTGCTTTCTCGGCGATGCCCGTCATGTTCCGGAGCGACTATAATAACTCGGTCATGCGCAATCCGGACTACGTGAGCTTCCTGACGAGAGACTTCTATGTCGAGCCGGTGTCGCTGGAGCCAGGACAACGGGGCGGTCAGGGTCAGATGGTGCAAGTGCCCAAAGGCGGAACGGTCGAGATCGCCGGGTATGTGGTCACGTTCGAACGCTTCGAGATGCAGCCGCATGCGGCCGGTATGGCTCAACAGGCGGAGAGCGGCATGCGGATCGGTGCGGTCCTCAAGGTGAAGAAGGACCGTCAGATACGGACGGTGACGCCGGTGTCGGTGTTCGCTCAAGGCGAAGTGCAGTCGTCGAAGGGCGAGCCGCTCGATGGACAGACGGAGCTTCGTCTGGTCGGGATGAATATCGGCATGTCGGGCGAGGGGTCGACGATCGTCCTTGAGGCGGCGGTGCCCGGCGCGAGCGCAACGGCAACACCGGAAGCACTCGTCGTCGAGGCGAGCGTGAAACCATTCATCAGCCTCGTGTGGATCGGGGCGTTGATCTGCTTCTTCGGCGTGATGTTGGCGCTCGTGCGCCGTCGTCGTGAAGGGTTGGAGGCGGAGGTCGAAGTGGCGTCGCAACACCGTCCCGAGCCGGCCTCGGCGTGACCGAACCGCGGGCCGAGCCGCGGAGCGACACACTTTCTCGGAGAGATCTCTCGAATGTCCTGGGACGCCGCCGGAGATACGGATCACCGGCGGCGTACCTCACCCGGGACCCGGCAGCCGACCGGCTGTGCGTTCTGGAGACGCGCCATGATCGCGCCACGGCATCTCCTGGTCCCCACCGACCTTTCACCCTTCTCGTTCTCTGTCCTGAAGTATGCTCTGGAGATCGCCGACCTCTTCAGTGCTCAGCTGACGGTGCTCCACGTGGTCGACCGGCACGCGGAACACGTGCACCAGACCGACGGGGAACGCGAGCGGTCCGCCCGGGCCGCCGTCGATGTTCTTCTGCATCAGGCGGGGGCTGAGGGACGCCCGATCGGCGTCGTTCTGAGGCATGGTCCAGCGGTATCTGAGATCGTCAAAGCGGCTCGTGACCTGGCGGCAGACCTCATTGTGATGTGCACACACGGCCGCACGGGCATGCGTCACGTGCTGGTGGGGAGCGTTGCGGAGAAGGTGGTCCGCTTGTCGCCGTGCCCGGTGTTGACGATGCGGCCGGAGGAATTCCGGGAGATCGTCGGCATCACGGAAGACGACGTCGCCGGCGACCTGCACTTGTCAATGCCGGAGTGATAGCCGCTCCCGCGGCGTTTGTCGTGGGCCTCCGGCTGTTCTTCGTGGCTATTCTTGCCGTAGGGAGTGAGAGATCAAAGACAAAGGGCGGCTTGAGGGCCGCCCTTCGTGTGTTCCGTCCGATTGCGTGACTCAGGAGATCGCGGATCGCCAGAGCGTCTTGCGCTGGTTCGTATTGACAAGCTCGATCCCTTTCGGGACGATGCGAAGGAGCGCCTGCTGCTTGATCCCGGGCTGGTTGATGTCGATCATGAACTGGATGCGGAAGTAGACGGCTGATTCATCGGCCTTCGCTTCCATCGCCGTTGCCCGATCGACGCTCCAACTCCACGACGGCCTGAACCTCATGACCATCTGATTCGTCCGGTAGCCGCCGAGCACCGTGTCTTGGATGGCGATGTACGGGTTCGTTGGGATGTACGAGACGAGCGTTGGAATATCATACGGGGCTTGGACGGTCACGCTGCAGGCGACGGCGTAGGTCTGCTTGTCCGCATTGTAGCTCACGAGGTTCGCCTTGAGAAGCACGCCGAATTGACGCGTGTCGAGCTTCTCGTCCTTGATGCGTTTCGCGATCTCGGCCTGAAAGATCTGTCGCCGCGCCGCGACCCGCTTCTCGAACTCCGGTGTCGTCTCGAATTCTCCTTTCGACTGGATCTCGGCGAAGAAGGCGTCGGACTTCTCCTTCAGGAATGACCATTCCGTCTTCAGGATCTCCGTGATCTGCTCCGGCGAGAGGCTGGCGTCGGCGTCGGGGGCCGATTCCTGAGCAGGAGCGGTGGCCGCCAGGAATGCAGACAGCAGACCGGCGAGCAACAGCGGCGTCTTTTTCATGCGGTTGTCCACGTGATAAGATGACTGGGTGAATATACGAGTTTTACGGGAATGTGGGTAGGAGACCCCGGCCGTCGGCCGGGCCTCACTTCGGGCCATCCTCCGCCCCGTTGTCCGTTCCCAACGTCCTCAACAATTCGTTCCAATCGAGCCAGTCCTCCCGGCCGTTGACCCACCGGTCGATCCACCGGAATTCCACGACCATCTTGACCAGTTGGTTCCGGGGCTCTGTGATCCCGTGAGTGCTGCCGGGATAGACGAAGAACTCCGTCGGCACTCCAAGTTGGCGGAGCGCCATGTGCAGTTCTTCGCTCTGCGGTCGCGGCACGCGGGGATCGCCGTCAACGACGTGGATCATGGTCGGCGTCTTTGCGTTCTTGATGTATTTGAGCGGCGAGATGTTCCAGACGTGGTCGAAGTCCTCGTACGGCCTCGTGCCGAAGTACTCCTGCCGCGTCCGCTGAATGTCGCTCTGCGCGTACATCGAGATCCAGTTCACGGCGCCGGCTCCCGAGGAGATCGCCTTGAAACGATCGGTCTGTACAAGGATCCAGTTCGACCAGTGGCCGCCGGCGCTCCAGCCCATGCTGGCCATCCGTTCAGGATCGACGATGCCGCGCTCGACGAGATGGTCGACCCCCGACATGATGTCTTCGAACCCCAGCCGGAAGTACTCGCCTCGGATCGCCGTCCTGAACGCTTCGCCATAGTTCGTCGAACCGCGATAGTTGGGAAGGAGTACGGCATACCCGGCCGCGGCGAAGAGATGGCTGTACGTCCCGTACGACGCATTGAAGCTAAGGAGACTGGCGGCAGCGGGCCCGCCATGGATCTGAACGACGAGCGGGACGCGCTCGCCGGGCCGTCGACGTGGCGGAAGGACAAGAATGCCCTCGACGATGGTACCGTCGTTCGATCGCCACGTGACCGTATCGGTGACGCCGAGGTCCAAAGCGCGGACGCCCGGGTTGGCGTCGGTGAGACGCTTCCACGCCGTACGGCGGCCCACGCGATCGAACCGTTCTACCGTGAAGTACTCAGCCGGTTCCGTCGGCGAGCTGAACAGGATCACCGTCCGCTTCGTCCTGCGGTCATGGCTGACGTCAGCCGTGCCGCGCTCGCTCGTTACCTGACGCACTTCGCCGGTGTTGACGTTGACCGAGAACAACTGGTTCGTGGCGCGCGTCCCTTCGTTGAAGTAGACGGTCGTGCCGTCGTCGGACCACCACTCAGCCGACATGAACAGATCGCGGTTGGTGGGGACCTCCCGGAGCATTCCGCCCCGTTCCGCCACCCGTCGGTGATAGAGTCGGTGGTCGCGGAAGTATGTGAAGTCCTCCGGAGCGGAGAAGACAAATGACCGGCTGTCAGGCGAGAACAGAATGGTGCTCTCCGGGGTCTCAAGGTTGTCCGTCAGGCGCTCGATCTCGCCCGATGCCGCGTGAAGCAGGTAGAGGTCTCCGTACGCGGACGATTCGGTGACCGTTCGCATGTATCGGTCGTTGCGGATGCCGCGGAAGCCGATCCAGGCGCCGTCGTCCGACATGGTCACGCCGGTCACGCTGTACGCGTCACCCGAGGTCAGGCGACGTTCCTTCGACGTCTTGAGATCGTAGATCCACAGGTGTTCTGGGGGCGCTGCTTCGTTCCGGATGCGGACGTCGAACTTCATTTCCTTTCGCTTCCGGTTGGCCGTGTCGGCGCTGTCGGGAGCCGTGAAGAGGATCGATCGGCTGTCAGCGGAGAACATCCACCACGAAACGCCGGCGGCCTTCTTCACGCGTTGGTGCGGCTTGGCCTCGTCGAGCGAATCGACCGGCAGGGTCCACAGCGATCGCTCGGCCTCCTTGCCGGAGAGGAAGCCGATCCAGTGACCGTCGTGTGCGACCTGCGGTGAGGCGACACTCTCCTTGACGTCGGTGATGCGTCGGGCCTCTCCCCCGTCGATCGGCATGACGTACAATTGAACGACGGACTTTCCGTCACCTGATTCCCGGTCGGAAAGAAAGAGAAAACGCCGGCTGTCCGAGAGCCATTGCGGGTCGGTCTCGTTCTTGTCGCGCGTGGCCGTCAGGGCACGTGCGGAGACAGCGCCCTTTTCCACATGGGCAAGCCAGATGTCCGTGAACCGCTTCCCCTTCTTCCAGTTGAGCGTGCTTGTGGTGTGGAGGAACCAGCCACCGTCCGGACTGACGGAGCCGGAGCTCACCGTGTTCATGGAAACGACGTCCATGAAGGTCATCGGTCGTTTGGACTGCGCCACCATGATACTGAGGGCGGCGAACGGGAGAAGACAAGTGAACAGGTTGAAGCGGCGCATGCGGTTCCCTTTCGTCGGATAGCCCCAAAATACGCATGATGGAGCAGAAAGGGCAACTTGCCTTTCGGGCCACGCCTTTCTATATTTGTTCACCCCAGAGGCGGGGTTCGCACCCCTCATCGATACCGATCCGAGATCCCCATGGAAAAGGTTCTGGCTTACGTTGGCTCCAATCGCGACCGATACCTTGCCGAAGTCAAAGACTTCATCGCCATACCCAGCGTCTCCTCTCAGAGCAATCACCAGCCCGACATGAAGCGATGCGCTGAATGGGTGGCTGGCCAGATGCGGACGATCGGCATGCAGAACGCTCAGATCTTCCAGACACCGGGTCATCCGATCGTCTATTCCGAATGGCTCGGGGCACCCGGCGCTCCGACGGTGTTGCTGTACGGTCACTATGACGTGCAGCCGGTCGACCCCGTCAACCTTTGGACCTCGCCCCCATTCGAAGCCACCATCCGAGACGGCAACCTCTACGCCCGCGGCTCGGCCGATGACAAAGGGCAGGTGTTCATTCATCTCAAGGCCATCGAGGCCTACGCAAAGAACGGCCATCTGCTCCCGGTAAATATCAAGATGCTCATCGAAGGGGAAGAGGAGGTTGGGTCGGCCAACCTTGACGCTTTCGTGCGGGCACATAAGGACCTGCTGAAAGCTGACCTCGTGCTCATCTCGGATTCCTCGATGTTCGCCAAAGGTGTGCCGTCGGTCTGCTACGGCCTGCGCGGTTTGGCCTACATGGAGGTTGAGGTGGAAGGACCGAACTCGGACCTCCACTCCGGTTCCTTCGGCGGTTCTGTGCACAATCCGATCCAGGCGCTGACGGAGATGATCGCCTCACTGCACGACAAGAACGGGCGGATCACGGTGAAGGGCTTCTACGATGACGTGCGGCCGCTGACAAAGGCGGAGCGGACGGCGTTCAAGAAGCTACCCTGGAGTGACGCGAAGTACGCCAAGCAGCTGGGCGTGGCGCAATTGTACGGGGAGAAGGGCTACTCGACGCTCGAACGCCTCTGGGCCCGGCCAACGTTGGAGTGCAACGGCATCTGGGGTGGCTATACGGGCGAAGGTGCGAAGACCGTCCTGCCGGCGAAGGCCTCTGCGAAGATCTCCATGCGCCTCGTGCCCGACCAAACGAGCGCGAAGGCTGCCAAGATGTTCGAGAAGCACTTCAAGTCCATCGCGCCGAAGACGGTCAAGGTGAAGGTGAAGGCGCTGCACGGGGGCGAGCCGGCGATCACGCCGATCGATAGTCCGGGCGTGAAGGCGGCGGTCACGGCTCTGCGGAAGGGTTTCGGCAAGAAGCCCCTGTACCAACGTGAAGGCGGTTCGATCCCCATCGTCGTCCAGTTCAAGAAGATCCTGGGCATTGATACGGTGCTGCTCGGGTTCGGTCTGCCTGACGAGAACGCTCACGCGCCGAACGAATTCATCAATCTGGACAACTTTTTCGGTGGCATCCGGACAGCCGTGCATTTTTATAACGAGCTGCCGGGTGAGTGGTCGAAAAGAGTCAGGAAGGGAAGATAAGAATCACGCAGAGCCGCAGCGGCCGCAGAGATCGCAAAGAAGAGATTTGTTCCACGAACTCCGCTCCGCGTCCTTTGCGTTCTTCGCGGCTCTGCGAGAAACGCTTCTAGATTTCGACGAGAAGTTGTCCCGCAGGGGGTAGATTGCATTCACATCGGGCCCCAAACCCGGTGCAAAGGTCAGATCCGGTACCCCCCTCCCGGTATCGACGAAATGAATGGGAACTATCCAAGTTACCTGCGGGACGTTCTTGAACGCCCGGCGTTTTCGCGCCGGGCGTGGTTATTCTTGCGGGTTGTTGTACATTGAGTCCGTCGCCTCTTGAATTTCATGGTCTCGACCCAATTTCTGTCCAAGATCCCCATCTTCGACCGTCTCCTCCCGAAGGACCTCGAGACGCTCGTCACACTCTGGCTTCCGCGCACGCTGCAGGCCGGTGACGTGCTCGTCCGCAAAGGGGAGCCTGGATCTTCGATGTTCATCATCGAAGACGGCATTGTCGAGATCAGGGTGCCGGATCAATTCGCGAAGAAGGAGGTTCGGGTCTCGGTCCTACATCAAGGGGACTTCTTCGGGGAGATCTCACTCCTCGACGGCTTGCCACGTACCGCAACGGCCGTGGCGATGGAGGAGACACAGTTGCTCGAGATGCGGCGAGATGACTTCATCCAGTTTCTGCTGCAGCGCCCGTCGGTGGCCGTCGCGATGCTGGGTGAGATCGGCGGACGCTTGCGCAAGACGAACGAGCTCGTGCAGTCGCTCGCCTCAAAGAATGTCAATGAAGAGATCGAGGAGCAGTTGAGTGTCGGCGACCGGCTGGCCGACAAGATCGCCGAATTCGGCGGCAGCTGGAAGTTCATCATCTCTTTTATGCTCATTCTCTTTGGCTGGATGGCGATCAACTCGGTGCAATTGGCCTTCCAGCCCTTCGACGAGTTCCCGTTCATCTTCCTCAACCTGATGCTGTCATGCGTCGCCGCCCTCCAGGCGCCCCTGATCATGATGAGCCAGAACCGTGCGCAGAAGAAAGACCGGTTGCGCGCGGAGCTCGACTATCAGGTGAACCTGAAGTCGGAGTTGATGCTCCAGCAGCTGCATTCCAAGCTCGACGAAGTACGTGCGGCCGAGCTCCAAACGATCCAGGAGTCGTTGCAGGTCGAACTGACCCTGCTTCGCGCTCGCATCGAAGGGATGGACGGGTATTCAGAACAACGACCGGAGGAGCGGCGCTGATGAAGATCTACACGAAGACGGGAGACCTCGGAGCGACCTCTCTCTACGGCGGCCGCCGAGTGGACAAGGATGACGCACGGATCGAAGCGTACGGGACGGTCGACGAATTGAACGCCCAGCTTGGCGTCGTACGCGCGCTGCCACTCCCTCAGGGAACAGAAGAACTGCTCGAGCGGCTCCAGCACGAGTTGTTTGTCCTGGGGGCAGACCTGGCAACGCCCCCGGAGAAGTCGACGGCAAAGGTGCGTCGGGTCGTTCCGGACGATGTGGCGCGGCTTGAACACGACATCGACCGGCTCGATGCCGGCTTGCCGGAGCTTCGCGCGTTCATTCTGCCGTCAGGGACCCCTACCGGTTCTGCGTTGCACGTGGCGCGCACGGTCTGTCGCCGTGCCGAACGCCTCACGGTGCGTCTCGTGCGCGAAGAATCGCTCGACCGCCTGCCGATCATCTACCTCAACCGCCTCGCCGACCTGCTTTTCGTTCTCGCCCGCCACGTCAACCACGCTCTCGGCTCGCCCGAGACGCCGTGGAAGAGCTGACCCGATCCACGCGTTCATCTCGTTCGCCGCGTGACGCCATCGCGGCCTTTCTGTGTCAACTTTGAGACTCGTACGAGCGCGTTTTCTTGACTCTCCTGCGATTATTCCCTAGAATCATCATGTGCTGTAACGTTGCCCAACCTCCTGTACGTCGCCGTTGGTATGCCTATGCTCACGGAGTTCGGTAAGGTCCTCATCTTTTTCCTCCTCGGCATCGTTTTCGTCATCGCCGGTCTTCTCACCTCCCGTCTGCTCCGTCCCGCCCGTCCGTATGCTGGCAAACTTGCCACGTACGAGTGCGGCGAAGAACCCCTCGGCAACGCCTGGGTCCGATTCAACGTACGCTTCTATGTCGTAGCCCTCGTGTACCTCATCTTCGCCGTTGAGGTCGTCTTCCTTTTCCCATGGGCGCTCGTCTATCGCGACATGGGCATGCTGGCGTTCCTGGAGATGGCCGTGTTCCTGGCCGTCCTCCTCGTGGGTTTCGTGCATGTGTGGGCCAAAGGGGATCTCGATTGGGACAAGCCGCGTCCGGAGGTGCCGATCGTCCGCAGTACTATTACAGGAAACAGAGCCTAGCCGCAAAGATCACAAAGAACACATAGAACATTGATACGGGCTCGACAACTTCTCTTTGTGCTCTCTGCGTTCTTTGTGGTTCATACAACTCTTCGACTTCAAGGAACCTGACCCGTGGGTCTGCTCGATCAACGATTTGAGAGCTCGAACGTCTTCGTCACGCCGCTGGAGAACGTCCTGAACTGGGCGAGGCTTTCGTCCCTCTTCCAGCTTCAGTTCGGCCTCGCGTGCTGCGCCATCGAGATGATGGCGGCATCGGCCTCGCACTTTGATATCATGCGCTTCGGCGTCATTCCGCGAGCCACGCCCCGTCAGGTCGATGTGATGTTCGTGGCCGGCACGGTGACGCTCAAGATGGCCTCGCGCATCAAGCGGCTCTACGACCAGATGCCCGAGCCGCGCTATGTCATCTCGATGGGCTCCTGTGCCAACTGCGGCGGCCCGTACTGGGAACACGGCTATCACGTCCTGAAAGGGGTCGATCGCGTCATCCCCGTCGACGTCTACGTGCCAGGATGCCCGCCACGTCCGGAGGCCTTGCTCGAAGGCATCATCAAACTGCAGGAGAAGGTGCGGCGAGAGACCCTGGTGCGACCAAAAGCCCTCGCCTGACCGGTCCTCTCTTCTCCATCCTCTATCCTTCATCCTTCTTCATGACCTCCCAAGAGATCCTCGACACGCTCAAGTCCCTCTGCGGCGACGCCGTCCTTGATGCGAAGCTGGACGTGCTTCAGCCGTGGATCTCCGTCGAGCCGCTAAAGCTGGCTGTGGTCGCCAAAGCGCTCCGCGAAGACCCGCGCCTTGACTTCGACTTCGTCATGTGCATGAGCGGGATGGACCACAACAACGGCACATTGGGCGCGGTGTATCATCTATATTCGATGACGCAGAAGCACAAGATCGTCATCAAGGCGATCGTGAAGAACGAGGACGCGCGCGTCGCCTCGACGGCGGCCATCTGGGGCGGTGCGGAGTGGCACGAGCGCGAGGCGTACGATATGTTCGGCATCGTGTTCGAGGGCCATCCCGACCTCCGTCGCATCCTGCTTCCCGACGACTATCCGGGCCATCCGTTGCGGAAGGACTTCGTGGTGCCGGAGTACTATAACGGCATGAAAGTGCCGTACTGAAGCCATTGAAAGATACGGAGGGTTGTAACCACAAAGACCCTGCCTGCCCGCAGGCAGGCACAGAGATCACAAAGACCCCGAGATCAGCTTCTCTGTGATCTCTGTGTCCTTTGTGGCTAACACTTTTCATATGATCACCGAACCCCGCATCATACCGACCCCGTACGTCACGAAGCCCGGCGCCATCCGCACCTCGACCGGCAAGACGATCCGCACCGACGAAATGATCATCAACATGGGTCCTCAGCATCCGTCGACCCATGGCGTGCTGCGACTCGAGATCGTTGTCGACGGCGAGATCATCGTGGATGTGATCCCGCACATCGGCTACCTGCACCGGTGCTTCGAGAAGCACGCGGAGCACATGACGAACTACCAGCAGGTGATCCCGTACTGCGACCGGATGGACTATGTGGCGTCGATGAACAACGATTGGGGCTTCGCCCTGGCCGTCGAACGGATGCTCAAGATCGAAGTGCCGCCCCGCGTCGAGTACCTGCGCGTCATCATGGCCGAGCTGCAGCGCATCGCCAGCCACTTGGTGGCCGTCGGCACGTTCGGTATCGACATGGGGGCGTTCACGCCGTTCCTCTGGACCTTCCGCGATCGCGAGAAGATCCTCGACCTGTTCGAGATGACGTGCGGCGCCCGCCTGCTCTATAACTATATCTGGATCGGCGGACTGTCACACGACGTGCCCCCGGGTTTCGTCGAGAAGGCGAAGGAGTTCTGCTCCTACTTCGGTCCCAAGCTGAAAGAGTTCAACGACGTCCTGACGTACAACGAGATCTTCGTCCGCCGGACGGCGAATGTCGGCGTGTTGCCCCCGGACGTCGCCGTGAATTTCGCCTGCAGCGGTCCCATGCTCCGCGGGTCGGGCGTCAATTTCGACCTACGCCGCGACGACCCGTACGGCGTTTACGACAAGTTCGAATGGGAGGTCCAGGTCGGCAAAGGAGAGTTCGGGAAGGTGGGCGACGTGTGGGACCGGTTCATCGTCAAGGTCCGCGAGATGGAGCAAAGCGTCAAGATCATTGAGCAAGCAGTCGCGGCTTTGCCCGAGGGGAACGTCCAGGCGGCCATTCCGAAGCGCATCCGTCCCGACGCCGGGTCGGAGGCCTACGTGCGGACCGAATCACCGCGCGGCGAGCTCGGCTTCTACGTCGTTTCCGACGGTTCGGCCAGCCCGTTCCGCGTCAAGGCCCGCGGCCCCGCATTCGTCAACCTGAGCGTCCTGCCCGAGATCTCCCGCGGCTGCATGATCGCGGACCTCGTGGCGATCGTCGGGTCGGCAGACATTGTCCTCGGAGAAGTCGACCGTTAACGAGGGTCATGAAGCGCTCGCGTGGGGTGGTAGGTGAGAGGAGAGAGGATCTGGGAAGGGTTCCAGGGTTTTGTCTGTGAGTCTGCTCAATTCTTCTCTGCGATCTTTGCGTTCTCCGCGGCTCTGCGTGAACCGCTTCTTTCATTGAGATCGACATGCAAGAATACCTGATCGGCTTGGTGGGTGAACCTCTGGTGGCCTATGTCCTGATGGCCGTGGTGCCGCTCGTGTTCATCCTCGTCTATGCCCTCGTCACCCTCTACATGGAGATGAAGGTCGCGGCGCACATACAGGACCGCGTAGCCTACATGCGCACGGGATGGCACGGCGTGCTTCAACCGTTCGCCGACATTTTGAAGCTGCTGCAGAAGGAGGATATCATCCCGGCGCAGGCCGACCGTCTGCTGTTTACGGCTGCTCCGTTCTTTGTGTTCGTCGGAACCTATGTCGGATTTGCCGCTATCCCGTTCAGTTCGGGATACGTGGGAGCCGACCTGAACCTGGGCATCCTCTACATCGTGGCCGTGTCGTCGATCGTCGTTGCCGGCCTCCTCATGTCGGGCTGGGCGTCGAACAATAAATGGGCGCTCCTCGGCTCTCTCAGGTCGGCCGCTCAGATCGTGTCCTACGAGATACCTTCGGCCCTGGCGATCCTCGTCGCCGTCATGATCGCCGGGTCCCTCAATCTCAACGAGGTGTCCAAGTTCCAGGAAGGCGGCATCTTCAACTGGGTCGTGTTCGGCGGTCCTGGCCCGGTCGTCACCAAGCTGCTGCTGACGCCGTTCACGCTGACCGCGTTCTTTGTCCTGCTCACGGCCGGCATTGCCGAAGCGAATCGGACGCCGTTCGATCTGCCCGAAGCGGAATCGGAACTCGTCCAGGGCTTCAACACCGAGTATAGCGGCATGAAGTTCGCGATGTTCTATCTGGCCGAGTACGCGAACATGTTCCTCGTATCGGCCATCACCGTCTGTCTCTTCCTGGGCGGCTGGCAAAGCCCGTTCGGCTCCTTCATGAGCGGTCCCTACTGGGGCGCTTTCTGGCTGATCGCCAAGGGGATGTTCTTCGTGTTCGTCCAGGTCTGGATGCGGTGGACCCTCCCACGCTTGCGTGTCGACCAGCTCATGCACGTGTCGTGGAAGGTGATGGTGCCGTTCATGTTCGTCTGCATCTTCGCCGTCGGATTGATCCTGGTGTGGTAGAACTCCCGGAACTGACCGACCTCTCGACTCGACCCGACACACGAAGTCGGGATTCGGTCGGGTTCAGCATCTGACTACTGACTACTGACCTCTAGCTTTCATGTCTGCCCTACGCCTCTACTTTTCCGACATCTTCCACGCCCTGTACACGGTCGTCGTGGGGATGAAACTGACCTTCGCGCACCTGTTCACGCGCTCGGTCACCATCCAGTATCCCGACGTCAAGCTGAAGCTTCCCGAGCGGGCGCGCAACCGGCTCTACGTCAACATCGACGATTGCATCGGCTGCGATCAGTGTTCAATGGCCTGCCCTGTCGATTGTATCACGATAGAAACGATCAAGGCCACGCCCGACGCCGACCTTGGCGTCACGTCGACGGGCAACAAGAAGCGCCTCTATGTCCCGCAGTTCGACATCGATATCGCCAAGTGCTGCTACTGCGGTCTGTGCGTCTATCCCTGCCCGACCGAGTGTATCGTGATGACCGATGTGTACGAGTTCTCGGAGTACGACCGAAAAGACCTCATCTATCATTATAGCAACATGACGCCGGCGCAGATTGGAGAGGCTCGCGTAAAAGCGAAAAAGGCGGAAGAGGAAGCGGCCGCCAAGAAAGCGGCTGCGGCAGCCGCCGCAGCGGCCGCAAAGGCCTCGCCTACGCCCCCTGCGGGGGCTTCGGCGAGTCCCTCGGCTGCGCCTCCGGCGAACCCACCCGCCCCGGAACCTCCGAAGAGACCGGAGGCCTGACCATGGACCTGTATACCATCTCCTTCTATATGTTCGCCGTCCTCCTGCTGGGTTCGGCGATCGTCGTCGTGTTCTCGCGCAATATCGTTCGCGCCGCGTTCGCGCTGATGATCACGCTGCTGAGTATCGCCGCCTTCTATGTGCTGATGATGGCCGATTTTGTCGGCATCGTCCAACTCCTGCTCTATGTCGGCGGCATCCTCGTGTTGATCCTCTTCGGCGTCATGCTGACGAACCGGCAGATCTCCGTCGACATCCGCGAAGGTGCGATCCAGACGATCCCCGCCGTGATCGTCACGTCCACGATCGGCGGAATTCTGGCGGGGGCGATCTGGTCGACGGCCTGGCCGATGAGGGAGGCCGCCCGTTCGGTCGCCGCGACGGCGCCCGTGATCGGCGAGATGTTCCTGACGACCTATTTGCTGCCGTTCGAGGTCGCTTCAGTGTTGCTCTTGGTCGCTTTGGTCGGCGCGGCGCTCATTGCACGTCGCGAGCGGAAGTCATAGATAGAAAATTGCACGCGGAGACGCGGAGGTCGCAGAGAAAAGCATACCCTGAGTCTCCGAGTTTAGATGTTTGCTTTACGATCTCTGCGTCTTTTACGGCTCTGCGTGATTTGCCCTTCGTTCGGAAAGGTTGTTCGATGAATGATATTCTCGTGTGGTTCCAGAACCCCGGCCTGACGCACGTCCTGCTCATCAGCGCCGCGCTGTTCATGCTCGGAACTTATGCGATCCTGACACGCCGGAACGCCATCATGGTCCTGATGGGGATCGAGCTGGTGCTCAACGCCGCAGGCTTGAATTTCGTGGCCTTCGGCCGGTATGCCGTTGGCACATTCGACGGACAGGTGATCACGCTCTTCATTATCGTCCTGGCGGCCGCGGAGGCGGCGATCGCGCTGGCGATCGTGCTGAACATCTACCAGAATTTCCATACGGTGAACGTGGACGAGATCAATCGGTTGAAAGACTGATCCGATCTCGGATCTCGAATTGCTGATGTCGGGATGAAAGCCTCGAGTGAGCGATGAGCGAAGCGAATCGCGAGTTGAGAGGCTGATGTCAACAAGACGCTACGACCCCTGAGTTAGACGACTCTGATGAATCCAGAAACCCTTCTTTCCTTATCGCTGGCAACGCTCCTGTTGCCGCTGGCGAGCTTCGTCATCCTCATCTTCTTCAGTCGACGCTTCCCGCGGCAAGGAGACTGGCTCGGGACGGCGATCGCCTTCACGGCCCTCGCCACGGCGCTCGCTATCGCGATCACGAAGCTGACCGCATTCCATGACGAGGTCATTCAAGCGAACCTGCCCTGGGTCGATTTCGGCAACGTCCCAGGGGTCGGCCCCCTGACGATCCAGCTCGGCATCATGGTCGACAACCTGAGCGCGATCATGCTGGTGGTTGTCATGATCGTGTCGTCGCTGGTCCACTTGTTCTCGATCGGTTACATGCAGGGCGACGTCCGGTATGGCCGATACTTCGCCTACCTCGGCATCTTTACGTTCTCGATGCTCGGCATCGTTCTTACGAACAACTTCTTCATGATGTATGTGTCGTGGGAGCTCGTCGGCCTTTCGTCGTACCTCCTCATCGGTCACTGGTTCGAGAAGCGGTCGGCCTCCGACGCCGCCAAGAAGGCGTTCATCGTCAACCGCGTCGGCGACGTCGGCATGTTCATCGGCATCCTGATTCTGTACGCGACCTACCACACGTTCACGTTCGACCCGATCTTCGCCGCCATCCGTGCCGGCCAGATCCCCATGGGATCGGAAGCATGGTTGACGGCGGCCGGCATCTTGGTCTTCTGCGGCGCCGTCGGCAAGAGCGCGCAGTTCCCGCTGCACGTCTGGCTCCCCGACGCCATGGAAGGCCCGACGCCCGTCAGCGCCCTGATCCATGCGGCCACGATGGTCGCGGCCGGCGTCTACCTCGTGACGCGCACGTTTGCGATGTTGACGGCCGATGCCCTGATGTTCATCGCCTACATCGGGGCCGCCACGGCGTTCATCGCCGCCACGATCGCCATCGCTCAGAACGACATCAAGAAGGTGCTGGCCTATTCGACCGTCAGCCAACTGGGCTACATGGTCATGGGCCTCGGCGTCGGCGCCTATACGGCCGGGTTCTTCCATCTGTCGACACACGCGATGTTCAAAGCCGGACTGTTCCTCGGGTCGGGATCGGTCATCCATGCGATGCATCATGCGCTCCACCACGCGCATGACCATCACACCGACCCGCAGGACATCCGGAACATGGGCGGCCTTCGAACGAAGATGCCCGTTACGTTCTGGACGTTCCTGATCTACACGCTTGCGATCTCCGGCATTCCCCTCACCTCGGGCTTCCTCAGCAAGGACGAGATCCTGGCGGGCACGCTGGCGTTCGGAGATCTCACGGGCCATGCGATCATTCCCATCGTGGCATTCTTCGTCGCGGGGCTGACGGCGTTCTACATGTTCCGGCTCGTGATCCTCACGTTCTTCGGTAAGCCGGCGGACGAGCACCGCCTGGCGGCGATCCATGAGTCGCCCAAGGTCATGACGGTCCCGCTCATCGTGTTCGCCGCCCTGTCGGTCTTCGCCGTCTGGACCGGCTCGTTCAATCCGTTCTCGGCCGAGGGATGGTTCACCGAGGCGATGCCGCGGCCCGAAACGGTCGTGCCGGCCTCGGCGGCAGCTGCCACGAACGAAGTGTGGGCCGAAACGAGCCATCATGTGCACGGTCCGGCGATGGTCCTCTCGCTCATCATGGCGAGCACGGGGATCGTGCTGGCGTTCGTCGTCTTCTATTGGAAGCGTATCAACGCCGATGCCGTCGTGGCCCGGTTGAAGCCGTTGCATACGTTCCTCGTGAACAAATGGTACTTCGACGAGCTGTACGACGCAACGGTGATCAACGGCACGTTGGCGGTGACGCGCGCGTACCGATGGTTCGACGAGACCGTGGTCGACGGGATCGTGAACGGGGTGGCGCGGTGGACGATGGGGGTCACCCTGGGGAAGAATGATGCGTGGGAGGGTGGGACCTTCGGGTCGATCGCGTACCTGCTCGTGACGGGCCTCGTTTCGGTCTATGCCGGATGGGTGCTGGCCTCGTCCCTGGCCCCGGCCGACCCGACGTTTGGACAGTTGTTGTGGTACGGGCTGCTCGGCCTCGGTACGGCGGGCCTGAGTTTCTTCATGTTCTATGTCGGCGTCGGCGGGTTCGACAATACGATCGTCGACGGCCTGGTGAATCTCGTGGCGACCTTCGCCGGATTCACCGGCATCGTCACACGTCGCATCCAAACTGGCAAAGTGCAGACCTATCTGGCGTTCGTCCTGCTCGGCGTCATGGTCTTCTTCCTCTGGTTCAACTGAGCGGGACTTTCAAGGGCTTTCTTAGGAGCGGAAACACATGGCATTCTTCGGCATCGGCGTCCTGACCTGGCTGACCTTCCTCCCGATCCTGGGCATGCTGCTCGTGCTGGTCCTGCCCAAACGGTCAGATGAGACCATCAAATGGACCGCGCTGGCGGTGACGGGGCTGCAAGTCGTCCTGGCCATCATGGTCTACTTCAACTTCCGTCCCGATCTGGCCGGCATCAATGATGCCGAGTCGATGCAGTTCGTCGAGCGCGCGGTCTGGATCGACATTCCGAGCACGTCGTGGGTCGGACGCATCCAGATCGAATACTTCCTCGGCATCGACGGACTGTCGTTCCCGATGGTCCTCCTGACGGCGCTCATCAGCTTCATCGCGGTCATCGCCTCGTGGAAGATCGACAAGGCGCTCAAGGGCTACATGGCGATGCTGCTGCTCCTCGACACCGGCATGATGGGGGTGTTCGTGGCGCTCGACTTCTTCCTGTTCTACGTGTTCTGGGAAGTCATGCTCCTGCCGATGTATTTCCTCATCGGGATCTGGGGCGGACCGCGGCGGGAATACGCGGCCATCAAGTTCTTCCTCTACACGCTGCTCGGTAGCGTGCTCATGTTGCTCGCGATGATCGCCCTCTACTTCAGCGTGACGGTGCTCGATCCGTCGACCGGCGATCGATTGCATACGTTCAATATGCTGGCGATGATGGACCCCGCGAACTTCGTCGAAGGATCGCTCCTCGCGGGGGCCGGAACGGCCTTTCGACAACTGGCGTATCTCGGGTTGTTCATTGGCTTCGCCATCAAGGTGCCGATCTTCCCGTTCCACACGTGGTTGCCTGATGCCCACGTCGAAGCCCCGACGGCGATCAGCGTGATCCTGGCCGGAGTCCTTCTGAAGATGGGCACATACGGCATCCTCCGCATCTGCTATCCGATGTTCCCGGAGATCGCGCAGGCTTGGGTGGTGCCGCTGGCCATTCTGGCGTTCATCAACATCGTCTACGGTGCGCTGTGTGCGATGGCGCAGCAGGACTTCAAGAAGCTCATCGCGTACTCGTCCGTCAGCCACATGGGCATCGTGCTGCTGGGCATGGCGGCCATGAACACGCAGGGAATGATGGGGGCCGTCTTCCAGATGTTCAACCACGGCACCATCACCGCCATGCTCTTCTTGATCGTCGGCGTCATCTACGATCGGGCGCACACCCGCGACCTCAACGCGTTCGGCGGCCTGGCGCTGACGATGCCCAAGTATACGGGCGTCATGACGGTGGCCTTCTTCGCCGCCCTCGGCCTGCCGGGCTTGAGCGGTTTTATTTCCGAGGCCTTCTCGTTCCTCGGCGCTTTCCAGAACGAGCAGATCCGCATCATCACGATCGCCTCGACGCTCGGCATCGTGCTCACGGCGGCCTATATGCTCTGGACGCTGCAGCGGGTGTTCCTCGGCCAGAAGAACGAGAAGTGGGGCGCGATGCCCGATATCGACGGCCGCGAGCTTGCCGCCCTGGTGCCGCTCGGCATCATCGTTCTCGCGCTCGGCCTCTATCCGTCTTTGCTGCTCTCGTCGATGAGCGCGTCCATGAACCAATTGATCGAGATCGTCCGCGCTGCCGGGCCGGCGGTCGCGATGTTGCCCTGACGGCCCGGGAGGCCCTGGTGCTCCATGGTTGAATCCGTCCTGCAGAACCTCACGTATTTCGTCCCCGAGACGGCCCTCGTCGTCACGTTCTGCGCCGTCCTTCTCGCCGACGTCATCTTCAAGGGGCGCCCCCGCATCCCTTGGACCATCGGCCTCCTCGGTCTGATCGTGGCCGGTGTCACGGCCTTCCAGCAGACGGGCCTGAACCGCCCGGTATTCGATCTCATGATCGTCGTCGACCCCTTCGCCGTCTTCTTCAAGGTGATCGTGGCGGCGACGGCGATCCTCATCTACTTGATGTCGTTGTGGTCCGATGAGGTCAAAGCCTCGGCCCGACGGATGGGAGAGTACGCCGCTCTTCTGGTGTCGGCGACGCTCGGCATGTTCCTCATGGCCGGAGCGACGAACCTGCTGATGATCGTCTTGGCGCTCGAGCTGACCGGTCTTTCGTCGTATGTGCTGTCGGGCTACACGAAGGAAGCGAGCGATTCAAGCGAGGCGTCGCTCAAATACATCCTGTTCGGCGCCGTATCGACGGGCATCATGCTCTATGGGATCTCGCTGCTGTACGGTCTCACGGGCGCCACCGACCTCATCGGTATCCGCCTTGCCCTCGAGGGACAGGCGATGACCCACACACCGATGCTCCTGATCTCGAGCATCATGATCCTCGCCGGGTTCGGCTATAAGATCTCGGCGGTGCCGTTCCACTTCTGGACGCCCGACGTCTACGAAGGGGCGCCCATCACGGTCACGGCTTTCCTTTCGGTGGCGTCGAAGGCGGCGGGTTTTGCCTTGATGATCAGGTTCCTCGTCAGCACGGCCACGCCTTCGTTGGGCGTCGATGTCATGGCCGTGGTTCAGACGTTCGAGTGGCCGAAGCTCATTGCCATCATGTCCGTCCTGACGATGACGCTGGGCAACATCGTCGCCATCTGGCAGAACAACCTGAAGCGTCTGCTGGCGTATTCGAGCATCGCCCATGCGGGCACCATGCTCATGGCCGTGACGGTCTTCAGCCAGAACGGCGTCGCCGCGGTGCTTATCTACTTCGTCGTCTATCTGTTCATGAACCTTGGAGCCTTCTACCTGGTCATGTTGGTCGCTGGAGCGACGGGCAGCGAGGATATCGATTCGTACAAGGGACTCGGACATCGCGCGCCGCTCGTCGGCGTCTCTCTCGTCATTTTTCTCATCTCGTTGACTGGACTGCCTCCGACGGCCGGGTTCATCGGTAAGCTCTATGTCTTCTCGGCGCTGCTCGATGCCCAGTGGATCTGGCTGGCGATCGTCGGTGCGCTGAACAGCGTCATCTCTCTGTACTACTACGTGCGAGTCATCCGCAACATGTATCTGCGCGATCCGGACTCGGCTCCGGCTCCAGTCGTGCTCACCGGCGCACAGACCGTCCTCTTGATGGTCTTCCTCGTACCGACGCTGGTCCTCGGCGTCTACTTCGCTCCGCTCGTCGACTGGGCACATGCGTCCGTGGCGCTCTTTGGGATCCGGTGACAGGGAACGCATGAACACAGAGCCAGTTTATATCCTCCTGGTCGACGACGAGGATGCGTTGGTGGGCATCCTCGCCTCGCAATTGACCGACCAATTTGGGTATGTCACACGGATCGTCCGCGACGGTCAGGAGGCCATCGACCTGCTCCAGCAGGCTGGAACGCTCCCGAGCCTCATCATCACCGACTATGACATGCCGAACGTCAACGGCCTGGAGTTGACGGAATGGGTCCAGGAACGTACCCTCGGTATCCCCGTGATCATGCTAACGGCGGCTGGCGGTGGAACGATCGAATCAGCGTCTCTGCGAGCAGGTGTGTACGACTACGTGCGCAAGGAGACCCTGGATCTGCAGCGGCTGGGCCTTACGATCCAGTCGGTGCTGGAACGTCGTCGGCTGCGGTCCATGGAAGAGGAGGAGAAGGAACGACAACAGGAGTCATCCGCGAACAAGGAAGCGACCGATCGACTGCATGCCGTGGTTACGAACCTGCAGCCGTCTCTGATGGATGGCTTCGCGTCGGTGCACAACGGGCTCGATCTGTTGCAACAACGGACCCAACAATTGTCTGAAGGGGACCGCGGAACCTGCGGCGACCTCATTCAGCGAATGCATCATGAAGTGCGGTTGCTCGAAGGGTCGATGAGGACCTTGCTTGAGCTGTACGCCTTCACATCGTCGCATCATTCTCATCTGGAGCGGATCGAGGAGCTTCTCGAATCGACGAAGAAATCCCGACGCCGCTGAGCGAACGGACGACCCCGCAGAAACATGAACGGCCCCGATGAAGGGCCGTTCGCCTTTTCACGGGTGTGAACCCCTCATCGTTGAGAGATGCGGTCGCAGATCAGTCGGATGCCGTCGAGGACGAGCGACGGCTCGTGGTGCGCGATCAACGAGGAATGTTGCTGAAGGAAGGCGGAGAATCCGCCGGTGGCGATGACGGTCGGCGGTGTGCCGGCCTCAGCCATGATGGCCGTGGTCAGCCGCCGGATCATTCCTTCCGTCGCATCGATCGCGCCGTAGAGGATGCCCGACTGCATGCTTCCGACGGTGTCGCGGCCGATGACATCCGGCGGCAACGTCAGGTCCACTCGTGGCAGCTTGGCCGCTCGACGGTGGAGGTCCGCCGCGGACGTTTCGACACCCGGCGCGATCACGCCGCCCCAGTAGTCTCCGTTCGCCCCGACAACGTCGTACGTCGTGGCCGTGCCGAAATCGACGATGACCAGTGGTCCGCCGTATTTCCGGAACCCAGCGATCGCATTGCAGAGGCGGTCGGCTCCTACGGCCGTCGGGTCGTGGTACAAGATCCGAAATCCGATGTCGAGGCTGCCGTGGATGAGCACGGGCTCGAGTCGAAAGACGGTCCGCGCCATCCGTTCGTAGGAGCCGGTGAGGGGCGGCACGACAGAGGCGATGCCGACGCGGTCGATGCGTCCAAGGTCGAACCCGCCGTCGCGCAGCAAAGAGCGGATAGAGACGGCGACCTCGTCGCTGGTACGCAGGTCGTGCGTGGTGACGCGCCATTCAGCGGCGAGACGCTCGCCATCGAAGACGCCAACGACGGTGTGTGAGTTGCCGATATCGATCGCAAGGAGCATGGCGGTCACGAGGTCGGGTCGGAGATGGTCACATCACCGGCATAGACGGTCGTCGAGCGAGCTCCGTGGCGGACCACGAGGCCGCCGTCGTCGCTGAGGCCGAC
This sequence comes from Bacteroidota bacterium, assembly GCA_025454835.1. Lineage (GTDB taxonomy): Bacteria > Bacteroidota > Ignavibacteria > UBA10030 > UBA10030 > 2-02-FULL-55-14. The sequence goes on along the minus strand of JALONQ010000004.1, from coordinate 68,708 downwards.
GGCGGTACCTTCGAGGTTCATGCCGGCACCGCGAACGATCACCGGGCGTCCGAACGTGATGCAGCGTTGGGTCCAGGACTCAAGCATGGAACGGCCACCATCCTGCGAGGCCCGGTCATACAGGTCCTCGATACTGTCCATCAAAGCTTGAAAGATCTGCTTTCGGTCGTGCTCGACCCCTGTCGCGAGCCGCAACGAGGTCGCCCGATCTTCGAGGTCTCCCGCAAAGCGGCTCTGGTTCACGTTGAGTCCGATCCCCCCAAGACAGAACGGTTTGTCAACGGTTCCCGCCGTTTCAAGCAAGATCCCGCAGCATTTCTTCCCGTCGATGAGCAGATCGTTGGGCCATTTTGTCTCCACCGAAAGACCGGTCGACTGCTGCACAGCCCTCACCGTCGCTTCGGAGAGCAGATACGTCCATCGCCAGATCGGGAACTCCGCCCCCGATCCGAGCAGAACGGAGAGCAGCACATTGGTTCGAGGTTCGGCCTCCCATCGGCGGCCCAGTCGTCCGCGTCCTGCGGTCTGATGGTCGGCGATGACCACCGTGCCGATCGGATTGCCGATATCCGCCAGGGCACGGGCGCAGGCGTTGGTCGAATCGATCTCGGCGAAGACGAACAGCTTGCGGCCGAAGAGTCGCGTCGTCAGTCCGTCGAGCAGTGACGCTTTGTCGAGCGGACGGTTCACGATCCCGAAGCCGACTTGCGATTCAGACCGCCCTGTTTCTGCGCGACACTCCAGCCGGTCGCGTAGATCAGACGGGTGATCGACGACATGCGGTCGTAGAGGAGCTTGTCGGGCGTGTCGGTCGGCTGGTGATAGTCCGCATGGGTCCCGGTGAAGAAGAAGACGACCGGGATACCGTTCTTCGCGAAGTTGTAGTGGTCGCTCCGTCGGTAGAACTGATTCGGGTCGTTCTCGTCGTTGTAGGTGTAGTCGAGATAGATCCCGACCGTCTGCTCGTTGGCCGCTTTCATCAGGCTGTCAAGTTCCGGACTGATCTTGTCGGAACCGATCACGTACACGTAGTTGGGCTCGTTCTTCGGCTCGTACTTGGTATCCATCCTTCCGAGCATGTCGGAATTGAGGTTGGCGACGGTCTTCTCGAGCGGGAAGAGCGGATGGTTGACGTAGTACGTCGAGCCCAACAGCCCTTTTTCTTCGCCAGTGACCGCCATGAACAGAAGGCTCCGCTTCGGCTTGACGGGATTGGCGACGAAAGCCTCCGCGACCTCCATCACGGCTGCCGTGCCCGAGGCGTCGTCGTCGGCGCCGTAGTAGATCACGCCCGACCTCGTCGTGCCGATGTGGTCGTAATGACCAGTGAAGACGACGATCTCGTTCTTGAGGACCGGGTCCGAGCCTTCGAGGAGGCCCACGACATTCTCGGTCGGTCGTGTCTCGCGGATGACGGCGTTGCGGACCGTGACAGCGATCTTATCGAGGAAGACCGGTTGGAAATTCTCTTCACGCGCCGCGCGCGACCGGAGTTCGGACAACGAAGCGCCCGCCGCCCGAAGCAGGCGGTCGGCCACGCCGGCCGACAGGAGTCCGCGAACCTGCTGCTGCACCATGCGTGGATTGCCCGGGGCCGCATCCTTGAGCCGCATCTGACCCTTGTCCATGCCGATGCCCGAGAGCATTTCGTAGACGGCGCTGAAGCTCGTCCGGCCGGTGTCGTCGGCGATCGAAAGGACGACGGCGACGCCAGAGTCGCGACGAGAAGCGAACATCCTCATCATCGGAGCGTTGGCGCTGGTGTCGGTGGCCTGTTGCCGCGTTCCAAGAAGCGACACCACGATCCTCCCGGCCACCTTCGGGCGAGTTTCCGGGGCAATGCGTGTGTCGACGTAACCGACGAAGACGATCGACGAGGTCACAGTTGTATCCTTCATCGACATCGTCAAGTACTCCTCCCCCCACGGCTGTTTCCACGCTTCGTCGGCGTTGACGACGAGGCTGGAGCGGGATGGATCCACTTTCGTCACCTCGACCTCGAACGGTTGGAGATAGCCGCCATGACTGCCCACGGGCTTCAGACCGAGACGCCCAAAGTGCGAAGCAATGTAGGCAGCGGCTTTCCGCTGGCCAGGTTCCGCTGTCTCACGACCTTCAAGGCTGTCGGATGCGAGGATCAAGACGTGCTTCTTCAGGTCGGTGGCCTTGATCGATTCATATCCTGCGCGGGCGGCAGGATCGAACGACTGGCCGTGTAGACTGGCAGCAGCGAGGACAAGCACGAGAATGGTCTTCAAAAGTCATCTCCTTGTGTTAGGCCCAACGAACGATGAACATAGAAAGATTCAACTGCGAATTCAAATCCGATGAATATGCCATTATTGCAGTATCCATATCACAATGTCATATCATCTCGTCAGACAAACGCCATTATGGCATGCCATTATGGCATTACAATGTCCCATTCCTTCTTGGTGTTCAATTTTTGGCGTTAATTGGCCAAGACGGGACATGGCACGAGGATTGGTGAGATAAGGAGTATATCACCATCAACCAATTGGAGAGTCACGATGCTTATCCGGTTTGAAGTTCCATCGTTCGCCACCGAAGTTCCACAGGCCCCCTCGCTCCGCCCCGTGGTCGCACCGAACACAGACGTGTTGGAAGGCGAGAAAGAGACCGTCGTTCTCATGGAGATGCCCAGCGTCGACAAGGCGGCCGTCAAGGTTTCTTTCGAGCGAGGGATCCTGACGGTCTCGGGTGAGAGGAAGCCGCTGGAGCTTCCAGAGAAGGGACGCATTCTCCTGCGGGAACAGTCGGCGATCGGCTACCGCCGTACGGTTCGTGTCCATCATCCGGTTGATGTCGGCTCGCTGACGGCTACGCTTGAGAACGGTGTTCTGCGCATCGTTCTTCCCAAGGCTGAGATCGCCAAGCCTCATGTGATCGAGGTGCGCTGAGGAGTATGCGACGTATGGAACGCTCGAATTCCATCACCGTCTACCGCAACGGCGCCCAGGTCCCTGCGCAGCGGCCCCAGGCCCTGCCGATCGTCGCCACGCCGGTGGCTGACATCCTCGAGACCGATACGGCATTCTTCATTCGCATCGACCTGCCGGGGGCATCGCGCGACTCTATCCGCGTGTCCGTGCAGCGAGGAGTTCTGGCGATCACGGCTGATCTCCGCGAGCCGGACGTGGCTCCGAGGCGAACGATCCATCGCGAGATCCTGTGGAATCAGTACGAACGTCGTTTCAACCTGGGGAGAGGCATTGACGAGGAACGCATCACGGCAGAAGCGCTGCACGGCGTCCTGACGGTGCGTGTGCCGAAGGCGGACGCCTTCCGAGCGAGGGAGATCCCCGTGCGCTGACCGCCAGAGGTCCGCCGATCGCCATCTATCAGTCATCGTCGTTCGTTGTTCAATCTTCAATTTTCAATCTACCATTTTCAATTTACAATGTTTGAAGGGTAACGCCATGTCACTCATTCGTTGGAACCCAACGCGCGAGCTGCCCGCGTGGCCCTCTGAGATGCTCAGCATTCAGAGGGAAATGAACCGCCTGTTCGACTCGTTCTTCCGGAACGACGACGCTCCTGCCGGCTTGTCCATGTGGACACCGGCCGTCGATGTCATCGAACGTGAATTGGAATACGAGGTCCGAATGGAACTTCCGGGCGTCCGTAAGGACGACGTGAAGATCACCATCGAGAACAACGCGTTGACGATCCGCGGCGACAAGAAGCAGCAGTCGCCGGAACAGGAGAAGGACTTCCGACGGATCGAGCGCTCGTACGGGCCCTTCCAGCGGACATTCAGCCTTCCGACGACGGTCCGGGCGGAGAAGATCGAGGCAGCGGTCGTTGACGGTGTTCTGACCGTGAGACTCCCGAAGGCCGAGGAAGCCCGGCCGAAGGAGATCGAGGTCAAAGTGAAGTAACGTCCGATCGGTCGGACGGCGGAGGCGGGCCGGGACACGGGTGGGTGGACCGGATCCGTCCTCCGCACCATGTTTGCAAGCAGCCACCCATGCATCGCCGGCGTCCCGAAAGGGTTCGCGGCACATCCAAGAGAGGTTCACATCATGGCAGGAAAATCCGGAAAGATCATCGGCATCGACCTCGGAACGACGAATTCTGTCGTCGCCGTCATGGAGGGCAACGACCCGGTCGTGATCGCCAATGCCGAAGGGGCTCGGACCACCCCATCGGTCGTCGGTTTTGCGAAATCGGGCGAGCGTCTGGTCGGAGCGGCCGCCAAGCGGCAAGCGGTCACGAACCCCCAGAACACGGTCTACTCCATCAAGCGGTTCATGGGCCGGTTCCATGACGAAGTGAACGAAGAGATGAAGCTCGTTCCGTACAAGGTCGTGAAGGGAGAGAACAATACGGCCCGGGTGCAGGTAAGCGACCGAGTCTATTCGCCGCCGGAGATCTCGGCCATGGTGCTGCAGAAGATGAAGCAGACGGCTGAGGATTACCTCGGCGGCCCGGTCACCGAGGCGGTCATAACCGTCCCCGCGTATTTCAACGACGCGCAGCGCCAAGCCACGAAAGAGGCCGGAGAGATCGCCGGCCTGACCGTTCGCCGCATTGTCAACGAGCCAACGGCCGCTGCTCTGGCGTACGGCCTCGACAAGAAGCACAAGAACAGCAAGGTCGCCGTGTTCGACCTGGGCGGCGGCACGTTCGATATCTCGATCCTCGACCTCGGCGACGGCGTGTTCGAGGTCAAGTCGACGAACGGCGACACGCACCTCGGCGGTGACAACTTCGACATGCGCATCCTCGAATGGATCGCGGACGAATTCAAGAAGACCGAAGGGATCGACCTTCGCAAGGATCCCATGGCCTTGCAACGATTGCGCGAGGCGGCTGAGAAAGCCAAGATGGAGCTCTCGCAGTTGCAGCAAACGGAGATCAACCTCCCGTTCATTACGGCCACAGCCGACGGTCCGAAACACCTGAACCTTTCGCTCTCGCGGGCGAAGTTCGAACAGCTCGTCGACGATCTGGTGCAACGCTGCGTCGGACCGACGAAAAAAGCGCTCGATGACGCCGGACTCTCGCCGTCGCAGATCGACGAGGTCATTCTCGTCGGCGGCATGACGCGCATTCCACGCATCCAGCAGCTTGTGAAGGACGTTTTCGGCAAAGAGGGCCACAAAGGCGTCAATCCGGATGAGGTCGTGGCCATCGGAGCCGCCATTCAGGGCGGTGTGCTGGCCGGCGACGTGACCGATGTGCTCCTGCTCGACGTCACTCCATTGACGCTCGGCATTGAGACGCTCGGCGGAGTGATGACGCACATGATCCAGGCCAATACGACGATCCCGACCAAGAAGAGCGAGGTGTTCTCGACGGCGTCGGATAGCCAGCCCTCCGTGGAGATCCATATTCTCCAGGGGGAACGGCCTATGGCGAGCGATAATCGGACGCTCGGCAGGTTCCATTTGGACGGCATTCCGCCTGCGCCACGCGGCGTGCCTCAGATCGAGGTCACGTTCGACATCGATGCCAACGGGATCCTGCACGTTTCCGCCAAAGACAAGGCGACGAACAAGGAACAGAGCATCCGTATCACGTCGTCGAGCGGCCTGAGCAAGGAGGAGGTGGAGAAGATGAAGGTCGACGCTCAGTCTCATGCGAGCGAGGACAAGAAGCGAAAGGAGGAGGTCGAAACGAAGAATCAGGCCGACTCGCTCGTTTTCCAGACCCGCAAGCAGATGACGGACCTCGGAGACAAGCTGCCGGCTGACGCAAAGAGCCGGCTGGAGAGCGCCGCGAGCGACGTTGAGGCGGCCGTGAAGTCCGGCTCCATGGCAGAGATCAAGGCGAAGACCGAGGCGCTGAATGCCGTGTGGAACGAAGCGTCGTCCAAGCTCTATGAGTCGGCACGTGCACAACAACCGCCTCCGGAGGCCGGTCCACAGCAGGGACCCCCGGGTGGCCCGCAGGGCGGCCAGAGCGGAGACGGGGGCAAAAAGGTTGAGAACGCCGACTTCGAGGTCGTCGACGACAAATAGCCGGAGGCCCATCACGACCATCGCGCAGCGATAACCAACTTCCCATCAGGCCGCGATCGTCCACCCGTCTACAAATTGAGGCTCGATGGGAGGGAGGGGTGGGTTGATCACACACGGCGAGGGAACACCTCGCCGTCGTCGTTTCAGAAAGCATGACATGAACTTCAACAAATTCACGATCAAGTCGCAAGAAGCGGTCCAGCAAGCGGAAGAGATCGCGACCTCATACAGCCATCAGACGCTGGAGCCGGAACACCTCCTCGCCGCCCTCATTCAGGACGCGGGAGGATTGGTACCCGCGCTCCTCCAAAAGGCCGGCGCGAACGCTTCGTTCCTGAAGCTCAAGGTGCATGAAGCGCTCGAGAAGCTTCCCAAGGTCCAAGGAGCCTCACGTTCAGGAGTGCACGCCTCTCCTGCGATCCTCCGGACATTTGAGAAAGCCCATTCGGGGGCGGAGCTACTGAAGGATGAGTACATCAGTACGGAACATCTCCTGCTTGGGCTGGTGGAAGCGGACGCCGAGATCAGTCGCTTGCTGCGCGACCAGGGGCTGACGACCGACCTTGTGCTGAAGGCTCTCAAGAGCATGCGTGGATCGCAGCGCGTCACCGACCAGACGCCGGAGGAGAAATTTCAGGCCCTGGAGCGGTTCAGCCGCGACCTGAACGAACTGGCCCGCAAGGGCAAGCTGGATCCTGTCATCGGCCGTGAGGATGAGATCCGCCGCGTCCTGCAAGTGCTTTCGCGCAGGACGAAGAACAATCCCGTCCTGATCGGCGAGCCCGGCGTCGGCAAAACCGCCATCGCCGAAGGCCTCGCGCACCGGATCGTCTCGGGCGATGTTCCGGAAGGACTGCGAACGAAGCGCATTCTGGCTTTGGATATGGGGGCGCTGGTGGCCGGCACGTCATTCCGAGGCCAGTTCGAGGAACGCCTCAAGGCGGTGCTGAAGGAAGTGACCGATTCGAGCGGAGAGATCATCCTCTTCATCGATGAGCTCCATACGCTCGTCGGAGCCGGTGCGGCACAAGGAGCGGTCGACGCCGCCAACATGCTCAAACCGGCGCTGGCGCGGGGCGACCTGCGGGCCATCGGAGCAACGACGATCGACGAATACCGGCAGCATATCGAGAAGGACCCAGCCCTCGAGCGGCGCTTCCAGCCGGTGCTGGTGGATGAGCCCTCCGTCGAGGACACCGTGTCGATCCTGCGCGGTCTGAAGGAGCGGTACGAGGTCCACCATGGCGTTCGGATCACGGACGGCGCGATCGTGGCCGCCGCGCAACTCAGCCATCGCTATATCTCAGACCGCTTCTTGCCTGACAAAGCCATCGACCTCGTCGATGAGGCGGCGTCAAAGCTTCGTATCGAGATCGATTCGCTTCCCGAGGAGCTCGACTCGGTTGAGCGCAAGGTCAAGCAGTTGGAGATCGAGCGCGAAGCGGTCCGTCGCGAGAAGGATGACGCATCACAGGACCGGCTCGACGCCATCGAGCGGGAGTTGGCTGACCTCAACACCGAGCGAACAACGCTGAAGGCCCATTGGTCCTTGGAAAAGGACCTCATTCGATCCATCCGGGGAATGAAGGAGGAGATCGAAAAGGCGCGGAACGAAGCCGATCAGGCAGAGCGAAGAAGCGATCTGGGCCGGGTCGCCGAGCTTCGATATGGCACGATTAACGAGCTGTCAAAGAAGCTGGAAGGGGCGTCTCAGCGGCTCCTGGAGGTCCAGAAGGACCAGAAGATGCTGAAGGAAGAGGTGGACCCCGAGGACATTGCCGAGATCGTCGCGAAGTGGACCGGCATTCCCGTACAGCGAATGCTCGAGAGCGAGCGCACGAAGCTTCTCCATCTGGAGGACCGACTGCACGAACGGATCATCGACCAGACTGACGCCGTCAGGGCGGTGGCCGAGGCCATTCGCCGGTCACGGGCCGGTCTGCAGGACGAGAAGCGCCCCATTGGATCGTTCATCTTTCTCGGGAGCACCGGCGTCGGCAAAACAGAGCTGGCGCGCGCCCTTGCCGAGTTCCTGTTCAACGACGAATCGGCCCTGGTGCGGATCGACATGAGCGAGTATATGGAGAAGTTCTCCGTCTCGCGTCTCATCGGCGCTCCGCCGGGTTACGTCGGCTACGACGAAGGAGGTCAACTCACCGAAGCGGTCCGTCGGAAGCCCTACTCGGTGGTCTTGCTGGACGAGATCGAAAAGGCGCATCCGGAGGTGTTCAACGTCCTTCTTCAGCTGCTCGATGAGGGGCGACTGACCGACAACAAAGGCCGGACTGTGAACTTCAGGAACACCATCGTCATCATGACGTCGAACCTGGGCTCGCACCTGATCCAGGAGAAGATCGTTCAGATGACGGAGCTGAACCGCGACGACGTACTCGGCAACCTGCGGCTGAAGCTCTTCGACCTGCTGCGACAGACCCTTCGGCCTGAATTCCTCAACAGGATCGACGAGGTGATCATGTTCAATCCGCTCACGGCGGCCGAGTTGAGACAGATCGTGCGTCTTCAGTTGGCCGTCGTCCGTCGCACGCTGGAGCATCGCTCGATCACGTTGCGGATCAGCGATGAGGTGGAGGAATGGCTGGCCCGTCGCGGATTCGACCCCGCGTTCGGGGCCCGGCCGCTCAAGCGCGTCATTCAGCGCTATGTCGTCAATGGCCTGGCCGAGCAACTGCTCGCCGGCAAGTTGTCGGAGGGGGACAGCGTGGATGTCCAGCTCGACCGCCAAGGCTTCATCGAATTCGTCCCGGTCGTGAAGGCCGACACGGTCTGACGCGCATTTAGATGTGACGATCGAACGCCGTCGGGTGAACCCCTGCGTCGTCGCCTCCTTTTGCCCATGCCAAAGACGGATTAGTTGCTTACCTTTCACCGGCTAGTTCCCGAAGGGCCTCTCAAGAACGGCTCTCGTCGTCACCGCAACCTTCCAGCTCATCCCCACCGGAGGAATCCATGGATATCAAAGGCCAGGGAGCCAAGGGCATCAGTTTCATCAAGGAATTCAGGGCATTTGCGATGCGCGGCAACGTCGTTGACTTGGCGGTCGGTATCGTGATCGGCGGAGCCTTCGGAAAGATCGTGACCTCGATGGTGAGCGATGTTCTCATGCCCCCGATCGGCGCGCTCGTCGGCGGTGCTGATTTCAGCGACCTGGTGCTGAGTCTTGGCGCAAATCCCCTGACGCAGAAGGCCATTGAAGTGAGGTATGGCGCGTTCATCAACACGCTCATCGACTTCACGATCGTCGCTTTTGCCATCTTCCTCGTCGTCAAGGCCATGAACCGGATGAAACAGGCCGACCCGCTCCCGCCGCCTGCGGCGCCGACAACGAAGAAGTGCCCCGAATGTCTGATGGAGATCCCGCTCGAAGCCAAGCGTTGCGGGCATTGCACGAGCGCCGTTTCTTGACATCGGCGATAAGGAGCGGGTCCATTCTCACTCGAACTGAAGGAGTCACCATGCGCATCATTCCCGTTCTTGGTCTGCTGCTACTCCTTGTCTTTCAGCCTGCCCGGGCTCAGGCTCCGGCCGATTCCGTGAGTCCCTGGAAGCACAGTCTCGTTGCCGGATTGACCGCAACGCAGGTGTCGTTCAAGGACTGGGCTCAGGGAGGCGAGAACGCCTTTTCGTGGGCGTCGACGTTCGACGGCAAGCATCTGCTCGACCGGACGACATGGACCTGGGGGAATACGTACAAACTTGCCTACGGCCAAGCTGAGATCGGGACGCAAGGCGTGCGCAAGACGGACGATAAGATCGATATCGAATCGATGTTGACCTACAAGACCGGCGTTCACATCGATCCGTACTTTGCCGTGAATCTGAAGAGTCAATTCTCCAAAGGCTATCTCTACCGCGCCATCGGCGACTCGGTCGTCTCGGACATCTTCGACCCGGCATATTTCACGCAGTCCGCCGGCGTTGGCTACCAACCGATCCCCGAGGTCAAGACGCGCCTGGGGGCGGCGCTGCGTGAGGTCGTCACCTCAAGGTATGCCCAATATGCCGATGACCCGACCACGGCGGAGATCGAGAAGATCCGGGTCGAGGGGGGTCTCGAATCTGTGACCAGCATCGATTGGAAGATCGAAGAGAACGTCCTCCTCACGTCAAAGCTCGAGCTCTTCTCGGCCTTTCATCAGCTGGATGTCGTGATCGTTCGGAACGATAACACGCTTTCTGCCAAGGTCAGTAAATACCTGACCGTCAATCTGAACGTGCAGCTCATCAACGACCGGGTCATCTCGCCTCGCACACAAGTGAAGCAAACGATCGCATTCGGGTTCAGCTACGTCCTGATCTAGGCCCGGGACGATGAAAAGAAGCCACCAAGGACACGCTCAAGAGCGACATCCGCACGATCGGCCCGCGAAAAGCGGCTCCAACGCTTCCGTGCCTCGTGTCCCTGGTTTTCCCATGGTGGTTCGCCAACTGTCATGAAATACGCCTCGCTCCTCGGTCACACCGTCGAAATCCTCGTTGCCCTCCGGAGATCGCCTCTTCCGGCGGATGCGGTCATCGGTCAGTTCTTCCGGTCCCGAAAGTACCTTGGGTCGCGGGACCGACGGTTCATCGCTGAAACAGCCTACGGGACGCTGCGCCATCAGGAACGGTGCGACGAATCGCTGAGGCGCATCGGGGTCGCCCCCTCTTCTGCGACAGCCGAGGGCCGGGCACTGCTTCAAGCGCTAACGTACTTATTGACGATCGAAGGCCGCGGAGACATCGAACGTGAGGATCTGGCGGAGCTCCTGTCTGACGGCGAGGCGTCGGCCGAGGCAGATGGTATCGCCAAGGTCATGGATCAGTTGCAGTCGGAACCGCCGGATGTGACCACCATGGAGCCGGCGCAGCGCTATTCGTTCCCTGCGTGGATGGTGAAACGCTTGCAGGCAGAATATGGAGCTGGCGAGGCGGAACAGATCATGGCTGCGCTGAACGACCCGCCGACGCTGACAGTCCGCGCGAACCTCCTGAAGGGTACGGTCGAAGAAGCCCGGAATCGACTGGAGACGGAAGGTCTGCCGACAACGCCGGGCCGGTACGCGCCGGCGGCGCTCCACTTGAGCAAGCGCGTGAATCTGTTCGGGCTCAATGCCTTCAAAGAAGGCTGGATCGAGGTCCAAGACGAGGGCAGCCAGCTCTTGCCGCTTCTCGTCGATCCAAAGCCGACGTCGAAAGTGCTCGACGCGTGCGCCGGGGCGGGAGGAAAGACGCTGGCGTTCGCCGCGCTCATGAAGAACCGCGGCGAGATCGTCGCCTCCGACGTCCATGCGTACCGTCTGGAAGAACTCCGCCGACGTGCCCGGCGTGCCGGCGCGTTCAATATCCGAGTACAACAGGCCGAACATACCTCCGACCTGTTGGCACAGCATCCGGCCAGATTCGACGTCGTCTTCGTCGACGCTCCCTGCAGCGGCCTCGGAACGATCCGGAGGAATCCGGGAATGAAGTGGACCGTGACCGAACGGACCGTCGAGGAGCTCAGCACGAAGCAGCAGGACATCCTTGCACAAGCGTCACCGTTGGTCAAGCCGGGCGGCGTGCTCGTCTATGCGACGTGCACCATGCTGGCTGCCGAAAACGAGTCGGTCGTCGGCCGCTTTCTGGCCGCGATGCCCTCGTTCTCGCCCGAGCCGCCCCGCAAGCGGTTGGAAGAACTGGGGATCGAAGATGGACTGTCTGGGGATTTTGTCAAGCTCCTTCCCCAACGGCATGGTACCGACGGATTCTTTGCCGCGTTCCTGCGCAAGGCCCCCACGTCCTGATCGAATGACGGCCGGTGACGTGAACGACAAAGGCCTCGCGCGATCGCACGGGGCCTTTGCATGCAACGGCTGAAAGCTGACGGCTGACCTTAGGGGAGGTTCCAGCTGCTCTTGAGCCGTTGATACTCCGACGCGGGAAGCTGCACGAGTGCCGGATGAGCGGAGGGCCTCAACCATCGCAGGAGTCGGACCATGTCCTCCTCGGCGAACGAGGTGCAACCGGTCGTCGGTTCCCCCGCGTATCCCCACACATGCAGGAAGATGCATGAACCGTCTCCGGGGATCCGCGGGTCGGCATTGTGGTCGACGACGACGCCCCACCGATACCAAGGGCCATTCGACCGCATGCGCTCTGCGCTCGTCCAATCTTTGTCTCGTACGTTGTTGCGGTCCACGATCTGGTTGTAGTAGCGCGACCGCGGGTCGTCAACGCACACCGTGGTCGAGTCGAGCGGAAGATACGGCATCGCCAGGTCGGCCATCTCCTGGGCGCCGGCATTTCCATACACGGCGCTGAGGGCGAACACGCCTGCGGGAGAGCGCTTGTCGCCTTCGCGCTTCACCGGCCCAGAGCCCATGGCGGCGCCGTGAAGTCCGGTACCCCAGCCGAGGCCGGTCGTTCCCACGGTAATGGCATACGGCGTTCCGATGATCGTCCAAGAGCCCTGGGGCGCGCGTTGGTAGACAGTGAGCGTGCCTCCGGACGTGTCCCAGGAGGCGGTCCGGACGACCACCAATTGCTGCGCGCGTGCGAGAGGGTCGCGAAATCCAGCCGGCCGATGGAGTTCGGTCGATGAACAGGCGACGAAGAGCGTCGCCAGGACGATGGATGCGATACTTCGAGTGGCGAACATGAGCTAATGGAGTGGTGAAAAAGGATTCCGCCGAAGGGCGAATCTGACTATATTTCAATTCTTGGACGCCGTCCAAGATACTGAATGTCACGCAGAGTTCCATTATTCGGAGAGGAAGCATGAGAACGGTCGGGACCATACTGTTGGCCGCGCTGCTGGCCGGTTGCACCCCGAAGACGGATGAACAGTTGTTCGCCGACGCCATGGAATCGCAGAAGACGTCCGAAGCGGACGAAGCGATCGAACTGTACCAGGAATTGCTGGAGCGGTATCCGGAGAGTCCGCGGGCGCCCGAGGCCATGTATGCGATCGGCACCGTCTACCAGGACCACAAGAAGGACTTCCCGAAGGCGATCGAGTCGTATCGGCGGCTCGTCGTACGATTTCCGGAGCACGCCACCTCGCCCAACGCTTCGTTCTTGGTTGGCTTCATCTTCCACAACGAGCTCAAGCAACTTGACTCGGCAAAGCTGGCCTACCAGGATTTCATCGCCGCGTATCCCCAGAGTTCTCTCGTCTCCTCCGCCCAGTTCGAGATCGAACACCTTGGCATCGATCCCGAGCAGATCCTCACGTCGCGATCGAAAGTCACCGAGGCCAAGAAGCCGCCCACCAAGTAGGTGGAACCAGCGCGCAGGTCGCCACCGGCCATGGAAGCATCGCTCACCTATCTCCAGCCCGATGTCGCGGCCCAAGTGGCCACGATGGAGCTCCGTGCCCGCCTCGTCGTGGAAGGCTTCATGACCGGCTTGCACAAGAGCCCCTATCACGGGTTCAGCGTCGAGTTCACGGAGCATCGGCCGTACACGCCCGGGGATGAGCCGAAGCGCATCGACTGGAAGGCCTACGGCAAGACCGAACGCTTCTACATCAAGCAATTCGAGGAGGAAACGAACCTCCGCACGCACATCATCCTGGATGCTTCCGGATCGATGGGTTTCTCCTCGGGGAAGCGTCTGACGAAGCTCCAGTATGCGTCGTACCTTGCCGCCGCATTGGGATACCTCATGGTCGAGCAGCGCGATGCCGTGGGGCTGACGATCTTCGATGAGAGCGTGCGAACGGCGATCACGCCGCGGGCGACGCGCACCCATCTCAAGCAGATCTGGAAGGAACTGGAGCATGCCGCTCCGGGTCGGAAGACCCGTACCGCGGGGGCCCTGCACCAGGTGGCTGACGCGTTGACGCGTCGCGGGCTGGTGATCATCCTCAGCGACCTGCTCGACCGGCCGGACGAGGTCATCACCGCCTTCAAACACTTCCGTCATAAAGGGAACGAAGTCATCGTCATGCAGGTGTTGGATCCGCTGGAACGATCGTTCGCCTTCGACAGCGACGCCGTCTTCCGCGATCTGGAGACACGCGAAGAGCTGATGTCGCAGCCATGGCATATCCGCGAATCGTATCAGGGGGCCATGCGTGAGTTCATCGGCCGGTATGAGCAAGAGTGCCGGGACAACGCGATCGACTTCGTTCTGCTCGACACCGCCACGCCCTTCGACCGGGCCCTGATGGAGTACCTGCATCGCCGCTCCCGGTGGCACTAGGATGCGACACATGGCCCACGAAGGACACGAACGCCTGCCAAGCGCAAAGGCCAACGTGCCATCGTAGAGTTCGTCGATCCGGATCCGATCCTTCTCCTCCGTCGTTCTCATCTTCATTCGTCCAGCACCACTCGATGCCCAACGATTCACTCTCCGTCCGCGGCGCACGCGTCCATAATCTGAAGAACGTCGACGTCGACATTCCCCGCGACGCCCTGACCGTCATCACCGGTCTCTCGGGCTCGGGGAAATCGTCGCTGGCGTTCGACACGATCTACGCGGAAGGTCAACGACGCTACGTCGAAAGCCTCTCCGCGTACGCCCGCCAGTTCCTGGGCATGATGGAGCGCCCCGACGTCGACCACATCGAAGGGCTCTCGCCGTCGATCTCCATCGAGCAGAAGACCGTGAGCAGCAATCCGCGCTCCACGGTCGGAACGGTCACCGAGATCTACGACTATCTGCGCCTTCTGTTCGCCCGCGTCGGCACCCAGTTCTGCGTGGAATGTGGGCGTCCGGTCGAGCGACAGAGCGTCGACCAGATCATCGACGCTGTCATCGGTCTGCCGGCGGGTTCGAAAGTGCAGATCCTGGCCCCCGTCGTCAGGGCGCGAAAGGGACACTATCGCGAGCTCTTCGAGCAGATCCAGAAGGACGGTTTCGTGCGCGTTCGTGTGGACGGCGAATTTCGGGAGATCGTGAAGGGAATGAAAGTGGACCGCTATAAGGTCCACACGATCGAGATCGTTGTCGACCGGGTCGTCCTTAAGAAGAATCTGAGATCGCGTGTGGCCGACTCGATCGAGCTGGCGCTACGATTGGGCGAAGGGGTGGTCGTGGTCCATGACGGCGAACAGGACCTCCTGTTCAGCCAGAAGTACGCCTGCCACATCTGTAGCCGATCGTACGACGAGCCGGCGCCAAATTCCTTCTCGTTCAACACGCCGATGGGCTACTGCCCCGCCTGTGAAGGGCTCGGAGAGCGGAAGGATTTCGATATGCGGCTCATCATTCCCGATGAGCGGCGGTCGATCAACGAAGAGGCCATCGCGCCGTTCGGCAAGCCCCGCCCGACCTGGATGTTCAGCCAGCTGACTTCCGTGGCAAAACGCTTCGGGTTCACTTTCGATACACCTCTCAAGAAGCTCCCGCCGGCGGCCCGTGAGGCGCTGCTCAACGGTACCAAAGGGGAGAAGCTTGAAGTTGAGTACGCGCAGGGTTCGTCGGGACGCACCGTCGTCTACAAGCACCGTTTTGACGGCGTCATGGCGATGCTGAAACGGTACTACGATGAAACGACGTCCAACCAGATCCGCGACTGGGTCGAATCGTTCATGACCACCACCGTGTGCGGATCGTGCCACGGAGGAAGGCTGAGGCCCGAGAGTTTGGCGGTGAAGTTGGTCGACGCGAGCACCGGCGCGCAGGCGACGATCCAGCAGGTTGTCTCGCTGTCCATCGCCGATGCCGCGGGCTATTTCCGCGTGTTGGCGCTTCCTGCCCGCCAGACGGAGATCGCACGCCAGATCCTCAAGGAGATCACCGAGCGTTTGGACTTCCTTCTGAACGTGGGGCTCGAATATCTCACCCTGGACCGATCCGCGCGCACGCTGTCGGGGGGGGAAGGCCAGCGAATCCGCCTGGCGACGCAGATCGGAACGCAGTTGGTCGGCGTTCTGTATATACTCGACGAACCCAGCATCGGCCTCCATCAGCGGGACAATGTCAAGCTCATCCGGTCCCTGCAATCCCTCCGCGACCTGGGCAACACCGTTCTCGTCGTCGAACATGACCGGGAGATGATCGAATCGGCCGACCATGTCATCGACCTGGGCCCGGGGGCCGGGGAGCATGGGGGGCGTATCGTCCTGACCGGGCCTCCTGAAGCGATCCGACGATCCACGCTCACCGAGTCACTGACAGCGCAGTACCTTCGGGGAGACCGGTCGATCCCGCTCCCCGAGCGTCGCCGGACCCCGTCTGGCCGAACGCTCATCTTGACGGGTGCTCGCGGCAACAACCTCCAGAATGTGACGCTCAAGCTCCCCCTCGGGCTGTACGTCTGCATCACGGGCGTCAGCGGCTCCGGCAAATCGTCGCTGATCAATGAGACGCTGTTTCCCATCCTCTCGAAGGCGATCTATCAGACACGCGTGATGCCGCTGCCGCATGATGAGATCGAAGGGCTCGATCAGATCGACAAGGTCATCGACGTCGACCAGACTCCTATCGGCCGAACGCCGCGTTCGAACCCGGCGACCTATACGGGCGTATTCACCCTTATCCGGGACCTCTTCACGCAGCTTCCCGAGGCCCAGATCCGCGGCTATCAGGCCGGCCGCTTCTCGTTCAATGTCAAGGGGGGGCGGTGTGAGAATTGCGAGGGTGACGGCGTCAAGCGGATCGAGATGAACTTCCTGCCCGACGTCTACGTGCAGTGCGATGTCTGCCACGGCAAGCGCTACAATCGGGAGACTCTCGAAGTGCACTACAAAGGGAAGTCGATTGCCGAGGTGCTCGACATGACCGTCGAGGAGGCGATCGGACTCTTCTCCGACCTTCCGAGGATCCACCGACATCTCAAGACGTTGCACGACGTCGGGCTCGGGTACATCCGGCTCGGTCAGCAGGCGACCACGCTCTCGGGGGGCGAAGCACAGCGCGTGAAGCTGGCGACCGAGCTCACTAAGGTCGGCACCGGCAGGACACTGTACATCCTCGACGAACCGACCACAGGATTGCATTTCGAGGATATTCGGATGCTCCTCGATGTCCTCAACAAACTCGTCGACAAAGGGAACACGGTCGTCGTGATCGAGCACAATCTCGACGTCATCAAGACGGCCGACTGGATCATCGACTTGGGGCCAGAAGGGGGTGTGCAGGGAGGGAGGATCGTGGCGGAAGGGACACCGGAACACGTGGCGGCCACAAAAGGATCGTACACGGGAGCGTTCTTGAATCAGACGCTGGCCGGTGCTGCTGCAGTTCAGAGCGAGGTGCCTTCACCCCTCAACAAGAAGCGGCGCAGCCCGGGACGTCCGTCGAACGTTGGCTCAAAGAAGAAGTAGATCCCGGCGTCCTATCGCGACACCCACGGGTTCCCGTCCACGTACCATCTCCACTTCTTCTCCTTCCCCTCCGACACGCCGATGCGCGTGGCCGAAACAACCTTTTCCGTCGCTCCGAGCTGGCCTTTGGCCAGGAACATGTCGGGACCCTGGAGGGAACGTCCGTTGTCTTTGCGGCCGAGCCCGAAAGCCTCGCACAGCCTCGCGGGTCCCGCCGTCAGGTCCAGCAGTTCTCTGCGCGTTTCCAGCCGCCGCTTGCCGTAGCGGCGGTCAGCCATCGCGTCGATGCCCCATAGTGGTTCTACGGCACGCAGGAGTGCCGCTTCGCCGCGATCTTCTGGTCCGGTCACGACATTCGCGCAGAAGTGCATGCCATACGTGAAGTAGACGTATAGGTTCCCGCCCGGTCCGAACATCACCTCGTTGCGTTCGGTCCGGCGTCGGTACGAATGCGATGCGGGGTCGTCCTCTCGGTACGCTTCGACCTCGA
Source organism: Bacteroidota bacterium (assembly GCA_025454835.1). Taxonomy (GTDB): domain Bacteria; phylum Bacteroidota; class Ignavibacteria; order UBA10030; family UBA10030; genus 2-02-FULL-55-14. The sequence continues at coordinate 50,976 of JALONQ010000004.1, read as the reverse complement.
CGATACGACCCACCAACAGATGCCGGTCGACGCGACGCACGATGAGCGAGCCGAGCAGTGCGGGAGCCACCTCCAGCACAGGTCGTTGATAGAAGACAGGGGGAAGAGGGCGAACAGGAGCGTCCATGGTCGACGTATCGTCTCCTGTCAAGGTGACGACAAAGCGTTCCGGGCGATGTGCGGTCGGTCACCGGCCCGAGGGCATTCGACGGCCGTCACACGGAGGGAAAAATCGCACTATATTGCCTCGTATGGAACGCCAGACCGCCTATCAGCTTCGCCATCATCGGGCCGAGGTCCTGCATGAGGACGGCGCGATCCTCGCCCTTGCCAAGCCGGCCGGACTGCTTGTCATCCCGGACCGCTACGACCGGTCCATCCCGAATCTGCAGGACCTGTTGAGCGCGCAAGGAGAGCCGATCTGGACCGTCCATCGTCTGGACCGTGACACGAGCGGCGTGATCATCTTCGCCCGCACGGCAGAGGCGCATGCCGACCTGAACACCCAATTCGAGGGGAGAGACGTTCGGAAGAGATACCTCGCGCTATGCCGAGGCGGTGCCGGACCTGAAGCCGGCACGATCGACCTGCCTCTATCGCATCATCCGCGCGTCGACGGGCGGATGGTGGTCGACCGCAAAGGCGGGAGGGAGAGCGTGACCGAATACCGTCTCGTCGAGCGCTTCGCGGGCTATGTACTGGTCGAAGCGCTTCCCAAGACCGGACGGACACATCAGATCCGTATCCATCTGGCAGAAACGGACTTACCGATCGTCGCCGATCCCATCTACGGCGATCGTGAAGCGTTCCGGCTTTCGACGATCAAGAAGGGCTATCGTGAGGGGGCTGAACCCGAGAAGCCGCTCCTCATAAGAACGGCGTTGCATGCGGCTTCGATCGAATTCCGGCATCCGCAGTCGGGCGCGACCGTCATGTTCGAGGCGGCGCTGCCAAAAGACCTGCGTTCGGCGCTTCAGTCGCTTCGCAAGTACGCGCCCCTGCGCTGAGATCCGAAGCCTCGCAGACACGAAGAGACGCCAACGTCCCCTGCGAGGCGCACGCCGTGTGCCGTGCGGCAGCCAGGTGCCGTCGACCGCCGCTGAGTCATCCTACCCCAGCTTGTAGCCGATCTTTCGCAGGAACGATGTCCGTTCGGCGATCTCCTTCTCCGTCTCGACTCCCTTGGGCGCGCTGCCGTCGATCACCCCCACGATCCCTCGTCCGCCCTCGTTCATTCCCACGATCACGTCCGTCTGGTTCGCGGTCGCGCAATAGATCCGGCAGACCTCGGGCACGTTCTTGATCGTGTTGAGGACGTTGACCGGGAACCCGTTGTCGATGAAGAGAATGAAGGAATGTCCGCAGCCGATGGCCTGGGCGTTCTTGATGGCCAGGTCGATCATCGTCTGCTCATTGCCGCTCCAACGGATGAGGGCGGGTCCGGAGGCCTCACAGAACGCGACGCCGAACTTCATTTGCGGGGCGGTCGAGACCACCGCCTCATGGATGTCCTCAACGGTCTTGATGAAGTGCGATTGTCCGAGGATGAAGTTGATGTTCTCGGGTTTCTCGATGCGGACAGTGGTGAATTGCATGGCCGTTCCTGGCGCGGAGAGAAGAAGGTTGAGCCACAAAGAGCACAAAGATCATGGAACAGACATTCGTCGTGTCGACACTCACTCGACCGTCTCTGTGCTCTGTGTGATGTTCGTGGCTACGGTTGTTGTATTCACCGGGGCGCGTACAAGGAGATCACCCGATCCAGCGCCCGTTGGCATACGGCGCAGAAGGGGACATCGTTCCGTGTGAACATGATGCAGTCCGGTTGCGGACGATAGAAGGCCTTCGCGTCGTAGTTCGCTCCTTGGAATGCCCCGACCTTCCCTGCATGCGAGAAGTCTGTCAGAAGCTTGGATTCGAACGCACGTTGTTCCCGGAACAGGGCGGACATCTCCGATTCCGGACGGCGGTCGCGCCGGATGGCTGCCCGGCGTTGCTGGACTTCTCTCGCGTGTTCCTCGAACGCCTCTTTCGGCCACGGCGTCGGGACTGGTGTTCCGCCGACGATCAGGTCTCGCCACTTCAACCCGGCCGGGTCGAGCAGCGCGGTAACGTTCGGTTCCCACGGCTCGATGATCTCTGCAGGGGGCTGGTATGCGACGGGAGACGTATAGTACTCGTCGGCCAAGCCGGCGATGTGGTGGCCGAACTCGTGGACGAAGATATACTCTGCCCAGTCGTTGTCGACGGAGACGGTCGAATACAGATGGTAGATGCCCCCGCCGCCGTAGGTCTCGTTGTTGGCCAGGATCTCGACGAACTCGTACGGCGCCCACGAAGCGATCTCGCGCATCGAACGATTGTCGAAGGTGAGAACATATCGCTCGGAGCCGAACGCATCATACGTCGAGCCGATCGGGTTTGAGCGCTGGATGCCCGTTGAAGGGCGGGCGATACCCGACTCCGCTGCCGGCGGGCAGATACCCCACACGTTGAACTGCTGACGACGCGATCGGAAGGGCTCGTGCCGGAACAGGGTCTCGGTCAGCCGTTTCGCATCGCGAACGAACTTCTCTCGCTCGCCTGCCGTGTATCCGTCTCCGAGCAACAGTATGTCGACGCACCTCGCCGGGTCGCCATTCTGTTCGATGACGATACGCTCTTGCCTCGCCGGTGGAGCCTTCTGAATGAACATGCCCATTGGATCCAAGGACTGACGCCACACCTCTGAGAAGACGTGTTTCGACCCTCGCTTGAGGACCACCACGTCCACGGGAGACGCGGGGGCGGGAAAACGGAGCGATTCATGGAAGGTCTTGTTGATCTTCGCCGCCTCCTCCGTCGTGATCCACTCCGCAAAGATCGAGCTGAACCCCCGCGCATAGAGCACCTGTCCCGTCGCGTCGCGCACCTCGAACCGATATCCGCCGGTCATCTCGGGGTCGACGTACCCGGCCGCATGTCCGGGGAACGGGAGCGGCTCGACGACGATGCGGTCCAGGCTGAACGCTTCAAGGCCAGGACCGCCGGTGTGGTAGTAGTCGAGGCGCCACGTCGGACCGATGGTGGGCTGGGCGTACGTTGCGATCGTCGTGAAGAATAGGATGGCGGCGATCCGGGCGAGCATATGGACCTCGTGGTGGAAGGGGGGTGTGGTACGGCCAAGCCGGGCGACGTTTCTGCTCACGACATGTTCAACTCGGACTGCGACCCGCCGCTGCGCTTCTGGAGTCCCAGATGCCGGTAGGTGAGCTCGGTTGCTTCGCGGCCTCGCGGTGTGCGATGCAGAAAGCCTGTTTGAATGAGGTACGGCTCGTAGACCTCTTCGAGCGTCCCGGGCTCCTCGCCGACGGCGATCGCGAGCGTGTTCAACCCGACCGGGCCGCCGGCGTATTTCTCGACGAGAGCAGTCAGGATGCGCTTGTCCATTTCGTCGAGTCCATACTGATCGACTTCGAGGGCGCTGAGCGAGGCCCGGGCGACCTCCAGATTCAGCACGCCACGCGCATGTGCCAATCGCGGGTCGGCTTCGGCGAAGTCCCGGCACCGGCGGAGCAACCGATTGGCGATGCGGGGAGTGCCGCGCGAGCGTCGTGCGACCTCAGCCAGGGCGTCAGGCTTGGACTCAACGTTCAAGAGGCCGGCCGACCGGCGAAGAATGCGCTCGAGCTGCTCCGGAGGGTAGTAGTCGAGGCGATGCGAGATGCCGAAGCGGGAGCGCAACGGCGCCGACAGCAATCCGGCCCGCGTCGTCGCACCGACGAGCGTGAACGGATGCAGGCCGAGTTGGATCGTCTTGGCCCCTGGTCCGCTGTCGATGACGATATCGACCCGAAAATCCTCCATCGCCGCGTAGAGATACTCTTCGATCCTTGCCGGGAGACGGTGGATCTCGTCGATGAACAGCACTTCGAACGGTTCCAGGGAGGTCAGAATGCCGGCGAGGTCGCCCGGTTTTTCAAGGGCCGGCCCGGACGTGAGCTTGATCTTCGTGTCGAGTTCGTGGGCGATGATGTACGACAGCGTGGTCTTGCCAAGTCCCGGCGGACCGGTCAACAGGACGTGGTCGAGCGGTTCGCCGCGTTTGCGGGCGGCGGAGATGAAGATCTTCAGGTTTTCGACGAGAGCGTCCTGTCCGACGAACTCCTGGAAGACGTCGGGACGTAGTGTCCGGTCGAATTCCTGGTCGTTGGTGGAGCCTTCGGGGCGGGTGGTCTCGGTGCGTCGCACGAGTCCAAGGTACGGAATGGTGCCGGGTTAGCGCAAGCCGGCGAGCTTGAGGGCGCGCTTGAGGAGCTCTTCGACGGAGAGCTGCGCGCCATCGGCGCCCTGCAATGCGGACCGGACGCCCTTTTCCGCTGCGGAGCGAGGGAAGCCCAGGGCAACGAGGGCCTGCAGTGCTTCGGTGCGCACATTGGCCGGAGTCGCGCCGGCGACGTCGAGTTCCGGCGTCGAGTCTGTGCCGGAGGTGACCTTGTCGCGCAGGTCGAGGACGATGCGATCGGCGGTCTTCTTGCCGATGCCGGGAATGCCTGTCAGGGCCGCAACATTGCCGGCGCGGATAAGCCCGCGCAATTCCGCGGCGGGGATGCCCGAGAGTATGTTCTGCGCCAACTTGGGACCGATGCCGGTCACGCTGAGAAGGAGCCTGAACAGCGAACGCTCGTCTTCGGTCGCAAATCCGAACAACACCATCGCATCCTCACGGACCTGCAGATGCGTCAGCAGCGTGACGGTGGTGCCAAGCTCGCCGAGACCGGCATAGGTCGACAGCGGGATGTGGACGGCGTAGCCTACCCCCTGAACGTCGAGGAGGACCTCGGTGGGTGACTTGGCTCGGAGCAGGCCGGTGAGGGAGGCGATCATTGTTGGCGGACGACTCGTCCAGGATTCTGCTCAATGTACGACTTCCAGTCCTGAGCCGCTCGTGAGCTCGCCGTGCGTGGGCTCCGGTGGGTGAGATGGCAGAGAGCGACGGCGACGGCGTCGGAGGCGTCGAGTTCCTTGGGTGCCGTGCGGAGTTTGAGGATCGAACGGACCATGTACTGCACCTGCTCCTTCGTGGCTCCGCCGTTTCCGGTCACGGCTTTCTTCACGGCGCGCGGCGCATACTCGCTCGTCGGCAGCTCACGGTGGACCGCTGCCAGCATCGCGACGCCCCGGGCCTGGCCGATCTTGAGGGCCGACTGTGCGTTCTTGCCATAGAAGGCGGTCTCGATCGCGAATTCATCCGGTGCGTACCGGTCGATGACCGTTTCCAACCCGTCATAGATCGCCTCGAGCCGGAGGGGCATGGAATGCGAACTCTTGTTCCGAATGACCCCCGCGGCCAGCAGTCTCATCGTCCCCCGGTCGGCAGAGATCACTCCGTAGCCGGTGACGAGGGTTCCGGGGTCGACGCCGAGGATGATCATGAAAAGCAGGAGAGAGGAGAAGAGAGAGAGGAGAAAAGACCCGTGGTCATGTGCCTTGGCTCACGAACGGACCTTGATGTCTCTGATCTTCAGCTGGGGGACGAACTCGCCCATGTACTCGCTTTCGTCCAGGGAGAAGGCCAGATCGAGTCCCTGGCCGGCGGCGCGGACCGCCTCCAGGTGCTGGCCCATGTTGAAGCCGATCGCGTCGATGACGTGCGTGTCTTTGCGCACCTTGAACTTCAGATGGTTCTTGCCGACGATGCGGGGCGGCCCAACGAGCTGCACGCCACGAACGGCAAAGACAGGACGCATGTTGTCCGGCCCGAACGGGGCGAATTGAGAAAGCACGCGGATGAATTTCGGGGTCACCTCGTACAGAGGGATCTCGGCGTCGATCCGGATCTCCGGCGTCAGCATGTCCTCATTCAGAAGCTCGTCCGTTACCTGACGGAAGGCCTCGCGGAACTCTTCGACGCGGTCAAGCGATACGGAGAGTCCGGCAGCATACTTGTGTCCGCCAAACTGCAGGAGCTTGTCTTCGCACCGCTTGAGGGCCTCGTAGATGTTGAATCCGGTTACGCTTCGGGCCGAGCCCTTCGCGATGCCGTCGATGGTCGTCATCATGATCGTCGGGCGGTAGTACCGCTCGACGAGTCGCGAGGCGACGATGCCAATGACGCCAGGATGCCATTGCTCCTGGTGCAACACGATGGACGTATCGCTCGGCTGGTAGTATTGTTCGACCAGCTCTTGCGCCTGCAAGAAGGTCACCTCATCGATCTTCCGTCGCGCGAGATTCTCCCGCTCCAGCACGCCCGCAAGTTCCATCGCCCGACCGTATGAATCGCAGGCGAGCAACTCAACGGCTCGCCGCGCGTCACCCAGGCGTCCGACCGCATTGATCCTCGGAGCTAGCACAAAGACCGCCTGGCCCGACGTGATCTTGCCTGGTGTGAGCCCGGCGGCGTCGATCAACGCCTGAATGCCCGGTTTCGGCTGTTGGTTGATGCGGTCGAAGCCAAGCTTCACGATCGCACGATTCTCTCCCGAAAGAGGAACGATGTCGGCCGTCGTGGCCAGCGCCACGTACTGGAGGTAGTTGATGATGGCGTCGGGATCGGGGTCGGAGAGCCGCGCCTGGATCGGGGGATGGATCGCCAAGGCTTGGATCAGCTTAAAGGCCACGCCGCAGCCGCAGAGGGATTTGAACGGATACGGGCAGTGCGATTGCATCGGGTTGAGGATCGCGACGGCTGCGGGAAGCGAGTCGCCCGGCTCGTGGTGGTCGCAGATCACAACATCGATCCCCGACGATGCAGCTTCAGCCACTTGCGCGACCGCCGTCACTCCGCAATCGACGGTGACAATGAGCGACGGCGAGAACTCACGCGCCCGGGCCAGGCCGGCGTTCGAAAGACCGTACCCCTCATGTTGTCGGTCTGGAATGTAGTAGTGGACGTCGGCCCCGGCGTCGCGGAGGAAGGTCCACAGGAGCGTGGTGCCGTTCGTGCCGTCGACGTCGTAGTCGCCGTAGACGAGGACCCGCTCACGCTGTTCGATGGCGCGCGTGATCCGTTCGACGGCCGCCCCCATGCCCGCCATGCGATTCGGATCGTGGAGGTCCTCGATGCCCGGTCGGAAGAACGTGCGGGCCTGTTCGAAGGTCGTGTTGCCGCGTCGAACGAGGATGTCCGCGATGACGGGGGAGACCGTGAGCTCTTCGGCCAACCGCTTCACGATGCCGTCGTGGTCGGGGGCGAGCTCGCCATTGCGCGTCGAGAAGACCCAACGATAAGAACGTACGACCGTCACGCTGTGCACCTGTTTGGATAACGATGATCGGAAAAGGCAGTGAAGCAGGGGGCCGTCGATAAGCCGAATTCTGTCTGTCCCCGCTTCCGGGGTGGGGCAACCATTTCTCTGGTGCGACCTACCCGTTCCGTCGCCCGTAAGGGCTTGAGCGGGCCGCTCTCGTCCCCGCCGAAGCGGAGAAACGGAACTTACGTGGTCTTGCACCGAGCGGGGTTTGTCGTGTCCCGCCAGCCTTGCGGCCGACGGGATCCCTTGCGGGACCACCGTCATTGCTGACGGCGCGGTGGTCTCTTACACCACCGTTTCACCCTTACCGCTCGACTCGCCTTCGACTCGGGCCTCGACTAGCTCGGCCCTCGCTCAGGCTTGCTCGCGGCGGTCTGTTCTCTGTGACACTATCCGTTCCGCCGGGATGTGGCCCGGCAGACCCCCGCTTGTCGCGGGGCGCCCTGCCCTGTGGTGTTCGGACTTTCCTCCCGCCCTCCGAAGAGGGCGAGCGGTTGCCTGACGACCCCCTGGATCACTGCAAACGCAACATCAACCCTCGGTCTGGAAGAGCCATCCTTGTGTCGACGCCTCAGCGAGCACCGGAGCGCGGTCGTCGATGGCGCGGTTGGCGAGACGGTCCGCCTCGGCGTTCTGCGACCGGTCGATGTGCTGAAGGTCCAGTGCGATGCCGCGCCGGTTGGCGAGCGACCGAACCTCGTCCGCGCGACGCCGCAATTCCGCATCCTTGATCTTGTACAATCCCTTGACCTGGCGGACCATCAGCTCACTGTCGGAGAAGACCGTGAGCCGCGTGCAACCATGCCGGACGGCCAGGTGAAGGCATGCCAACAAGGCGGCATATTCGGCCCGGTTGTTCGTCGATCGGCCCAGGTAGCCGCAAAACTCGGCCACTGGTTGCCCGCCCGGGGTGCGCAGGACGACGCCAATTCCGCTCTCGCCGGGGTTGCCTCGCGAAGCCCCGTCGGTGTGGGCGACAAAGTGCATCAGAGTTCGAGCGCGCCGTCGGTGACCTCGTCTGAAACGAGCAGGCGTCCGCAGCGCTCACACATCATGAAGATGTCGTTCCGGCGCAGTTCGAGCGCCTTCTGGGGCGGCACCTTGTTGTAGCAGCCCCCGCACGCATTGCGCTTGATGGCCACCACCGCCTTGCCATCCTTGGCCTTTCGGATGCGCTCATACATCTTCAGGTCGTCCTTGTGGATCCGGGCGACGAGCTTTTGCCGCTCATGCCGGTGCCGAAGTTCCTCTTCCTCGTGCTCCTTGTTGACGGCGTCCAGCTCAGTCTGACGCTCGGCCAGTTCGGCCTGAAGCTGCTCGATCTCAGGGGCCAGCTTGGCGGCATCGTCGCGCGCGACGGCCGTTCGGTTCTCGAGGGCTTCGAGGTCACGCGTGAGCTTGGCCACCGATTCCTGCGCGGCGTCGATCTCGCGCGCCAGGGTGTCGTACTGCTTGTTGGTCTTCACTTCAAACTGCTGTCCCTTGTAGCGCTCGATCTTTTCCCGCAGCGTGACGATGTCGGTGTCCGTCGCGTCGCGTCGGATCGTCGACTCCTGGGCCGTGCGCTCGAGGGTAGCCTTCTGATCCAACTTCTCCTTCACGTGTTGTCGCAGACCATCCACGATTCCGGGGAGGTCGCCTTTCATCTCGTGGAGTTCGTCGAGCTGGAGGTCGACTTGTTGCAGTGCATAAAGCAATCGCAAGCGCTTTTCCAACGGGGTGCTCCTCTCTAGAGGGATTGAACGGGGTTCGTAGGAACGCGCGAGACGTCGACATGGATATGCTGTCGTCGCGTCGCAGCCGATCGCCGGAGGAATTCGGCGAGCGGTCGGAGAATGACCTGTTCGGTCTCTCCATGCCCGGCGTCGATGAGTCCGAAGCCGGCAGGAAGACCATGGAACGCGTGATACTTAACGTCGGCGGTGACGAACGCATCTGCTCCGGCGCGGATGGCATCGCCGATCAGGTCCGAGCCGGACCCACCGCAGACCGCGATCCGCCGGACCCGCATCGCCGGAGATCCGGCGAAGCGTACCGCCCCGGACTTCAGCCGCCGGCCGACCGAGGCAACGAAGGCCCGGAGTGACATCGACCGCGGAAGGGTGCCCATGGCTCCCATGCCGTGGTTCGCGTCGGGTGTGTCGAGCGGAATGAGGTCGTACGCCACTTCATCGTACGGATGCACCGATCGGACCCTCTCGATCGCAGCGTCCGCGAGCGCCTTCGGTACGACGGCTTCGAGGCGCACTTCGTCTGCGGATTCCATTTGCCCCCTGGCTCCGATGAAGGGGCGCGCGTTCACCGACGCCTTGAAGGTGCCGGTGCCCGGAGTGCGAAACGTGCAGTGCGAGTACTCTCCGATGATACCCGCGCCAGCCGCGGCGAGCGCATCGATGATCGGCCCCTCGTGTCCCGACGGCACGAACACGGCCAGCTTCTGCAGCTGCCCGCGCAATGGAGCGAGGAACCGGATGTCATGCAGACCCAGCACCTGCGCCAGCGTAACGCTGACGCCGTTCGGCGCGAAGTCAAGGTTCGTGTGGGCCGCATAGACCGCGATCCGGTGCTCCGCCAGCCGCAGGGCCATCGCGCCGATCGCATGATCCGTCGTGATCGACCTCGGCGGGCGGAAAAAGACAGGATGGTGCGTCACTATCAGGTCCCACCTCTTCCGCAAGGCCTCCTCGACGACCTCGGGCGTTACCTCGAGGGCGACGCCGACCCGCCGCACCCGACGACGGCGGTTGCCGATCTGGAGACCCACGTTGTCCTGCTCCCAAGCGGTCCAGCGAGGGGCCCAGGCCTCGATCGAGGCGGCGATATCTTGAACGGTCAACATATTAACGACCGTGTCCCGCCTGGAGGGGCGGGACACGGGGGAGTCACTTGTCAGGGTTTTCGGAGGTCAAGAACTTCGGGTTCCGGGATGCGTGACAGTTGCAAATGCGCATTGCGGTAGATCGCTCAACCTCCTGTGTGAAGGAACATAGTAGCGAAAACCTCCGCCAAAATCAATGTCCAGCGGGTGGCGTCTTCACGTTGTGGAAGTCGATCCGCTCGAAATTCAGGTCGCGCATCCGAACGATCTCTCGTTCCACCTTCTTGAAATTGACCTCGAATTGCCCCAGGAGGGCTTCATCGTCCGTGGCAAGGATGCTGCGATGGACGAGGTCGGCGCTGATCTTGATCGCCGCGAGAGGATTGTTGAATTCGTGGCAGACGGTCACGACCAATTCCTTGATCGCCTGTGCCCGGGTTTCGGCCATACGCATTCGTTTCTCGACCGCCCGTAATTGCTTCCGCGTTCGCACTCGGTCGAGCACCGTCACGATGGCCTTGGGAAGCTGCGATTCGCCCAGGTCCTCTTTGATGATGAAGTCCTCAGCGCCCAGCCGCATCGCGTCGATGGCCACGCTGACGTCCCGAACACCGGTCAGGAAGATGATCGGGATCGTGTTCTGCTGCCGATCAAGCTGAAGACAGAACTCGAGTCCGTTTCCGTCATGGAGATTGTAGTCGGTCAAGATCACATCGAACGAGGTGCGCTCGGCGATGACCGCCATCGCGCCCTGGATCGAGGTCTTGAGCGTGACGTCGAAGGTCCTGTCAGGGTAACGTTGAAGATGATGCTGGATGATGCGTCCGAACGCCGGATCATCATCCACGGCCAGGACCGAGATCGGTCGCGGTATCGACGGCGATTCTTGCATACGGGAAGACCACAGTACAACAAGATTCGCACACTTTCCACTCAGAGAGGGCTGGTTGCTTTTCGGGCCGATTCTTTCTAAGTTCGCGAATCAGACGAGATGCCCCGAACGCCGGTCCACCCCCCCGGGGCAGGAGAGGCCGCATGCCTGCGAAGAACCGAATTTTGGTCGTAGATGACGAGGACGCCCTTCGAACGGTCCTGAGCTCAGAGCTCGAGGGTGAGGGTTATCATGTCCGCAGCGCCGCGGACGGGCAAGAGGCGCTCAACATCTTGGGAGATCAGGAGTTCGACCTCATTCTGCTGGACATCAAGATGCCGAACGTGGACGGGTTCGAGGTCCTGAAGTTCGTGAAAGAACGCCAGGCGAAGACGAAAGTGGTGATGCTCACCGGTTTCGCCGATCTCAAGAATGCCATCGAGTCGAAGAAGCTCGGCGCGGAGGATTTTGTCAGCAAACCGTACGACCTCGTGGACCTACTGACGACCGTCGAGCGCGTCCTGACCACCGCCTGACCTGCGGCCGCCCCCTCCATGGCCGCAACGATGCACATCCTCCTCGTTGACGACGAGGAGTCCGTCACCTACCTGCTGCAGACCGAATTCCAGGAGTACCCCGAGTTCAGCATCGCCACGGCTTCGAACGGCGGCGATGCGATGAACCTTGTGCGGTCGAAGGTCTTCGACATCGCGCTCCTCGATATTCGAATGCCTCGTGTGAGCGGCCTCGAAGTCCTGCGATTCATCAAAGAGCACAGTCCAACGACGCAGGTCATCATGCTGACGGCCCTGGCCGACGTGAAGAATGCCGTCGAAGCCACTCGGCTGGGTGCGTATGATTTCCTCAGCAAGCCGTACGATTTCGACGTTCTGATGGCGACTGTTCGCCGGGCGGTCGAGCATCGGCAGTTGCTCATCGACAAAGAGGTCAACGCCGGCAGCCGTCCGATCGAGATCATCGGTTCCAGCAAAACGTTCCAAGACGCCGTTGGGTACACCCGCAAGCTGGCGGCCAGCGACGCCGTCGTCCTGATCCAGGGGGAGAGCGGCACGGGCAAGGAGTTGTTCGCCCAGCTGATCCACCGCGAAAGCCCGCGACGCACTCAGGCTTTCGTGGCCGTGAACTGCGCCGCCATGCCTGATCAGTTGCTCGAGAGCGAACTGTTCGGGCATGAGAAGGGGGCCTTCACGAGCGCGATCAAGACGAAGCAAGGCTTGGTCGAGGTGGCGAACGGAGGGACGCTGTTCTTGGACGAAGTGGGTGATATCAGTCCGCTCGTACAACCGAAACTACTGCGCTTCCTCGAGACGGGGGAGTTCCGCCGTGTCGGTGGCAACGACGCGCGTACGGTCGACGTACGGGTCGTGTCGGCGACCAACAAGAACTTGAGCGACGAGGTGAAGGCGGGACGCTTTCGCGACGACCTGCTCTATCGACTGAACGTCGTGGGGCTGCGCTTGCCGCCGCTTCGGGAGCATAAGGAGGACATCCCCCACCTGGTTGCGCACTTTCTCCATCGCAAGTCGCGGTCCAAGACCCTGAGCCCGGCGGCCATGGAAGTGCTGATGAGGTACGACTGGCCGGGCAATGTCCGCGAGCTGGAACATGTCATTGAAGGGGCGGTGGCGCTTGCACACGGCGAAATCATTGAGCCTTCGGACCTCTGGATGAACGTCGGTCTGCGCGCTGACGCGGTCCCCGTTTCTCGCGAGGTCATGTCAGCCAGCCCCATGGCATCTCTGGAAGACGTCGAGGCCGAACATATCGAACGGGTCCTGCGGGCGAACGACTGGAACAGGACCCGCTCCGCTCATATCCTCGGCATCACTCCCAAGACGCTCTACCTGAAGATCAAACGGTACGGCATCCGCGTGCCGCCGGAAGCATAGTTTGTCCCAAGTTCTCCGGGGCTGGGACGAAACTTTTTCGGGGGCTATGCGTCTATTAGCACGGGAACAATCTTCACCCTCGTTCCCCAAATCTCCTTCTAGGGAGCCAGTGATCGGATGCTCGTGGTGGGGTGGTCCGAAGAGCTGGCTCTTTTATTGTACCCGCCTCGTACCCGCGCCGCTTTCCCTCATTTCCTTGTATTTCAGCACATCTTTCGGTAGGTTTTCGTCCAAATCTCGTGCAAACGGGGGATTCTTCCTCCGCACTCCGCAGACCCTCCGAAGGTTCTTCCATGGCTCAATTCCAGGGCGTAGACTATTTCATGATAGACGGGCTCCTTTCCGAGGAGGAGCGGATGGTTCGTGCAACGGTCCGATCGTTCGTAGACGACGAGGTCCTGCCCATCATCGAAAAACACTATCGGGATGGGACGTTTCCGATGCCGCTCGTCGGAAAGATGGCAGAACTGGGGCTGTTCGGGACCACCCTCCCGGCCAAGTACGGCTGTGCCGAGATGAACAATGTGGCGTACGGTCTCGTGATGCAGGAACTCGAACGTGGAGACAGCGGGGTCCGGTCGTTCGCGTCGGTCCAGAGCGGATTGGTCATGTATCCGATCTACGCCTTCGGCTCGGAGGAACAGAAGGACCGCTGGCTGCCGGCACTGGCCAAAGGTGAGAAGATCGGATGCTTCGGCCTGACGGAGCCCGACTACGGATCCAACCCAGGAGGCATGGTCACGCGCGCCGAGCGCAAAGACGGGGGCTACCTTCTGAACGGCGCGAAGATGTGGATCACGAACGGTACCCTCGCCGACATTGCCGTCGTTTGGGCGAAGTTGGAGGGTGAGGTCCGGGGCTTCCTGGTCGAGAAAGGCACGAAGGGTTACACCGCCCCCGAAATGAAGGGGAAGCATTCGCTCCGGGCATCTGTCACCTCGGAGCTCGTGTTCCAGGATTGCTGGATCCCCGAGTCGAACATCCTTCCGAACATCAAAGGCCTCAAGGGTCCGCTCATGTGCCTGAGCCAGGCACGGTACGGCATCGCTTGGGGAGCGGTCGGCTCGGCCATGGCGACGTATGACGCAGCGCTGAACTACGCGAAATCGCGCATCCAGTTCGGAAAGCCGATCGCCTCCTTCCAGCTCATTCAGGAGAAGCTGGTCCACATGCTGAACGAGATCACCAAGGGGCAGCTGCTGGCGCTTCAACTCGGCCGTCTCAAGGACGCCGGCACGGTGAAGTTCACGCAGATCTCGCTCGCGAAGCGCAACAATGTCCATCACGCGCTCGAGATCGCACGGATGGCCCGTGAGATCCTCGGCGCCAACGGCATTCTCGATGAATACCCGGTCATGCGACACGCCAACAACCTCGAATCCGTGAAGACGTACGAGGGCACCCACGAGATGCATACGCTTATCCTGGGCGAGGATATCACCGGCATCGCCGCTTTCCACTGAGATCACACGTGAAGAACCATCCCAAGATCCTCGGCGAAGCCATCACGTTCGACGACGTCCTGCTCGTGCCGGCGGCGTCCGACGTGCTGCCGCGCGAAGCCAACACCACCACGCGGCTGACGTCGCGCATCAGTCTCAACGTGCCCCTCCTGAGCGCCGCCATGGATACCGTGACGGAGTCCGTGATGGCCATCGCGCTGGCCCGCGAGGGTGGCATGGGGATCCTCCATAAGAACATGACGATCGAGCGTCAGGCCGATGAGGTCGACAAGGTGAAACGCTCGGAGAGCGGTATGATCCAGAAGCCGATCGTCCTGTCGCCCGAGCAAACGATCCGTCAGGCGCTGGATGTGATGCGCAAGTACAGCATCTCCGGTATCCCGATCGTTCGCGATGAGCAACTGGTCGGCATTCTGACGAACCGCGACTTGCGCTTTCAGCCGAACCTCGATCAGCGCATCGAGCAGGTGATGACGACGCAGAACCTCATCACGGCCCCGGTCGGCACGACGCTCGACGAAGCGGAGAAGATCCTGCAGAAGAATCGCATCGAGAAGCTGCCTGTGCTCGACAAGCAGGGGCGACTGAGGGGACTGCTGACGTTCAAGGACATTCAGAAGAAGAAGCGGCACCCGCATGCGTGCAAGGACGGACTCGGCCGGCTACGGGTCGGGGCGGCTGTGGGCGTGACGCCCGACACGCTGGACCGCGTCAAGGCGCTTGTTGCCGCCGGCGTCGACGTCGTCATTGTCGACACAGCCCACGGACACTCCAAGGGCGTGCTCGAGATGGTCAAGCGCGTTCGCAAGGCCGTCCATGTCGATCTCATCGCCGGCAACGTCGCCACGGCCGAGGGCACTCGGGCGCTCATCAAAGCGGGCGTCGACGGAGTCAAGGTCGGCATCGGTCCGGGGTCGATCTGCACGACTCGGGTCGTGGCTGGGGTGGGCGTTCCGCAGATCACGGCCATTCTTGAATGCTCGGCCGAAGCGCGCAAGGCGAAGATCCCCATTATCGCCGACGGTGGCATCAAGCAAACGGGCGATGTGCCGAAAGCGCTGGCCGCCGGAGCCGATTCCGTGATGATCGGAGGACTGTTCGCGGGCGTCGAGGAAAGCCCTGGCGAGACCGTGCTCTACGAAGGGCGCAGCTACAAGGTCTACCGGGGCATGGGTTCGCTCGGCGCGATGAAGGCCGGCAGCAGCGACCGATATTTCCAAGACGTCGAGGACGGCTTGCCGAAGCTCGTGCCCGAAGGGATCGAAGGGCGTGTGCCGTTCAAGGGCTCACTGGCAGACACGGTCTATCAGCTGATCGGCGGTCTCAGGTCCGCGATGGGCTACTGCGGCTGCCGCACGGTCGCCGAGTTGCAGCAGAAGGCCCGCTTTGTCAAGATGAGCGAAGCCGGCTTCCGCGAGAGCCATCCGCACAGCATCGCCATCACGAAGGACGCTCCGAACTACCATCACTGACCGGTCCGCATGACCCGCCGCAGGCTCGACGACGTCCGTCGACTTCTCGTTGCGCGTCGACTCGACGCGCTCGTTGTTTCCCACTTGCCGCAGATACGCTATCTCTGCGGATTCTCAGGCTCGAACGGCCTCCTCCTCGTTACCCGCACGACCGACGTGTTCGCGACCGACGGCCGCTATGCGGAACAAGTCAAGCAAGAGGTGAACGGACCCCGCGTCGCCGTCGGGGCCGGACCGCTGGCGGACGTGATCGCCCCCCGCGTGCGCCTCCGCCGGGGGGCCCGCATCGGATTCGACCCCGAGCAGACATCGATTGCGGCGATGTCGCGATGGCGCTCGTCATTTCGCGGTGCAATGTTCACGCCTGTCCCCGGATTGCTGGATCCGCTGATCTCGGTGAAGGACCACGATGAGATCGAGGCGACGCGCCGGGCGGTTGCCATCAGCGAACGCGTGTGGAAAGAGGTCCTGCCCATGGTCGTCCCGGGCGTCCGCGAGATGGAGATCGCCGCCCGCATCACCTTTCTCCATCGTCTCCACGGCGCCGACGGCGACGGGTTCGAGCCGATCGTTGCCAGCGGACCGCGCGGCGCGCTGCCCCACGCGGGGGCGAGCGAGCGCCGCATCCGTCGCGGCGAGCTTGTGACGATCGACTTTGGCTGTCGGTGGAAGGGCTATCACAGCGACATCACGCGCACCGTGGCGGTCGGCCGTCCATCGCCACCGTTGCGCCGGATGTACCAGGCGGTGCTCGAATCGCAGCTTGGATCGTTGCTCATGCTGAGGGCCGGTGTGGCCGCGCGTGAGGTCGACGCTGAGGCTCGCCGCATCCTTCGGTCGCATCGTCTGCAGCCGTACTTCCGCCATTCGCTCGGACACGGCCTGGGGCTCCAGATCCATGAACAGCCACGGCTGGCCCCGACGAGCTCCGACATCCTTCGCGACGGCCAGATCGTGACCGTCGAACCGGGCGTGTACGTTCCTGGCGTCGGCGGCGTACGCATTGAAGACGACGTCGTGGTTCGGCCCCACGGACGCGACCTCCTGACGTCGCTCCCGAAAGACCTGCTGGTCCTCTGATCGCCGAACCGCCGATGGCAGACGACACTCGTCGCGTTCTCATCATCGCCTACTACTTTCCGCCGCTCGGTTTGAGCGGTGTTCAGCGCACCGTGAAGTTCGCCAAGTACCTCGGCCGATACGGTTGGACCCCGACCGTCCTGACGGTGGAACCCGGCGGCTACTACGCCTTCGACGAATCGCTGCTTCGTGAGGTTGAAGAAGTGGGCGTGCGCATTGTCCGCGCGGCGTCGGTCGACCTCAACAGGTTGTTCAAGAAGAAGGGAGTGGTGCGAATGCCCGGCGAGTTCACCCGCAAGGTGGCCGGTGCAGTCGGCGACTTCTTCTTCATCCCCGACACGAAGATCGGATGGAAGAAGCGCGCGTTGGCGGCCGGCATCGCGCTCTGCGCGGAGACTCGCTTCGACGCCATCCTGGCCACGGCTCCTCCGCAGACCGACTTTCTGGTCGGCATGGAACTGAAACGACGGACCGGCATCCCGTTGTTGCTCGACTATCGTGACGCCTGGCTTGAGTATCCCTTCAAGACATGGCCGACGCCGATCCACCTGTGGCTCCATCGCCGCCTCGAACGCGAGGTGATCCACGCGTCGAACGGCATCGTGACGACCCACCGACGCATCAAAGAGAGCCTCCTGCGTCGCAACCGGGCGCTGAACTATCATGATGTCGCGATCGTCTCGCAGGGCTACGATTCCGAGGATTTCGAAGGTGCCGTACGCCGGGCAGGGGCGGCGGGACGCATGCGTATCGTGCACGCGGGGACGTTTTACGGCCGCCGAAGCCCCGAAGTTCTGCTGCGAGCCGTCCACAATGTGCTTGCGGCCCAGCCGGATTTCCGGTCGCGATTCGATATCCGTTTCGTGGGAGCTCAGCGCAAACAGGACCTCAGGCTTGTCAAGAAACTCGGGTTGGAATCGGTCGTCACGTTCGAAGGCTACCTTGAGCACCGCGCTTGCGTTCACCTGATGCGATCGACGGACGTGCTTTGGTACGTCATCGACAACGACATGCAATCTCCGGGCAAGCTCTACGAGTATTTTGCGACTGGACGCCCGATCCTCGCCTCCATGGTGGAAGGCTACACCCGTCAGGAGATCGTCGAATCAGGCGGCGGCATGTGCGTGCCGCTTCTCGACGTGCCCTCGCATGAACGGGCCCTGCTCGAATTGCTGGCTCGATTCGACCAAGGAACGCTGCCGTCGGTACCGTCCTCGTTTTCGGATCGATTCGACCGGTTCCGGCTGACCGGATCGATGGCGCGGCAATTGGAGTCGCTGTTGAACCACGACCGCGCGGAGATCCGCCGGGTCGACGAGGATCGCTCATGAAGATGCTGGTCATCGGTTCAGGCGGGCGCGAGCACGCCATGGTCAAGGCCCTTCAACGCAGTCCGTTGGTCACGAAGGTCTGGTGTGCGCCGGGCAACGCCGGCATCGCCCAGGACGCCGAGTGCGTGCCGATCAGGGCGGACGACCTCAATGGGCTGCTCCGGTTCGTTCGCGAGCAATCGGTGACGCTGACGGTGGTCGGTCCCGAGCAACCCCTGGTCCTTGGCATCGTGGACCTTTTCCGCGTGCAAGGCCTGGCGATCTTCGGTCCAACCCGGTCGGCCGCGTTGCTCGAGGGAAGCAAGGCATTCGCGAAGGCGTTCATGGCGCGCTACGGTATTCCGACGGCGAAGTTCGGGTCATTCGGAAAGAACGACGCGATGGCCGCAGAATCGTTCATTCGTTCCATGCAGCCGCCGATGGTCGTCAAGGCCGACGGTCTCGCGGCCGGCAAGGGGGTCGTCATTTGCCAGACGCGCGATGATGCGCTCGAGGCGGTCCGTTCGATGCTTTCCGGCGAAGCGTTTGGCGCGGCCGGAGAGCGGGTCGTCGTGGAGGAATTCCTGACCGGAGAAGAGCTCTCGGTGTTTGTCGTGACCGACGGCGAACGGTCGGTGATGCTGGCGCCGGCGCAGGACCACAAGCGCATCTTCGACAACGACCGCGGCAAGAACACCGGAGGGATGGGTGCCTATGCGCCCGCCCCGCTCGGTACGCCTGAGCTGCTCGAACGGGTGCAACGAGAGGTCGTCGAACCGACGCTGCGTGGCATGCGGTCAGAGGGATCGTCCTACACGGGGTGCCTGTACGTCGGATTGATGGTCACGCCGAACGGCCCATCCGTCCTTGAATACAATTGTCGGTTTGGCGATCCGGAGACCCAGGTTGTGCTCCCGCTGATCGCGAGCGACGTGGCCGAGCTCTTCGTGCGTGCCTCGTCCGGCCAGCTTCAACCCGAGGAGGTGCGCCTTGCGAAAGCTACCGCCGTCTGCGTGGTGATGGCGTCGGGAGGCTACCCCGACCACCACGAGACAGGCAAAGAGATCATGGGACTTCAGTTCCTCGACGGACGCGAGGACGTCGTTGCATACCACGCCGGGACCAAGGTCACGGACGGGAAGGTCGTGACAGCCGGTGGCCGTGTCCTTGGCATCACGGCGGTGGGAGGAGCCGACGATCTGGCCGGTACGATCCGGGCCGCCTATGAGGCGGTGCGGAAGGTGAAGTTCGAAGGCGCACACTACCGGGGCGACATCGGGTCGAAGGGCGTGCGGTAGGGATGGGAGAGAAGCAAGAAGCAACAGCATAAGAACCTTAACCCGAAATGAATACCATAATCGCCAAGCGGTCATGAAGATCCTGATTACTGGTGGCGCGGGGTTCATCGCTTCGCACATCGCCGACGCCTACCTGGCGGCCGGCCACGATGTGACGATCGTGGATGACCTATCCGGCGGACGCCGCGAGAACATCCCCACTGCCGCAAAATTCCATCAGATGGATATTCGCGACAAGACGGTGGCCGATCTGATCGCTGAGGAACGATTCGAGGTGATCAATCACCACGCTGCCCAGATGGACGTGCGCCGTTCTGTGGCCGACCCCGGCTTCGACGCCTCGGTCAATGTGCTGGGATTCCTCAACGTCATGGAATCCGCCCGTCGCAATGGCGTGAAGAAGGTCATCTTCGCATCGACCGGCGGCGCGATCTACGGCGAGCAGGACTACTTTCCGGCCGACGAAGAGCACCCGCTTCGGCCATTGTCGCCCTATGGCATCACCAAGCTGACCACCGAGAAGTACCTCTTTTTCTATCAACAGGTGTATGGCATCGATTCTGTCATCCTGCGATATGCCAACATCTACGGGCCGCGTCAGAATCCGCACGGAGAGGCCGGGGTCATAGCCATTTTCGCCACACGGCTCATTCGTAACGAATCGACCGTCATCAACGGCGACGGCAAGCAGACCCGCGACTATGTCTTCGTGGGCGACGTTGTCCAGGCGAACCTGCATGCGCTCGGATTTCGCGGGACAGACGTCTTCAATGTGGGCACCGGGATCGAACACAATGTGAACGATCTCTTCCATCAGCTGGCCAAGACCCTGCGTCCGGGAGCTCCGGAGACCCATGGTCCGGCGAAGGCGGGAGAACAGATGCGCAGCGTCATCACGTCCGAGAAGATGTTCCGCACGTTTGGCTGGCGGCCGCGCACGACCCTCGAAGACGGACTGCGCCAGACCGCCGAGTGGTTCCGCCTGAACGCGAAGCCGTGAATCACTCGCACACACTCATCGATTCCGTTCTGGCGGGCGAACGTCGGGCCCTCGCCCGCGCGATCTCCCGCATCGAGAACGAAACGGAGGATGCCCGCGTGATCCTGTCTGCCATCTACAGCCGGGTCGGACGCGCGTACCGCGTGGGCATCACGGGACCTCCAGGGGCCGGCAAGAGCACGTTGACGAACAAGCTGGCGCGGCACTACCGTGCGCAGGGGAAGCAGGTCGGCATCATCGCCGTCGATCCGACGAGTCCGTTCACAGGCGGCGCGTTGCTCGGCGACCGGATCCGGATGACCGACGTGGAGGTCGATGCGGGCGTCTTTATCCGTAGCATGGCCTCGCGCGGAAGCTTGGGTGGGCTCTCGCGCAAAGCGGGCGAGGCGGCCGACATCCTTGACGCCGGCGGGATGGACATCGTCCTCTTCGAGACGGTCGGCGTTGGACAGTCGGAGCTCGATATCGCCGGCGCGGCCGATACCACCGTCGTCGTGCTGGTGCCCGAATCGGGCGACGGCATTCAGGCCATGAAGGCCGGCCTGATGGAGATCGCGGACTTCTTCGTGCTCAACAAGGCCGACCGGCCCGGCGCCGATCAGGCGGTGATGTCCATCAAGATGATCCTCGGGTTTCGTCCGCATGATGCCACGTCATGGCTGGCCGACGTGTTAAAGACACAAGCCAGCGATGGACTCGGGATCGATGCCGTGGCGTCGGAGATCGAGCGGCACCGGCAGTACCTTCTGAGCTCGGGCGGCTTGGAGACCCGACGCAAGGCACGATTGCGGCAGCGTATCCGCGGTATCATCGACGAAGAGCTGCACGAAGTCTTTTGGAACCCGCAACGCGCGTCGATGCTGGAGGCCCGCGTCGCCTCGTTGGCCACGGTCGGCTTGACTCCATACGACGTTGCCACGGAACTGATCGGGGATTTTCGGAAGGCCGTATCACCGAAGTCGCACGTTTAGGGACACGACATGACCGATGAACAGCGGATGCTGCGGGATGCGGTGCGGACCTTCGCCGAGCGCGAACTGAAGCCGCACGTGATGGCGTTGGATGAGGCGCAGGAATTCCCGTCCGCCGCGTTCAGGGCCATGGGAGAGGCAGGATTTCTGGGAACGATGGTGCCCGAGCGTTGGGGCGGCGTGGGTCAGGGTCCCCTCGAGTTCATTGTCGTCATGGAGGAGCTGGCCCGGATCGATCCGTCCGTCGGGCTAACGCTCGCCGCGCACAGCGGCCTCTGTCTGCAGCATCTCGTCCTCTTCGCCAACGAAGAACAGGCCGTGCGAACGATCGCGCCGCTTGCCGCCGGAGCAGCGATCGGGGCATGGTGTCTGACGGAGCCCGGCTCCGGAAGCGATGCCAGCGGGATGCGGACGACCGCGGTCCGTGACGGCGGCAACTACATCATCTCCGGCTCCAAGGTCTTCATCACGAACGGCAGCCACGCCTCGACGTACGTCGTCATGGCCAAGACCGACCCGGGCGCGGGGACGAAAGGCATCAGCGCCTTCATCGTCGACCGGTCGACGCCGGGTGTGAGCGTCGGCAAGAAAGAGAACAAGCTCGGCATGCGTGCCAGCGACACGGTGCAAATGACGTTCGACCAGGTGCGCGTGCCGGCCGCCAACCGGCTTGGAGGGGAGGGTGAAGGATTCGCGCAGGCCCTGACGGTACTCGACAGCGGGCGCATCGGGATCGCGGCCCTCTCCGTCGGCTTGGCGCAAGGGGCGCTCGATGCGGCCGCGCGGTATGCCCGGGAGCGGAGACAGTTCGGCAAGGCGCTGGCCGACATGCAGGGCATTCAGTTCTCTCTGGCCGACATGGCCACGCAGATCGCCGCCGCCGGGCTCCTCACGCTCGATGCCGCAGAGCGCAAGGTGCGTGGCGAGTCGATCACGGTCGCCGCATCGCAGGCCAAGTATTTCGCTTCCGAAGCGGCCCAGCGGGTCGCTACGGCCGCCGTCCAGATCCACGGCGGATACGGCTTCACCAAGGACTACCCAGTCGAGAAATTCTACCGTGACGCGAAGCTCCTGACCATCGGCGAAGGGACCTCGGAGGTCCAGAAGATGGTCATCGCCAAACACCTACTCCGCTGAACACTTCCAGAGGCCCCTCATGACCCGCGAATCTCGGAGTGCGCTGGTCGGACTCCTGTTCGTCACGTCCGGATCGCTGGGCCTCATGTATCAGGTCGCCTGGTTCAAGTACCTTTCGCTCTTCCTCGGCAACACCACGCACGCGCAGACGATCGTGCTTGCGACCTTCATGGGCGGGCTCGCGATCGGTGCGTCGTGGTGGGGGCGCCGCGCAGATCGGTCTCAGCGGCCGCTGGCCCTCTACGGCTGGCTCGAGCTGGCCATCGGCGCCTACTGTCTCGTCTATCCGGCCCTGCACTCCCTCCTGCGAGAGTTGTTCGTTTCCACCGTTCGCGAGGCTGGGTGGGCTTCCGGGAGTACTCCCGTTCTGATCTTCAAGCTCGTGATCAGCCTCGCCAGCCTCCTTCCGCCCACGATCATGATGGGCGGGACGCTGCCGGTGCTCGTGAGGTACCTGACCCGCTCGCTCAAGGAAGCCGGTTCGAACATCGCGGTGCTCTACACGCTGAACAGCTTTGGCGCGGTCGTCGGCTCGCTGCTGGCCGGCTTCTTCTTCGTCCGCCTCATCGGGCTTGAAGCCACGGTGCTGGCGGCGGGGGCCGCGAACGTGCTCATCGGGACGATCGCTCTGATCATTGGTCGAGGAAAAGAAGCGGTGTCGGAGGCTGCTGAAGGTCTTTCGCCGGCGTTGGATCCGCAGTATGACATTCCACCGGTCTTCAACGCTTCTCAGGCGCGTCTGGCCGTGATCGTGGCCGGCGTGTCGGGCTTCTGTGCCATGGTCTATGAAGTGGCCTGGGTCCGGATGCTCATTCCTGTGCTGGGATCTTCGACCTACTCCTTTACGCTGATGTTGGTGGCGTTCATTTCCGGCATCACGGTCGGAAGCGCCATCGTCGCGCGGGTGATCTCACGTTCTCACCGGCTCGTCGAATGGCTCGCCGGAACGCAGGCGGGCATCGCGGGATCGATGCTGCTTATCCTCCCGCTCTACGGACTCGTGCCCTATGTCTTCTGGTGGACGGCGCATTTGCTCGATCGGTCCGACGCGTCGTATCCGTTCTTCCTCGCCCTCCAGTTCGCCTTCGGTTTCATCCTGCTGGTCGTGCCGACCGTCTTCATGGGTATGGGTCTGCCGGTGGCTGCCCGGATCGCCTCGCAACGGGCCGACCGGGTCGGGTCATCCGTCGGTCTCGTATTCAGCGTCAATACCATCGGAACGGTTCTCGGCACGCTTGCGGCCGGTCTGGTGTTCTTCCCGGCCGTGGGCGTTCAGCGCACGGTCGAGATCGCCGTCGTGCTGAATGCGCTTGCTGCTGGCGTCGTTCTCGGGTGGGGCGGAGGGATGGCCCCTCGCGCCGGCCGTCTGCTGGCGGTCGCCGTGGTCGCCGTCGCCGCGATCGGGATCTACATCTCTCCCGCCTGGAGTCAGGCGACGGCTCTGTCCGGGGTGTTCCGCTATATCAACAAGAACGTGGACCCGCCGTCGAGCTACAGAGAATTCGTGCAGCGCTTCAGTCCTCTCGCGGTCCCGTACTACCGTGAGGGCACGACCGCCACGGTGGGGGTCATCGAGACCCCGGCCAACGGCGGCGTACAGAGGGTGCTCATCATCAACGGCAAACCCGACGCCTCATCGGTGGCGGACCTGCCGACGCAGGTGCTGCTCGGTCAGCTGCCGATGTTCCTGCACGATGACCCGAAGCGCGCTCTTGTGATCGGTCTCGGCAGCGGCGTGACGGCCGGGAGCGTTCTGCGGCATCCGATCGAGCGCGTCGATGGCGTCGAGATCTCGCCCGAAGTGGTGGAAGCGGCCGAGACCTTCTCGGAAACGAACGGCCGCCCGATGGACGACCCGCGGTTCCATTTGACGGTGGATGACGCTCTCACGATGCTGCAGCTTACCGACCGGCGATACGACGTGATCGTCAGCGAGCCTTCGAATCCGTGGATCGCGGGGATCGGAAGCCTCTACACGAGCGAGTTCTTCGCGCTATGTCGCGAGCGGCTGTCTGACGATGGTCTCATGGTGCAATGGTTCCACCTGTATGAGATGGACGATGAGATGTTCCGGCTGGTGTTGCGGACGTTCCAGTCGGCCTTTCCGCACGTGTCCATCTGGTCGCCGCTCTCGACGGATGTGATCCTGATCGGCTCCGCCCGCGAGATCAACCCCGACGAGGATCGATGGCAGAGACTGTGGGGTCAACCGGAGGTGCGGTCGGACCTCGAGCGGATCGGCATCGGCCGGCCGTCGACGCTGTACACCCTGCAGGTCATGGACGGCGACAACGTCCGCCGGTACGCCGACGAAGGGCCGCTGAATACCGAGGACCTTCCGAGACTCGAGTACGGAGCTCCGAGAGCGTTCTTCGTCAATCGCGGGGTCAAGGGACTCGAGCCGTTCGATCAGCGGCTCCATGTGGGGCGTCAGCCGCTGCCGCTCCAGCGCCGCTGGCAGAACGCGCCGTTTTCCATGGATGAGTTGTCCGACGCGGCGCGCTGGCACGAGAATGCGGTACGGGGCACGCCTTCGTTGGCCTATCAGTTCCTGGCGGAGATGCATCGGCGCGATCCGCGAAACGTCGCCGTCATTTCCAGGTATGCCGACATCGCTGTGCGGGTCGGGAATATCGAAGAGGGTCTTCAACTGCTCCGGAAGCGCGTCGAATTGGACCCCCGCGATCCTGAGGCCCTCGAAGTGCTGGCGTGGAAGCTCTTCGACGCCGGCCAGCGGAACGCTACCTCGTTCGCCTCGGCGTCGACGGATGAATCGGAGCGGCTGCTGCGCCGGGCGGTGGAGATCGTGAAGGACACCGTCGACCGCTACCGCGTTCGGCTCGCCGACATCATGTACGCCGAAGGCCGCTATCGTCAGGCGATGGACCAGTACGCTCGTGCCATCCAACTCCGTGAAACGCACCGGCCGGATCCGTACATTGCGCAGGACCAGCTCTTCACGCGATTGGCGATGTGCCTGTATCAGGTCGGAGATCGCTCGCGGGCTGCGGGCTACGCCCTGCGGGCGACGCAGTTGAATCCTCGGAACGAACTGGCGCGCGACCTCGTCTTCCGTCTGTGGACGGAGGGGTCGGTCGTCTCCAAGAGCGAATGACGATGGCCGAACTGGGACATGCGATCGAAAAACATCTGAACTTCACGAAGAACGCCGAACGGACGCTGACCCTCCTCCAGCGGGTGCGGGCCGAAGCGGAGCGGGTGAAGCTCGGAGGCGGCCCCGAGGCCCTTTCCAAGCAGAAAGCGAAAGGGAAGCTCTCGGCGCGAGAACGCATCGCGAAACTCGTCGATCCGGGCTCGAGATTCGTCGAGTTCGGACTGTTCGCCGCACACGGAATGTACGCGGAGTACGGCGGCGCTCCCTCGGCCGGAACGGTCTTCGGGATCGGCCAGGTGCACGGTCGCGATGTGGTGGTCGTGGCGAACGATGCCAGCGTCAAGGCGGGGGCATGGTTCCCGATGACGGCCAAGAAGAACCTGCGTGCGCAGGAGATCGCGATGGAGAACCGACTCCCCATCGTCTACCTCGTCGATTCGGCCGGGGTCTTCCTCCCGATGCAATCGGAGATCTTCCCCGACAAGGAGCATTTCGGCCGCATCTTCCGGAACAACGCGGTCCTCTCGTCGATGGGCGTTCCGCAGATCGCCGCCATCATGGGGCCTTGTGTGGCCGGGGGCGCCTATCTCCCGATCATGAGCGATGAAGCGATGATCGTCGAGGGAACGGGGAGCGTCTTCCTCGCCGGTTCGCATCTCGTCCGCGCGGCCATTGGCGAAGAGGTCGACAACGAGTCGCTCGGAGGGGCCGCCGTGCACTGCGAGATCAGCGGTGTGACCGATCATCGCATGAAGAACGATGACGAGGCGCTCGCAAAGATCCGGAGCATCATCAGCCGGTTCGGGTCGACGCCTCCGCCGTTGTTCGACCGCGTGGCTCCCGTTGCTCCGGCGTTCGAACCGAAGGAGATCTACGGGCTTCTCCCGGCGGATCCGTCGAAGCCGTACGACATGGCGGAGGTTGTGGCGCGGATCATCGACGCCGGCTCATGGGACGAGTACAAAGCCGACTTCGGCAAGACGCTGCTGACCGGCTATGCCCGTATCGATGGATGGGCGGTGGGCATCGTCGCGAACCAACGGGCCGTCGTGCGCAACGGGGCCGGCGAAATGCAGGTCGGCGGCGTCATTTATAGCGACAGCGCCGACAAGGGAGCGCGGTTCATCATGAACTGCAACCAGAAGCGCATCCCGCTCGTATTTCTGCAGGACGTCACCGGTTTCATGGTGGGGAGCCGGGCCGAACGTGGAGGCATCATCAAGGACGGCGCCAAAATGGTCAATGCGGTGGCCAACAGCGTTGTCCCAAAGTTCACGTTCATCGTCGGCAATTCGTACGGAGCGGGTAACTACGCGATGTGTGGAAAAGCCTACGACCCGCGGCTGATCTTCGCCTGGCCGACGGCCTCGATCGCTGTCATGGGCGGCAGACAGGCCAGCGAGACGCTCCTGGCGATCAAAGTGCAGGCGATGCAGAAGGGCGGAGCGTCGATCTCCCCTGAAGGGCAAACCGCCTTGCTGAAAGAGATCCAAGCCACATACGATACAGAGCTCGATCCGCTGTATGCCGCAGCCCGACTCTGGGTGGACGGCATCATCGACCCGATCGAGACGCGCGAGATCATCTCCACCGGCATCCGGATGTCGTCGCATCTGTCCGACCTGCCGCGGTTCAATCCCGGCGTCATCCAAACCTGAGCTACGCTCCGACCATCATCCCCGATGCGCCCGCTGTTCATCCTGACGATCCTGATTCTCGTGCCGGTCTCAGCCGCCTCTCAGTGCGAGGGAGACCTGCGCTGGAATTTCGACGACGGCGAGGACGAGGGGTTCTCGATCGGCTCCATGTTCTCCAACGCCGTGACGCCGCAGATCGTCACTGACACGCGGGCGGTGCGTCTGTACGTTCGGGACCCGCGCTTTCGTGAGTTGACGCTGCGTTGCGGCGACATGCGTGCGGTCGATGCGATCTACCAGAAGGCCCTTCGTTTGGCGGACTATAGTGTCGGCCGGGGCCTGCTGATCGCCATGATGGCCGTGCTCGAACACCAGCAGATCCACGTGCGCATGCCGATCGTCAAGAGTATGGAGCTTCCGGTGACGCTGGAAGATGATTCGATGTTCGTCCAGCGCGTGCGGCATCTGCCCAGGGCCATTTACCACGACACACCTTCTGGTGATCACGGCGACAAGGACAAGCTCCAGCATTTCTTCGGGTCAGCGTATCTCGCGTATGCGTCGGAGTCGACCGACATCGCGCGCGGGGCGGGGAACGTCGTGGAGTGGGGCGAGGCCAAGTTCGTGGTGGGAGGGGCCGATGACCCGCGCGACAAGCGGGCGAACAAACAGGGAGAGGCCTTCGGGAGGGACCTGTTGGTGGTCAAGAACCTGTTGCCCTCGGATTACCTGGTGCTGCCGGTGAGAGAAGAGTGATCCACGAAGGTACACGAAGTTACATGAAGGGCCGTTGATCGTTCGTAGCCTCGGTTTGTAGTAGAGGCGTTGAGCAGGGGGAGCATGTCGATGGAACTTCTTTCGGGGCCGGAGGTGTATGCCATCCTGAAAGCGACGGGGCAGAAGGTTGGAGTCCTGATCAACTTCGGAAGTGCTCCAAAACTCGAATGGAAGCGCTTTGTGTTCTAGCCGGCCCCTTGAGGGGTCGGCTTCTGTTCTTTTTCCAGTTACTACTTCCCTATCTTTCCTTCGTGTCGCTTCGTGGATAACGTCACCTTTCCGAACATTGAAGTCGAATGAAGACCATCCTTGTCATCGACGACGAACAGAGCATCCGCGACTCTCTGCGGATGATCCTGGAGTACGAGAAGTACGAGGTCCATTTCGCTTCCGACGGCGAAACCGGGATCTCACTTGCCCAGAAGGTGTCTCCGGACCTCATCCTGCTCGACGTCAAGATGCCGGGCATCGACGGACTCGAAGTGCTCCAGCGACTCCGGCAGCGGTCGGTGGACTTGCCGGTGGTGATGGTCTCCGGCCACGGGAACATCGAAACGGCCGTGGAGGCCACGAAGCGCGGTGCATTCGACTTCCTCCCCAAACCGCTCGACCGCGACAAGCTGCTCGTCACAGTCCGCAATGCCCTGCAGGCCGCCCGGCTCAGCGGCGACTTGAAGCAACTGAGGGAGAAGGTCGAAGGCGGTCGGCAGATCCTCGGTGCGAGTTCTGCCATCAGCGAGATCCACCGGCTCATCGAACGCGTGGCCCCCACCGAAGCAAGGGTGCTCATCACCGGAGAGAACGGCACTGGAAAGGAGCTCGTCGCCCGCGCCATTCACGCCGGGAGCAAGCGCGCCGACAAGCCCATGGTGGAAGTGAACTGCGCCGCCATTCCGCCCGACCTGATCGAATCGGAGTTGTTCGGACACGAGAAAGGATCGTTCACCGGGGCCACGGCGCAGAGGATCGGCAAGTTCGAGCAGGCGGACGGCGGGACCCTCTTTCTGGATGAGATCGGCGATATGAGCCTTCAGGCCCAGGCCAAGGTCCTGCGTGCGTTGGAGGAGAACACCGTCGAGCGTGTCGGCGGGAACAAACTGATCACCGTCGATGTGCGGGTTTTGGCGGCGACGAACAAGGACCTGCAGTCCGAGATCAAGAAGGGGGCGTTCCGGAACGATCTCTTCCACCGGCTAAACGTCATTCCGCTCCACGTGCCGCCGCTGCGTGACCGTCGGGGCGACGTGGCGCTCCTGGTCAAGGCATTCCTCGAGGACGTTTGTCGGCGCAACGGCATGGCGGCGAAGACCATCACTGACGACGCGGTCGAGAGACTGTCGGCGCGAGAATGGCCGGGGAATGTGCGGGAGCTGAGGAATGCCGTGGAACGGTTGGTCATCCTGTCACCCGGCACTCAGATCGACGTCTCTCTGCTCGACAGCGGCGCCGAAGCGTCGGCGGAGGTGGGAGAGTGGTTCGGACGGCCGATGAAGTTTCAGGACTTCAAGGACAAAGCCGAGGCGGCCTTCATCAAGCGCCAGTTGGAACTGCACAAGTGGAATGTATCGAAGACGGCGGAGGCGATCGATATTCAGCGCTCGCACCTGTACACCAAGATGAAGCGGTACGGGCTGATGAAGGAAGGGGATCCCGAGGAAGAGGAGAGGCCCGACGAAATACGAAATACGAGGCACTGAGCAATTCTCAGGTCCGAAATACGAAGGGCGCGGCTTGGTCAACCAGACCTCCCGCGCCCTTTGAGTTTTAGACTTGTCGATTCGGATTCGTTTCGGACTTCGCTCTTCGAATTTCGAAATTCCTAAGTTCTCCGCCTCGCCCCCTCGTACATCACGATCGCTCCGGCCACAGAGGCGTTCAACGAATCGAACGAACCTACCATGGGGATCTTCACCAGAACGTCGCAATGCTCGCGCACGAGCCGGCGCAATCCCTTCCCCTCGTTCCCGATGACGAGCGCCACGGGTCCGCTGAAATCAGCGTCCGCCAACACCACATCACCGGCCGCGTCGGTCCCGATGATCCGGTAGCCTTGTTCCTTCAGCTGTGTGATCGACTGGACGAGGTTCGCGACACGCGCGATCGGCATGGACAACGCCGCACCGGCCGAGGTCTTGACCGTGGTGGCGTTCACCGTGGCCGCATGATGCTTCGGGATGATCGTTCCGTGGATGCCGAAGCAGAGCGCCGACCGGACCAGCGCGCCCAAATTGTGGGGGTCCTCGATCTCGTCGAGCAGCAGCAAGAACGGCGTCGTTTCTTTCGGCAGTTGTTCCAGCAGTTCTTCGAGCTCGAGATAGGCTGTGGCTGAGACGAGGGCGACCACACCCTGCGTGTCCGGTCCACCGAGCTGCTCGATCTTCTCGCGCGGAGCTTGCTGGATCGGGATCCCCCGACGCTTGGCTGCCTTGAAGATGCTGTTCAGCGCCGGACCTCGGAGCCCGAACTGAATGAAGACCTTCTCGACGGCGCGTCCTGAATCAAGCGCTTCGAGAATGGGATTCCGGCCGACGATCACCTCGCCGCTTCCGTCTGCCAGTGGCGTGTCGTCTGTCGGTGGAACGACCTCGCGGGCTTCGGCCGCTTCGCGTTGCTGACGCAGGCGGAACTCTTCATGCTCCTCGGGCGGATGGATCCGTGCTTCTGGACGTTCGTACTTGCGGGTCGAGCGCACACCCTTCCAGAAAGGCTGCGATCCGCCCGGCGCTCCTCCGCGCGGACGACCGGCGCCGGGATGTCCACCGCCGGGGCGACCGGAGCCGCCCGATCCACCGCCAAGATGCCCTGGCCGGCGGGGGCGCTTGGCACCGAAACCACCGGGAGCGTGCGAACCTGGACCGCTGCCGTGCGGGCCGGAACCGTGTGGTCCACCGGCATGCGGGCCCCCGGGGCGGCGTGGACCCTTCCCGAAGAAGCCGCCTCCCGGCTGATGTGGACGCCGCGGTCCTTTGGGGTTGAACCCAGGTCCTCCCGGGGGTCGCCCACCTCCTGGTCCACCGGAGGGGCGTCCGCCCCCTGGTCCTGGACGACGACGAGGTCCGGAAGAGAAATTCGGTGACGAATGCGGAGGGCCTTCACTGCGGCGGAAGGGTCGGCGGGGGGGGCGTTGAAAAGCCATGCGATGCCTGCTTCGGTGAGGAATGTTTGTGAAAGGGTTCCGGCGTTCAGTCAGCGCGCGGTGAGGAGGTCGTGGAGAGGCGCTTCTGTCCCAGCCGGAACCAGCCAACGGTTCCGGCGACGATGAGACCGATCGAGATCCACTGCGCCTGACTCAGGTCTAACCACAGTCTGGGATTGAGCCGCAGAAACTCCACGGCGAGCCGCTCGAACCCAGCGAAGATCAGATACAGCATGAAGAGCTTGCCTGCAGGTTGTAGCTTCACCCGAAGCCGCCAGAGGATCCAGAATCCGATCGCGCAGGCGATGAACTCGTAGACGGGAGTCGGGTGGCAGAGAACGTTGTCCGGCACGATGCCGCCGGGATACTGGCTGGTGATCTCAGGAAAGTCACGGAACGCGATCGACGGCGGATACGTGCCCTTGGAGTAGTCCGTTCCCCACGGAAGAGAGGTCGGGAAGCCATAGTCGCCATCTCCGGCCAAATGGCATCCGATGCGGCCAATGCCATACGCGAGCATCAGGCTTGGCGCCGCCGCGTCTGCCACGACGAGGAATGGGATGCCCTTCTGACGGACATAGATGTAAATGCCGATGATCGCCAGGATCAGTCCGCCATGGAAGGTCAATCCCCCTGGCGAGAACGCCATCTGGAGAGGGTTCGCCACAAAGGCCGAGAGGTTCTCAACCAGATGCATAAGCTTCGAGCCGACGATGCCCAGGACCAGTGCGAGGAACGTGACCGTGCTGGCGATCTCGGGGTTGAGTTTGCGTCGCTTGAAGTCCTCGGTCAACAGGTAGCTGGCGACCAGGAAAGCAATGGCCAGCATCAGGCCGAAGCTGTAGATCGGGAACGGTCCGATCTGGAATAGTTTAGGGCACATGGGATGTCGAAGAGATCAGCGATCAGAGATCAGACGTCAGAGTCGGGAGTAGAACCTACGCGAGGACGCCGTGGCGGATGCGCCCCGAAAATCGAACCGGCAACCCGCTACGCGAGTTCGGCCGAATCCGTCGATGGAAGGATGAACGGATGTTCCGGGGACTTCAGCAGCGCGATGCTGCCATCGGCCACGTCGATATCGAACGTGTTGACCGATTTGTCCTGCTTGACGACCACGACCTGATAGTGGCCGACAAGGCCGTCGAAGGTCTTCCAACCTCGTGCGGGGCCGCTGCCGGGCATGAGCAGCTCCGGCGCGTGTAGTCCTTGGATCTTGATCCGTACGGTCCGTGCCTCGAGTGCGGCCTGCAAGAGGATCTCGTACCGGAAACTGACGAATACCTTGGTCGTCTGCACGAGGAAGGCCGTCGTTCGTTTTCCGGTCGACGGGTCCTGGTACGGGAAGATGTTGAGCGTGTAGTCGGGATCTTTGACCGGAGCCACGGGGTCAGCCTTCCAGCAACCGGTCGAGGGGGACTTCGGTTTCCTCGCCAGAGGCCATGTTCTTCAGTCGGCCCGTTCCGGAAGCGAGTTCGCGTTCGCCGACGACGATCACGTGCTGGGCCTGCACGCGGTTGGCGTCACGCATCTGTGCCTTGATACTGCGCTCGAGGTGGTCCACTTCGACGGCGATGCCCCGAGACCGAAGCGCGAAGGCGGTCTTGAAAGCCCATCGGCGCGAGGCTTCGTCCATGGCGACAATGTAGAGGACCGGACCGAGATCGGTGAATGTCGTGCCGTTCTTTTCGAGGACCATCAGGAGGCGTTCCATTCCGGCCGCGAACCCGACGCCAGGCGTCGGCTTGCCTCCCAGCTCCTCCACGAGCAGATCATAGCGGCCGCCGCCGGCGAGAGCATCCTGCGATCCCAACGCCGTGCTGGTGATCTCGAAGGCGGTCTTCGTATAGTAGTCGAGCCCGCGCACCAGTCGCGGATCCTCTTCGAACGGAATGCCGAGCAGATCCAAGTGCGATGCGACCGCGGCCGCGTGCCGGCGGCAGTCATCACACAGGTGGTCCTTCAGCAGTGGCACGTGCGCCGTGGCGCGCTGGTCGCGCTCTTCCTTCGAGTCCAGCACGCGCATCGGGTTCTGTTCGATCCGCTTCTGGCTGTCCTCAGAAAGCTGCTCCCGGACCTTGAGAAGCTCGGTCTTCAGCAGTTCTTTGTACTTGGGGCGGCAGGTTTGACAGCCGACGGAGTTCACTTTTACCGCAAATTCCTTGAGCCCGAGCTCTTGATAGACGCGTAACGGGAGGGCGATCATCTCCACGTCGAGAGCGGGTGAAGGGGCACCCAACGCCTCGGCCCCGAATTGGTGGAACTGCCGGAGCCGGCCGGCCTGCGGCCGCTCCTGCCGGAACATCGGGCCGATGTAGTAGACCTTGACCAGGGGCAGCTGTTCGCCCAGACTTTCCTGGATGAATGACCGGAGCACAGCTGCCGTCCCTTCGGGCCGGAGCGTCAGACTCTCGTCGCCGCGGTCCTTGAAGGTATACATCTCCTTGCTGACGATATCGGTCAACTCGCCGATGCTGCGGGAGAAGAGCCCCGTCAGCTCAAAAATGGGTGTGCGGATCTCCCGGTAGTGGAAATCCTGCATGACGCGCCGCACGGTACGCTCCACCGCATGCCATGCGGGGGCCTCCGCGGGCAGCATGTCGCGGGTGCCTTTCACGCTCCGAAATTTCATCGAGGCTCGGGTCTGAGGTCAGGCGTCGGCATACGCGGCTTCTTCGTCCCTGAACAGAGCCAGGACGGTCGCAGTATCCGGCGCATCGAGGAGCTTCTTGCGAAACTCCTCTTTGTTCATCAGGCGGGAGATGCGGCTCAGCAATTTGATATGCGGACCGACCATCGTGTCGCGACCGACGAGCAAGAACACCAGCCGGACCGGCTGGTCGTCGAGCGATTGGTAGTCGATCGGCTGCGCTGTCACCGCAAAGGCGGCGACAATATCGGAGACAGCGTCGGTCTTGCCGTGAGGGACCGCGAATCCCGAACCGACCCCGGTCGACATGATCTTCTCGCGGTCGAAGATCGCCGTCCGCATGCGCTCCTTGTCGAGCACCCGCTCGGACGTTGCGGCCAACTCGATCATCGCGTTGATGATCTCATCCTTCGTGGTTCCGGCGAGGTTGACCCGAACGGACCGCTCCGTCAGAATATCCGTGATCTTCATTCCAACTCCAGTTCAGCAGTCAGTCCCGCAAAGACGGGAACCTTCTATAATGCGGAAAAAATGCCGCAGAAACAAACGGGCCGCATGCCATGCAGAGAGGGCCGGAGAGACGAATGGGCGAGGCCCGCTCACTCTGCGTCGATCCAGGCACGCACTTTCGCCTCAAACTCGTTGCTCAGGCGCTGTGCGGTGGCCAGGTCGGCCGACTCGGCGTTGATGTGGAAGACAGGCCGGGCCCGGTCGGGGTTGAGCAGGACCGAAGTGTGGGCGCCGACGTTCGGCGGGAAGACCTTGACCCCTTCCACCAGTTGCCGCGGCAATCCCTCAGTCTCCTTCATAAGGTGGCGCATGACGCGTCCCTTGGCGTGCCACGGGCACGGGAGGTTCTTCTTGACGAACGTCAACCGCGGCACCATGCCGTCCAGCTCGCCCAACTTCTTCTTCGCGATCGCCATGCATTCCATGAGCTTGGCGACGGAATACATCGCGTCGGAAGCGAACAGGAACTGGGGAAAGATGAAGCCGCCCTTCGTGCCGCCGACGAACCCATGTATCTTGGCCGATGCAGCATCCATGAGCGCCAGGTGGCTGTCGGGGGTGCGAACGACCTCGACGTGATGCTCGTGCGCGACGAGGTCGATCTCGCCGGAAGCGGCGACCGGCACGGCGACCGACTTCATGTCCGGGTGGCAAAGGGCCATGTACTTGGTCAGGAGCGTGAGCAACCGGTCGCTGTCGATGGAGACGCCGTGCTCGTCGACGACGAAGATCTTCTCCGCTCCGGCGTCGAGCATGACACCAACGTCGTAGCGCAGGGAGGTCACGACGTAGGAGAGCTGACGCAAGGACTCGTCGAACTGCTCCTTCGTGCGCGTCAGCTTGGCGGCGTCCAGATATGCGTTGAGGGCCACGACCTGGACGTTCATGTCGCCGAGGATATTCGGGAAAACGGTCGACGCGATGCCGTGCGAATAGTCGATCACGAGCTTCAGGCCGGAGTTTCGGATCACGCTCGTGTTGACGGCGGCGAGAAAGCGCTCGATGTAAGCTTCCGTGGCCCGTTCTGGGAAGTGAATGGTCCCCACTTTGTCGTAGGAGGCGCGGGGGAAGTCCTCGCCGAAGAAGAGCCGCTCGACCGACTTGATCTTGCTGGTCGGAAGGTCTTTGCCGCCAGCGTCGAAGAAGATGATGTCGGTGAAATTCCGGTCGAAGGGGGATTTGCGCACGTGGATGCCGCCGCGTTCCTTTCCCGACATGAGTTCGTGCCGTACCACCGGGATCGATGCAGCGCGCAGATCGGTCACATGCACGCCGGACGACATGAGGCCCGTCATCAGCGCACGGTTGATCATGCGGGAGACGTTGTCGGAGTCGCGGGAGGTCACGACGGTGGCCCCCAGGCCGACGAGTGCTCCGAAGGCGGCGCCCAGTTTCGCCCCGAATTCAGGGTTCATTTCGATGTTCGACAGTCCGGTGACGCGCGAATACGTGAAGAGGTCGCGAAGCCAGCGCTCCTCCCAGACGAGACTGCGCGTGACGGTCGAGCCTTCTTCGACCGCCTTCTCGGGCCACAGCTTGATGTTCGACAACAACTTGCTGCGTCGGCCGATGACACACTGGTCGCCGACGAAGACGTTCTCGAGGACCGTCACCTCGTCGCCGATGATCGTCTTGAACCCGACGACATCCGACGCCAGCTCGGCCTTGGCCCCGATCTGCGTTCCGCTCCAAATGACGCTGTTCTGGATCACCGCGCCGGAAAGGACCTCGCAGTCGTCGCCGATGACCGAATTGGCGATCCGAGCGTTCGCGTGGATGCGCGTGTTCCGCCCGATGATGTTCATCCCTGACAGGTTTGCGATGTCGGTCTCGACCAACGACTGGTCTCCGACGTACGAATCGCCGACACGACGGCCTTCGAGCGGAAGCTTGACGCGGCCCCGAATGACGTCGAGGTTCGCTTCCTGGTACTCATTGAGATTGCCGACGTCTCTCCAGTACCCTTCAGCGACGCAGCCGTAGAGGCCCATGTCGCGCTCGAGCAGGATCGGCCACAGGTTCTTCGAGAAGTCAAATTCCTCTTTCTCGGGAACGAGGTTCATGACGTCGGGCTCGAGGATATAGATGCCCGTGTTGATCGTGTCGCTGAAGACCTCACCCCACGCCGGCTTCTCGAGAAAGCGCGTGATCTTCCCGTCGTCGCGCGTGATCACGACGCCGAACTGCAGCGGGTCGGGGACATGCGTCAGCAGGATCGTCGCCTTCGCCTTCTTCTGCTCGTGGTAGGCCACGGCCGCCGAAAGATCGAAGTCGGTGAGAACGTCTCCGCTGATGATGATGAACCGTTCGTCAAGAAAATCTTTGGCGTTGCGGACGCTGCCGGCCGTCCCGTAGTCAGCGTCGGCCCGACGGTACTGCATCTTGACGCCGTGCGCGTGTCCGTCGCCAAAGTGGCCGGCGATGACGTCGGGTTGGTAGAAGAGCGTCGAGACGATGTTCGTGATGCCATGTCGCTTGAGGAGCGCGACGATGTGCTCCATCATCGGCCGGTTGGCCATTGGCACCATTGGCTTGGGAATGTTGCAGGTCAGCGGGCGAAGGCGGGTTCCGAATCCTCCCGCCATGATCACGGCTTTCATGGGCGATCAGGTCGTTCAAGGTGGGTAAAGCAATCTATCGAAATACGGTCCCCACCGCAAGTGATTACGAGTCAACGAATTGTAAGAAACCGAAATCCCGCGCGCATGGCCATCGGTTCAAGAATCGTCTTGAAGTCCCGTTGTCCAAGTGGGCCCCAAAAAACGAACACTCCCTCTATCAGAATGCTCCATTGTTGACTCCGCGCCCTTAAATGCCTATATTTTCAATGGCTTAGTGGAACTCCACTGATCCCCAAAGGACAGATGACCGACGCCCGAGGGCTGACCACATTCCGTTCCTGGATCAAGTCCCTAACGCTCGTGCAGGAACTGAGTGTGCTGGCGGGCGTATTTTTGTTTTTTGGAGGATTGGCGGTCGATGCGATGCTCGTGCGGGTCTTCCTGCTAGCGGCGTCGGCGTCGGCTATTGCCTATGCCGTTGTCTCGCTTCGAGCACAACGTTCTTTGAACATCATCGACCCTGACGATCTTGAGCCCGAGTTCACTGACGAGGAACCGCAACCCCCGATGGCCAAACTGATCTTCGATGACCTGAGAGATCCCGGTACGGTCCGCCGAGAGGATCCGCCGGTTGAACCGACGCCGGGACCGGCCACCGTGACCGCCCCAGAGATCGTTGTGACGGTCGCCGCGCCCAGCCGTCCCGAGCCGCCCGTTCGACAGTACGAGTTCCAGCTCTCCGACTTTTTCGAGACCGAAGAAGAGCCGGTCGCCGACGACGGACCGCGTGCGGAGTTCCGGTACCTCGTGAAGAAGGTGCTGACGGTCATTAAGAATGTGCACTTCGCGCATACGGTCGCGCTGTTCTGGGTGAACCGTGACAAGCAGCAGCTCGTCCTCGAGAATCACGTGACCGAGGCAGAGAGTTTCACGCCCAATCGCCGCCAGGAGATCGGCGTCGACGTCGTGAGCCAGATCGCAGCTTCGGGCAAGCCTCAGATCCTGACGAGCGTGAATGCGACAAGCCTGCCGGAAATGCTGCCGTACTATGGCGCCTCCGAGCCCGTCCGGACGTTCGTCGGCGTGCCGATCTTCTACGCTCGAACGGTGTTGCCGCCGAAAGAGCCAGTGGCAGTGCTGACCGTCGATTGCAAGGGGGAGGATGCGTACGGCCCCGAGACGCTGGCGCAGCTCGGCCAATTCACGAAACTGATCTCGGCGCTCATCCAGAGCTACACGGACAAGTACGATCTGCTGCTCGACTCAGAGGTCCTCCGGTCGATCACTCGTCTGCGCGAGCAGCTCCGTCTGGACTTCACGGTCCACAATACGGTCCGCAGTCTCGTCGAAGAGACCTCGCGAGTGGTGCCTTGGGACTATGTCTCGGCCGTCGTGTATGATGAGAATCGGAAGATCTGGGTCTTGCAGCATGTGTTGAACCGGATGAACGATCCGTACGTCCCGGCCGGCCACGAGATCGATCTCCACCGGAGCCTGGCGGGACAGGTCATCCAGTATAGCGTCCCGAAGTTGGTTGATCACCTCGCTTCGGTCAATCTGCCGCGGTTCTACCCGGCGGAGCGGACCGAGACGGCCGGCTCGCTGGTGGCCATTCCGTTGACCTCCGTACGACGTTGCTACGGCGTTTTGGTGGTCGAGAGCAAGGATGTCCGCACGTACAGCGAAGCTGACGCGCGGCTCATCCAGAAACTCTCCGACACGGCATCGTGGGCGCTTGAGATCTTGACGCTCACGGACGTGGCCACGAACTACGTCGCCACGGACGAGGTGACGGGGGTGGCGACGCGAAGGCACTTCGTCGACCGGATGCAGGAAGAGGTGCAACGCGCGGGAGACTTCGCCTCCGAAGTGGCGCTCGTGATGATCGCCATCGACAATCTCCAGACGCTGGCGGGCAAGTATGGCGCGGAGTCCGTCGATGCCGTGTTGCAGGCCATCGGGCGGCTCATCAGGTCGGCCGTGCGTCCGTACGATGTCGTCGGACGGTTTGATACCAACCGGTTCGTGGCGCTCCTCGTCGAGACCACGACGAACGAGGCGTCGCTCTGGGCGGAAAAGCTGCGGAAGAATGTGGCCGGGCATATCATGAACGTGAACGGCAAGAGCTTCTCGGTGACGATCAGCGTCGGTGTTTCGGGTGCGTCGACTGAGCTGAGTGACATGGTGCTGCTCGAGAACGCCGACCGCGTGCTGAAAAAG
Source organism: Bacteroidota bacterium (assembly GCA_025454835.1). Taxonomy (GTDB): domain Bacteria; phylum Bacteroidota; class Ignavibacteria; order UBA10030; family UBA10030; genus 2-02-FULL-55-14. The sequence continues at coordinate 11,805 of JALONQ010000004.1, read as the reverse complement.
GCCGTCGAAGCCGGCGGTAATATCGTGAGGGTGTTCTGACCGAACAACATCGGATGACATTGGGAGGTAAGCAGTAGGCAAGCTCACACAGGTCGGTACAGGCGGAGGCCGAGGACAAGCATCTTATCATCCGTTTCTTACCCTGGGACATCAACCTGCCCATGACCTGACGCAACAAGCTGACTGCTTGCTTCATTTGATTTTCATTGATACGGAGCACACATGGCAAAGCAAACCGATTTTGCAGAGAAGGCCAAGAAAGCGTCGGCGGAGAAGGGCACGAAGTGTCCGAAGTGCGGCACCGTGAAGACCCCGACGCTGTACGTCAATGCCGTCAAGACCGCTGGCGGAAGCTACCGCTTCAACCGTCAACGCGTGAACGTCTGCAAGTGTAACGAAAAAGAGATCCTCGGCTGACACATCCCGGACGACCCACGTCCCAGCCGGTCACGCTACCGTTGCTGCGATCACGCGCCATACTGATCGTGCTCGACGGCGTCGGCATCGGAGAGCTCCCCGACGCCGGCGACTTTGGTGACCGGGGCACCAACACACTCGCCCACGTCGCCTCCGCTGTCCACGGATTGCGTCTCCCCCGCCTCGCGGCGCTGGGGCTGGGCCGGTGCGTCTCTGCCGAGGGCGTCGAAGCGGCGAAGCGGCCCACGGCGTGTTTCGGCCGGATGGCCGAACGCTCCCGCGGCAAGGATAGCACCACCGGACACTGGGAGATCGCCGGGCGAGTGACGGAGCGTCCCTTCCCGACGTATCCGAGGGGATTTCCGGTCGATGTCGTCGAGGCGTTCGTGCAGGTGGCGGGTGTCGAGGGGGTCCTCGGGAACACCGTCGCGTCGGGGACGGCGATCATCGAGCAACTGGGGGACGAGCATGTGCGCACCGGGCGGCCCATCGTGTACACGTCGGCCGACTCGGTGTTCCAGATCGCCGCGCATGAGGAGGTCATCCCTCTCGCGCGCCAGTATGAGATCTGTCGCTTGACGCGGGAGCGGGTCACGGTCGGTGACCACGCCGTGGGACGCGTGATCGCCAGGCCCTTCGTCGGCGCCAGCGGGCAGTACCGCCGCACGTCGAACCGGCGTGACTTCGCGCTCGTGCCGCCGCAGCCGCTGCTCCTCGACGTGCTGCAACGGGCCGGTCTCCGTACGGTGACCGTGGGCAAGGTCGACGACCTGTTCGCCGCGTCCGGCGTTTCGGTCGCGCTTCACACGACGAACAACGACGAAGGCGTGGAGCGGATCGTCGAACGGTTGCAGGAGGGTTCGCCGATGTTCCTGTGGGCGAATCTGGTGGACTTCGACTCGATGTACGGACACCGTCAGGATGCCAGAGGATTCGCGGAGGCGCTGGAGCGCTTCGACGGCCGGCTCGACCAGATCATGTCTGCTCTGCGTCCGGGGGACCTTTTGATGCTCACGGCCGATCATGGCAACGACCCGACGGACCAGAGCACCGATCATTCGCGCGAGTACGTACCGATCCTGGCGAAGGTCGTTGGCGGCAAGGAAGGGGTCGACCTGGGGACCCGAGCGACGTTCGCCGACGTCGGAGCCACGGTGCTGGAGCATATGAACGCGCAAGCCGACGGTCTGGCAGGGACCAGTTTCTATCGATCGCTCGTCTGAATGGAACACGATCCGTCCTCACCGGCCATTGTCACCGTTCAGCGGGACGGCTCCATCATTTTGACCGCCGCCCTGGTTCAACGGATGGGGTTTCACCCGGCCGATCGTGTGAGCGTTCGCGTGACGGATGCGGCGCTCAGCCGGCGGTTGGCAGATCTTGGCGTGACCGAAAGCGAGGTCGACACGATCGCGGAACGCCAACTGGAGCCGCGCGAGAACGTCGCGAGGTTCTTGGCTGCAGAAGGTTCGTTGGGCGGGTCGTCCACGTTTCGCCGCCGGGTGCGACCATGGAAGCGCTGACGTCAAGAGTGGTGGTCGACACGGATCTGCTCCTCGAACACGTCGTCGGCGCGAAGGATGGCGGGCCGTCGAGGTTGCGTCGTCTGATGTCGCAGGCGTTCTGCTACACGACGGTCTTCAACGCCGTCGAGGCCTTCGGTCTGTGCCGAACGGAGCGGGAGCGAAAGGCGGTCGAGGAGACGATGTCGGCCATGAAACTCCTCGGTTTGAATGCGAAGCTTGGTAAGAACATCGGCGCCATGACGGCACGCCGGGGTCGACCCGCGGACCTCCCGGTCCTGATCGCGGGGTTGTGCCGCGAGAGCCGTCTGCCTCTCGTCACCGGCCGCCCGGAGGTGTTCCGGGGACTGCGAGGGCTCGAGGTCATACCCGTTCGGGAGTGAGGCCTCGGTCATTGGGGGAGTTCGGATCCCGGCCCCCGATCAGTGCATCGAACAGAAGGTAGCCGGCTGAAGTTCGGCAGCTTGTGCGGCAAGATGGTCCAGCAAAGTACGTTGAGGGTCGCAAGGCCCTGGTGCACCACGGAGATCAACCAGTGAAGATCAGCAAGCAATACACGAACCGCGAAAGCCAGTCGCTCGACAAGTACCTGCAGGAGATCGGCAAGGTGGACCTTCTTGTGCCTGCCGAAGAGATCGATCTGGCCCGGCGTATCAAGAAGGGGGACCAGAAGGCCCTCGAAAAGCTGACGAAGGCGAACCTGCGGTTCGTGGTCAGCGTTGCCAAGCAGTACCAGAACCAGGGTCTGTCGCTCGGCGACCTCATCAACGAGGGCAACCTCGGCCTGATCAAGGCCGCAAAGCGGTTCGACGAGACGCGAGGGTTCAAGTTCATCTCGTATGCCGTGTGGTGGATCCGACAGTCGATCCTCCAGGCGCTGGCGGAGCAGTCGCGCATCGTTCGCCTGCCACTGAACCGCGTCGGCGCGCTCAACAAGATCGGCAAAGCGTTTAGCACGCTCGAGCAGGAATTCGAACGCGAGCCCAGCGCGAGCGAGCTGGCTGAAGAACTCGACATGTCGCTGTTCGAGGTCTCCGACACGCTGAAGATCTCGGGCCGCCACCTGTCGATGGACGCTCCGTTCGCGCAAGGCGAGGACAACCGCTTGCTCGACGTCATCCAGGACTCGCGCCAACCGGCTCCTGATTCAGGCCTCATGGAAGAGTCGCTCCGCGAGGAGGTCCGGCGTGCGCTCAGCACCCTCAGCGAGCGCGAGGCGCAGGTGATCCGACTCTACTTCGGCCTCGACCAGGAGCACTCGCTCACGCTCGAGGAGATCGGCGAGAAGTTCAACCTGACGCGCGAGCGTGTGCGGCAGATCAAAGAGAAGGCCATCCGGAGACTTCGGCATGCATCGCGGAGCAAAGCCCTGCGCGCCTATCTCGGCTGACCGCGTGGTGCCCGGCCCCGCCTTGCGGGGCTTTTTTTCTCGCTTGTTGCTGGCATCGATCCTGGTCGTCGGCATCGGTTGCGGACCTTCATCGCCCCGATTCGCCGCCGGTACGGGCCGGACGTCCAAGTCGACTCCGGCGAAAGAGGGTCCTCGGTTTGCCAGCCGGGAAGCGGAGGAGGAACGCCGTGAAGATGATCGGCCGGTCCCGGCCGCGGAGATCGAACGCGTAGCCTCCGGCAGCCGTTCGTTCCGCACGGAGAAGAACACCGCCATCGCGCCGCTCGACCAGAGCCGCATGATGCGCGAGATCTCGAAGCACATGGGCGTGCCGTATCTCCTGGGCGGTGAATCGGATGCCGGAATGGATTGTTCGGGCTATACGCTGGTCGTCTACAACAAGAGCATCGGCAAACAGCTACCGCGGACGAGCGCCGAGCAATCGAAGCTGGGGACGTCCGTTCAGCCATCCGACCTGAAGTTCGGCGACCTGGTGTTCTTCAACACCACCGGCGAGCCGGCATCGCACGTCGGTATCTATCTCGGCGACGACCTGTTCGCCCATGCCAGCGTTTCGCTGGGTGTGACGATCTCATCGCTCGAAAGCTCCTACTACCAAAAACGCTACGAGGGGGCGCGTCGCATCGTCGACTGACGCTTCGGCTCCGATCATGTCCATCCGTCCCATCTATCTCTACGGCAGCGCCGTCCTCAAAGAGAAAGCGCGGCCCGTCGCCAAACTTAGCGACGAGATCGTCCAGATTGCGATCGACATGTTCGAGACGATGTACAGTTCGAACGGCATCGGTCTTGCTGCCACGCAGGTGGGGGACCTGAATCGGCTGATCGTCGTCGACGTGACCGGGATGAATGAGAGCGATGAGGAGGACGCTGAGGCCGCGGCCCCGGAACGAAGGACGTCGCCCGGCCTTCCCACGAAACTCGTGCTTTTCAATCCGCAGGTCGTGTCGGTGGACGGCGCGTGGAAGATGGAGGAAGGGTGTCTGAGCATCCCCGACGTCCGTGCGAACGTGGAACGCCCGCAGATCGTGACGGTGCGGTACCGCGACACGGAATTTCGTGAGCGAGAGCTCACCGCCGACGGCATGCTGGCGCGCGTCATTCAGCACGAGATCGACCATCTCGACGGCGTGCTGTTCATCGACCGCATCGGCAAGACGCAGCGCAGCCTCCTCAGTCGCGAACTGCGAAAGATCCGTAAAGGGGAGGTTGAGACGCGGTACCCTGTGATCAGCGACTTGACAGAGTGATCATCTGCTTGGTGGAGATTTGCCGCTAAGATCGCAAAGACCACAGAGAACGTAACGACAGTTCCGGGTTCTCTGCGGCTATTTCCAGTGGAGTTCATGTGATCTCATGATCGTCGAACGGCCGCGGATCATCTTTATGGGAACCCCCGACTTCGCCGTGCCCAGTGTGCGGGCGCTGGTTGAAGCCGGCTACCCCGTCGTTTCGGTCGTTACCGCACCCGACAAGCCGCGCGGACGTGGCCAGCAGGTCTCCTTCACCGCGGTCAAAGAAGAAGCCCTCAGGTTGTCGATCCCCGTCCTTCAGCCCGATCTCCTGAAAGACCCGTCGTTCGCCGCGACGCTCGAAGCCTTGAGCGCCGACCTGATGGTCGTGGTGGCATTTCGGATCCTTCCTCCTTCCGTGTTCACGCTTCCGCGTCTGGGTGCGTTCAACCTCCACGCTTCGCTCCTGCCACGCTATCGCGGTGCCGCGCCGATCCAGTGGGCTGTCATCAACGGAGACACCGAGACAGGCGTTACGACGTTCCTGCTGCAGCAGAAGGTCGACACCGGTTCGGTCCTGCTCCAGGAGCGGTCCCCGATCGGACCGCATGAGACCGCCGGCGATCTCCATGACCGTCTCGCGCTCATCGGTGCGGAGGTCGTGATCCGCACGGTACGAGGTCTGGCGGATGGTACGCTGACGCCGCGCGCGCAGGACGATACGCTTGCGACGGCGGCCCCCAAGCTCTTCAAGGAGGATGGCCGGCTCGACTGGAACCGACCTGCAACGGCCCTGTACAACCGCATCCGGGGGCTTTCTCCGATACCGACCGCCTGGACGATGCTTGGCGAGCACGTGTGGAAGATCTATCGCTCACGCGTCGTTGAAGTGTCTGCGACCGGTGCCATCCCGGGTACGGTGATCGGCCTCGACCGCGCCTCGTGCATTATCCAGACCGGCGAAGGTGCGCTGGCGCTGGAAGAGGTGATGCTGGAAGGGAGAAAGCGGATGGGGATCGAGGAATTCCTGAGGGGCTATCGGATAGCGTTGGGAACCAAGGTGGGTCCCTGATCAAGCCAGCAACCACGAAGGGCCACAGCCGGAGACCCACGGCACATGCCGCCAGAGCGGCGATCACCTGCTTCTCGTGTCACTTCGTCGTCACTTTTCGATATATTGGCCTGCATGATAGGCAAGCACTCGATGTCAAAGATCATCGTCATAGCGAACCAGAAGGGGGGCGTCGGCAAGACGACCACCGCCATTAATCTGGCGGCGTCGTTGGCGGCGGCGGAACGGACCACCCTGCTCGTCGATACCGATCCACAATCGAACGCGACCAGCGGCGTCGGGGTCATCCCGCCGGACGGCCGTACCGTCTACGAAGTGCTGGTCGAGGGCATGGACCCGAAAGAGGCCATCATCGACACGCAGATGCCGTTCCTTTCGGTCCTGCCGGCGCACATCAATCTCGTCGGCGCCGAGATCGAGCTCGTAGGCCGCGAACAGCGCGAGTACTTGATGTCGACGGCCCTCAAGAAGATCGGCGGCCAGTACGAGTACATCGTCATCGATTGCCCGCCGTCGCTCGGCCTCCTGACGCTCAATGCCCTCACGGCCGCCGATTCGGTGATGATCCCGGTACAGTGCGAGTACTTCGCCCTTGAGGGCTTGGGCCAGCTCTTCAATACCATCAACCTGGTCAAGAAGACGCTCAACCCGAACCTCGACATCGAGGGAGTGTTGATGACGATGTTCGACTCGCGACTCCGGCTGTCGAATCAGATCGTGGAAGAAGTGAAGCGGTACTTCGGTGACAAGGTGTTCGAGACGGTCGTCTCGCGCAACATCCGGCTGAGTGAAGCCCCCAGTTTCGGCAAGCCCATCATCCTGTACGACGCCGTCTGCTCCGGAACGCGCAACTACATGGAGCTGGCCCGCGAGGTCATGCGTCGCGGCGCACTGCTCGAACAGGACCCCACGACGCCGTCGGCGGCATCGGGAGGCACGACCACATGACGCAACAGCAGAAGAAATCGGTCCTTGGACGGGGCCTCAACGCCCTCATTCCGAAGGGACCGCGCATCGAGTCGAAAGGGGAGGAGAGCGGCCCGGTCGACCTCGGCAAGGTGGCCAGCATCGAGATCTCGAAGGTGCGCCCGAATCCGTTCCAGCCCCGGACGGATTTTGACGAATCGGCGCTCGATGAGCTGAAGCGGTCCATCCAGGAGAAGGGGGTCATCCAACCCGTCACCGTCCGCCGCGTGGCCGACGGATACCAGATCATCGCCGGCGAACGGCGCTTGCGCGCGGCCCAGATGGCGCGGATGAAGGAGATCCCGGCATATGTCCTCGACGTCCCGTCCGACGAGGACATGCTTGAGTTGGCCCTCATCGAGAACATCCAGCGCGAGCATCTCAACCCCATGGAGGTGGCGACAGCGTATCAGCGCTTACTTGACGAATGTCATCTGACGCAGGAGGACGTGGCGCAGAAGGTGGGGAAGGACCGGACGACGGTCACGAACTTCCTCCGACTGTTGAAGCTGCCGGCGAAGATCCAGGACGGCCTGCGGAAGAACAAGATCTCCATGGGCCACGCGAGGGCCTTGGTGAACCTGCCGAACGAAAAGGTCCAGCTCCGCATTTTCGAGAAGATCGTGAGCGAGGGTCTCTCGGTGCGAAAAGTGGAAGACCTGGCGCGCGGCGCCGGAACGCCGAAGGCCTCGTCTGGAACCCGAAAGGTCCGGGACACGGGCACGACCCCGGCGGGCATCCAAAGCGTGGAAGAACAACTGCGCCAGACCCTCGGGACGAAAGTGATGGTGCGAACGAAGGGGGGAGGACGAGGAGAGATCATCGTCGAGTTCTATTCGCTCGACGAGTTCGATCGGTTGCTCGAGCTGTTCAGCAGCACAGCAAAATACCGTTAAAGAAGAAGTGTTTCGCCGCGACCGCTGCGCCTGCCTGACTGGACGAGAACCACACGGGCAGGCAGGTTCGCCGCGAGACAATCTCTCATGAAATGATGATGGAGAATCGAATGGGAACCAAACAGATCCTGACCAAGAACGCACCGGCCCCGATCGGGCCGTATAGCCAAGCCGTCGCCATCGACGGGAAATTCGTCTACACGGCCGGACAGATCCCGCTCGACCCGGCGACGAATCAACTCGTCGAAGGGGACATCAAGGCGCAGACGCGGCGGGTGATGCAGAACCTCGAGGCCATCTTGAACGAGGCCGGCGCGTCGATGACGAGCGTCATCAAGACGACCGTGTTCCTGAAGGACATGGGGGAGTTCGCGGCGATGAACGAGGTGTATGCGGAGTTCCTCGGCGCTGCCGCTCCGGCACGGAGCACGGTGGAGGTTGCGCGGCTGCCGCGCGATGTGCGCGTGGAGATCGAGGCGATCGCGCTGATCGTGAAGTAGACGGCGGGGAACAGAAGCGAAATCACGAAGGGCACGAAGGAACATGAAGCATGAAGATGGGTAGGCGGCCCGCTCGAACGGCTTCTCGTGCATTCGGGTTCCTCGCGGAGTCCTCCTGTTCGGTTCGTCGAAGGATCCATCTGTCTCTGTGGTTGGCCCTCATCTCGACAGCGTCCATGGGCCAGCTACAGATCTCCCGCCATTTCGTTTCTCCCCCAGTCGACACTCCCCGGGTCAGCGTCGAAGGTGCGACGGTTCAGGTGGCCGCAGGACCGGAAGAGAAGTCCACCGGCATGGCCATGCTCCTCTCGGCCGTGGTGCCGGGCGCCGGTCAAGTCTACGCCGAACGCTACATTTCCATACCGATCATCTGGGGTTTCGGCGTGTACTTCGGCAAGACGATGGCAGACCAGAACAAGCTTTACCAGGACTTTGCATCGCAGTACGCCGCATCCATCGTTGCCGATACGTTGAGCGGGCGGGGGAGCGCCGACCTGAGGCGGATACGCGACTTCTACCGTGACCAGCGGGACCAGTTCGCCGTCTATCTCGGCCTGACGTATCTTCTGAATATCGTCGATGCCTATGTCGGCGCTGCGCTGTACGGGTTCGACGTTTCGCCCGACCTGAGCGGAGGTGCGCGCATCCGCTATCGAATGACGGTCCGCTGACGCCTGTCAGCCGCCCACCGCATCCCGCAGGGCCCTCTCCAGATCCGCAAACCGATGCCGGTATCCGCCGGCGACCAGTTTATCGGGGAGCGCCTTCTGACCGGTCAGGATGATCCACGACATCTCTCCCAGAGCGAGTTCTAACACGAGCGACGGCACCGGGGCCCACGAAGGACGGCGCATGACGCGCCCGAGGGTCGCACAGAACTCCTTCATGCGTACGGGTGCGGGGGCGGCGATGTTGATCGGACCAGAAAGCCCTTCTGTGTTGAGGACGTGCACGATGGATCCGACCATATCGGCATGATGGACCCACGAGACCCATTGGCGACCCGTACCAAGCGGACCTCCGACAAAGAACCGGAAGGGAAGCATCAGCTTCGTCAGCGCGCCTCCTGACGGATCGAGCACCATTCCTGTGCGCAGGAACGCCACACGCGCCCCCGCCCCTTCGGCCGCGCGTGCCTCGTCCTCCCACTGCCGGCACACCTGTGCGAGGAAGTCCTGCCCCGGAGGGAGAGATTCGGTCGCCGACCCCTCTTCCATGCTCCCATAGTATCCTACGCCGGACGCATTGACCAGCACACGAGTTCGGCGAGAAGCGTCACGCAGAGCTTGAACGATCGCGCGTGTCGCCAGGATCCGGCTGTCACGAATGAGCCGCTTCCGATCGGTCGTCCAACGTCCTTCGGCCACCGAGGCGCCCGACAGATTGATGACGGCGTCGGCCTCCTCGATCGATCGTATCCATGGCCCGGCGTCCCGGCCGTTCCAGGACTCATACCTGACCGGGCCGCCCGACGGGCGGGCGTCTCGAGAAAGGATGACAACGTGATGTCCATCCTTGGTCAACTGCCTGACCAGGCGTTGTCCAATCAGGCCGGTGCCTCCGGCTACGACGATGTTCATGGAGTACTCTCGCTCGTTGGTTCGTCCAATGGCTGTATATGCGAAGTTGGGGCTTCAACGCCTGGAGTGCAAGTATGGGTTCCGCGATCGGCGCGGGTTGCTCTTCTTTCGAAATCGGGCTATATTCGAAGGGTTCACGAAGAGTAAAGGGGACCGTCCTCTTTACTCTTTGTCGTTTTCGGCGATTCAGACTTCGATCCAACGGAGTGATGAGCCGCCACGACGCCAAAACAATGATGGTGGTGCGCCGATGCCCATTTCCTCGGCTTGGCGACCTTGGCGGCGAGACTTGTTTCATTGCCTTCCCAGCCGATGAAGAACATCCGCAATTTTTGCATCATCGCCCACATCGACCACGGCAAGAGCACGCTGGCCGACCGTCTGCTTGAGACGACCGGGGCCGTCGCTTCGCGCGACATCTCCAAGCAGATGTTGGACGACATGGACCTTGAGCAGGAGCGTGGCATCACCATCAAGCTGCATGCCATTCAGCTGCGCTACAAGGCGAAGTCGGGTGATGAATACATCCTGAACCTCATCGATACGCCGGGGCACGTCGACTTCACGTATGAGGTCTCGCGTTCGCTGGCCGCCTGTGAGGGAGCGATCCTCGTCGTTGACGCCACGCAAGGCGTGGAGGCGCAGACGATCTCCAATCTCTATCTCGCCATCGACGCCGGGCTCGAGATCATCCCCTTCATCAACAAGATCGACCTGCCGAGCGCCAAGACGACGCTCGAGTCGACAAAGAAACAGGTGATGGACCTCCTCGGCTGCCGGGAAGAGGAGATCCTGCTGGGGAGCGCGAAATCCGGACTGGGGACCGATGAAGTGCTCGAAGCGGTGGTCGAGCGGATATCGCCTCCCAAGGGAGATACGGAGAAGCCGCTGACCGCGCTCATCTTCGATTCGGTGTTCGACGAGTACCGGGGCGCGATCGCGTACGTGCGCATCATGGATGGAACCGTGAAGGAACGCGACAAGATCCGGTTCATGTCGAACGGGAAGGAGTTCCAGGCCGACGACATCGGCATCCTTGAAATGACGCGCCGCCGCATCGGTGCATTGTCGGCCGGTGACGTCGGTTACATCATCGCGAGCGTGCGTGACGTCCATGACACGAAGGTGGGTGACACGATCACCCTGGCCGACCGGCCGGCCGAGGGTCCGTTGCCGGGCTACAAAGAAGTCAAGCCCATGGTCTTCAGCGGCATCTACCCGTCGAACTCGGATGCCTTCGAGGAGCTGCGGGATGCGCTGGAGAAGCTGAAACTGAACGACGCCTCGCTCATTTTCGAGCCGGAATCATCGCTGGCGCTGGGATTCGGGTTCCGCGCCGGCTTCCTCGGTCTCCTGCACATGGAGATCATTCGGGAGCGCCTCGAGCGCGAGTATAACCAGTCGCTGATCAATACCGTTCCAAACGTCGAGTATCGGGTCTTCCGTACGAACGGCGAAATGATGCTCGTCGACAATCCGGCCTTGATGCCCGAGCCAAGCGTCATCGAACGCGTCGAAGAGCCGTACGTCAAAGCGCAGATCATCGCGCCGACGGAGTATATCGGCAGTATCATGAAGCTGTGCATGGATCGCCGGGGCATCCATCGGAACACGACGTACCTGAGCCCGGAGCGGGCCGATATCCACTTCGAGCTCCCGTTGTCGGAGATCATCTTCGATTTCTACGACAAGTTGAAGTCGCTCTCGCGCGGCTACGCCTCGTTCGACTATGATTTTCTCGACTATCGCGAGTCGGAGCTTGCCAAGCTTGATATCCTGCTGAATGGCGAGCCGGTCGACGCCCTGTCGACGATCGTCCACCGGCAGAAGGCGTACGATTGGGGACGCAAGCTGTGTGCGAAATTGAAGGAGCTCATCCCGCGTCAGATGTTCGAGGTGGCGATCCAGGCGGCCATCGGGAGCAAGGTCATCGCGCGCGAAACGCTGAGCGCGATGCGCAAGAACGTTCTGGCGAAGTGTTACGGCGGCGACATCTCGCGCAAGCGGAAGCTGCTCGAGAAGCAAAAGGAAGGCAAGAAGCGCATGAAGCAAGTGGGTCGCGTCGAGATCCCGCAGGAAGCTTTCCTGGCGGTGTTGTCGATGGATGAGTAGAAGCCATCTCGAAAATGTTTCGCGCGGCGTTCGCGGCGGTGGCGGCGGCCGCAACGTTAATGATAACTACCGATTTTTCACCGCTGCGAGCACTGC
>JALONQ010000013.1 GCA_025454835.1 Bacteroidota bacterium | reverse complement strand
AAGCTCGGCGGACTGGGGGGCCTCTCAGACCTGGCCTCGCTGGCCGGCGTCAACGTGGGCAGCAATGCTTCAAACGCCCGGCTCTATCCCACGATCATCCGCAGCGAATCGATCCTTCGCAAAGCGATCGAGTCGGAATATGAGGTCCCCGGGTTCTCCCAGAAGGTCAACCTCATCCAGTTCTGGGAGATCGAAGAGGCCACCCCGCAGCGAAGCTTCGAAGTGGCGCTCAAGAAGCTGCGCGACGAGCTCGAGGTCAACATCGACAACAAAACGAGCGTCGTCTCCGTCGCACTCGAAACCCGCAACGCGCAGCTGACCTCCGACGTCCTGAACGCCATCGTCCGCGAGTTGGACTTCTTCATCAGCACCAGCCAGCGGACGAACGCCTCCGAGCAGCGCAAATGGGTCGAAGGACGGCTCGGCCAAGTGGAGAAGGACCTTCGCGCGGCCGAAGAAGGGCTGAAGTTGTTCCGCGAGCGCAATCGGCGCGTGAGCGACTCTCCGCTGCTGCTCCTGACGCAGGAACGCCTCCTGCGCGATATCGAGATCCATTCGACGGTCTTCGTCGAGTTGCGCAAGCAGCTGGAGTTGGCGCGCATCGAAGAGGTCAAGAACGTCCCGATCATCAACGTGCTCGACGTTGCCCGCCCGGCGGCGAAAAAGGAATGGCCGCGACGTGGCGTCATGACGGTCCTGGCCTTTTTGCTGAGCCTCAGCGCCAGCGCCGGATACGTGATCGTTCGCGACCGCTCGGGAGAAGAGATCGCCCGATTCCTCAAGGGCCTGCGGGGTAGCTCACGATTGCGCACCTGAGCCATCATCTCACCCCCACGCACCTCGCGAGACGACGAAATTCGCCGCGTTGACGTCTTGGCGGCAAGTATTTCACCGCAGAGACTCGAAGACGCGAAACAGATAGTATGTGCTTTTAGCGCCTTAGCGTCTCTGCTGTAGGATCTTTCACCGCAAAGGCGCGAAGACGCGAAACAGATAGCATGGGTTTTTAGCGCCTTAGCGTCTCTGCTGTAGGATCTTTCACCGCAAAGGCGCGAAGACGCGAAACAGATAGCATGGGTTTTTAGCGCCTTAGCGTCTCTGCGGTAAAGTATTTCACCGCAAACCTGCCTGCCGATTCAACGTGTCATACGAGGCAGGCAGGGGCGCGAAGACGCGAAACAGATGGTATGGGTTTTTAGCGCCTTAGCGTCTCTGCGGTAAAGCATTTCACCGCAAACCTGCCTGCCGATTCAACGTGTCATACGAGGCAGGCAGGGGCGCGAAGACGCGAAACAGATAGCATGGGTTTTTAGCGCCTTAGCGTCTCTGCGGTAAAGCATTTCACCGCAAAGGCAGCCAGAGGCCCACTACAATTGCGCGCAGCGGCAAACCTCTTTTCCACTTGCGCAGCAACATTCAACTTCTCATCAGCACCTAGCGCCTTGGCGTCTTTGCGGTACATCTTCATTCTTTCTTTGCGCCATTGCGCCTTTGCGTGAGGTCCTTTTTCATTTGACATGCAGATCCTGACCATCACGGGCATCCGGCCCGACTTCATCCGTATGAGCAAGGTGTTCGAACGCCTCGATGCGTCGTTCGACCACGTCATGCTCCATACGGGCCAGCACTACGACGACGAGCTGAGCCGCATCTTCTTCGATGAGCTGAAGATCCGGAAGCCGGACCTGATGCTCGAGACCGGCCGCAACAGCGCGAACCACTACGAGCAGCTGTCGTACCTCTCGCGCGCCGTCATCGAGCTGCTCAAGGAGAAAAAGCTCCGGCCCGACCTGATCCTCTTCCTGGGCGACTCGAACTCGGCCATGGTCAGCGCGCCGCTGTTCAAGGAAGGCTACCGGATCGGACATATCGAAGGAGGGATGCGCTCGTACGACCGGCGCATGCCCGAAGAGGTCAACCGGGTCATCTGCGACTACGTGTCGGACCAGGTCTTCGTCTACACCCCGCTCTACAAGGAGCGGCTGCTGCGCGAGAACAAGCCGGCCGACCAGATCCATGTCGTCGGGAACACGATCGTCGAGGTGGTGCGCGAGCACATGCCGAGCGGTCCTCGACGGCGTGAGATCATCGTGGCAGACATCCACCGCAACGAGAACCTGCGGTCCGCCGAGCAGTACGACCATATGTTGCAGTACCTGGACCGCGTCGGGCAGACCTTGGGCAAAGAGGTGCACCTCGTGCGCTTCGCCCGCGCCGTCCGGCTGATCGACCAGCACAACCTGCTGGCAGGGAAGAAGAACATCCGGCTCGTGGGTCCGTTCGGATTCCTGCCGTATCTGCGGCTCCAGTATGACGCATTTGGCGTTATCAGTGATTCCGGCACCAGCCAGGAAGAATGCCCTCTGTTGGGCGTCCCGGTGGCGGTGCCGCGTTTGGCCACCGAGCGGCCTGAATCGATCGAGCAGGGGAACAGCATCCTGGTCGGCGAGACAGGTCCAGTGGAAGAGATGGCCGAGAAGACGATCGATTTCTTCAGGCGCTACTCGGTCTCTCCGGCGCAGCTGGAGTGGCTGGGGGACGGGGGTACGTCGGGGAGGATCGTCGACATCCTGAAGCGGGTGCTCTGACGGCGTGCAGGAGAATATTTCACCGCAAAGACGCAAAGACGCGGAGCAGAAAGTATGTGGTTCTAGCGCCTTAGCGTCTCTGCGGTAAAGTATTTCACCGCAAAGGCAGCCGGAGGCCAATTACATTGTTGCGTAGCAACAATCAAATTCTCATCGGCGCCTTGCGCCTTAGCGTCTCTGCGGTACAATCTTTCACCGCAAAGACGCAAAGACGCGGAGCAGAAAGTATGTGGTTCTAGCGACTTAGCGTCTCTGCGGTAAAGTATTTCACCGCAAACCTGCCTGCCGATTCAACGTGTCATACGAGGCAGGCAGGGGCGCGAAGACGCGAAACAGATAGTATGGGTTTTTAGCGCCTCTGCGTCTCCGCGGTACATATTCATTTCTTTCTTTGCGCCATTGCGTCATTGCGTGAGATTCTCTTCCCCAATCACTAGAAGAACGTGAATCGAATACTGATCGTCGGCGGGGCGGGATATGTTGGGGGAGCCATTACGGACCTCCTGAAGGAATCCCAGTACGAGGTCCGGGTCTACGACAGCCTCGTCTATGAGGATTCGTTCCGCAAACCGGTCGACTTTGTCAACGGCGACATTCGAGACGGGGAAAAACTTCTGCCGCATCTCCGGTGGGCCGACGCCGTGGTGTGGCTCGCCGCCCTCGTGGGTGACGGGGC
This sequence comes from Bacteroidota bacterium, assembly GCA_025454835.1. GTDB lineage: Bacteria > Bacteroidota > Ignavibacteria > UBA10030 > UBA10030 > 2-02-FULL-55-14. Next base: position 69,903 of record JALONQ010000013.1, on the reverse strand, counting down.
CTGCATGATCGACCCCGAATTGACCGAGACGATCAATCACCGGACGGTCCAATGGCTTGCGGGGCACTTCGACGGCCGGATCGTGTTCATGTCGACCTGCTCCGTCTACGGCGCCCAGGACAAGGAACTGACCGAAGATTCGCCGACGAATCCCCTCTCGCTTTATGCGGCCACGAAGCTGAAGGCCGAGGGAGTTCTTGCCACGAAGAATGCGGCGATCTTTCGGCTCGGGACGCTGTTCGGCGTGGGAGATCTGTTCTCGCGCATCCGTCTCGACCTTGTCGTGAACATCCTGACGGTGAAGGCGCACACGGTGGGGCACATCTCGGTCTTCGGCGGCGACCAGTTTCGTCCGCTGCTGCACGTCAAGGATGTCGCGCGCGCCGTGTTGATGGCCCTCCAGAAGCCCCAAACCGGTATCTACAACCTGCACCGACAGAATGTCCGGATCATCGACCTGGCATATCAGGTGCGGAATCACTTTCCCGACTGCGCGATCCAGACGACCGACATGCCCTTCCAGGACACGCGGAACTATCGGGTGAACAGCAAGAAGGCATCCGACGCGTTCGGGTTCTCGGCGATCCATTCGATCGACGAGGGGATCGAAGAAGTGAAGGCGCTGGTCCAAACGGGACGTATCAAGGACCTGGACCACGTGCGGTATTCGAATCAGCGGTACTTGCAGGAGACGTTCAAAGCGGCAAACCGCGGATAGACGCCAGTAGCAGCTTGAAGAATATATCTCGCAACGACGCGGCGACCGCACCGACGATGGTTTGGAACGGATAACCTTCATTCCCTACGAAAATAGAGCCGTTGCGTCGTTGCGACGCCGCGAGAGACCAATTGATTTCTAGGAGATTCGATTTTTGAGATGACTTCTAGTGAACGCGAATAGAAGCGTTGTGATCTATCCGATTAGCGTACATTCGCGTTCATTCGCGGTCAGATTCTTTCAAGGGACATCTGAGGTGGTACACGAAGAAGGGTGAGTGAATGACTGAACCCAAGCTGATCAAAGGCGGCATCGCCGTTGACGACCGCGGCATCGTCACGTTCGTCAACGACTTCGACCTGACGGGCACCCGCCGGTGCTACACGATCAGGAATCACCGGAAGGGCTTCGTGCGCGCATGGCACGGGCACAAGGTCGAAGCGAAGTACTTCACCGTCGTGCGCGGCGCCATCCTCATCTGCGGGGTCCGCATCGACAACTGGGACCATCCGTCGAAGGACCTCCCCGTGCATCGGTTCGTCCTCTCGGAGCAGTCCCCCGCGGTGCTCCACCTTCCGGCCGGTTATGCGAACGGGATGATGTCGCTGACGGATGACGCCCAGCTGCTGGTCTTCTCGACGACAACCCTCCAGGAATCTCTGAACGACGACTTCCGGTTCCATGCGCGGCATTGGGATCCGTGGACGGTGGAGGAGCGATGAGCGCCCAGAATCCGTCGATCCTCGTCATCGGCGCCGGAGGCATGCTCGGCTTTGCCATGACGGAGTACTACCGCCGCAAGGGATACGCCGTCCGCGCCGTCTCGCGCGCCGAATACGACATCGCTGCCGGCCCGCTCTCGAAGTTCGAAGCGCTGCTCGACGGCGTCGATGTGGTCGTCAATGCCGCAGGGGTCATCAAGCCTTTGATCGCCAAGACCCCGGTCGAAGCGGTGCTGGCGGTCAATGCCGTTTTTCCCCGGAATGTGGCCCGCATCGCAGCGGCACGAGGGATCCAGTCGTACCATGTGACGACCGACTGCGTCTACTCAGGACGCACGGGCCGGTATGATGAGCGCGCGCTGTTCGACGCCGAGGATGTGTACGGCATGTCGAAGAACGCAGGGGAGACGCCCGATCACATGGTGCTTCGGACCTCGATCATCGGCGAAGAGCGGGGGCAGTCCCGGTCGCTCCTCGAGTGGGCCATCAGCCAGCGCGGCAAGTCGGTGAACGGGTTCACGAACCATCGGTGGAACGGCGTGACGACGGTGCACCTGGCCGAGGTCGTCGAGCGGATCATCCTCGAGCGGCGCTTCGCGAAGGGGATCTTTCATGTCCACTCCCCGGACACCGTCAACAAGTTCGAACTGCTCACGATCCTCAACCAGGTCTACGACCTGCGATTGACGATCTCGCCCGTCGAGGCGGCCGACGCGATCCATCGCGACCTGGCGAGCATCCATCCGCTGACGCGCGAGGTGGCGACCAAACCGATCCGGCAGCAGGTGGAGGAGATGCGGGCGTTTTTCGGGCGCGGCCTCTGAAGAAAGCGGATCTCGCTACGCCGCCACGACGCCACGGCAGGAGATGAAGAGAGGTCAATCTGGTAAGCGGCTTGATCTTGGCCACTGACTAGTGAGGACTGTCCCCTCGACTCGCTTCGCTCGCTCGGGGCATGCTACTGTTCACTGTTTACTGTTCACTGTTTACTGTCCACTGACCTCTGACTTCTGTCCTCTGACCTCTGATCCACAATGAAATTCCTCATCACCGGCGGCGCCGGATTCATCGGTTCGAACATCGTCGAACGGCTCGTGCAGTCGGGCGAGACGGTGCGGGTGTTCGACAACTTCGCCACGGGCAAGCGTGAGAATCTCGACCCGTACCTCTCATCGATCGAACTGATCGAAGGGGACCTTCGGAGCTTCCACGCGGTGCGAGAGGCAGTCGACGGCATGGAGGTGGTCATCCATCTGGGGGCGTTGCCGTCCGTGCCCCGCTCGATCAAGGATCCCCTGACCACCAACGAGGTCAATGTCGTCGGGACGCTGAACGTCCTCGACGCTGGGCGCGAGGCCGGCGTCAAGCGAGTCGTGTTCGCCTCGTCCTCGTCGGTCTATGGAGAAAATCACGAGCTGCCGAAGCACGAAGGCATGGTGCCCGAACCGGTTTCGCCCTACGCCGTGTCGAAGCTGGCCGGCGAGAAGTATTGTTCCGTTTTCTCCCGCGTCTACGGACTATCGACCGTCAGCCTCCGCTATTTCAACGTCTTTGGGCCGCGACAGGACCCGACGTCGCAGTATTCCGCCGTTATTCCTAAGTTCATTACAGCCATCCATCGGGGGGAGTCGCCCACGGTCTACGGCGACGGGAAACAGTCGCGCGATTTCACCCATGTCGCGAATGTCGTCGACGCCAACCTCAAGGCTGCCACGGCCGATTGCCCGAGCGGGTCGGTGATGAACATCGCGTGCCAGGAACGGACGTCGCTCCTGGAGTTGATCGACCGGATCAACGCCGCGCTGGGCCGCTCGGTGTCGCCGATCTTCGCCCCGCAGCGCATGGGAGAGGTCCGCGATTCGCTCGCTTCCATCGAGGCGGCCCAACGACTCATCGACTACGTGCCCACGGTGCGCTTCGACGAGGGGCTTCGTCGCACCATCGAGTGGTTCACGCGCCGCTCAGCCGTGCACTGAGGCAACCGGACTCGTGAAGTTCGTCAAGAACCTCGCCGCGCTCGTATTGTCAGACGCGGTGTCAAAGCTTATCAGCTTCGCCGTCGTGGCCTACCTGGCCCGTGTGCTCGGTCCGTCAGGCCTTGGCGCATTCGCGTGGGCGCAGTCGGCCGCCGTCATGCTGGCCACCATCCCGAATTTCGGGTTCACCGAATACGGAATCTTGCAGATCGCCCCCGACCGGCGTCGGGAACACATGGCGCTGGTCGTGGGGAGGATCGTCGGCTTCCGCTCGGTCCTTGGGCTCCTGACCGCCGGGGTCTTCGTGGCGGTGTCGTCGCTGATCGTTCGCGACCCGCTGCAGCAAGAACTCCTGCTCTGGTCGACGTTCTTCGTCGTCAGCGTCGTGCTCGGCTTCGAGTGGTTCTACACCGCCGTCGAGCGCCAGGCGGTGCCGGGCATCGTACGCGTGGTGTCCCGCTCGGCGTATCTCGCCGGTTGTGTCCTGCTGGTGAAGGGGCCGTCGGACGTCGTGCCGGCGATGCTCGTGTTCGTGGGGTCCGAGGTCCTGTTGCAGCTGCTCCTGATGGCCTACGCACGCCTCCGGCTCGACCTCGTCGTTCGTCCGACCCTCGACGGCTGGAAGGAGACGCTTGGCCGCGTCAGCCCACTGGCGATCTACGCGATCAGTTCTGCCGTCTTCGCGCAAGCCGACGTGGTGGTCCTGGGGTTCTTCTTGCCGGCGGAAGAGGTGGGGCACTACGCCGGGGCCCTGCGGGTCCTCTGGCTCGTCCTCAGCGTCAAGTACGTCGTCGCGCAAATGCTGTATCCGAAGATCGTACGGCGCCAGGCGGAGTCGCCCGAAGCCCTCGGAACGTTCCTCGCTTCGCTGCACACCTTCTCCGTCGTGGCCGCCTCCGCGGTCGTTGCCATCCTCGCGTCGTTCGCTTCGGAGATCGTGACCGTCGCACTGGGTCCGGCCTTCGCCGAAAGCCGGTGGATCTTCTTCTGGTACAGTGTCGTGATGATCGCCACAGGGGCCCTGAAGGTCGCTGCGGTGGCGGTCCTGGCGGCGACCGGCGGCGCCCTGACGGCAGCGGCCGGGGCTGGCGCGGTCAACATGCTCCTCTTTATCCTATGCGCTCTCTATCTCCATCGACGTATCGTCCGGCTCGACTTGGTACGCATGCTGCTCGTGCCGCTCGGCGCGGTGTCCGTGGCCGGTGCCTGCGTCATGCTCCTTCCGGTCCCACCGGTGGCCGTCATGCTGTCGGCGATCGTCGCAGCGTGGCTCGTCCTCGCCGCGACCGAGCGGCGTCGTTGGAACCCCGCAACGGCCCGCGCGGACCTCGGCACGGTGACGAGGTGACGGCATGAGCCCTGCTTTGCGCACCCGTACGACGACCAACGGCCCGAAGGTCCTCCTGCTCCACGACTACCGTGGGCACTTCTACAGCTCCGTCGTGCATCGGTTCCATACGATGCAGGTCGATCGGATCGCCGCGTTCCTGCGCGAAGGCGGCTGCGACGTCACCGTCACGGGCTTCGCCGACGTGAACCTGCGGACGATCGACGCCCGGGGCCTCTGGGTCGTCTACGCGTCGCAAGAGGATCCGACGCTGCTCTACAAGAGCTACATCGAGGACGTCATTCTGGCCCTCGTGCGAAAGGGGGCACGCCTCGTACCGGGCTTCGATTACTTCCGTGCGCACCACAACAAGGTCTTCATGGAAATGCTCCGCGACGTGGCGTTGCCGGAGGAGTTCCAGACGATCGTCACGAAAACGTTCGGAACGCTCGAAGAGGCCGAACGCGCCAGCGGCTCCCTTCGGTATCCGGTGGTCGTGAAGCCGGCCGAGGGGGCCATGTCGACGGGAGTGGCCATGGTCGAAGATGCCGAGGCCTTCCTGAAGCACGCGGCCCGCATCAGTCGGAATGGGGCATGGATCGACCGGATCAAGCAGGCCGTGAAACACGTCGTGCGCGACCCCGAGTCGATCACCTCGATCCACCGCCGCAAGTTCATCGCGCAGACGTTCATTCCGGGACTGCGCGGCGACTACAAGGTGCTCGTCTACGGCGACCGGCTGTACACGTTTCGCCGCGACAACCGGGACGGCGACTTTCGCGCCAGCGGCAGCGGACGGTTCCACTTCGACGAGCAGACCCCTCCGAAGCTTCTCGACTACGGCGAACGGCTCTTCCGCTCGCTCGACTGCCCGTTCGTGTCGATCGACGTCGGGTTCGACGGCCGGCAGTACCACCTGCTCGAGATGCAGTTCATGATGTTCGGCAACATCGGGCTTGAGAGGTCCGTCCGGTACCACCGACGGAAGGGTAAGGCCTGGCAGGAGGTGCGCGAGTCCTCCGACCTGGAGCGCGTCGTCGCCGACAGCCTGCTTCAGTATCTCCACCGCTCCGTGCGCGGCGGGAGGGGCTGATCATGCCGATGCGCGTGGCGTGGGTGTCGCCCCCCGATGTGCAGACGGTGAGCGGACGACTCGAGGGGCTGGACACGTCGGCCTTCCATCCGGCGACCTGGATCCGGAACGCTACACGGGCCATCGCCCGGCACACCGACGTTGAGCTCCACGTCGTCTCACACGAGAAACGGTTCCCGAAGGACTACCGGTTCGTGGAAGGGGGCGTGCACTACCACTATCTGCACGCTCCGTTCCCGCAGATCCCGCGCCCCGTGGTCCTTTACCAGCTCGACCGGTGGAAATACTACCGTGAGCTCGACGCGATCAAGCCGGACCTCGTGCACGGCCAGGGGACCGAGAACCTCTTCTCGTACATCGCGCTGACGAGCGGCTACCCGGCCGTCATCTCGATGCAAGCGATCGTCAGCAACCTGTTTCAGCAATACCGCCGTCTCTCTCGTCGATACTTCGAGCACGCGATCGTCCAGTTCATCGAACGCTACACGATCCGTCGGGCGCGGCACGTGATCATGAAGGCCCCGTTCGTCGAAACGTTCATCCGGTCGCTCAATCCCGACGCCAAGCTCTACCTGTTGGAGAACATCATCCACGAGGCGTATTTCGCGGTGCAGCGCCAGCCGGATCGGCGACGGAACAGCGTGGTCTTCGTCGGCACCCTCATCAACACCAAGGGGGTGGAGGAACTGATCGGCGCGTTCCATGCGCTGGCCGGGGAATTCCCCTCATTGGAGATGCACCTCGTCGGGACGGGCACGCACGGCTACGTCGACGGCATCCTCCGGCCGATGATCGCCGCCGGACCCGGCGCCGGTCGCGTGGCCCTGCACGGCCAGCTACCCGCCGAAGGCATCGCCAAGCTGTTCGCCGGGGCGTCGATGCTCGTCCTGCCGTCGTATTCCGACACGAGCCCGAATGTCGTCGCCGAAGCCCTCGTCGCCGGCGTTCCGGTCATCGGCACCGACGTCGGAGGGATCCCGTTCATGATCGAGCGGGACCGGACGGGACTGCTGGTGCCCGTGCGCGACGTCGCCGCGTTGACCGGGGCCATGCGGCAGTACGTGCGGAACCAACCGCTCGCCGAAGAGCATGCCAGGCTTGGCTGCGAGCGGGCCAGGATGAGATACGGCGAAGAACGGTTCGTACGGTCGCTGATGGCGATCTATGAGGAGGTCCTGGCGAGCACGCCGATCAAAGGCGTGCGACGGGCATGAAACGCACCTTCATCTACGGCATCATTCTCATCGGCGTACTGTGGACCAATGCGCGGATGCTGGACCACGTGGCCGACTACGACTGGATGCACGTCGTGGACCTGCCGCGGGAGTTCCGGTTCTTCGAGGTTGGATTCATCGGCCTGTTCTTCGCGGTGGCCTTCCGGAACGCCTGGAAGGAAGGATGGCGCCGTCGTCTCGACCACGTGCGGTTCCCGCTCATCCTGGTCACGTTGGCGTTCCTCGCAGGAGCGCTGAACGGCAGCACTCCGGTGGATATCTTCCAGGGCATGTTCCTCTTTCTCTCGCCGCTCATGGTCTATCAGACGGCGCGATGGCTCGACCTGCGCGGGGAGGACCTTCGGTCGATCGTGCGGACGATGGCGCTGCTCCTGCTGTTGAGCCTGCCGTTGTGGCTCTACCAGGTGCTGACCTTTTTCGTGGAGGATGGCAACGGCGATAACGTGCACGCCTTCTTCCGCGACGCGCATCTCTACGCCAACCTGCTCTACTGCGGCGTTCTCGTGGCCGCGGCGTCGTTCGCCGTTCGGCGGCGGTACCTCGACCTGCTGGCTGCCGGAGCCCTCTTCTTCGTGGCCTTCATGCCGCTCAACGAGAAATCGATGATCTTCATGGTGTTCCTCCTGCTGGCCGTGCTCCTGTTCCGTCGGGGGGAACGAAAGGCGCGCCGTCGGCTGATGCCGGCGTTCATCCTGACCGCCGTGCTCGTCGTCGGCTTTCTCGTCGGCCGAGACCTGCTGAGCTCCACGGGCGGCGAAGGGCTCCGGGCGAACATCCTCACGGAGAACCGGCTCGAAGATCTCGGAACGGTGTTGGCCTATCTGCAGCTGCCCTTCGTTTTCGAAGAGGTGCCGCAGGCCCTCGTCTACGGCGTCGGTCCGGGTAACTATGGCTCGTCGATGGCGATCCGTCGCAGCGTTGAAGGGAGTGCCACCGAGCTGTCGACACGGTACGTCGGCGACATCGAGGTCTCAGGGGTCATCGGCGCGTTTTCCTGGCGGACGAACTACTTCATCGGCATGTTGGTCGAGTATGGGGCGATCTTCACGGCCATCGTGGCGCTCTTCTATCTCTCACTCGCCCGCAGGCTGTATCGTCTGGCCAAGTCCTCGGCTTCGGAGGTGATCGTGGTCTGGTCGCTGGCGCTGGGAGGGTCGCTGATGCTCCTGCTCCTGACCGGGTTGGTGAGCAATATCTCCGGTCTGGACGAAGGCATCCTGGCATACCCGATCCTGATGGGTATTGCGGCGTTGGAGAACGAGGCGGCCGAGGGTGGCCAGAAGTCGTTGGTTGGCGTCCACAGATAACGGGGTGCCGAAAAGCTCGGAGAATTGGGTCGTCTCGTCAGGTTGAGCGAAGTCGAAACCTGCATCGTGACTCATTACGCACGCTTCGACTCCGCTCAGCGTGACGTCCTTGGGGTCTTTCCGCACCCTGCTAGTGGACGGCTGAATAGTCCGATTTGGTGGACTTTCTCGCCCTTCGACGCGGTGTGGTGACAAAGCATCATCCCGCATGAACGGGACGGGCAACGACGCAAAGACTGCAAGGTCCGCAAAGGGCCGATTGTGCTTCGCTTTACGCTGCGGACGCTGCGTAAGAGATATCCAAAGCACGTGGCGACCGCCGCCTGCCTGCCGAGAAGTGAGCCTTTTGCAGGCAGGCAGGCGCGAAACGTTTCTAAGCTTCCTGCTCGTACCATGAAGGTCTGGTTCATCGCCATAGCCGATTTCCCCGAAGGTCGCGGCATCACGCCTCGATTGCGGAATCTTATGTCGGGATTGGCGGAGAGGGGCGTCGATGTGGCTCTGAAGATCCCATACGCCTACGGTTACGTGGGTGTGGGACAGAACACCAGCGCGACCGGCGAGGCGAACGGCGTTCCATTCGAGTTCATCAGCCGAACCGTTGCCCGGCCGGCGACCGAGGCCGGGGTCGTTGCGGCCAAGCTGAAGGCGAACTTGTTGCTGGCCCTGCCTCTGCTGTTCGGCCCGGTGCCCCATGCTGTGGTGCTGTATAATACGTCGTTCATCGACACCGGACTCGTGATCCTGTCGGCGAAGCTTCGGGGCGTGCGGGTGATCTTCGACGTCTGCGACGAACGATTCGACGAGCACGCGCTGGGATGGCGGCGCAGTTGGTTCCGGCGGATCAACGCCTGGCAGACGCGGGTGTCGGACCGGACGCTGTTTCGGTGGGCCGACGGGTTCCTGTGTGTGTCGACCTACCTGCGCGAGAAGATCGTCCAGCGCGGCGGGCATGCGCCCATGCTCATGGTGCCGCTGGCGTCGATCTTGAGGCCCGGCGAAGCCCGAACGATCGTCGACCGGCGTCCCGATTCGCTGGCGTACCTCGGATCGCTCATCGCCGACGAAGGCATCGAGGTCCTGTTCGAGGCCGTCGCCGCTCTGGCCCGAGAGCGGCCGGGGCTCACGCTGACCGTCATCGGCGATGCGAACGCGCCTGAGTACCGTCAGCGGCTGCGCGCGCTCGTGGAAGCTCTGCGCCTCGGCGAACGGGTGCGGTTCCTGGGTCCGAGGCCGGCCACCGAGGCGTTGGATGAGCTCCGCCGGCACGAGGTGCTGGTGCTTCCGCGCCCCGACAGCGTGATCTCGCGGGCGGGGTTCCCCGGCAAGATCTCAGAGTATTGCGCCTCGCAACGGCCTATCGCCTCGACACGGTTCGGCGACATGACGCGCTACTTCGAAGACGGCCGCGACATCTACTTCGCCGACGGCTACGGCGCGGTTGAGGTGGCGGCGGTGATCCGGCGCGCGTTGAATGACCGCCACCGCTCCGACGCGGTGGGTCATGAGGGTTTCCGCACCTGCCTTGAGCGCTTCGGGTACGACGCGGTGAGCGCACAGGTGCACGGATTCATCGATGACGTTGTCCACGGTCGGGCGGCCGGCACCCTCAGCGGCACGATGCCATGAAACATCTGATCATCGTCCTCGAATCGACGCTGGGCGGCACGCGCAAGTACTGCGCCGACCTGCTTCAGCGCATCGACCTGGCGTCGTACCGGGTGACCTACATCTACGCGACGGCAAGGGCCGACAAGTCGTTCTTCGCGGACCTCGCATGGATGCGCCAGCGGGGCATCACGCTCGTCGAGATCCCGATGGTGCGAGAAGTGAGCCTTCGCGCAGACCTGCGGGCCTTCGTGGCGCTCTTTCGGTACTTTCGCGCGCATCCGTATGACATTGTCCACGCCCATAGCTCCAAGGCCGGCTTCTTGTCACGGCTGGCGTCGAAGCTCGCACGGCCGTCGGCCAGGACGATCTACCAACCGCACATGATGGCTTTCCAGATCTCCCGTTGGTATCTTCATCTGGAACGATTTGCCGCGCTGTTCACGGACCTGGTGATAGCCGATTCGGCCTCTGAACGCCGTGCGATCATCGAGCACGGGATCGTTCCCCGGGGGAAGGTCCGCGCCGTGAACGCCGGCATCGACGTGCCTTCCTCGGACGAGGGGGTCGCCCAACCGGGGGACGGCAGGTTCACCGTGGGGGCCGTGGCCCGGCTCACATATCCGAAGGACCCTGACACGTTCATCACGGCCGCCTCCATCCTGGCGTCGCGCGGACACCGCGTGCGGTTCGTCTGGGTCGGCGACGGCGACCTTCTGGAGGCGTGCCGAACCCGGGTGCGGGAGCAGCAGCTTGAGCACGTCGTTGAATTCCTGGGATGGGTCCCCGAAGCATTGGGCTGGATGCGCTCTTTCGACATTCTGGTCCATTCATCGTATTACGAGTCGTTCGGATACTCATTGGCCGAGGCGATGAGCTTCCGCAAACCGGTCGTTGCGTCTGATGTGACGGGCGTTTCGGACCTTGTGGAGGCGGGGGTCACGGGATTTCTGTTCCCGGCCGGCGATGCGGTGTCCATGGCCGGCTTCGTCGAGCGACTCCTGAAGGACCCGACCCTCGTAGGCTCCATGGGGAGAGCGGGACGGGAACGCGTTGAGCGACTGTTCACGGTCGAGCGCATGGTCGTCGAGATCCAGGCGGTCTATGCTGAAGTGCAGAGCGATCACTGAGAGGTGTCCATGGATTGGAAAGGCAGAAAGGTCGTCGTCACCGGGGCCGGGGGTTTTATCGGAAGCCACCTGACGGAAGAACTGTTGCGGCGCGGAGCCGACGTGCTGGCGATCGTGCGATATAATTCGAAAGGCAGCATTGGCCACTTGAGCATGGTCGCCCCGGAGCTGCGCGGACATTTGAACGTCGTCCGGGCGGAATTGCGCGACCTCGCCGTGTTGCGGCCGATGCTGGAAGGCCGACAGGTCATCTTCAACCTGGCGGCCTACGTCGGCATTCCGTATTCGTATGTGAACCCGCAAGAGGTCATCGAGAACAACATCCTTAGTACGCTCAACCTGCTCCTCGTCGCCAAAGAGAACGGCATGGAGCGTTTCGTGCAGACGTCGACGAGCGAGGTCTATGGTTCCGCCCGGTCGGTCCCGATCTCGGAGTCGCATCCGTACCAGCCGCAATCGCCGTACTCCGCCAGCAAGATCGCCACCGACAACATTGCCCTGAGCTTCCACTACTCGTTCGGCCTGCCGGTCTCGATCGTGCGCCCGTTCAATACGTACGGACCGCGCCAGTCGGCCCGGGCCGTCATCCCTTCCCTCATCTCGCAGGCGTTGAAGGGTGACGTGATCAAGGTGGGAACGACGACCACGACGCGCGACTTCACGTACGTCGCCGACACGGTGCAGGGGTTCCTCCGCATCGCTGAGAGCAGTCACTCGATCGGGCAGGCGATCAACCTCGGCACCGGGCGTGAGATCTCCATCGACGACCTGGCCCAACTCATCGTACAGAAGGTGGGTACCGGAGCCCGGCTCGAGTTCGACGCCTCCCGGGCACGACCCGACAAGAGCGAAGTGCAGCGGCTCCTGGCGGACGTTTCCAAGGCGAAGCAACTGGCCGGATGGGAACCGACGTACAGCCTGGAGCGCGGGCTCGAGCTGACGATCGAGTGGATCCGGGCGCACATGGACGAGTTCAAGACCGAGATCTACAACATCTGAGGCCCGACATGAAGTTCGTCATTCTCGCCGGAGGCCTCGGCACCCGTCTGCGGCCGTACACGTTCATCGTGCCCAAGCCGTTACTGCCGATCGGGAAGAGCACCCTCCTCGAGCACACGATGGCGCACCTCCGGACGTTCGGCCCCACCGAGGTGATCCTGTCGATCGGCTACCAATCGCAGCTCATCCGCGCCTACTGCCAGCACGCCGAGTCGTTCCACCTGCCGCTCAGCTTCGTCGAAGAAGAGAAGCCGCTGGGCACCGCCGGTTGCCTCTCGCTCCTGCGGGAGCGGTTGCGTTCGGAGGAGGCCTTCTTTCTGATGAACGGCGATATCGTCACGAAGCTCGACTTCCGCAAGATGGCCGAAGCCCACCGTGCGGCGAAGGCCGAGGTGACGGTCGGGATCGTCATGCATGAGTATCAATCCCCGTTCGGCGTGCTGGAGCTCGACGGACAGCGGCTGGTGTCCGTCACGGAGAAGCCCGTACTGCGGCAACCGGTCAGCGCCGGCATATACTGCATCAGCGCGTCGGTGCTCGACCGCATCCCCGACGATACGTTCACGACCATGCCCGACGTCATGATGGGCCTCGTTCGCGACCGGAAGACGGTGATGACGTATGAGATCAAGGAGTACTGGCGTGCGATCGAAACGCAGGACCACTTTGCCGAGTTACAGCAGGACGGGATGATCGACGATGCTGTCTGAACGGCTCGTGGGGTTCGTCCGAACGCAGGAAGCGCCCGTCTATCCGTCGATCTCGCCGTATCATCCGTCGGAACGGTACCCCGAAGCGCCCTTTGAGGCGATCGGCGCCGAGCCGAACCCGGTCTACGCCATGGTGCGGGATCTCTGGCGACAGATGGGTCTCGACCGCGACCGATACGGAACTCCCGCATGGAACCCCCTGGGCGAGCTGCTGGCACCCGGGTCGAAGGTCGTCCTCAAACCCAATCTTGTTTCGCACGTCAACGCCGCCTTCAAAGTGGGCGTCACCGACACCGATTGCCTCGTCACGCACGGGTCGGTGCTCCGGGCGGTGGCGGACTATGTGCTCCTGGCACTGAAGGGGAGCGGTTCGATCGTCGTGGGCGATTGTCCCATTCAGGCCACGGACTGGCCCGCGGCGCTCGCCGTTGCCGGCATCGATGGCGTCCGGCAATTCTACCGTTCACACGGCGTCAACTTCCAGACCCGTGACTACCGGCTTGTGGTGGCCCACATGGACGGTGGATTCCTCGAGGGCCGAAGCGAGCAGAACACGATCGACGACTACGTCGAGATCGACCTGGCGGACCGAAGTCTGTTGATGCCGATCATCCATCATGCCGACCGGTTCGCCGTTTCCGACCACGACGTCGTCCGCATGCGGCGCGTGCACAACGCGACCGTGAACAAGTACCTGATCCCGAAGGACATCCTCAACGCCGATTGCGTGATCAACCTGCCGAAGATGAAGAGCCATGTGAAGGCGGGGGTCACGCTCTCGCTGAAGAACCTGGTGGGCGTGATCGGTCACAAGGATTACTTGCCGCACTTCCGTCTGGGCTCACCCCGGATCGGGTCGGACGAATACCCGCATCGCCACGCGTTCGAGCCCCTGTATTGGAGCTTGCATCATCGTCTCTGGAGAATGGAGCGGGGACTGTTCAAGCGCCTCCTCTACCATGCGTCCAGAGGATTCCATCTCTTCTATCCGTGGGAAGAACGATGGGAGGGCTCGGGTGGATGGTACGGCAACGACACTCTTTGGAGAACCATCCTCGACATCAACCGGGCGTTCTTCTACGGAGAGCCGGCCACCGGCCGGCCGACACGCGCCACGAAACGAAGATACTTGACGGTTGTCGACGGGTTCATTGGCGGCGACCATGAGGGTCCGTTGGCGCCGCGCCCCGTTCCCGCCGGTATGCTGCTGGCCGGCATCAATCCAGCCGCCGTCGACTATGTCGCGACGTGGATGATGGGCTACGACCCCGAGAAGGTCCCCGCGGTCGGGAACGCTTTCTCTTGCGAAGACCTCCCCCTCGCCGACTTCGGGCCGGCCGACGTGCTGATCGGCGCCGAGCGGGGGACGACATCGCTCACGGCTTTCATGCAACAGGCGACGCCCATCCGGTTCGTTCCTTCGAGCGGATGGCGGGGCAAGGTCGAGCAGGCTGCTTCGACCGTGCCCGCCTGATCCTTCCGACGATCCCCATGACGCGTCTCTTGGCCAAGCTCCACTTCCTGCTCACGATTCCGGCGAGCATCTTCCTGATCTTGCAGTCCACGAAGATCCATCCGTCGTATCGCATGACGCTGGGTCGGAAGCTTTGGCTGGGCCTGAGGATGTTCTTCAACACCCGGCGCATTCCGACGGGAACGACCTTTCGAACGCATCTGGCGATCGCCCTCAAGATCCTTGAGACGCCGCCGACAGTCCCAGGCGTCGTCGTCGAGTGCGGCAGTTGGAAGGGGGGATCGAGCACGAACCTTTCGCTCGTCTGCCGGATCACAGGACGTACGCTCGTCGTGTGCGATTCGTTCCGCGGGCTTCCGCCGGCCGTGCCGGGCGACCGGGAGGCGCGTCATTACAGTGAAGGGGACTACGTGGGGACGCTCGGCGAGGTGACCTCGAACATACGCCGGCACGGCGCCATCGAATGCTGCGAGTTCGTCGAAGGTTGGTTTGAGGAAACGCTGCCCAAGCAGCAAGGGCCCGTACTGGTCGCATTCGTCGACGTCGATCTCGAGGCCAGCCTCCACACCTGCGTGCGATATCTCTGGCCGCGGCTTGTGCCGGAAGGCTACCTGTTCATCGACGAAAGCGTCGGCACAGACTACTGCGCGCTGTTCTACTCCGAGACCTGGTGGCGGCGTTACTTCAACACGACCCCTCCGGGCCTCATCGGAGCGGGGACCGGCCTGCCGCTGGGTGATTTCTACATCGGCCCTTGGTCGGAGCGGGACCATCATCCGGGCCAACGGGCCAGCTCCGGAGCGTACACGGGCAAGTCCCTGTCGGGGCACTGGACGTACTATCCGGAGGAGTGACGAGAAGGGAGATCTCTCTCGTCATTCCGAACGGTCGCGCTTTGCCCTTGATCTCCAACGGGAGTGGCCGACCTGCCTGCTGTGGGCAGCCTGCCCGCCGCTTATCGGTTCTTCCAAGGCAGGCGGGGTTCGGAATCTGGCTTTGAGGCCATCAAGGCCCGTCGAAATACGAGATTCCCTGCCTGACTGGACGAGAACGTAGAGGGCAGGCAGGCGAATACCTTGTATCAGATGTCTTGTGCAAAGCGGTTTCGGCATCACGGTATGGGCTCTCACCTTCGTCATTCCGAACGACCCGCTTTTGCAACAGACTCTGAGTGAAAGGGTCGACCTGCCCGCCTTCAAGAACTCACAGAGGCAGGCGGGGCTTCGCGGCGACGGTGTCGTGGGCCTCCGGCCATCCTTCCGAGCAGGTCGCAATTCTTGCGTTTAATGCAGGGAGCGATGGATGGCTGTGGTTGGCATGGGAGTTCAGGAAGCGCGCTGGATGAGGGTCCTAAGCGCCGGTTCGAGCTGTGACCGAAGTCACACGAGGGGCATCTGACGGGAGTTTTTCGTAACCTTCGTCGCATTTGCTCCTCTCATGTTCCGGGCTAGATCTCTGAGATACGCCGACCACTTCGGATTGCTGGCTTGGTTGCGGTCGTCCATTCGACGCAACTGGCGCTCGATCTTCATCGTTCTGACGATCCTCGCAGATGCGCTGGCGATTCTCGGGGCCTCTCTCGCGGCCGGGTGGCTCCATGCCCTCGTCCCGAACGGAGAGCGATTTTCGACCGCCTTGCTCGTGGCCTTCTCCGTCTACTTCGGGACGGTCATGGTCGGCTTTGGCCTGCTCATCGGCCTCTATCGCGGCGCCTTCCACCTGAGCCATCGCAAGCAGTACCTGCTCGCCTCGCGCGCTTATGTCGTAGCGCTCCTGGTCGTTCTGGCCTCGTTCTTTCTGTTCCAGGTCTCGGAGTTCCCCAGACGGTTTGCCCTGCTGTTCTTCATGGCGTTGCCCGGCTTCTTCGTCATCGGCCGCGCCGCGCTGAACGCCGCCCATGAGCAGCTGCAACGCCGTGGATTGGGGAGAAGGCCCGTACTGCTCGCAGGATACGACGGCGAGGTGGAGGAACTGCTGGACCGGTTCGAAGGAGTGCCCGAGCTGGGATACGACGTTCGCGGGATCGTCACCAGGACCAGGTCCGAGATCACCGAAGACGATCGGTCGAAGCTTCGCGGACTGCCGCTCTACAGCCTGAAGGAGCTCGAATCGGCCGTTGTCGAACAGCGTATCGAGCGCATCTTTGTCCCAACGCCTTCGGTCCTGACGAACGGATTTGCCGCCGTCCTCAGGGTCTGCCGTGAGAAGGACGTGAAGCTGAAGGTCCTGTCGATCGAGCACGATGCCCTCCTGCGTTTGGCGCGTGTGTACGACATTGCGGGCATCACGCTCTACGCGCCGCCCCGCACCCGTGTCGAAGCGGTCCATCACGTCGGCAAGCGCACATTCGACATCGTCGGCTCGGCCATGATCCTCCTCCTGCTGTCGCCGGTGTTCTTCCTGACATCGCTGTTGATCCTGCTCGATTCGGGCCGGCCGATCTTCTTCACCCAGACGCGCGCCGCTCTTCGTGGTGGTAAGACGTTCGGGTTCCTGAAGTTCCGGAGCATGGTCAAGAACGCCGATGCGCTCAAGGCGGACCTGCGCCAGCACAACGAGTCCGACGGTGCGCTCTTCAAGATGCGCGCGGACCCGCGCATCACCCGCGTGGGGCGGTTCATCCGACGGTACAGCATCGACGAGCTGCCGCAACTTCTCAACGTGCTCAAGGGCGACATGAGCCTCGTCGGGCCGCGACCGCTTCCGGTCGAGGACTTTGAGCTGGTGAAGGAAGGTGAGGAATTCTGGTCGTCGATCAAGGACCGCGACAAGATCAAGCCTGGCATGACGGGACTGTGGCAGATCTCCGGACGCAGCAGCATCGGGTTCAAGGAGATGGTCATGCTCGACCTCTACTACGTTGAGAACCACTCGTTGCTGTTCGACCTGGAGATCCTGTTCGCCACGATCCCCGTGGTGCTGTTCGGGAAGGGAGCGTATTGAGGCGAATGATGGCGTTTGGAAGCCCTCGTGAGAAGTGAGATGTAAGATGTGAAACGTTGCAAGGAATACCTGCCGAAGGAGGGGAGCATGGGTAACAGCCGGGCTGACAAGCCCCACAAGAAACTCATTCTTTGGAAGAAATCCCTCGAGCTCGTAATGCTGATCTACCGGGTGGTCAAAGACTTACCGCGAGAGGAGGACTTCGGACTAAATGCTCAAATGCGTAGAGCTGTGATCTCTGTGCCATCCAACATCGCAGAAGGACTTACTCGTGCAACGAAAGGTGACAAGCTCCGATTCCTCAATATTGTCAGAGCATCGCTCAGTGAGCTCGATGCACAGGTGGAAGTGTCTGCCATGCTTGGATACATAAGCGAGCAGCAAACATTGGAGATCGACGAGAACATGACCTCGGTCGAGCAACTTCTCAGCGGATTGATCCGCTCAATAAGATGACCTGCGCTGAAACGGCAGAAATGACAGAGAACCGCCGCAGCCCGATTCCTTGAACGGATTTGGGCGTGCCTATGAGCGGTTTTTTGGGTATTTTCATGGCGCTTTCACGTCCCACTTTTCACATTTCACGTCTCACCGAAATCGATCAAGTAGTCTTATCAAGGTTCTTCTTCCATGAAAATCTCCATCATCGGAACCGGCTACGTCGGCCTTGTCCAGGGCGCTGTCTTCGCCGACACGGGCAATCAGGTCCTGTGCATGGACATCGACGAAAAGAAGATCGCCTCCCTGCGCAAGGGGCAGATCCCGATCTACGAACCGGGCCTCGAAGAGATGGTCCTGCGAAATGTCGAAGACAAACGGTTGGAGTTTACGACGAACCTGAAGTCGGCAGTCGAACGGTCCGACGTGATCTTCCTCTGTCTGCCGACCCCGCAGTCGGAGGACGGATCGGCCGATCTCACCCATGTCATGAAGGTCTCGGAGGACATCGCCGACCTCATCGTTGGCGAGAAGATCGTGGTCTCGAAGAGCACCGTTCCGGTCGGCACGGTCGACAAGATCCGCTCGATCATGCGCAAGAAGGGGAAGACGGGGGTCGATGTCGTGTCGAACCCGGAATTTCTGAAGGAGGGAGCGGCGGTCCAGGACTCCCTCAAGCCCGACCGGATCGTGATCGGCACGCGGAGCAAGCGGGCCGCGCAAGTGATGACGGAACTCTACGCTCCGTTCGTCAGGACGGGCAATCCGGTGCTGGTGATGGATGAACGCAGCGCGGAGATGACGAAGTATGCGGCAAATGCCTTTCTGGCCACGAAGATCTCGTTCATGAACGAGCTGGCCAATCTGTGCGAGAAGACGGGGGCTGACATTGACGCCGTGCGGCGTGGGATCGGAAGCGACCCCCGGGTGGGGCAGCTCTTCCTGTTCTCCGGCGTCGGCTACGGCGGCTCGTGCTTCCCGAAGGACGTCAAGGCGCTCGTCAAAACGGCCCACGAACACGAGTTCGAGTTCAAGATCCTGCGTGCCGTCGACGACGTCAATGAACGTCAGAAGCGCGTGCTGCTCTGGAAAGTAGCCAAGCATTTTGGCAAGTCGCTGCAAGGCAAGACCTTCGCCGTCTGGGGGCTGGCCTTCAAGCCACAGACCGACGATATGCGCGAAGCCCCGTCGATCCCGATCGTGAACGGCCTGCTGGAGATGGGGGCCAAAGTGCGTGCGCACGACCCCATCGCCATGACACGCGCACGGTCGATCTTCCACAACAGGATCGAGTATGTTGACAAGGCGATGGAGGCCCTCAAGGGAGCCGATGCCCTTGTGATCGTCACGGAATGGAATGAGTTCCGCACCCCCGATTTCAAGACGATCAAGGCCCAGTTGAAGAAACCGGTCATCTTCGACGGCCGAAACATCTACGACCCGAAAGAGATGAAGGCGCTGGGATTTACGTACTATGGGATCGGGAGGAGCTCCGAGTAGGGAGTAAGGAGAAGGGAGTAGGGAGAAAGAAGGTGTTCGGATCCGCGGCTTTCGCTTAACAAGGGAGGGGGGAATGGCGTACCGAGGATTCAGGGACCTGAAGGTCTACCAATTGGCTTACCAGCTTGCATTGGAGATCTTCAACGAAACCAAGTCGTTTCCGAAAGAAGAGCGTTACGACCTGACGGCTCAGATCCGCAAGTCTTCACGGTCAGTTCCACGCAACATTGCAGAGGCCTGGCGGAGAAGGGTGTATCCGAAGGCCTTTTTCAACAAGCTCGTGGATTCGTCGGCAGAAGCTGACGAAACAGAGGTCTCTCTCGATATGTCGTTAGATTGTGGTTACGTATTGGGTGAAAAACACCGCTACTTCATCGAACGATATGAGGAATTGCAGCGAATGCTCAGCGGAATGATGGCTCATCCTGAGAGATTCTCGACCCGCCAACAACCGCCTGAGTAGCCAAGCACGCGCAATTCTCTCCATACTCATTTCTCCCTACTCTTAACTTTTCGATGACCTCTCCAGTCTCCGTCGTAACCGGTGGCGCCGGTTTTCTGGGCTCGAACCTTTGTGATCGCCTCTTGGCCGAAGGACATCGGGTCATCTGCATCGATAACCTCATCACCGGAAGTGCTGATAACATCGTGCATCTGCTGGGGAACCAGCGGTTCACGTTCGTCCAGTATGACGTCACGAACTACGTGACGGTCGAAGGGCACGTCGACTTCGTGTGGCATTTCGCGTCGCCCGCCAGCCCGCTCGACTATCTCAAGTATCCGATCCAAACGCTCAAGGTCGGCAGTCTCGGTACGCACAAGACGCTCGGCCTCGCGAAGGCCAAGAACGCCCGGTACTTGCTCGCGTCGACGTCCGAGACCTACGGCGATCCGCTCGTCCACCCGCAGCCCGAGTCGTACTGGGGCAATGTCAATCCCGTCGGACCGCGCGGCGTGTACGACGAGGCCAAACGATTTGCCGAGGCGATGACGATGGCCTACCATCGCTACCACCAGGTCGAGACGCGCATCGTCCGCATCTTCAACACGTACGGCGAGCGGATGCGCCTCGTCGACGGACGGGCGATCCCGGCATTCATGACCCAGGCGCTCCGGAACGAGGACGTGACCGTCTTCGGCGACGGCAGCCAGACCCGCTCGGTCTGCTACGTGACGGACCTGATCGATGGCATCTTTCGACTCATGATGTCCAACGAGGTTCTGCCCGTTAATATCGGCAATCCTGACGAAGTGACGATGCGCCAACTGGCCGAGGAGATCGTCGAGCTGGCGAAGAGCAAGAGCAAGATCGTCTATCGCCCATTGCCGCAGGACGATCCAAAGGTCCGCCAGCCCGACATCACCCGCGCCAAGAACATCCTCGGCTGGGAACCGAGCGTGAGCCGGGCCGAAGGGCTGAAACTGACGGAACGGTATTTCAGGGGAAAACTGAAACTGTAAGCAGTAGGCACGTGCCGTTCGGGTCCAGGTCAGGCGAAGTACAAAGATCAGGACCTTGTGTTCGGTGACGTTGGGTCTCATCCTGATCCTGACTGCCAGTGTGTGCTTACTGCCTAGAACCTGTCTCAAAACAACTTCTCGCCACGACGCAGCGACTGCAACGTCCCAAGATTTATTGAACCTGGCGCGAAATCGCCATTAATCCTTTCGCTGCCGTCGTTGCGACGTTGCGAGACACATTTATGAGATAGCTTCTACTCAATTCCGGACCCTCCTGCAGAGACGCACTTCGTTCACGCACTCCGCTTCTAAAGATCTCCCGACGTGTTGCCGACGCGTGACAGATCACCCGCCCCCTCGCTGGCGCTGAACGCCTCTTCCGTCGTGATCGGTGAGGCCGCTTCGCGCGTCGCCGCCACGCTGGCATTTATCCTGCTGTCACGCGTCTTTCCCCCAGAGGTCTACGGACTCCTCGCCTTCGCCGCCAGCCTGACGGCCCTCGCCATGCCCATCGTCGATTTCGGATTGGTCACGGTGGCGGGCGCTGCCGTCGCACGCGATCATGACGCTGCCGGCGAGATCCTGGGGCGCGTCTGGCGGCTCCGGCTGGCACTCGCCATGGCGGGTATCGTCGTGATCGTCGCCGTTTCGGCCATGACCGGACCTCGGGAGCTCACGGTACTCTCGGTCGTCTACGCTGCCGGGCTCATTCCGACCGCTTTCGGCGCCACGTGGTTGGCACAGACCCTCGGCCGTCCGGCGCTCTTCGCCCTCGAAAAGACCATCCAATCGTTCACGCTGCTGGCGCTCGTCGTGCTCGTCATCTCGGCAGAGGCCGTGCCGTGGATGGTCGCCACCGCCGTGCTCCTCTCGACCCTCATGGCCGTCGCCGTGGCCACGCCGCTCACCCTTCGCCTCACGGGTGTGACTCCCGCGTGGCGACCGGGAGGGGAGCGAGAGCTTGCCCTCCAGGCCCTGCCGGTCTTCTTCGCGATCCTGCCCATCGGCCTGCTTCTGCCGGCGGTCGGACTCGCCGTCGGATGGCTCCAAGGCATCGAAGACCTTGGGAACTTCTGGGTGGCGGCACGGTTGCTCGTCGCCGGTGGGCTGATCGGGAATGCCGTGTGGTCGACCGCGTTTCCGTTGCTCTCCGCCGGTCATCGCGATCGGGCATGGCAGATCGAAACCGTCGCCGACCTCACGTGGCGCACACTGGCGATCGGGATCGCGGGTGCATGGCTGACGATCGCCGGAGCTCCCGTCCTGACGCAATGGGTCTTCGGCCCTCTCTATGACGGAGCGGCGCCGCTGGTTCGCTGGACCGGGCCCATCGTGGCCACGGAAGCGGCGGGGCTCGTCCTGATCAGACTGATGCCAGTGTTCGGCAACACGCAGGGGCTCCCCCGGGCGATGGCGCTCGCATTCGCGTTCGGCGCGGCGGTCTTCGGCCTGCTGTGGAATATCATCGGCGTCGAGGCGTTCATGGCGGCGATCCTCGCCGTGCACGCAACGGTCCTCCTCGCGGCGGTCTCCCGGTGGCCGTCCGCCGAGCGGCGCCGGTTGGCATCGCCGCCGGGATGGTTCGTGGCGGCGCTGGCCTCCGGTCTCGGGTTGGAATCGATCCTGCGCATGCTGTCGGTTGCACCGGATCCGTCGGTGGTGGTGCGTGCGGTCGTCGTCGGAGCGTTCGTCTCCGCGCTTGTCTGGACCCGATTGCGGCGTCCGCTCATTCCGGCTGAAGGGGATGCGTCATGATGGACGCCCGGCTTCGCGCGCTCAAACGGTCGGCTGGCCGCGCATGGTTCGACCTCTTCGAGCGTCTCCACCCCCGCGCCGCAGTCCGGGCCCGGTCTGAGGTGGTGCTCGTCCGTGGCGACGGCGTCGGAGACCTGCTGTTCTCCCTGCCGTTGTTGGAATCCATCCGGATGCGCGTCGCGCCGGCGCGGACCTTGCTGGTCTGCTCCGAAGCCGCCCGCCCGCTGGCAGAAGCGACCGGAGCGGTGGACGAGGTGTTCGGCTACGATGCCGTCCGGTACCGGCTCGACCCGGTGTATCGCTGGAAGATCTGGACGTCGCTTCGCGCCCGGTCGCCGGAACGGGCGTTGTCGCTTGGATTTCACCGATCGCCGACAAGCGAAGAGCTGACATTCGCCACCGGCGCTCCTCGGACGGCGTGTCTGAGCGGGAATGACGAGATGATCCACGGCGCCGAGCTTCGGCGATTCGACGTGCGCCACACGAACGTCGTCGAGGTGCCCGATCACATCCCGGAGCGGTCGAAGTACGACCGCTGGGCTTCGCTCGAAGGGTGGGGTCCTGTCGACTGGAACAAGCGCTATGCGCTGGACGGCTTTGTGCGTGGGCCTGCAACGGGCGGGCCAGGGCGGAAGGGTCGTGCTGTGCTTCTGGCGCCAGGCGGGTCGGCGTCGATCCGTCAGTGGCCGGCGGAGCGGTGGGCAGACCTGGCCGACCGCTTGGCCTCCGACGCCGTGTTCGAACCGAGATTGGTCGGGGGTCCCTTCGAGGCGGGCCTGTTGCGGTGGATCTCAACGCGCACCCGGGGTTCGGTCGCTGTCCATGTGGCATCGAACACGCTTGAATTGGCCCGTTGGATCGCCGCGGGCGACATTCTGGTCGGCATCGATTCAGCCCCCAGCCATATGGCGGCGCGCCTGGGAGTGCCGGCGGTGGTGGTGCTGGGAGGCGGGCACTTCTCGAGGTATTTTCCGTACGGCTCCGCCGTGGTTTGCCATGCGCAGCAGGATTGCTATGAGTGCAATTGGCGATGTCACCGCGACCGGGTCTACTGCCTTACAGAGATCACGGTCGAGCAGGTGGACCGTGCAGTGCGCGGAAGGGCATCGTACGAATGAGCGACGCATCGGGCGTACGGCTCTCAGACGTCAGGGTCGCCATCGTGACCTGGAACTCGGCCGAGGTCATCGGAGCGTGCGTGGATTCTTTGCTGGCGAACGGCCTCGAAGGCTCGCAGATCACTGTCGTCGACCATGGCAGCGCAGACGACACGCTGGCCTCCGTGCGGCGAAGCGCACCCGAGGCCCGATGTCTCGTCTTGCCGGAGAACCGTTCCTACGGCGGCGCCATCAATCATGCTGCAGCTGAGGCCGGAGGTCGTTGGCTCCTCGTCGTCAATCCAGATACCGAAATGGGGAAGGGTTCGGTCCGGCAAATGCTGGAAACGCTGGCCGCCCATCCTGAAACTGCCGTCGTCGTCCCGAGCGTGCTCGACCGGGAGGGGGTCAATCGCACGCGCATTCGCCGGATGTCGATGCTTCGGGCGTGCGTCTTCCTGTCCCGGCATCGATGGTCGGACCGTGACCGTTCCCGGGCAGACGCATCATGGATCGCCGGCCGCCATCAGCAATGGACGCTCGGACAACGATCCGCGCAGGGTCCGGAGCCCCTGACATTCACCGAGGGCTGTTGCCTCCTCATTCGCCGTCAAGCATTCGACCTCGTCGGAGGTTTCGACGAAGACTATACCTTCTTCTATGAGGACGCCGACCTGAGCTTGAGGTTCCGCTCATTGGAGTACCTGCTTCTCTGGGACCCGGCGGCCGAGGTCCGCCATGTGGGAGGGCATTCCTTCTCGCGCGTGCCCGATGAGCGCCTCGCCATGATGTTGAAGGGAATGCTCCTGTTCTACGCGAAGCATGCCCGCCGCCGGTACGTATGGTGGCGCAGGATCATCCTCGCCCAATGCCTGCTCGGTTCGCTGTCGCGTCACCACCGGGGACGAGAGTGGTGGAGCGCCTTCCGGCGAGACGTCGCGGGCGAGAGGTATCTGCCCGACGGGGCGCGGTCGGCGCGGCCCGTCGAGCCGGGACTGGTGTCGGTGATCATTCCCACCTACCGGCGGCCGGCCAGCCTGCGGCGACTGCTTGAGGCCCTCGCGAAGCAGACGTACCGCGCGTGCGAGATCATCATCGTCGACCAATCGCCGGAGACGTTCCGCGGCGTGCCACCCGGAATGCCATTCCCTGTGACAATGCTACGTTCCGAGGTCCCCAATCGTTCCATCGCCAAGAACTCCGGTGCCCGCATCGCTCGTGGAGAATGGTTGCTGTTCATGGACGACGACGTCGTTCCGGACGAACACCTCGTCGCGGCCCATGTGTCGGCGTTCAGAGCCAGGCCCGTCGCAGGCGTCTCCTGTCGGCTGGTCGAAACGGGGGAGGAGGATCGGAGCCGCCTCGGCAAGCTGCGGATCACGTCGTTCGGACGCATCGTGACCGGCTTCGACGCGCGCGGAAGCGAGCCGGTTGGCATGTTGGTCGGAGGGAACATGTCCTTCCGTGCCGATCGATTCCGGCAGTCGACGGGGTTCGACGGTTCGCTTGCCGGGACGTCGATCATGGAAGAGCCCGAGGTCTGTGAACAGATCGCGCATCGGGGGGGCACCTTCTGGTTCTCCGACAAGAGCGTCGTGCGGCACGAACCTCAGCCCGATGGCAACGCCGACGCACGAAAGAGGGACCCCGCCCAATACTACTGGTCCGTCCATCGCAACCTCATGCTGCTTTTCTTGCGGCACCGAGACCGTTGGCAGATTCCCGGCTTGGTCGTCTGGAGCATCCTGCGAAGCATCCGACAGGGTCTTGTGCTGCGGGCGGGTGGCAAGGGCGTGCTCCGGATGATAGCCGGCCTTCGGGCAGGTGCGCATCGGTACTATCGATCACTCCAATAGCCCGGGGCTTTTCTCAGAAGAATCTTCCGTATACTTGCGAGAGTCCGACGGTACGCCACCCAGGCGGTCCGTCGCGGCGATACCACGTCACTCGAAGTCGGCATGCCGGAGCACCACGAACGCACAGAGCGCCAACCGCATTTGAAACGGTCTCGGTTCCTTGGACTGGACGTTTCCGACCACCCGATGGAGGTCGTGGCAAGGTATGTCGTCGACGTCATCGGTGCTGGCACGCCATTGAGCATCGTGCCGCTGAATCCGCATGTCTACCTCACGGCCTTGGTCCAGCCGACGGTGGCGTCGATCCTCAAACGAGCGTTGGTTCCCCTCGACGGCGTGGGCGTGATCCTCGTGTCTCGTGCGATGCGCGCTCCGCTTCACCATCGCTTCACGGGTACGGACCTGATGGAGACGATCGTCGCGCTCCTGGCGCGCGAGGGGAAGAGCGTATTCTTGCTGGGCGGGCGCCACGGGGTTGCCGCCGCGTCCGCCGAAATCCTCGCCCGGCGACATCCGGGCCTTCGCATCGCCGGTGTGTACGAGCCCGAGGTCGTTGACGACGTGACGCAGCTGGCCGAAGGCTCGATCGTGGATCAGGTCAATCGCTCGGGGGCCGACGCGTTGTTCGTGGCCCTGGGCGCTCCGAAGCAAGAGGTCTTCCTCGAACGAAATCGCGATCGCTTGCGCGTGCCCGTCGCTATGACCGTGGGAGCTTCGTTCGACTTCATCTCGGGCCTCAAACGCCGCGCACCGCTCTGGATGCGCCGACGGGGCATGGAATGGATCTATCGCGTGCTGCAAGAACCTATCCGCCTCGGCCCTCGCTACGCCTTCGGGATTCCGCACTTCTTCTGGTCCACACTCGTTCAGGGGCGGTCGATTCAGTGACACGGTCGGCCTTGTTGCTCCGGCGCTTCCAGCTCGCTCTTCGTTCCCTGAGCTTGATCGCGTTCTGTGCCGTCGCCACGGCGGCCCCCTCGTGGACCGATTCGACCGGCCAGTCGCCCCTCGTCGGACGTCCCTCCGTCAAGATCCCCTCCACCCGATGGGTCGTGGCCACCACGACCGCTCGTTTGCCTGCGACGAACGCCACCTACGCGGTCTACCGCGACGGTCGGCGGATCGTCGCGGCGCAGGACGATTCAGTCTACATCGTCCTCCCTCCGGCACGCGGGCCCGGCGGCGAGCCCGACCCGCACACCGACACGGCCTGGACCTGGCTGGTTGCCGGGCTGGAGCCGTTGCCGTTCATAAGGCCAGATACGTCCGTCATGGCCCCCGACACCGTCGTCCTCGCCCCCGGACGTACCGTGCGTGCAGAACGCGACAGTCTCTACTACTACGGAGATCGCGGACTTCCCTTCAACAACTCGACCGAGACCGTGTTCGGCGAAGGCTGGTACTGGCAGCGGGTCCGGGCTGGTTCGACCGCGTTGATTCCCATCGATCTGCCTGACTTCACGTCGACGGGAGAAGGGTCCGTCCTTCGCCTCCAGGTCCACAGTTCGACCGCGGCGAGCGCTCTGCCGACGCATCGGCTGGCGGTCAGCATCAATGGCCTGGTGCTCGACACGGTTCAGCTGAACGGCTATGAGTCGCTGCTCGCCACGCTTCAGGTTCCGACCCCCGCGTTGGTTCGGGGAACCAATGTGGTCGCGGTGGCCTCTTTGACCACGGGAGCTGCCGTGAACGAGGTGTACCTCGACTGGTGTGAGCTCACCGCCCCGCAAGACCTGCGCCCGTTCGGAAGCGCGATCACGTACGTTCCGCGCACTGCGCTGAACGCGCGTGTCGTGCGTTTTGTCCTGTTGGGGTCGTCGTCGGACCCCATCACGGTCCTCCGGCTCGCCCCCGACGATCAGATTGAACGATGGCCGCGGGCGACATGGAACGGAAGTCGTTGGCAGTTCGACGACACGGTAAAGGCCGGACGCTCCTACGTCATGGTGCGCCGGTCCGACATGTCCCACGTCGATGGCACGCGGCTCGTGACCGTTCCCGATCCGCTGGACCGTCCGGCCGGAGCCGACCATGTCATCATCGCGCCCAAAGCCCTCGTTTCGGCGGCCGAACGATTGCGGCAACACCGGGCCCTCACCCAGGGGCTCCGCGTGCAGGTCGTCACGTTGGAGGACATCGTCGACGCCTTTGGCAACGGCCGCTGGGGGCCTGATCCTTTGCGTCGATTCCTGCTGACGATCGACACAACGTGGGCGCCGCCGGCGTACGGGTCGGTGTTGCTCTTCGGCGACGGAACGTGGGACCCGAAAGACCACTTCGGCACCGGACGCCGAGGGTTGATCCCAACGCTGGGCAATCCCGTTTCGGACATGTTGTACGTGGTCGACACGGTCGATCGATACAAGGCACGGAAGGCGGTCGGGCGTATCCCGGTACGGACCATCTCCGAGGCCGACTCGTTGGTCGATGCCTTGATCGCATACGAGGCGCAGCCGATCAGCGATTGGAACCGGCGATTCCTGTTCTTCGCCGCCGGTTTTGATACGATCGAGACGAAGAGATTCCAGCAGTTCTCTGACCTGATGTTCTCGTCGTATCTGCAGTCGCCGCCTCTGGCCGCCACGCAGGCGCGGATCTACCGGACCATCGATCAGGTCGTCGACCTGGAGCAAACAGAGGAGGTCCGACGCCTGCTGGATTCCGGGGCCGTGTGGATCAATTTCTATGGTCACGCCGGTACGGACGTGTGGGCCAACGGCGTCAGCCGCCCTGATCAGCTGGCCAATGCCGAGCAGAAGGCCCACCTTATCACCGATATCAGTTGCAGCACGGCCCGGTTCGCGGAACCGTTCGTCGAGTCGTTCAGCGAGCTCGTCGTCCGCTCGACGACCGCCCGCGCAGCGGCCTACATCGGGAGCAGCGGATTCGGTTACGAATCTCCGCTCAGGATCCTTGCCGACGGGATCTTCAAGTCGTTCTCGCAAGGGGAGCGCCGTCTGGGCGCGCTGCACCTCGCCGCCAAACAAGAGCTCTGGAAGGTCGGTACGGCCTCGCTGACGACGCAGCAGGCCCTGCATCAGTGGACCCTCATCGGCGATCCGCTGACGCGGTTGCGCATCGCGCGTTGGCCCGAGTTTGTGGTCGACGACCGTCTGCTGACGGTCACCCCCGCCGAGCCCTCCGAGCAGGATTCGATCGTGCGCGTGGAATGCGTCGTCCGCAACATCGGTCTCCTTTCGAACGCCGCCGTGCCATTGCGCCTGACCGTCCTTTCCGAAGCCGGGAGCGCCGTGATCGAGACGACCTTCACTGCTGATCGACGCGTCTCGGTGCTCGAGTTCGGGGCCGCCTCACTTCGGACTCCAGGCTTTCTGACGGTGACGGTCAGCGTCAATCCTGATTCGACGGTGGCCGAGGAGACGCTGAAGGGCAACTCCGCCGAGATCCGATACGTGGTCTCGTCTTCCAGGTTCCAGGTCCTCGCGCCTCTGGAGATGGAACGGCGCCACCCGGATTCCGTTCGCGTCGTCATTCTCCAGCCCGTCTCGACGCCATCCGCGGCCACGGTTGAGGTCGAACTCGATTCCACGGCGGCGTTCGCAGGCGGCTTCTTGCGACGGTGGACGAGCCTCCCGGCCGAACCGATGGGTGTCGTTCATCCGATCCCGGCCGGTGTGCTGACGACAGGACGACGCTACTTTATCAGGACGCGTATCGTGACGGGGATATCGGCGACGCCATGGTCGACGCGATCCTTCACGACCGGTGCGTCGGAGTCGTGGGTGCAGGATGGGGTGTCGGGATGGGATGGCTCGACAGGGGAAGGTGCCTTGCTGGCGGACGGGTGGCGCTTGGAAGAACGACGCGTCCCGGTGCGGGTCTTCTCGGCCGGATTCAGCGACGGCGTCGATGCTGCCGTCTGGCTGAACGATGCCGATATCTCGCAGGGCTTCGTCAACCGGGGCTTCAACGTGGCGGTCGTGGACGAGACGAACGGACGCCTGTTGTCGTTCGGGTCGTTCAGCATCTACTCTGACACTCCCGACACGATGAAGGCGGAGCCGCTCATCGAATA
Source organism: Bacteroidota bacterium (assembly GCA_025454835.1). Classification (GTDB taxonomy): domain Bacteria; phylum Bacteroidota; class Ignavibacteria; order UBA10030; family UBA10030; genus 2-02-FULL-55-14. The sequence continues at coordinate 40,518 of JALONQ010000013.1, read as the reverse complement.
CCTGCGCTCGATCCCCTCGGGCCGTCGCGTTCTCGTTGCCGTGTCGGATGAAGGAAGCGTCAACAAGACGGAACGGCTCAACCGGGAGCTAGAGTCGATCGGCAGCGCCATGATCAGGCTGCTCGGGTTCCGGGGCTCGTGGGCGATCAGCGGATGGAAAGGCGCGCCCGTCGGCTCGGTCCCAGAGGCGCGCACTGACGAGTTTCAGGGTGCCGTCACGGTTCGGGACACGATCGAGATCCGGGCCAATGCAGGGATGGTCGTCTCGGCGGCGATCGGCCCGGCGGGCCGCTGGCATGGCGTCGCTTGGTCAGTATCCGATACGGGCAACGGGGCCAGCGTGGTCATGCGCGCGATTCGATCGGGCGTCGCGGGTGTCGTCGATACCCTTACGATCGAGCCGGGACCGCTTTCGTGGCCGGAGGGGATTCGCTCGGTCCGCTTGCTGGCGGAAGCCCGCCGCTCTCCCGGAGGCGCATCACCCAGGCTGACCGCCTGGCGCGTTCAGCATGGGGGGTTGCCCGAATTGGCGACGGCAGCCTCCAGGGTCATCTTTGAAAGCGATTCGGTGGCCTCGGGTGAACCTTTGCGCGTGCTGATCCCCGTGCGCAACATTGGCGGGGCTCCGGCCGATTCTGTGCCCTACCGCGTGCGATGGCGTTGGCTTCCGACGGGTGAGATGATGGCCTCTGGTCGACGGCCTGCGTTGGCCGTTTCGCAGGCCGACACGGTCGCCGCAGAGCTTTCGACCTCTTCCGTGCGCGGCCCGGTGGATCTGGAGGTGGTGCTGGACCCGCTGTTCGCGGTTCCGCAGTGGGAGCGGGGGAATGATATTGTGCATCGTTCAGCCTACGTTTTTCCTGACACGTCGCGTCCGCGATTTGTCGTGACCATCGATGGCGGCGCGATCGTCAACGGAGACTATGTCCGTCCCCAGCCGGACATCCGCATCGACATTGCCGACGATGGGGCGGTGCCGATCGCCTCGCCGTCGCTCGTCGATCTGCGGTTGAACGGACGCCGCGTATCGCTCTCGACCACAACGCCGGACAGTTCCTTCGAGTCGCAGTGGTCGGAGAAGAAAGCGGTGGCGATCCTTCGACCCCGATTGGGGCGCGGAACGCATACCTTGTCGGTCCAGGTCACGGACGGATCAGGCAATCTTGCCGATACGGCCGCGTTCTCGCTTACGTTCAGGGTCGAGACATCCTCAGCCATTCGTGACCTCGCGCCGTACCCGAATCCGTTCGCTGCGGGTACCGACCTCACGTTCAACCTCACCGGACAGTCGTTGCCCGACGACGGAAGCGTGCGCATCTACACCGTGGCGGGACGGCTGATCCGCGAGATCCCGATCGCCGCGGGACAGGTCCGGGCGGGATTCAACACCGTCCCGTGGGACGGCCGCGACGGCGACGGCGAGGATGTAGCCAATGGGGTCTATCTAGCGGTTCTCAAGCTCAAGACTGGCGAAAAATGGCTTCTGGAGACCGCAAAACTGGCGAAAGTGCGGTAATGCCCCCTCGCGTGGAACCAAAAACCAGCAATCAGTAGCCAGAAATCAGTAACCAGTAACCTGCAACTTGCAACCTGTAACCTGTAGCCTGTAACCTGCAACTTGCAACCTGTAACCAGTAACCAGTAATCAGTAACGAGAAGCCATCTCAAAAATGTTTCGCGCGGCATTCGCGGCGGTGGCGGCGGCCGCAACGTTAATGATAACTACCGACTTTTCACCGCTGCGAGCACTGCTTCCGCTGCGGTCGCTGCGCGTAATGCTTGAATCTGTGAGATTTGGATTTTTGAGACTGCTTCGAGTAACCCTTCACCCTTCACCTTCAACCTTAAACGATTTTCCCCCTCCCGTGTCCAATTCTCTGGACACCTCATGAACGCATGACCGCGATCTCCGACCAAGAGCTAGTCGAGCAATTCCGCCAGGGTCGTGAGCCCGCGTTCAACGAGATCGTCTTGCGCTACCAGGAGAGGATCTACTGGGTCGTCCGGCGGTTCCTGAACGACCATGACGATGCCGATGATGTTGTCCAGGACGTCTTCATCAAGGCAGCACGGAACTTGCGCGGCTTTCGAGGTGACTCTTCGCTCTACACCTGGCTGTACCGGATCGCCGTCAACCTTTCCCTCAACGCGATCCGGCGAAAGCGGGTAGCCGATTTCTTCCGTCTCGATGACATCGGCGATATTGCGTCTCATGATGACATCGGACCCGACGGCCGCGTCGAAGCGGACGAGCAACGTCAACTGATCGAGTCGGCAGCTCAACAACTGCCACCGAAACAGCGGACCGTCTTCGTCTTGCGATACTATGAGGATCTCTCCTACGAAGAGATCGCCGAAATCCTCCATACGAGCGTCGGGGGACTCAAAGCCAACTTCTTTCACGCCATCCGCAAGGTGGCCGAGCACGTAAAGAGACAACATGGAACACGTTGACATCGACCTTCCCGGACTGTTCCGCGACGACCTCCCTCAGGAGGAGCGCGAGCGCATCGAACGCCATCTTGCCGTGTGTCCGTCGTGCCGTGGAGCTTGGGAGGACATCGCGCTCCTCGGCGGCCCGCAGCGTCGTCGTCGTCCTGCGGTGCCTGACGGCTACTTCGCCGCACTCCCGTCGAAGATCATGGAGAAGCGTCTGCATCCGGTACGCACGAACTGGGTCCGGCCGTTCTTCGACATCCTTCGCCCCGCGATACCGTTGGCGGCCGGAGCGCTTGTGATCATCTTCCTGGTCCGCAGCGCAGTTCCACCTCCGGTCACGACCGACCGACTTGCCGTCGGAGCGAACGAAGCCGTCGATTACCTCGGCTTCGACCTGGCCGAGCTGTCGTCGGACCTGGCCCAGGTTGTTGAGCCACTTCTCTCGGACCGGGCGTTGGCGTCGATAGGGCGAGATCTGCAAGAGACGGGGTTGGAGGACCTTGAACCGACCACGGTCTCGGAAGTTGTCGCGGACCTCGACGAGTCGGAGACCGACGAGTTGATATCGAAGCTTTCTGAAAGGGTGATCCTATGAAGTGCTTTCATCTCTGCGTGACGATCGTCATGATCCTGCTCCTCGCGGTCGAATCGATCGCTCAAGACCAGCGACCCATGCGCGGTCCCGCTGGCCAGCGGGTGGAACAACTGAAGAAGCTCCGAATGCAAGAGGCGTTGGCGCTCGACGAAGAGACCTCCATACGGTTCTTCGCGCGCTACAACGAGCACCAGGATGAGTTACGCGCCGTGGGCAAGTCGCGGGGCGATCTGATCGACGATCTGCAGTCCCTGTTGAAGAAGAACGCTCCGGAAGCGGAGATCGATGCCAAGCTCAGAGACGTTCTCAAGGCGGAGAAGCAGGTGATCGACCTCCGGCTGAAGTTCGCCGACAAGCTCGGAGAGATCCTCACCCGATCGCAGGTGGCTCGATATGTGGTGTTCGAGCGCAACTTCAACCAAGACCTGCGGGAACTGATGCGGGAGTCGGCGCAGGACCGGTGGAGGGGGAGGAACTGAACGGCGAGGGGACGAAGCCCGACACCAGCGCGAATCGAGGATCGGATCGAACCGCCGTGAGAGCCCCCCGGGATGCTGTTCAGGGGGCTTTCCTTTGTACTGTTTGAGATCTGCCGCTTCCTCGTCTCTTGCCTCTCATATCTTGCCTCTTGTATCTTGTTGTGTCTGCCATGTCTCTTCCATCGGGATCTCACGTGAGAACTGTCTACTTGGATCATTCCGCGACGACTCCGGTTGCGCCGGAGGTCATTGACGCCATGACCGCTGCGTTCCGGGATGTTCCGGGGAACGCTTCCTCTGTCCATGCGTATGGCCGGCGTGCCAAGACGCTGCTCGAAGAGTCGCGCGAATCTCTTGCCGGTGCTCTGGGGGTGAGCCACGAAGAAGTGTTCTTCACGAGCGGCGGGACTGAATCGGACAACTCGGCCCTTCGCGGGGTCCTTGCGGCGACGATGGAAGATGGGAAGGACCATCTGATCGTCAGCGTCGTCGAGCATCATGCGGTCCTGGCGGCCGCGGAGCGGCTTGAAGGCCAAGGTGTTCGTGTGACCGTTCTTCCCGTGGATGCAGATGGGCTTGTCTCCGCCGACTCCATACGAGCCGCCTTTTCCTCGAGGACCGCGCTCGTCTCCGTCATGCACGCGAACAACGAAGTCGGCACCGTTCAGCCGATCGGCGAGATCGCTCGGATCGCCCACGATCACGGAGCGGCCTTCCATACGGATGCGGTTCAGTCCTTCGGGAAGTTGCCTTTTGATCTTCGGGAGGTGTCTGCGGACCTGGTGTCGCTGACGGCCCACAAACTCTACGGTCCCAAAGGTATCGGAGCCATGGTCGTCCGAAAGGGGACGCCGTATCGTGCGCAGGTGGTGGGAGGGGCGCAGGAGATGAACCGAAGGGCGGGAACGGAGAATGTGCCGTTGGCGGCGGGATTTGCGAAAGCGGTCTCGATCGCCTCGGTCCAGCGAATGGCCGATGCAACAGCGCAGGAGGCGCTTCGGGAGCGGCTGCTCGCCCTGATACGCAGGTCTTACCCGAACATCCTCGTGAACGGACATCCGACGACGAGGCTTCATCATATCCTCAGCGTGTCGTTCCCATGGGACGACTATGCGATCGACGGGGAAGCGCTCATCGCCGGGATGGACCTGCGCGGGGTTGCCGTGACAAGCGGATCGGCCTGCACTTCTGGCACGCTACAGGCATCTCACGTGCTGATGGCCATGGGTCGCGACGAGCGGACGGCTCGAGCTACCGTTCGCTTCTCGCTGGGGCGGTCGACGACCGAGGACGACATCGATTATGCCGCCGAGGCGCTGCAGGAAGTGGTGCGGATGGCGAAGGGGAGAGGCGCACGGTAGCGTCGTTCAAGGTTGGCGGCGTATGCTCGTGAGCTGAAGGTCGCGGGCACGGGAGCGTATCTGCAGCCTTCAGGTTGCGGTCAAAGCCACCCCATACCTGAGCCCCCGCACGCTCACCGTCACATCTTCCAGCCCGTACAACTGCATGACCCCCTCCAGGATCAGCACCCCAGCCCCCATGATGTCAGCCCGCTGGGGATGGATCTGCGGATGGCGGAGCAGCTCATCGTGCGTCAACGTCAGGATCGAAGCGGCGGCCTCGGAGACGTAGGATCGCGTGAGGCGGAACCCGTCGATGGCGGCAGGATCGAAGAAGGTCAGGGACTGAGCGATGGCCGCCAGGGTGGTGGGAGTGCCTGCAACGGCATACCAGCGGGCCCTCGGAAGGGAAGACCGTGACCCCAACAACGTCTGCCGGATCTGCTGCCGTGCTTCTTTAAGATGCCCATGAGCGGGGGGGAAGCTCTCCCAGAATCGCTCCGTCAGACGCACCGCCCCAAGATCCACGCTGAATCGATCGATCACGCCACCGTCACGGCCGAGCGTGAACTCGGTGCTGCCGCCCCCGATATCGAGCACGGCGTGCATTCCATCCCCTGTTCTCGTCCCCGCGAAGACACCCAGAAATGTCAGTCTGGCTTCTTCTTCACTGGGGATCACTTGCACGTCGATCCCGAATTCCTTTTGCCAGTGGGCCAGGATCCCGTCACGATTCGCGGCGTCGCGCAACGCGCTCGTGCCGACGGCGACGATCCGGTCGACCTTCAGGTCAGAAGCGAGGGCAAGATGATGCCGCAGGGTGTCGTCGGCGCGGCGGAGCGCTTCAGGAGAAATGCGCCGCTCCCGATCGACCCCCTGCCCAAGCCGTGCGATAGCGTGCTCGTCGCGGACCACGGAGACAGTACGTTCCGCCGAAAGGTCCGCCACCAGCATCAAGACGGTGTTGGTGCCGATATCGATGGCGGCGATACGCATGAGAGGTCAAGAAGCGGGAACGCTGATGGCGCTGAAGAAGGGGATGATCACTGATCTGCGTACATCCCCTTCTTCTGTGTCATCTGCGTTCATCTTTTTTCATGACCACCCCCACCCATTCTCCCTCCGCCACAAGGTCGGTGGGCTGTAAGGAAGGATGCTTCATCAGGAGGCGGGAAATGGCAGGAATGTCCGTGACCAGCAACCCGGAAAGGACGAGCGTGCCGGCTGGTCGTACCGCTCGAACGATCCGGCGGAGCGTCCGGGTGATGGTGGGGAGGTCGATGTTGGCCACGACAAGATCGTATCGTCGATCGGGGATCTTCTCCACGCCGCCGAGGATGATGCGCACGCGATCGCGAACGCGGTTACGGACGATATTCTCCCGGGCGTTGTCGAAGCACCAGGGATCGTTGTCCAAGCCCACGGCCCGCTTGGCTCCCAGCTTCACGGCGGCAATGGCAAGCACGCCGGTTCCAGTTCCGACATCCAGCACGCTGGCCCCTTTCTCGACAGACCGCTCGAGGGCACCAAGACAGATCCGCGTGGTCTCATGATGTCCCGTCCCAAATGACATCTTCGGGTCGATATGCAGAACAATCTTTCCGCGATCGCGCTTCCTCAGCAGCTTCCAGCTTGGCTTGATGACGATGCGGGGTGTCGCTTCAACGATTCCAGCCGAGCGTTCCCACATCGCATTCCAATTCTGGTCGCGCAGGCGTTCTACGGCGGCGACGGCGACCCTCCGTCTCGTCCGACGCGAAGCGCGTCGGCAGATGGACTCGATGGAGGCTTCGAGCCTGCGAGTCCAGCGTCCCACGGAGGCGTATGCCTCAAGCCGATCGGATTCCTGCACAAATCCTTCGAGGCCGACGGCGGTCAACTCTGCCACCAACACCTCCTGGTCGCGCTCGGAAGCCGTGATCGTGATCCTGATCCAGGCGCTCATTCGTCCCCCGGCTTCGAATAAAGCCGCCGTGAGCGCAGCAGCTTCTCGATCAAGGGACGGTTCTGGTCCATCCACAAGATCTGATCGTGGTAGCTTTCTTGCACATTCCGGTCGGCCTTGTTCGACCCGATGTTGAGGGCGTAGACGATCCAGACCGACACGGTGAAGACGACAAGCCCCGCGGCACCTGGAAGCGCGCCGCCTTGGCTCAGGTGCCAGGCGACCGACACGAAAGAGACGACGCCGAACCAGAAGGTGATGCGGCGAATGTGGACCATGATGTGGTAGACCGTGCTGAAGAAGAAGATCTTGTCGTGAGCGACGGGAGGGATGTGATGATTGAGCAGATGAAAGTAGACTCGGCGTGCCTCGTCGTCGCTCAGCGCCTCGGCCCCCTTGAGTCCGCGGGCGATCTGTTGCAGGTGAGTGCTCGGCTGGTTCTCTTGGAACGCCCGTCGGCGTTTCGTCGATTCACGGGCATACATCGTGACGCCGGCGGCGAGAGTGGCAAACCCGAAGGCCGCCAGTTGCGGGCCGACCGGCCATGGACCTCCGAGCCAGGGCTCAAGGAAGGCCCAGGCGTAGAGGGCCATCAACAGCGCGAACGTCAATCCCGGCACCAGGATCCGGACGGCTTCGTAGGAGGCAAAGCGGGTGTTCATTGGATTTCAATGTTAGTTCGAGAAGAAGAGAATCGAAAATGGAGAAGAGAGAATAGGAAGGCACTCACGCAGCGCACACGGCCTCTGCCTTCCCATGTTCTATTTCCCATTCTCCATTCTCCCTCTTCGACTGAACTCCGCTAGAATCCCACATATCCGGTCCTGCGCCATCCGGTAGTGCCGTGACGACCAGACAAAATCCTGCATCGTCATGCCGAACACGAGCATCCGCCCGTCGCGGTCTGTCACGTAGCCCGAAAGCGAGCTGACCCCGGCGATCGAACCGGTCTTGGCGTGCACGTTCCCCTCGGCCAGTGTCGCCCTCATCCGTCCGCGCAACGTCCCGTCCACGCCCCCGATCGGAAGTGAGGTGTAGTAGAGAGGGAAGAGGTCGTCCCGGCGATACATCGAGACAAGCAGGTTGGTGAGCAGATCGATGCGCAGCAAGTTGTAGTGCGACAATCCTGAACCGTCCACCATGGAGTGGTTGGTCGTGTCGAGGCCGCAGAGCGACAAGAACCGGTTCACGGTCCAGACGCCGGCGCGTGCGGAGCCGGGGGGCGAACCTGCCGTTGCCGCGATCGTCTTGAGCGTCATCTCCGCCGACAGATTGTCGCTCACCTTGTTCAGGTTGATGACCATCGAGTCCATGCCCCACTCGTGCCAGAGCCTCTCGGCGGCGGGCCCGGGGAGGCGCCCCCGCACGACGCGACCTCCGGCGTTCACGCCGGCGGCGGCCAATCGTTCTTGAAAGACGGTGCCGGCATATATTTCCGGCCAGACGATCGTCACCTGCTCACGACGAGGCCGGGAGGTCCGAAGGATCTCTCCCGAGATGACAAGCGTATTCGGCGGCTCCGTGGCGGGACGCGTGACAGTCATCGGGATCTGCACCGAGTCGACAGCGATCGTCAATTCCGACCGGACGTGGACGTAGCGAGTCTCGGGGATGACGGAGACGCGCACAGAATTCGTCACGGAGTCCGGCTCGATCAGCAGTTCGACGCAGTTCTTGTTCAGCGAGAGGGGGGAGACGTATGCCTGATACGGCGCCGGATCGTCATCCCACATCCATCCTGTGCCCCATTGCAGGCTGTCGAAGAAGGAGACATCCACGACGATGTTGCCCAGTACGGTTCGAATGCCCGCGCGCGCGACCTGGCGGGCCAGGCTGTCGAGGTCGTTCGTGGTCAGGTCTGGATTGCCGTAGCCGCGCAGATACAGATCGCCTCGCACCGTGCCGTCGGCGCCGAGCGAATCCCATCCGATCGAGGTCTTGAAGGTGTACTTCGTTCCCAGCACGTGCAGACCTGCCGCGCTCGTCACGAGCTTCATGTTCGAGGCCGGCCGGATCAGCATGTGGCTGTTGCGGTCGTAGAGCACTTCGCCGCTCGAGGGGTCGACGACGCGCACGCTGGGGACGGTGGACTGGAAGATCGAGTCGGCCAGGACGGCATCGATGTCGGCCCTCAGTCTTTCCAGCGGGTCGCTTCCGCCGAAGGGAAAGCCGCCGGCACATCCGGCGGCGCTGACGGCAAAAAGCACGGTGAACAATATCTTCTTCATTTCTCTTTGCGTTCTTGGTGCCTGCCCGCTGAAGTGGCCTGCCCGACTACGCCCGCCTGGCCGGGAATGGCATAACAGCGGCGGACAGGTCGTTCAGGCGGGTTCTTGGCGGTGATTGTTTCCCGCCCGCCACAATTTCGCTCATTCGGGCAGGTTTATCAAGCATTCCTTTCATCTCCAGGCGTGAATCCCTATATTTATTGTTCATAGCAAAGAACGACCACGAACGTATGCTCAGCTTCTTCAAGAATCTCTTCGGTTCCAAGCATGAACGCGATGTCGCCGCCCTCCGACCGGTCGCCGGGCAGGTGAATGCGCAGTTCGACGATCTCGACGCTTTGTCCGACGACGAACTCCGGGCCAAAACGGAGGAGTTCCGCGCCAGGATCAAGGAAGAAACGCGCGAGATCTCTGAAGAGATCTCGGCCAAACGCGCCTCCCTGCAGCAAGAGGACCTCTCGTTCAGCGATCGCGAGGCGATCTACGACCAGATCGACAAGCTCAACAAGGAGTTGGACGCGGCCATCCAGGAGTCCCTCGACGCCTTGGTTCCCGAGGCCTTCGCCGTCGTCAAACAGGCCTGCAGACGGCTGGTCGGACAGACGTGGGAGGCTGCCGGCAATAAGATCGTCTGGGATATGGTGCCGTTCGACGTCCAACTCATGGGCGGCGCCGCCCTGCACCAGGGCAAGATCGCAGAAATGGCCACGGGCGAAGGAAAGACGCTCGTCGCCACGCTGCCCATTTATCTGAACGCCCTTCCCGGTCGCGGAGTCCATCTCGTCACCGTCAACGACTACCTGGCGCTTCGCGACAGTCAGTGGATGGGACGCGTCTATGAGTTCCTGGGTCTGACGGTCGGCTGCATCCTGCAGAACATGGATTCCCACCAGCGGCGGCTCCAGTACACCAAGGACATCACCTACGGCACGAACAACGAGTTCGGCTTCGATTACCTGCGCGACAACATGGTCGTGTCGGCCGAGGAGATGGTCCAGCGCGGGCACAACTACGCCATCGTCGACGAAGTGGACTCGGTGCTCGTGGACGAGGCCCGAACGCCGCTCATCATCAGCGGTCCGGTCGAATCGGAGGACCACAAGTTCGACGAGATGAAGCCCTACGTCGACCGGATCGTCCGGGCTCAGATGAATCTCGTCGCCGAGATTACGGCCCAGGCGGAGAAGTTCCTGGCCGAAGGGCGTGAGGACGAGGCGGGCGTCCTGCTGCTGCGCGCGAACCGCGGCCTTCCGAAGAACAAGCGCCTTCTCAAAGCGCTGTCGGAACCCTCGAACAAGACCCTGATGCAGCGGACAGAACGGCTCCATCTGCAGGACAATGCCGCCCGCATGCATGAGATCGACGATGAACTCTATTTCAGCATCGACGAGAAGTCGCACGCGATCGACCTGACCGAAAAGGGGCGGGAGCACCTGGCGCAGTCGTATCCGGGGCGTGACAAGGACCTCTTCGTGATTCCCGACCTGTCCACCGAGCTCAGTCTGCTCGAAGGCGAGCAGAGCATCTCGGCGGAGGAACGACAGCTGCAGAAGGACCAGGTCACGCGGAAGTTCGCCGAACGGAGCGACCGCATCCACACGATCCTGCAGCTGCTGAAAGCGTACGCACTCTATGAGAAGGATGTCGAGTACGTCGTGCAGGAAGGCAAGGTCATGATCGTCGACGAGTTCACGGGCCGACTCCTGTCGGGCCGCCGGTATTCGGAGGGCTTGCACCAGGCGATCGAGGCGAAGGAAGGGGTCAAGGTCGAGCGCGACACGCAGACGCTGGCCACGGTCACGCTCCAGAACTACTTCCGCATGTACAAGAAGCTTGCCGGCATGACCGGTACGGCCGAGACGGAAGCCTCGGAGCTGTTCGACATCTACAAGCTTGACGTCGTCGTCATCCCGACCAACCAGTCGATGGTCCGCATCGATCATGACGACCAGGTGTTGAAGACGAAGCGCGAGAAGTTCAACGCCGTCATCGACGAGATCGAGCAGATGCGGACGCTGCAGCGTCCGGTGCTTGTCGGCACGACGAGCGTCGAGGTCTCCGAGACGATCAGCCGCATGCTGAAGCGCAAGGGGGTGCCGCATAACGTCCTCAACGCCAAGAACCACCAGCGTGAGGCCGAGATCGTCGCGCACGCGGGCCTTCCGGGCGCCGTCACGATCTCCACGAATATGGCCGGCCGCGGCACCGACATCAAACTGGGTGCGGGGGTGCGCGAGATCGGAGGACTCCACATCGTCGGCACGGAACGGCATGAATCGCGCCGCATCGACCGCCAGCTGCGGGGCCGAGCCGGTCGCCAGGGGGACCCCGGATCGTCCAGGTTCTATCTGTCGCTGGAAGACGATCTCATGCGGCTGTTCGGCAGCGAACGCATCGCTCGCATCATGGAGCGGCTTGGACTGCAGGAAGGCGAGGTCATCACGCATCCGATGATCACCCGCTCTGTCGAGCGGGCGCAGAAGAAGGTCGAAGAGAACAACTTCGGCATCCGAAAGCGGTTGCTGGAATACGACAACGTCATGAACCAGCAACGCGAGGTCATCTACTCGCGCCGGCGACATGCGCTCCTCGGCGAACGGACGCGCGACGACGTGATGGACATGCTCCGTGAGTCGGCGGCGAAGATCGCCGGGGCGTATCACGCCGAAGGAGACATCGAAGGCCTGCGCAACGAGTTGCGCGCGCGGTTCCTGGTCGACCTGGACATTACACCGGAGGAATTCCAGCGCCGGGGCGAGGACGGCCTTGCGGGACTCATCGTGGAATCCGCCGAGGAGTTCTACCGCCGCAAGTCGCAGCAGCTTGGCCCTGAGCTCATGTCGACGCTGGAAAAGATGGCCATCCTCCAGGTCATCGACGGCAAGTGGCGCGAGCATCTGCGAGAAATGGACGACCTGAAGGAAGGCATCCATCTGCGCGGGTACGGACAGAAAGACCCGCTCGTGGAGTACAAGGGCGAGGCCTTCAAGATGTTCATGGAGCTGATGGAACTGATCCAGGCCGATGTGCTCGACATGGTCTTCAAGCTCTATCCGCAACGGGCGGAGGAATTGCCAGCGCAGCGCCTGCGCCGGCCTTCGAATATCACGATGACGCACGATTCGGCCGAGGGCGCCGGTTTCGCCGGGAACGCCGTCTCGGTCTCTGGCATGGCGCCAGGCGAGCCTCCGGCGCCGGGGAGCGGTATGCGCCCGCCGCACGGCCCGCCTCGTCAACAAACGCCGATCCATGTTGAGGCGAAGGTCGGTCGTAACGACCCATGTCCCTGCGGCAGCGGCAAGAAGTACAAGAACTGTCACGGTTCCTGAGCGCTCCAGCACGCGTGCATGAAACGCTTCCTTCGATGGGCGGTCGTCCAGGCTCCGGGACTCGAGCGGGTCCGGCGCGATCTGCAGCACGCCTGGCAAAGGACAATGGGCCGGCCGTTCGACCCTGACTTTGCCGCGCTTCGGTCGATCGACCCGCGCCAGGATGAGCTGATCCTGGATGTCGGGTCCAACTACGGCCTGGCCATCGGAGCGATCCGTTTGTATCGCCCGAGCGCACCGGTCGTCGGCTTTGAGCCGAATCGACGACTCGCGGATGGTCTGCGCCGACGGTTCGCTTCGGACCGAAGCACGACGGTGTACGATGTCGGTTTGGATGCAGAAGAAGCGGATCGCACGCTCTATCTTCCCCTGTATCGAGGATACGCCTTCTACGGGCTTGCGTCGATGATCCGGAGCGAGGCAGAGGGCTGGTTGTCGAATGAGACGATCGCAGCATACGATGCTCGCTGGCTCGAGATCGAGGAGATCCCCTGCAGGGTGCGGCCGCTGGATGCTCTCAGCCTTCGGCCCACGTTCATGAAGCTCGACGTGCAGGGGATCGAGGACCGCGTATTGACCGGGGCGCGCAAGACCATTGAGGCCAGTCGTCCGGTGATCATGATCGAGAACGGAGCGAGTGTGCCGCGGTGCGAACGGATGCTGGGTCCGCTCGGCTACGAGATCAAGGCCCTTGGGCAGCACGGCTGGACGGATGACCTTCGCAGCCGTATGAACGTTTTCTTCCTCCCCGGTGAACGGCACTTTGGAAGGCGGTCGAACGCATGAAGAAGATCGAAGCCATCATCCGCCCCTTCAAACTCGACGATGTCCGCGAGGCGCTGTCGGAGATCGGCGTGAAGGGCATGACCCTGACCGAGGTCAAGGGGTACGGTCGTCAGAAGGGTCACACCGAGGTCTATCGGGGATCGGAGTACAAGATTGACTTCCTTCCCAAGATCAAGGTCGAGATCATCGTGAAGGATGCGATGGTGGAACGGGTCCTTGCGACCATCGTCAAGGCGGCCCGCACAGGTCAGGTGGGCGACGGCAAGATCTTCATTCTGCCGGTGGAGGATGTCATTCGGATCCGGACAGAGGAATCAGGTGAGGACGCGGTGTGAGTGACGACGGCGCAACAACGACGAAACCCGAGAATTTCCGGTGCGGATACGTGGCGCTCGTCGGCGCACCCAACGTCGGCAAGTCGACGCTCATGAATGCGTTGCTGGGGCAGAAGCTCTCGATCGTCACCCCGCGCCCGCAAACCACCCGGCGCCGCGTGCTCGGCATCTATCACGAAGCGGCCGCCCAGATCGTCTTCCTCGATACGCCCGGCCTGATCACTCCGAAGTATCTGTTGCACCAGCGAATGCTGTCGCAGGCGGCCTCGGCCGTCGCCGATGCCGATATCGTCGCCGTCCTGTCCGACGTGGCCGACGGATCCCATCTGCCGCCCGAGGTGGAGAAGTTCGTCCGCTCGATCGGCTCCGCCAAGCCGGTCTACCTGCTCATCAACAAGGTCGACTCGGTCCACAAGCCGACGATCTTGCCGGTCATCGCGGCTTTCGCCGCCACCGGTCTGTACAGGGAGATCATTCCGATCTCCGCGCTGAAGCGATCGAACCTCGATGATCTGCTTCGTACGATCATCCGCGACCTTCCGATGCAGCCGGCGTTCTACCCCGACGATATCGTCAGCGAACATCCTGAGCGATTCTTCGTGGCGGAATTCATCCGAGAAGCGGTGTTCGAACAGTTCCGCGAGGAGATCCCCTACTCCACTGCCGTGGAGATCCAGGAGTTCAAGGAGCGACAACCGGGGAATGCCTATATCGCGGCCGACATCATCGTCGAGCGCGACTCGCAGAAGGGCATCCTGATCGGCCGTGGCGGAGCGGCGATGAAATCGGTGGGGGAGACGGCACGCCGTCAGATCGAGGAATTCCTCGGCCGCATCGTCTTTCTGGACCTCCACGTGAAGGTACGCGAAGGCTGGCGTCAGGACGCCCGAGCCCTCTCCCAGCTGGGGTATGACGAACTCTGATGCTCTCTATCACCGATTTCCTATTGAGGATTCACTATTCTCCATTCTCCATTCTCCATTCTCCATTCTCCATTCTCCATTCTCCATTCTCCATTCTCTATTCTCTATTCATTCTACCTAGTTCTTCACCGTCCTCATAAGACCATCTATGCCCACCATTCGTCCTTTTCGTGCTCTTCGCTACGATCCTTCCAAGGCCCCGCTGCCGTCCGTTGTCGCGCCGCCGTATGATGTGATCTCGCCGGAACAGCAGGAACGATACTATGCAACGCACCCGAACAACGTCATCCGGTTGATCCTGGGCCGCGAAGCGGACCGGTACGCTGCCGCAGCGGCAACGCTGAAAGCCTGGCAGGTAGAACACGTGCTGGTTCGAGACGCCAAGCCGGCGCTCTACCTCCTCCATCAGAGCTTTGCGGGTCCGAACGGGACGCCGATCACGCGGAAAGGCTTCATTGCGCTCTGCCGTCTCGAAGAATTCGACAAGCGGATCGTCCTTCCGCACGAGAAGACGCTGTCGAAGGCCAAGGAGGACCGCTTCAAGCTGTTCCAGGCGACGAATTCGAATTTCAGCCAGGTGTTCTCGTTGTATTGGGACCGGGAGAAGCTGGTGGATGCGGCGCTGAACGGATCGTCGCGCAAGCCTCCCACGATGGAGGTGACATTCGAAGAGGTCGAGAACAAGATGTGGGCCATTGAAGATCACGAGATCGTCAACGAGGTCACCCGGATCATGGCCGACAAGCAGGTGCTGATCGCCGACGGACATCATCGCTACGAGACCGGATTGGCGTATCGGGACCTGATGCGCTCGAAGACCCCCGGATACACGGGCAACGAGCTGTTCAACTATATCATGATGTTCTTCTGCAATCTCGAAGATGAGGGGCTCGTCATCTATCCGACGCACCGGCTCGTTCATTCTCTCCCCTCGTTCGACCGACCGGCCTTGTTGAAGCATCTGGAGAGGCTCTTCCTGATCAGGGAAATGAACTCCCTGTCGATGTTGCAGGCGGCGCTCGCGTCGGCGTCCACCCGGTCCTTTGGCATGGTCTGTGCCGACGGAGACAAGTTCTGGATGGCTTCGCTCAAACCCACGCTGACCGCAGCCCAGGTGGTTCCCGATGAGATACCGAACGAGGTCAAGGAACTTGACGTGACGCTGCTCCACACCGTCGTACTGCGCGATCTTCTCGGCATCTCCGCTGAGGCCCAGGAGAAGAAGCTCAACCTCGACTACGTGAAAGGGGCCGAGGAAGCGGTCGAGGCCACGCGGACGGGCAAGGCGCAGCTTTCGTTCATCCTGAACGCTACGAAGCTCGAAGAGGTCCGCTCGGCGGCCCGCGCGGGCCATGTGATGCCGCAGAAGTCGACGTATTTCTATCCGAAGTTGCTCTCCGGCCTCGTTCTCAACCTCATGGCAGAGTGACCGCGTGTCATCGTCAGGTCGACAAGTCTCCAAGGCACAGATCATCGGCGGTCTGATCGTCGTTTGCCTGATCTGGGGCTCGACATGGCTCGCCATCAAGGAGGGGCTCGCATCCGTGCCCCCGTTCCTGTCGGCGGGCGTTCGGTTCATCCTGGCGTCGATCCTGCTTCGGTTGGTGATGGCCCAGCAGGGAGAACGAATCCCGATCGACCGCAAGTATTGGATGCTGATCCTCGAAACGGGCCTCCTGACGTATTCGATCCCGTTCGCGTTCATGTACTGGGGCCAGCGGCTCATTCCGTCGGGACTCTCTTCGGTCCTGTTCGCTACGTACCCGTTCTTCGTCGCCCTCGCGGCGCGCTTCCGCGTTCCGGGCGAGCGATTGCCGCTCATGCGCGTCATCGGTATCGTCCTCGGGTTCGTGGGGGTCCTGGCGATCTTCTCGGGCGAACTGGACGTGGAGCACGGATTCTCGCCTATCGGCATGGCGTGCATCGTGATCGGAGCGGCTCTACAGGCATGGGCACTCGTCAGCGTCCGGCTGAAGGGCCGGGATATCCATCCGGCCACGCTGACATTCGGAGGGATGATCATAGGTGCCGCCGTCCTGAGCGTGAGCAGTTTCTTGGTGGAGGACTACTCCACCCTTGTCATCGACCAGCGGGCCATCGTTTCCACGCTCTACCTTGCCGCGTTCGGGAGCGTCATCACCTTCATCACGTACTTCTGGCTCGTCAAACACGTCAACCCTGTACTGCTGTCGCTGACGGCCTTCGTGACGCCGTTCATCGCCGTCAGTCTTGGGGCGGTCGTGCTCGACGAACATCTGGGCGCTCGCGTTCTGCTGGGCGGATTGCTCGTTCTTGCGGGAGTTCTGTTCGCCAATGTGCCGGGCCTGCGATCGATGATCCGGAAACCGGAAGCTGAGGGGCCGAAGTAGATGGATCAGCGTCCGGAGAAGGCGGCCCCGTCCCGCGGGCGGATGATCGCCGGATTCATCGTGATCTGCCTCATCTGGGGTTCGACCTGGCTGGCGATCAAAGAGGGGCTCGATTCGATCCCGCCGTTCCTTGGGGCGGCCCTCCGTTTCGTCGCCGCGTCTTTCCTCCTCCGTCTGGTCATGTGGCAGCAGGGCGAGCGTCCTCCACGGACAACGGCGTATTGGTGGCTGATGTTCGAGACAGGGATGCTGAGTTCCGCCGTCCCGTTCGGACTCGTCTATTGGGGTCAAGGTCAGATCTCGTCGGGCATGTCCGCCATCCTCTTTGCCACGTTCCCCTTCTTCGTCGCGATCGCCGCCCGACTCCGCATCCCCGGCGACCGCTTGACGATCACCAGCGTGACGGGCATTCTCCTCGGCTTCGCCGGCGTTCTGTCGATCTTCTGGTCCGAGTTGTTCGCTGATCATGCTTCTCCGATGGGCATGGCAGCTGTGGTATTGAGTGCCGGGCTCCAGGCGTACGCCCTCATCACGATCCGGTTGAAGGCGGCGCATCTGCATTCTGCCACGCTGACCTACGGGAACATGGTGGTCGGAGCGATCGTCTTGGGCGCGGCCAGCCTCGCGCTGGAAGACCTCTCGACGGCGAGATTCGATGCGAGGGCCGTCATCTCCGTCCTCTACTTGGCGGCCTTTGGCACAGTGGTGACGTTCGTCATCTATTACTGGTTGGTGAAGCACATGCATCCCGTTGTGCTGGCGCTGTCCGCATTCATCACGCCCATCCTTGCTGTCACGCTCGGTTCCTTCGTCCTGAACGAACGCTTGGGGGGCGAAGTGCTGGGCGGAAGTGCGCTTGTCCTTCTCGGTGTTCTGGTGGCCAACGCTCCGGGCTTGCGCGGACTCCTGTCGCGCACCACACGTTCCGCCGTCTCATGAAGATCCTCCGATCATCCGCGGCCATCGTGATGCTCTTTCTCGCCGGAGGGTGGGGAGCGACGGGTCATCGCGTCATCAACGGGGAATCGGTCCGGCACCTGCCGCCAGACATGGCGGCGTTCATCTCGCAGAAAGCGTGGCTCTCAGATTCCGCATCCGTCGCCGATTGGCGCCGCTCCGGTTCAAATGGATATCTGGCCGTTCCTTCTGATGGGCCAAAACACTATATCGACGTCGACGACTATCCTGAGCACGCGACCCGCTCTCTCACGACCGACCTCTCCGCGTTGATCGCGCAATACGGGAGCTATCGCGTGACACAGAACGGAACGCTCCCATGGGCGATTGGCGATGCCGTCGATACGCTGACCGCCGCACTGCGACGGCGCGACCTTCGCAAGGTCTGGAGCACGGCTTCGGACCTGGGCCATTACGTCGGCGACGGTCACAACCCGCTGCATTGCACCGTCGACTACAACGGACGGGCGTCGCTTCCCGGGAGCTACGGCCTTCACAGCCGGTACGAGACGTCGATGGTCAACCGATACAGCTCGTCCCTCACGATCGAACCGGATTCGGTCTCGTACGTTCCTGATGTCGTGGCGTTCGCTCTTGGTTTCGTGTACGATTCTCAGACGCTCGTCGACACGCTCTACGCTTCGGACCTGGCGGCGCGGATCGCCACGGGGTGGAATGGCAGCGGTTCGGCGCCCGCGGCCTACCTGGATGCGCTCTGGCAGAGGACCGGGTCGATCACGAGAGACCGCTTCCAGAAGGGGTCGGTGGCGTTCTCAAGTCTGCTCTACACGGCGTGGGTCGATGCCGGACGTCCCGACCTCTCGGCGGTCACATCCGTGGAAGACCGAGAACTTCAGCCCGCATCGTTTCGTCTGCTCGATCCGTACCCGAATCCGTTCAATCCCTCGACGACCGTCTCGTTCGTGCTCGACCGTCCCACCAGCATCCGGCTGGACCTGATCGGGCTGGATGGAAGGCTGGTCGCAACGCTCGCAGATGGTGCGTTCCCGTCAGGTCTGAACCACCTCGTTTTCGATGCCTCCAGGCAGCGCATGGCCAGCGGGCTGTATCTCGTGCGACTCTCCGACGCAGGGCGAGATCGCGCCGATGTACGAAAACTCCTCCTCCTTCATTAAGCCGTGAAGAACCTCGTCCCCAACGGCCAGGCCGGGCCGGAACGGGCCCCTGAACCCGTGGTGGTGGGTGTCCATGATCTGACCTTGGCCGAGAAGGTCGACTCGCTGCCCACACAACCGGGAGTCTACCAGTTCAAGGCGGCCGACGGCAAAGTGCTGTACGTCGGAAAGGCCTCCAATCTCCGCAGCCGCGTGCGTCAGTACTTTCAGCGCTCCCGCGCTGCAGAGCCCCGCATCGACGCGATGGTACGCAAGGTGGCAGACGTGGAGTTGACCGTCACCACGACCGAGGTGGAGGCGCTGATCCTCGAGGCCAACCTCATCAAGCAGTTGCGTCCGCGCTACAATGTGCTGCTCAAGGACGACAAATCGTTCCCCTACATCGTCATCACCAGAGAGCCGTTCCCCCGGGTCTTCGTCACCCGTCGGCGCGTTCCCGGCGCCCGTATGTTCGGGCCGTATACCGACGTCAAGACGATGCGCTTCGCCCTGAAGACGGTGCGCAGTATCTTCATGATCCGTTCGTGCAACTACGACCTGACCGACTCGTCCATCGCCGCGGGCAAGGTCAAGGTGTGTCTCGACTACCATATCAAGAAGTGCGAAGGCCCATGTGAAGGGCTGGCGACGCATGAGCGCTATCAGTCGATGATCGATCAGGTCGCTCACGTGTTGCGGGGCAGGACGCGCCCCGCCGTCGAAGCCATCGAGCGTGAGATGACGATGGCGGCAGACGCACTCCGTTTTGAAGACGCAGCCCTCTGGCGCGACAAGATGAAGGCGCTGGCCGTTTATGAGGAGCAGCAGCGGATCGTGGAGGCCCGAGACGTGGACCGTGACGTCCTCGCCGTGGTCTCTGCAGACGACGACGCGTGCGGGGTACAGTTCAAAGTGCGGGAAGGGAAGGTGGTAGGCAGTCGGCACGTGTACATGTCTCGCGCCAAGGACGTGGCAGAGCCCGAGCTGCTCGAACGGCTGATCGAACGGCTGTATGCGGAAGAAGAGGACCTGCCGACGGAGATCCTCGTTTCCTCTCCGCTCGGAGAGAGCTCGGCCCTCCTGTCGGCGTGGCTTCGGCAACGCGGCGGGCGCGACGTTCGCTTTGATGCACCGGCGGGGGGTGAAAAGGGGAAACTGATCGCGCTCGTGCGAAACAATGCGCGGTTCTGGCTGGATGAACTGGAGGTCCAACGCCTGAAGCGCGGAGAGTCCATGCCGCATGTCGTCAAGGCGCTCCAGCAGGACCTTCGCCTGGCGTCGGCGCCGCGCCGCATCGAGTGCTTCGACAATTCGAACATCCAAGGGAGCGACCCGGTCTCGTCGATGGTCGTGTTTGTCGACGGCAAGCCGCGCAAGAGCGAATACCGCAAGTTCAAGATACGATCGGTGGAGGGTCCCGACGACTTCGAGACGATGCGGGAAGTGATCGGCCGGCGATATCGGCGCGTCGCTTCGGGTGAGGCCCCCATGCCCGACCTGATCGTTATCGATGGAGGCAAGGGGCAACTGTCCAGCGCCGTGCAGGTCCTGCACGAGGTCGGTCTGCCCCAGGTCCCGGTGATCGGTCTGGCGAAGCGCCTCGAAGAGATCTTCCTGCCCGGCGTTTCGGATCCGATCGTCCTTCCGAAGACCTCATCATCCCTGAAGCTGCTCCAGCAGCTTCGGGACGAAGCGCATCGATTTGCCTTGGCCTACCATCGGGTCGTGCGCTCCAAGCGCGTGCTCTCGACAGAATTGGACCTCATTGACGGCATCGGCCGCAAGCGTGCCACCGAACTCCTCGAGGCCTTCGGCTCGGTGCAGGGGGTGCGATTTGCGTCGGTGGAGCAGTTGGCCGAGGTGGTTGGGGAGAAGGTGGCCGCAAAGATCAAGGAATTCTTCGAAAGCGACGGCGAAGATGGTCTGTCGTCAGCGGAAGACGGAGCGACATCGTGAATCAGACCCGGGTGATCGTCGTCGGCGGAGGGATCGTCGGACTGGCCACAGCGTACCGGCTCGTGACCTCACGACCCGGTTGGACCGTTACCGTGATCGAAAAGGAAACGTCCGTCGCCGCCCACCAGACGGGGAACAACAGCGGCGTGATCCATTCAGGGATCTACTACAAGCCCGGTAGTCTCAAAGCTCGACTGTGCGTTCAAGGTTCGCGCGATCTCGTCGACTTCTGCCGGACGCACGACGTGCCGCACCGCATCTGCGGAAAGATCGTTCTTGCAACATCTCCGGGGGAACTGCCGGGATTGGAGGAGATCGCACGCCGCGGCCGCGAAAATGGACTGGAAGGGTTGAGGTGGCTCGAAGGGGCTGAGATCGCGGCGGTGGAACCGAACGCTCGCGGACTGAGAGCGCTGTGGGTCCCGCAGACGGGCATCGTGGATTACACGAGAGTTGCGGAACGCCTCGCGGATGTACTTCGAGATCGAGGGAGTGATGTGCGGCTGGGGGAGAAGGTGATCGGCATCGAGATCCGACCTCGAGGCGACGTGGTCGTGCGAACGGACCGGGCAGAGTGGACGGCCGACCGCGTGGTCACGTGCGCCGGACTTCACTCTGATCGCGTGGCCCGGATGACCGATCGCGACGTGGCGATCCGGATCGTCCCGTTTCGGGGTGAGTACTACAAGGTTCGCCAGGAGCGCGTCGAGATCGTACGTGGCCTCATCTATCCCGTGCCCGATCCTCGGTTCCCATTCCTGGGTGTCCACTTCACTCGCATGATCGACGGGGGTCTCGAAGCGGGTCCCAATGCGGTGTTGGCATTGAAGCGCGAAGGTTATCGAAAGACCGACATCGATTTGAACGACCTGTGGGAAACGCTCACCTGGCCAGGCTTCCATGCCGTGGCGCGAAAGTACTGGAAGACCGGATTGGGTGAATACTATCGTTCGTTCAGCAAGAAGGCCTTCACGAAGGCACTCCAGCGAATGGTGCCCGAGGTCCGCGAAGATGATCTGATGCCGGGAGGGGCTGGTGTTCGGGCGCAGGCTTCCGAAAGGAACGGAGCGCTGATGGACGATTTCTCGTTCGTGGAGCACGGTCCGGTGCTGCATGTGTGTAACGCGCCGTCTCCGGCGGCGACGGCTTCGCTTGCGATCGGTGACGTCATCGCGAACCGAGTTGCGGGTGCACAGTAGCCAACGGAACTGAACGAAAAGGAGAGTACGATGAGAGGCCACGATAGCGCATCGTCGTTTGGAGGACGATTTTCCTTTCATTCTTCCTTGTGACGATGGTATTGCACGTCGGACGCGCGCAGAGCAACCGCACCGGCTCCTTGATCATTCTCGCCGACTCGGGTGTGACCGTCTATCTTGACGGTCAGTACTACGGGATGATCCGTTCGGCCGAGGAGGGACTCGAGATCGTCGAGCTGCGGCCTGCGACGTATGCGGTCGTTCTGCCGCGCTCGGGGAGTGCCTCTGAGGAATTCAAGGTTGAGGTGAAGAGGGGTCAGAAGACCACACTCGACAAGAGGGCTTTTCGGACGGTCCCTGTGCCTGAAGCGTTTGCCCCCGCAGTCCGCCCGGCTCCTCAGGCAGTGGGCAAGGACACGGCTGGCGGCGTCACGGGAACGGATCGTTTTGTCGGTCTCTGGCGAGAGCAACGAACCGGGACCTTCGGGAATGCGCATTTCAACATAACGCTGAAGGACGGTAAGTTCTTTGTGCAACGCACCCGTGATGACTACCCGACCGATCAGTTGACTCCGTTTGCCATGACGGACCGGACGAGCGGAAGGTCATTCGGCGTAGTCCGCCTAAATGGAAAGGTCGGGCACTTCGGAGGGTCGGCTTCAATGAGCCTGATGATCCACGCGGTGGTGCGAGACCCGACGAAAGATCTGAATTCAGACACACTCGCCGTCGAGTATCAGGACTATGTCGGTGGAGGAGCGAAGCTCGAAGGGAGTCCTCGAGGTCTCTGGGTGAGAATGAAACGTTGATTCTCTCGCACATTCTCAGTATTATTATCTCGCCCGACAGGCGGCGCGATCTCGAAACAGAATCAGGCTTTGGGCGAATAGCTCAGTTGGTTCAGAGCGTACGCCTCACACGCGTAAGGTCGTAGGTTCGATCCCTACTTCGCCCACACGCCCTCCTGGGTCGGTCCTGCATGAGAAGCTCAGCCCGTCCCGCCTTCGGCGGGACGAGGCCTCGTCACCCGCACAGCGGGTGACGGGCTGGTTCAGAGCGTACGCCTCACACGCGTAAGCCGTAGGACGTTGCTTTTCGGCGACCGAGGGCCCCGCCGGATTCTTGGCGGGGGTCACTGGTTCGATCCCAGTAGCGCCCACGGAACAAGTGAGAATGTAGAAGGAAGAAGTCGGAAGTCGAAGAAACCGCTTAGGCGGCTCTGATCTCGGAGCCGCTTTTGTATTTTGAGGGATGCGCTCTCACCTCAAGTTCATTTCATTCCTAGAAATGACAACAGATGACTGCGGTTTTTCCTATCTCTCGACTGGCGTGATCTTGCATCCAATAGCATGTGGACTTGTTTCATGGAATCCGCGCCTTTGTGAGCGGTCCCTTGGCGGCTCGCTGGCATACGAGTTGCAAGAGTAACTGATCATGTTCCCGCTTCCATTCTCCATCAGTCCGCTGCTGCTGTCGATCTTCCTCATCTACCCGTGGGCTCTAGCCCTCGGCGTGTGGCAGGTCGGAAAGCTCACGAGCCGACACTCGAATCCGGCTCCCTCTGTCTTCCGTGAGGTCGGGCAGGGACTCGAAAATGGGGACCTTGTCTCGTCACCCCATGGCCTCCGACTGACCGATCCGGCGTCGGCTGCATTGCCTTCAGCCAGGTTGATCGATGTCGCCGACCTTGTTGTCGTCGGCCGACAATTCCCCTCGTCCCATCCCGCCGCGTGTGCACCCGCCGCGATCTCGCACCGGATCCCTCGCGCGCCTCCTGCCGTCTGCTGACCGCCTGCGCCGCGCTGAAACGAGCTCGGCCGCTTTTCTCAACTGAACCTGACACCGCAACACACCCGGGTATGGCAACGCCTTTCCCGGAGGGGAGAAGACTATGCTGGGAGTACTCCTCCTGCTGGGAACCCTTGTGGGTTCACCCGCAGATCAGGGGACACTGCGAGGATCCGTCGTGTTTGACGATGAGTCCCGCCCCGCGGTCGGCGCCACGGTCGTGCTGCTGGGCACGTCGGTGGGCACGGTGACCGACGCGAAGGGAATGTTCGAGTTTCCGAGTGTCCCCGCCGGTACCTACACCGTCGAGGTGTCGCACGTCGGCTATCGGCGCGAACGTCTCAAGGACGTCTCGATCAGGCCGGGTACGACCACCGATGTGTCGGTCCGCCTTTCCGCGTCTCCGTTCCATCTCGATGCCGTGGTCGTGACCGGCACCCTCAATCGTCACATCCTCAAGGACGCGCCCGTTCTTACGGAGGTCATCGGAGCGCGTGAGTTGGATGTGATCGGCAGCAAGAACCTGGCCGAAGTGCTGCAGAACCACACAGGCGTTGAGATCGAGACAGGCATCGGCCAGATCCAGAACGCCTCGCTGCACGGGCTCTACGACAGCCACGTGCTCGTCCTCGTCGACGGCGAACGGATCTCGGGCAAAGTGGACGGCGCGATCGATCTGGCGCAGGTGCCGATCACCATGGTGGACCGCATCGAAGTGGTCAAGGGTCCGCTGTCGTCGATCTACGGATCGGACGCCCTCGGCGGGGTCATCAACATCCTCACCAAGAACTCCGACCGGACCGAGCTGAATCTCTCGGCAACGGGGGGGACGCTGGGCCGGCAGGACTATACTCTCTCCGGTTCCCACGCGTTCGCCGATCTTCTTGGAGTCGGACGCTCGATGCGCCTCCTCGCCAACGTCTCTCACAATCGATTCGCCGGTGTCGACTACGTGATCCCCGATCGCTTCCAGGAGATGCCGGGTTCGCAACGGACCAACCTGAACCTCAAAACGGTCGGACAGGTCACCGAACGGCTGGTGGTGGAGCTCAAGGCCGACCACTATCGCGACCGGCTCGACTGGCTGGCGGGCGACCTGGGCATCACGTATCTGCGCGACTATTCGACGAACCAGAAGCTGACGCTTGGCGGCAACGGGACCTATACCTTCTCTCCCGAAGCGTCTCTGAAGGTGTCGGCGAACAAGTCGCAGAATGATCGGCGCTCCTGGGAGACCACGGCGTCGGGATTTCTGACGCGCGACAGCTATGCGCGCGAGCTCGTCCAGACCTACCGCGTCCAAGGGACGGTCGTTCCCTACCATAACAGCATCCTGACGATGGGGCTGGAGTACGGAAAGGAATCATTGCTCTCGTCGCGTCTGGCGGGCGGTACCCGGTCGGTGTCGAATCAGGTTGTCTACGCTGAGGACGAATGGAATCTGGGCGTGGGCACGCTCGCCTTCGGGGCACGTTACAGCCACAATTCCGCGTTCTCGACTGTCCTCGCCCCTCGGGTCAGCGTGATGGTCCCCGTCACGGAACACACGACCCTACGGGCATCATACGGACGCGGGTATCGTGAGCCGAGCCTCATGGAGCTCTACATCGACTTTGACCACAGCTCGATCGGCTATGCCGTCAAAGGTGAACCGGGATTGATGCCGGAGGACTCACGCGGCCTGACGGCCGGTCTTCAGTACGACCGAGGCGACCTGGTCTGGTTCCGGCTGTCCTACTTCCGCAACACGCTCAAGAACCTCATCGACTACTATGTCCTCACTCCGGGCGGACCCGGCATGACGACCGTCCTGTCGTACCGAAACGTCGAGCGGGCCGTGACCGAAGGGGTCGATGTGGACGTTGACCTCGTTCCATTCAGTGGCACGATGTTCAGCCTTGGCTACAACTACGTCAGGGCCGTGGACGGTCGCGGGTTCAAACTCCCGTTCCGGACACCACACACCGTGACGGCGAAGGTCAACACCAAGCTTCCGTTCTGGGATGCGTCGATCGACCTCCGGACGAGGTGGAGCGACCGAAAGCCGGTCAGCGACGATCAGCTCAACCGGGACATCTACTCGGCCGGAGAGGCCCCGCAGTTCACCTACGTGCCCGCCCATGCCGTCACCGACGTTCGCCTTGCGGCGCGTCCCCTGGCCTCCGTCGAGTTTTTCGTCGGCATCAACAATCTGTTCGACGTCACCCAATTCCCCTATGGGCAGATGAAGCCGCGTCAGTACTTTGCCGGCTTCAATGCCTCGATCTATTGACCAACAACCTCACCTCTCAAGGAACGAATCATGAAGAACCCGATGCTGCTGTTGACCATCGCGATCACCCTGGTCTTCGTCGTTGGCTGCGACACGAAGGACGACAATCCTGTGACCGCAACGGAGACCGCGGTCCGATTCACCACGACAAACAACGTGAAGACCGTCCCGACGTACTTCAGCTTCGAGACGGGGGCGGTAACGGATTCGGCGGGCGCGTGGGACATCAGAATGAGCTATTCGTATATGGTCGTCGATACGTCCATGCCCGCGATCAAGTATCCGTACATCGCCTTGAATGCCGCCCGCGGCGTCACGGCCAAGATCGTCGATGGATCTGAGTTCTCGCTCGTGAACGCGGCGACCGTGGCGGGACTCTCTACCGACGCCGCCGGATCTTCGGTCATCGGCATGAACTGCCTCAACTACGACGGCACAACGCACCGGCTGAACCCGTACGCGAATCGGACGTTCGTTGTGCAGTACGGAACGAGCAAGCGCGTGAAGTTCAAGATGATCAGCTACTACAATGAGACTGGCACCTCAGGCTTCATGACGATCGATTACGTCAAATACTGATCGGTTGTGCCGGGGCAAAAACGCCTCCGTTCGTCGATACCGACGGGCGGAGGCGTCGCTGTTGCTGTGACCATGCGTCGGCCGGGCATCGGAAGAAGAGAGCAGTTCGGTCAGGATCGTGAACACTGTGAGCGGCCGGAAGGACGAATGCCGTCAGGTCCTGCTCGATCATGGCATTGGATCGACATCTCTCTCGTTGGCATCTTGTTTGCATGTGCATGTGTATCTCGGCGGAGGATCTCATGCGAACGCTCCTGCTTGCAACGCTGCTGTCCCTCTTGCTTCTGGGAACCGGTTGCTACACACGCCTCCTCGTCGAGCCAGACGACGATCCGGCGCTGGCGGAACAGCCAAGGCCTACAGATCCACAGCCAGACCCGCCACTTCCGCCTCGTCCCCATCCGCCAGTCGATCCAGGCCCATGCTGTCCGTCGCCTCCCGAGCCGGTCGTGATACACGTGTTGACACCGATGCCGGCCCCCCCGTCGTCGGTGCACCGAGAGTCGGGCCCGCGGCGGACACCCGACCCGCCGACGAACGATCGGGACCGCTCTCCGGCCAACCTTCCGTCACGCGGGAGGTGAGCGTCGACGGCATTGCATCCCGGGTCACGCCGTCGTATATTCACACACGTTGTTCATCCTTTAATCCTGTCCCGCGAGGCAGAGAAGGATGCTGATACGACCCGCCACGCATGGCGGAATCGGTGGTTCCCCCTCAGCCTCCTTCGACGCCTCGAAGGGGGCTTTCGCGTTTCTTAGGGAGCCATCATGTCCGCCAACCGCCTCATCGATGCCGCCGGCATGCGTCGGACGGTCACTCGACTCGCGCACGAGGTCATTGAATCGAACCGGGGCGCCGAACAGCTCGCTGTCATCGGCATCCGCACGCGGGGCGAGTTTCTCGCTCGCCGCGTGGCCAAGCTCGTGGAGGAGATCGAGGGCCAGCCGATTCCGGTCGGCATTCTCGACATCACGCTCTATCGCGACGATCTTCGGGGCCGTCTCGACCAGCCGCTGCTGCAAAGCACCGACATCATCTTCGATGTGACGGGGAAGACCCTGATCCTCGTCGACGACGTGCTGTATACGGGACGCACGATACGCTCGGCGCTCAACGCCATCATGGACCTTGGCCGGCCCCGATCGATCCAGCTGCTCGTCCTTGTCGACCGCGGGCATCGTGAACTTCCGATCAAGGCCGACTATGTGGGAAAGAGCATTCCCACCTCCCTTGCGCAGGAGGTCCAGGTGCGCATGGTCGAACTAGACGGTGAGGACGCCGTCTATCTCTCCGACGCGGCGGGAAAGGAGGCACGTTCATGAAGCTTGCATCACGGCATCTGTTGCAGCTCGAGGGCATGAGCAAAGAAGAGCTGACCCTCATTCTCGACACCGCGCGCTCGTTCCGCGAGGTGCTCGAACGGCCGATCAAGAAGGTCCCGCCGCTCCAAGGCAAGACGATCGCGAACATGTTCTTCGAAAGCTCCACACGAACGCGCCTATCGTTCGAGCTGGCGGAACGTCGCCTCTCAGCCGATGTCGTGTCGTTCACGACGGCCGGGAGCAGCGTGTCCAAAGGGGAGACCCTGAAGGACACCGCCCGCAACATCGAAGCGATGAAGATCGACATGGTCGTCATTCGCCACGCCTCCGCCGGCGCTCCGCACTTCCTCAGCCGGGTCGTAGAGGCCAACATCATCAACGCGGGCGACGGTCAGCATGAGCATCCCACGCAAGGCCTGCTCGATATGCACACGCTTCGTGAGAAGCATGGAACGCTCGAGGGTCTGCGCGTCTGCATCGTCGGCGACATTCTCCACAGCCGCGTCGCCCGGTCGAATATCCACGGGCTCAAGACGATGGGGGCGGAGGTCTCGGTATGCGGTCCCCGCCCGCTCATGCCTCGCGAGATCGAACGGTGGGGCGTAAAGGTCTACTACCGTCTGGAGGAGGTGATCCCGCAGGTCGATGCGCTGAATGTGCTTCGTATTCAGCTGGAACGTCAGAAGAGCGGCCTGTTCCCCTCACTGCGCGAGTATCACCGCTATTTCGGCGTGACCCGCGACAAGACGGAGAAGGCGGAGCGTTCGCTCACGATCATGCATCCCGGTCCGATCAACCGCGACGTCGAGCTCTCGGCCGACCTGGCCGACAGCGAGCATTCGGTCATCCTCGAACAGGTCACGAACGGCGTGGCCGTACGGATGGCGATCCTGTATCTCCTCGGGACGACCGGCTCGGCCGCGACATCCCCAGAGAAAGGAGCCTGACATGAACATCCTTCTCAAAGGCGGACGCGTGCTGGACCCCGCGTCGGGCCTCGACGCCGAGCGTGACATCCATATCGTCGACGGACGCATCGAGCAAGTGGGACCGTCGCTGTCGGTGAAGAACGCGGAACTCATCCCGATGAAGGGGAAATGGGTGACGCCGGGTCTGATCGACATCCACGTCCATTTGCGCGAGCCTGGTTTCGAGCACAAGGAAACGATTGAGACCGGCTGCCAGTCGGCCCGGGAAGGGGGCTTCACGGCCGTCTGCTGCATGCCGAATACGAATCCGGCGATCGACGACGAATCAGTCGCCCGCTATGTCCGTCAGAAGGGACGCGAGGTGCTCGGAGGCATCGTGGACGTCTATCCGATCGCGGCGGCCACGAAGGCGCGGAAGGGCGAAGAACTGGCACCGATCGCGGAGCTCGTGGAGGCTGGAGCCGTCGGCCTCTCCGACGACGGCGCACCGATCGCCAATGCCGAGATCATGCGCCGCGTGCTCGAGTATTCATCGATGTTCGGCATCGTTGTCATTCAGCATGCTGAAGAACCGACGATGACGAAGGGAGGGTGCGTCCACGAGGGCTTCGTCTCAACCCGGGCCGGTCTGTCGGGCATACCTTCGGTCTCCGAAGAGCTCTGCATTGCCCGTGATCTGATCCTCCTTCGGTACGTGCCGAAAGCGAAATACCATGTTGCTCATATCAGCACCCGCGGGGCGATCGAGATGGTGCGAGAGGGGAAGAAGAAGGGGCTTTCGGTCACAGCCGAAGTGACGCCGCATCATTTCACGATGACGGACGAGGCGGTGCTAACCTACGACACGAACACAAAAATGAATCCCCCGCTCCGGACGAAGGACGATGTGGAAGCGGTCATCGAGGGGTTGAGGGACGGGACGATCGATGTCATCGCGACCGACCACGCGCCTCATACGATCGACGAGAAGGAAGTGGAATACACCGTCGCGCCGTTCGGCATCGTCGGGTTGGAGACGGCCGTCGGCCTGACATTGACGCGGCTCGTCAAGCCTGGTATCCTCGGCCCATTGCAGGCCATCGCCAAAATGACGACGAACGCGCGAGCTGTCGTGGGGCTCCCTCAAGTGAAGATCGAAGCGGGTCAGCCGGCGAATATCACGATGATCGATCCTGATGAGACCTGGACCGTCGAAGCCTCGCGGCTCAGGTCGAAATCCAAGAATACGCCCTTCAGCGGCATGACGCTGACCGGAAGATCAATAGGGATCATTCACAACGCGGAGATGTACCGGCGCACTTCGTGAACTGTCCGTAATTGTGGACGTTCCAACGAGCGGCGGGCCGATTTCTTCGCGGAATCGGCTTCGCTGTTCTGGCACCCGGCTTGAGCACTGGAGACCCGAACCAAGGATCAGGAGTCGCCATGAAACCCTTCGCTGTCACGCTGCTCGCTGCGGCTTTGTTGGCTGGATGTGACGACATGAACGACATCGACACCGTTCCGCCGGCAGCCCCCCGCGGCATCGTCACCATCTCCCTCGACAACGCCGTCGAGATCCAATGGCTTGCCAACACCGAACCGGACGTCGCCGGCTACAAGATCTGGTACAGCGATCGGTACGACGGGCGCTATGAAGTGCTCGGGAGCACCGACCAGACGCATTTCGTGGACCACGGTGCCGTGAACGGCAGGACCGTTTACTACGCGCTGACGGCGTACGACTTCGCCCGCAACGAGAGCGAGTTGAGCACGGACGTCGTATACGATACGCCGCGTCCCGAAGGTCTCAACGTCGTGTTGCTGGAATACCGTGCCGATGCGTCACGCAGCGGATACGATTTCTCCACCTACTCCGTCGGCAACTACAACGACGATCTTACCGACTTCTTCTATGAATACAGCGCCGGGCGTACGTCGTTGATCGTCTGGAGCGACTCTGATATTCAGGACATGGGATACACCGGCTCGCTCGACGAGATCTCCACGGCCCCGGTGAACGGCTGGTCGCCGACAAAGAGCGCCGAAGCGATCGTCGGACACACCTACGTCATCTGGACTTGGGACGACCACTACGCCAAGGTGCGGATCCGCGAGGTGTCGACCACCCGGATCGTGTTCGACTGGGCCTACCAGACGGCGGCCGGCAATACGGAGCTCAAGGCCGCTCGCGAACAGCGCGCACGACGGGGGCCCTTGGAACCGTTTCGAGGTCCTGCAGAAGAATGAGGCATGCTGAGGGCGCCGTCCGATCGGGCGGCGCCCTCGTTTTGTCCAGGTTTGATTCTCTCCGCGTTTTCCGATAAGTTGCCCCCACGCTATGCGATACGCACTTCTTCTGATCTGCCTGCCATTCGTCACGCCCGCCGAGGCACAGGTCCGCCATTCACGCAACGCGCTCCGCAGCGCCACGCAGGAGCGGCTCGTCCCCTCTGCGCAAGCGCAGGAATCATTGCGCGTGACGGTCCGGGAGTTCGAAAAGGGACTGCGCGCCCCATCTTCCGCTTCTCTTGCATCATTCATGGCGCCGACGGTCCAGTTGGCCCTGCCGGAAATGGGCCGTGGAGACTACTCGTCGAATCAGGCGCTCCAATTGCTCACCGGCTTTCTGAGCCGGCGTGCGGTGCGGGACGCCGACATCGACCGAATTGAAGCTTCGGTCGCCTCGCCTTATGCTTCCGGCACCGTCGTCGTGAGCGGTGAGGGCCGGGACACGTTGCGGCTGTATCTCTCGTTTGCCACCGTCGATTCCCGGTGGCTGATCACTCATCTCTCTTTGTACTGATCCCAACCATGATCCGGGGACCACGTTCGATGGCGGCCTGGCTGCCGTGGACGTTCGTCGCGTTGAGCGTCGCGGCTGCGCTGTCCTCGCTGATCCGAACGGATGCCGCCGGCCTGACGGAGAAGGATCGCGCAGCCTCCGTTCAACGAGCGTTCACGTCTGTCACCATGGAGATGGCCGATGAAGGAAGAGCGCTCCTCGGCGATTCGACCCTCTTTCGTCAGCTCCTGACCGGAGGAACTGGCGAACTGGCATCGGCTTTTGAGACCCTGGCCGATCGACACGAAGATCCGTCGACGGGTGTGGAACTTCTGGACCCCCGGGGGAACATCCTTGCCTGGAGCGGGAGGACGTGGAATCCGGGTCCTGAAGCGCCGGCACCCACGGTGAGTGGATCTTCAACGGCTCGCGTCGATCGGGTTGGTGCTCTTGTGGTGTTGCGGGTGTTGGTGAGCGATCCAAGGACCGGGCTTCAGGTGCGGCTCCATCGCCCGCTTTCCGTAGAGACGCCGTCACTGGAGCGTTTGTTCGGGACTCCGACCTTCGCCGGTCGCATCGCCGATCTATCGGGCCGGCGCATCGTCGTCCTTCCTCGGTCAGGTCTCGCCGCAGAGCCCGGGCATGTCCCGCTCCTTGCCTTTGGTCGTGACACCGTGGCTTCGGCGGCAGTCGTGGCGTCTGGTCAAGCAGACCGCGGGGTGGATGACGTGACCGCAGCGCTGACGACGTTGGCGTTGTTGACGGCCCTGGCCTGGGTATGGAGGCGGGCGGCGATCGTCCACCCGCGTTGGTGGGCCGTGGCGCCGGCCGTCGTCGCGTGGGTGGTGCGGTTGGCGTTGACGTGGCTCGAGATCCCGGCCCGGTGGGCATGGGGAAGTGCCGTCGATCCCCGGCTTTACGCCGCCCCGAGTCCGGGGGGCTTCGCGGCCACGCCGCTCGATCTGGCGCTCAGCGGCCTGACCTTGTTCGTTTCGGTGTGGTGGCTCGATCGGGGATTCAGGTCGCGCTTCGGCGACTCGTTCGGACCTCAAGAAAGGTGGTTCTGGCTCGCCGCATCTGCAGGATGGCTGGTGGCCGCCGCTCTCCTGACGCGTGGGTACGTCGTTGTCGTGCGGAGTCTCGTGGTCGACTCCACGTTGTCGCTCTACGATGCATCGTCGCTTGTGCCGTCGCTGGCCGCTTCCCTGCTGATGGTCTCGCTGTTCTTCGTGACGTTGACGTTCCGGACGATCTGGACGTGGAGCGTTCGGACCTGGACGGCGGCACTACAGGCGGCCGGCATTCGTCCGTGGCCGATCGCGCTGGCGGCCACCTCGGTGCTCACCGGCCTGATGATCATCGTGATCGGTCAGATCGGAAGTTATTCCATCGTACCATGGTGGGTCGTTGCGATCGCGTGGTCGGGGGCGGTGTTGATCATCGTGGCGGAAGAGCGCCTGGAACTCCCCCGCGCGGTCCGGTGGGTCCCTCATGCCCTGGCGGTCCTGCTTCTGGCGCTGCCGGTGCTGGACCATGAGGTGGGTGAGCGCCAATGGCAGGCGGCCGAACGGATGCTGCGAGAGCAGATCCAACCGGGAGACTCGTGGTTCAGCTTCATGGTCGGGTCCGATCTCCGATCTCTCTCCATGGACCGGGATGCGGCGTCCATGCTGTTCGAATCCGACCATGCGGCCTCGGGGCGCTCGGCGTTCCGCGTCTGGTCGCGGACGCTGCTCAGTCAACAACGGCTCAATTCCGGCGTGGCCTTGTTTGACGAAGACGGCATCGAGCGAGACCGATTCATGTCCGGCATCGGTACCTTCGACCAGCAAGGGGTCTTGCGAGCTGTCTTCGATGCGGATGAGGAGTCGGTGCAAACGATCGACCTGTCCGCCGGCGGCGTGCGCCGCGTCTTCTACGGAGGCTGGACCACCGTTCGGGGCGACGACAATGTCGTCCACGGGACGGTCGCCCTGATCCTCTCGCCTTCGACGGAGGAGTCGATCATTCTTTCGACGGCCTCGAATGCCGGATCCTTTGAAGCGGCCCCGCCTGTTGCAGAGTTCCGAGAAGGACGGGCGTTGTGGAGCGACGTATACTGGATTCCCGAGGGGGCGGAATTAGCGCGCGATGTAGGTGATCATCTGCGTGACCATCCGGGTGGGTCGATACGTGTAACGGATGGGAGCGCCGCTGCAGGTCTGGCCTACCTCAGCGATCCTCACGTGCCCGGACGGGTCCTGGCGGCTGCAGTGCCGGGCGTTGATGTCCGATGGTGGCTCTTCCATGCAGTGAAGATCGCGTTCGTCTTCGCGGCACTGGGCCTTGCCGGCGCTCTGCTCCGGCCATCGTGGCGGGCGGCCGCACGCTCATGGCTTCCCAGTTTTCAAGGTCGTTTGTTCATGGCGTTCGCTGCGATCGCGGTGGTGCCGCTGGTGATCCTCGCCTGGTCGAATCAGACCATCTCAACGGAACGGAACCAGCGCAATCAGGAGGAGACGTTGAGACGCGACCTTGCGCTGGTGCAACAGCGCCTGTCCGTCTCGCTCCTCGGCGAGGAGGACCTTGAGCGTGGACTGGACGATGACTTCTGCCGGTCGGTCGCAGCAGATCTCGGGATCGAATTCTCTATTTTCCGCTCAGAGCGATTGCGGGCGAGCAGCCGTCCTGAGCTGTTCACGTCGGGGGTTCTCGATGCCAGACTGCCGGCCGAGGTCTTCGCGCGGCTTCAGCTCCGGTCGGCCGGGTTTCATCTGGTCGGTGAACGGATCGGCGGCACGACATACGCGGTCGGTTACGGCACGTTCGACGTCGGGGGGCGGCCGGCAGGGGTCGTGGCCATTCCGACCCTCGACCGACAAGCCGGGATCGACGAGGATCTTGCCGAGCGCAATGCGTTTCTCCTCGTGACGGCTGCAGGCGTGTTTCTCCTCGTTCTGGCCGCCGGCGGATGGCTGTCGGAACGGATCGCCGGTCCTGTCCGCACGCTGACGAAGGCGACGGAACAGCTCCGCGACGGACGGACACCGCCTTCGCTACGGACGGCGCGGCGCGATGAGATCGGCTCGCTGATGAACGCCTTCGACCGCATGTCGAGCGAGCTCGACGAGAGCCGGAGACGGATCGCTCAGGCGGAGCGGGAGCAGGCGTGGAGGGAGATGGCCAAACAGGTCGCTCACGAGATCAAGAATCCTCTGACGCCTATCAAGCTGTCGTTGCAGCACCTGCGCCAGGCGTTCAAGGACCGGGCGAAAGACCGCGATGCGCTCGTGGTGCGTGTCGCCGATACGGTCCTGGAGCAGGTCGAGGCCCTTGCGCGCATTGCGACCGAGTTCTCACGGTTCGCGCGCTTGCCCGAACGCCGGTTCATGCGCATCGATCTTTTGGATGCCGTCCGCGAAGCGAGCCGGCTGTTCAGCAACGTCCCGGGGGTACGTTTCACGCTCGACCTTTCTCCTGAACCGGCGGTGGTGGTTGCCGATGCTGACGAGCTGCGACGGGTCTTCATCAATCTCTTCCGCAACAGCGTCCAGGCCATGGACGGCCGCGGGGAGGTCCACGTGCGGTCAGTGAATGCGGGTCGGACGATCCGCCTGACCATTCGGGACACCGGACCGGGCGTTGCCACCGAGGCGCGCTCCTGGATCTTCGAACCCAGCTTCTCAACGAAGACCGAGGGGATGGGTCTGGGCCTGGCCATCGTCCGGTCGGTGATCGAGGACCTGGGGGGCTCCATTGATCTTCTCTCCGACGGTCCGGGAGCGACGTTCCGCATCATCATTCCGCTGTATTGACCCATGTCTCAGGTCCCGCTGGTCCTTCCGACGATCTTCTCGGGGATCCCGCGCCTGCGGGCGGCGATGAGCACGCGTCATGGCGGCGTCTCGGGAGCGCCGCTGGGCATGAACTTGAGTCTGAACATCGGAGACGAGGTGTCGGCCGTGAAGGAGAACCGACGGCGGTTCCTGGCGGCGATCGGGAGCGATGAAGCGCACACGGCGTTTGCCGCCCAGTGTCACTCCGGCACGGTAACGCCGGTCGACCGTCCGGGTCTGCATCCTTCGTGTGACGCGCTCCTCACGGTCCAACGAGGGATCGCACTGGCCGTGTCGATCGCCGATTGCGTGCCGATCTTGCTGGCCGATGATCGCGCCACGGCCGTCGCGGCTGTCCACGCGGGCTGGAGGGGGACGAAACAGCGGATCCTCTCGAACGTCGTCGGACATCTCCGAATGGACCTGGGCATCGATCCCCGTGCGATGCGTGCATGGATCGGACCGGCGGCCGGGCCTTGTTGCTACGAGGTCGGACCAGAAGTGTCGGCGCTGTTCCACGGTGATGCCGTCGTGCAGAAGGGCCACCGTACGACGCTGGACCTTCACGCGGAGAACCGACGCCAGTTGGTCCTGGCCGGAGTGCCAGCAGAACAGATCGAAGTGGATGGGCGCTGCACGATCTGCGGGGCAGATGTCTTTCATTCGTTCCGTCGTGACGGCGACCGATCGGGGCGCATGTTGGCGGCGATCATACAGACAGAAGGAGCGTGACCATGTGCGGGATCGTTGGATACGTCGGCATGAGAGACCCCATCCCCGTGATCCTCGACGGGCTTCAACACTTGGAGTATCGCGGCTACGATTCTGCGGGTGTGGCCGTCGTTCATCCCGCGGGCATTGTCGTGCGCAAGCGGGCGGGCAAGGTGGCCGAACTGGTTGCGGCGGTGGCGGGCGATCAGGCGCTCGCGGGTTCGACGACCGGCATGGGGCACTCTCGTTGGGCCACGCACGGCGAGCCGAACGACGTCAACGCCCATCCGCATACCGACTGTGGCGGGTCGATCGCCGTGGTGCACAACGGCATCATCGAGAACTACGCGGCGCTCAAGAAGCGACTGCAGGCCAGAGGGCACCTCTTTCGGAGCGCGACCGACACGGAAGTGTTGGCGCACCTCATCGAGGACTTCCGAAAGACAGCTCCCGACCTTCTGAGCGCGGTGAGCGCGGCCCTGCGCGAAGTGACCGGGACGTATGGACTCGTTGTCCTCGAGACAGCGTCTCCCGGCGTGATGGTGGCGGCGCGACTCGGAAGCCCGCTCATCATTGGCGTCGGCGACGGGGAGCAGATCGTCGCCTCGGATGCGGCGGCCATTGTGGCCCACACGCGCCAGGTCATCTATTTGAACGACGGCGAGATCGCCGAGATCAAGGCTGATGCGATCCGAACGACGACGCTGCAGGACGTGACGATCACGAAAGAGATCGAAGAGGTTACGTTCGATCTGTCGCAGATCGAGAGGGGCGGGTTCGCGCACTTCATGCTGAAGGAGATCCACGAGCAACCGGAGACGATCCGGAACGGGATGCGCGGACGCTTGCGTGCGGATGAGGGGTCTGTCAAGCTCGGTGGCCTGGAGCATGTGCAAGAGCGCTTGGCGAAGTCGCGGAGGATCATCTTTCTGGGCTGCGGAACGTCGTGGCACGCCGGTCTGGTGGGGGAGTACATTCTCGAGCAGATCGCGAAGATACCGGTCGAGGTCGAGTATGCGTCGGAGTATCGCTACCGGACGCCGATCGTCGGACCGGAAGACGTCGTTTTCGCCGTGAGCCAGAGCGGCGAGACCGCAGACACGCTTGCCGCCATGCGCGAAGCGAAGCGCCATGGAGCCCTGGTGCTCGGTATCGTGAACGTTGTGGGCAGCACCATTGCCCGCGAGACGGACGGAGGGATCTACACGCATGCCGGACCCGAGATCGGCGTCGCCTCGACGAAGGCCTTCACGTCGCAGTTGACGGCCATGTCGCTGATGACGATCATGCTGGCGAAGTCCCGGGGTCTGTCGGCCGCCGATGCGCGCGTGTTGACGACGGAATTGGCAGCGATCCCGGAGAAGGTCGAGCGGGTGGTGGCGCAGGCCGACGAGATCCGTCGCATCGCCCAGGTCTACAAGGACGCCAAGAACTTCCTCTTTCTTGGACGGGGTGCCAACTTCCCGGTGGCGTTGGAAGGGGCGTTGAAACTCAAGGAGATCTCGTACATCCATGCCGAAGGATATCCGGCTGCGGAAATGAAGCACGGTCCCATCGCCCTCATCGACGAGCACATGCCGGTGGTCGTGGTCGTTCCCCGAGATGCGATCTACGAGAAGGTGGTGAGCAATATCCAGGAAGTCAGAGCGCGCAAGGGAAGGATCATCGCCATCGCGAACGAGGACGACCATGAGATCGGCGCGTTGGCGGAGCACGTCATACGAGTACCGCGCACCTACGGCTTCTTCGGGCCGATCGTCAACATCATCCCGCTGCAGCTGTTGGCGTACTACATCGCTGTGGCCAGAGGGACCAACGTGGACCAGCCGCGCAATCTCGCGAAAAGCGTGACGGTGGAATAGACAAAGCAGGTGAGAGGTGTGAGGAGAGAGGAGGTGAGAAGGTGACAGGTGGAAGGTTGGAGGAAGGATTCTCGTGGTGGGCGCGCTCCGGAACCTCCTTTCACCTTCCACCTTTTTTTGGTAAATTGAAGGCCGTTCCGGAGCACATCACATTCTAAGGACCATTACGTATGAAGCCCGAAAAGCGGTTCAAGCCAACGGATTGGGCGCTGGTACTCGGCGCGTCGAGCGGTTTTGGCGGTGCCACGGCCATCGAACTGGCGCGGTACGGCATGAACATCTTTGGAGTCCATCTTGATCGTCAGGCCACCATGCCCATGGTGCAAGAGGTGATCAAGGAGATCAAGCACGCAGGCTCCAAGGCGGTCTTCTACAACATCAATGCCGCCGATCCCATCAAGCAGCAAGAGACCCTCGACGATATCAAAGAGCGACTCGCAGAAGAGCATGGAGCGTCGATCAAGGTCCTGCTGCATTCGCTGGCCTTCGGTACGCTCAAGCCGTTCATCGCCAAGAAGCCCGAAGACGAGATGAGCCGCGCGCAAATGGAGATGACGCTCGATGTGATGGCCCACAGCCTCGTGTATTGGACGCAGGGACTCATGCAGCGGCATTTGATGAAAAAGGGGGGTCGGGTCTTCTCGATGACCTCCTCAGGCGGACACAGCATCATTCCCAACTACGGCGCCGTGTCGGCCGCAAAGGCGGCCCTCGAATCGCACTCGCGCCAGCTGGCAATGGAATTGGGACCGTACGGGATCACAGTCAATGCCCTGATGGCCGGTGTGACCGATACGCCGGCGCTTCGAAAGATCCCGAATAGCGACAAGATGCTCGCGGTGGCGCGAGCGAAGAATCCATTCGGGCGGCTGACGGAGCCCGAAGATATTGCGAAGTTGGTCGTACTCCTGTCTGAGGAGGGCGCGGGTTTCGTCTCCGGCAACACGATCGGCGTGGATGGCGGCGAGGACGTTTCCCAGTATATCGGCCAGAAACCCCTCGAGTGATCGCCATGAGCATGTTTCAATTGACCGAAGAACAGAAAATGCTGCGGGATACGGCCCGCGAGTTTGTGAACGCCGAGATCAAGCCGATCGCGCGGCAGATCGACGAGAACGAGCAGATCCCGCTCGAATTGATCCGGAAGATGGGAGAGATGGGGTTCCTCGGGGCCTCATTCCCGCCGGAGTACGGCGGTGGCGGGTTTGGCGAGGTGGGCTACTGCCTGATGCAGGAGGAGATCGCCCGGGGATGCATGTCGACGGCGACGTTCATCGGCGCCCACCAGTCCATCGGGTCGAATGCCATCTTCATCGGCGGCACCGAGGCGTTGAAGCAGAAATACCTCGTGCCATTGGCCGAAGGAAAGATGATCGGAGCCTTCGCGCTGACGGAGGTGTTGGCCGGCTCGGATTCCTTCAATCTCCGGACCAAGGCTGTCAAGGACGGCAACGAGTGGGTGTTGAACGGCGAGAAGATGTGGATCACGAACGGCAACATCGCCGACGTCGTCTCGGTCTTTGCTCGAACGGAACGGGGCATCACGGGCTTTGTCGTCGAGACGAAATGGAAAGGGTATGAGTCCGGCGCGCCTGAGAAGAAGATGGGGATCCGGGGGAGCGCCACCTCGGCCATCGCTCTGCAGGATGTGCGCGTGCCGGCCGAGAACATCATCGGCGACGACGGACGTGGTTTCATCGTGGCCATGAAGACGCTGGACGCCGGACGCCTGGGTCTGGGGGCGGCGTGCACGGGCGCGGCGAAGGAACTGCTGGAGCAGTCGACCATGTATTCCAAGACGCGCAAGCAGTTCGACGTGCCGATCGCACAGTTCGAGGCCATCCAGTGGATGCTGGCCGAGATGGCCACGACCATCTATGCGATGGAATCGCTCGTCTACCGGACGGCGCACGACTATGAAGCTGGAAAGTCGATCTCACGACAGTCGGCGATGGTGAAGCTCTTCTGCTCGGAAGGTCTCGACCGTGTGGCCGACATGGCGGTGCAAATCCACGGCGGCATGGGCTATTCGCGCGAGCTGCCGATCGAGCGGTTCTACCGCGACGCCCGCATCAACCGGATCTTCGAAGGAACGAACGAGATCCAGAAGCTCGTCATCGCGAAGGATGTGCTCAAGCGGAACGGCGTCTTGAACTAGTTGAAGTACGTCGCAAGAGTTCGTATATTTCTTGGTCTTTGAATTGCAGACCCCGCCGGACATCGGCGGGGTCCTCAAAATTCATCAGACTTAGCCACGGTCCTGCGGACCTCGCTAAGTCTGTGAATTTTGGGACGGGTAGCTCAGCCCGTCCCGCCACGGGCGGGACGAGGTCCGTCCCATTCATGGGACGAGATCTCGTCACGGAACGTGACGGATCGCGTCACCGACGGAGTCGGTGACGGATTGGTAGAGCAATGGACTTGTTGTGTTAGAAGTAATACCCTGGACGGGTAGCTCAGCCCGTCCCGCCTATGGCG
>JALONQ010000001.1 GCA_025454835.1 Bacteroidota bacterium | reverse complement strand
CACGATGAGGGACGCGCTCAGCGTGCCGCAGCTTCGTTCAAACGCACCCAACTCAACTCGAAGTTGGTAATCGACCATTTTTCAGCATCCTGCTAGAAGTCACAACAGATAGGGAATGAACCTCTTCGTCGTGGTCATGTATTCACGATAGGGTGGACCGAAGTGCTTGATGCATTCGTGCTCGTCTGCAATGGAAGTGGCAACGAGACTGATGGTTGCCACCGCGAACAGAGCGATCGAAGCCCAGGAAATATCTTTGAGAATGGTCCCCAAGGCAAGATAGAGCAAGGAAGCATATTACGGGTGCCGAATGTACCGATAGATGTCGGATGTGACCAATGTTGAAGTCTTTTCGAATGTGTAGAGTTCAGTCTCGGCACGTTCTCGGGTGGGTCCAGCGGTCTTGAGAAGCTTCACGCCCCGCCACAGCACGAACAGAGACGCGAACAATACCGTCCAAGCGAGCACTTGCCTAGCAGAGAACGGATCGGTGAACCAACGGGGGCAATTGAGCAACACCAACACCGTTATCGATTCCCAGGCGAAGAAACGGGCAAACCCATGCGAACGCATATTGAAGAGCGCTCGACGTGAAACCAGGATCAGCCCAACGGTGGCGAGTGCCAACACGAAGACCCGGATCTGGTCGAAGGTGGACATGATATGCCAGTCGATGAACGACTACGCCCTGAGAGTCGGAACAGATGAATCGATCCGCGCGATCTCACCTCTCGAAACAAGATCGCGTTGCGTTGCCCTTTCCGATACGTGATCCCTTGCTGTCGTTGCTTTGCGATCACCCCGCCAGCGGTGCGACCTCGTCTTTGCCTTGTTCGAAGGATTTGCTCATAGGACTATTCTCGGGCGAATCTCAGCAGTGGACCGTAGTCTTGATCGTCGGCCGCGCGGAGGGCGCGGAGGTAGGCCGTTCGGGCATCTCCGACGCTCACGAGGGATGCGCGTCCCCACGAGAATGGGGGGCGCTCGTAACCGTGCTCCACGAGGATGTCGGCGATGAGTCGTGAATGGCGACCGTTGCCATTGGGGAAAGGACGCACCGAGACGATGCGATGGCTGAACCGTACGGCGATCTCGTCCGGAGGGTAGCCCCGATGCTCCGCCCAGTAACGGGCATCGTCCAGGAGCAACCGAAGCGAAGGTCGGATTTCGTTGACGTCACTCCCCAAGTTCTTGTTGGTCCGGCGAAACTGTCCGGCCCACTCCCAGACTTCGCCGAACATCCGACGATGCAATGCTTGGACGAATTCTTCCGTCAAGATCTGGCCGATCTCGAAGCGTCGTCGAAGCGACCATTCGACCGCGCGCTGAATGCCGAGTTGTTCGAACTCGTCCAGCTCGCCTCGGGTGGCGATCGTAGGAATCAGCAGTCCTTCCTTCTCATCCTCGTCGAGCGGAGTCTGGCCCTCAGCTGGATCTGGCGTCACTTCCATAGAAGCTTCGGGACTTCCCGGCGAAGTTCTTCGGCTTTTTCCTGAATGGCCTGCTCCAACCGTGCCTGGCTGTTCTGCTGGTCTTCCAGCGCCATGCTGTGTGAGGTGCGCATGACGATCTCTCGCGCTACTTCCATCGCCCTTCGCTCAATGAGCCCTTCGAGTGATCCACCCCTCGGCACGAGAGCGGAGATCAACTGCATGTCGAGTGCTTCCGCAGCCTCACTCAATTTCTTGAGCGTGATCGACTGCGATCGCTCCCTTTCTTCGATTTCTCCAGCCGATGCGACCGTCTTTTTCAGTCGCCTTCCCAGTTGAGAAAGCGACATCCCCATTGCGGTCCGGATGGCGTGAATCCAACCCTTCGGAGGGAGACCGATTTCATTGAGACCGCGCAGCGTTGACAGCTTCTGGTCAATCTGCTGCACCATCAATCTGCGGCTTGGTTGTTTCATATGGGTATAACCATAAATATGCAAGCCAAGTATATGGGTATAGCCTTACGTTTTCTATCGAAGGACCGGGAAAGACCCCATCTATCGGTCCGTCAACAGTACAATGTTCCCGTCAAAATCCGTCACCACCACCCGGTGCCGGTCGACGGGAGCCACCGTGTTGACGATCGTGTTCGAGATCTTGTGCGACCAGGCGATCGATCCCGACTGAGCCTCCAGCGCAAAGACGAGCCCGTTCTTCGTGCTAAAGAAGACCCGTCCGCCCGCTTCGCGAGGCATCGAGGGGTCGATGTCGTAGCCAAAATCACAGTCGGTGGCCCACGCCAGTTCTTTCGTCGCCGCGCGCGCGTTGAAGGCGAACAGGGAGTCGTTCATCCCTTTTGCGTAGAACCGGTTTCCGTCTTCCGAACGCCCGATCGACTCCCGCACGACGTGCTCTTTGGTCCGCCAGACGACGCCGCCGGTCCCTTCGTCGAGCACCGTCGAAGCGCGGTCCGGAGCGGCGATGAAGATGCGACCGTCGCTCTCGACCGGCCAGGCGGCAGCCGGAGAGAGCCCGCGTGCCATGGTGCCGTTGTTCCACTTCCAACGGAGCGCTCCGGTCGCTCGATCGAGCGCATACAGATAAGAATCCC
The DNA here is from genome assembly GCA_025454835.1 of Bacteroidota bacterium. Taxonomy (GTDB): domain Bacteria; phylum Bacteroidota; class Ignavibacteria; order UBA10030; family UBA10030; genus 2-02-FULL-55-14. The sequence continues at coordinate 467,994 of JALONQ010000001.1, read as the reverse complement.
ATGCGCCGAAGACCACCGATCGCAAGGTCACCAGCGGCTTCGTCTCGACAAATGCCTTGACCGAATCGAAGCTCCAGATCTCACTTCCGTCCTGCAGCGACAGGCAAAGGAACCGTCCGCTGCTGCTGCCTACATACACTCGTCCATCGACGATCGACGGACAGGCGACGTTCGGCTTGCCGGTGTGCACGCTCCAGAGCGTACCGCCGGCGCTCCGGTCGAGCGCCACGATGTAGCCGTCCCCGGTCGTGACAACGATGCGGTCTCCGAAAACGTCGGGCGTCGTGTGCACCGAGCCGGACAGGGTCTTCGCCCACAGGATATTGCCGTTCTCGATGCCGATCGCCCGCACCGTTCCGCTCCGGTCCCCGACGATCACGCGATCGCCCGAGACCGCCGGAGCGCCGGTGATCGTCCAGCCGGTCTGCGCATGCCACAGCCGTTTCACCTGCGGATGAGCGCGATTGTACGCGTGGGGATCGGGGCGGGGGAATGGCGCCGCCGGTGTCTCGAACGTGCGGCGCCCGAGGGCCATAGCGTGCCAGGACGGCAGGGTTCGGCGTCCCGGACGCCGTTCGAAGAGGATGAGAGAATCCGGCCTCACGTGCGCGAGCGTGTAGGCGCCGACCTGTTGGCGAGCCCGCAGGTTCGACCGTCCCATGGCTGCCGGGAGCCCTTCATATTCCATCTCGTGGTTGCTGTGGCCATGCCCGACCAGCACGGCCTGCGTATTGAAGCGCCGCAGGCGGTCGGTCAGCTCGTACCAATTGTCGATGCCGTCGTCGAGGGGATAATGGGTGATGAAGATGAGCGGCTGTGCGGGGTCGATGGTGGAGAGGAGAGAATCCAGCCAGCGCAGGTCCTCCTGAGCGAAATGGCCGTCCCCCATGCGGAGCAGTGGACCCTGATGCAGGCCGAAGAAGAGTATACCTCCATGCTGGAAAACGAACCGGTCGGACCCGAACACCTTGATGAACGTCGTCGCTCCCGATTCGGACCACTTGGTGTCGTGATTGCCCGGAATGATGTAGTAGGGCTTGTTCAGTCGCTCGAGGGTTGTGCGCGCCTCGGCGATCTCGGCGTCCGATCCCAGTTCCGTGATGTCGCCGCTCAGCACGACGAATGCGAGACTGTCGTTTGCGTTGATATCGTCGACCGAAGCCACGAGGTCTTCCGTTCCCGTCGTGCTGCCGACATGCGTATCAGACATCCAGGCGAACGTGAACGGCTGTTGGGAGGCCGTTCGCTCCGCCGATCTTGGCGCCGCGCAACCGAGGACGATGGACAACGACAGGATGACTGATCTGACGCTGTCGGATCTCATAAGGTCGTTTCTTCTGTACCTACGCTCGAATTACTCTGCCCGAGAATGAATTCTCGGGCAGGTTGGAAAGAGATCGCTTCGCGATCGCAGGCGATGGCGATTCACTGCAACTGATGACTGTTCACTGCTCCCTGATCACTGTCCCCTGTCCTCTGGCTTCGCCTCTCTACCTGCCCTTCCACTCCGCCTTCCGCTTCTCGACGAACGCCTGCATCCCTTCCTTCTGGTCTTCACTCGCGAAGAGCATGTAGAAGTTCTTCCGCTCGAACTCGAGCCCCCCCTCGATCGTCGTGTCGAAGGATCTCAGTACGGCCTCCTTGGCCAGCCGCACGGCGACAGGCGGCTTCGAGGCGATCTCTCTCGCCAGAGCCTTCGCCTCGTCCAGAAACACCTCGACCGGAACGACCCGGTTCACGAGTCCCCATTGCAGCGCTTCGTCGGCCGTGATCATCGACCCCGTCAGGACCATTTCCATGGCCTTCACCTTGCCGACGGCACGGGTCAGTCGTTGCGTGCCGCCCGCTCCCGGCATGACGCCGATGTTGATCTCCGGCTGGCCGATCCGTGTCGTCTCCGAAGCGACGACCATGTCGCAGGTCATCATGAGCTCGCAACCTCCGCCCAGCGCGAACCCGCTGACGGCCGCGATGATGGGCGTCTTGACCTTCCGTATCCGGTCCCATCGGGCGAACTGGTCCCGGTGAAGCATATCGATGGCGGTCGCCCCAGCCATTTCCTTGATATCGGCCCCGGCCGCGAACGCCTTCTCATTGCCGGTCAGTACGATGCATCGCACGTCGTCGTCCTTGTCCAGCGCCTCCAGGGTGTCCACGAGCTCGGCCATCAACGCCATATTGAGGGCGTTGAGGACCTCGGGCCGGTTAAACTGCACGATGGCGATGCCGGTATCGTGATGCACAATCAGAAGGCTGTTTTCCATGCTGTGTCCCATGACAAGTCTTGTCTATTCGCTCGAAGTTCGATCGCGCAGAGGCGCAGAGACCGCAGCGATCGCAGAGCACGACACACAACGACACTGGATTCCCTCTGTGCGTTCTCTGCGAACTCTGCGGCTCTGCGAGCAATTCTCTACTTCTTGGTCTTCCGACGCTTTTTCGGGACTTCCTTGGCATTCCGCATGGCTGCCATCTCCCTGATCTTCTCGTAATCGATCGGCTGTTTCTTGACGAACGCCTCGATGCTCATCCGGATCTCCGGCGCGGCGGTGTGTACGGTCAGCCAGTCGCGGGCATGGCCGATCGTCATGGCCCACGACATGTCCCGCCAGAAGTTCAGCTGTTGCTTGGTGTAGCGAGTGCATTCCGGCAGCTTCCGCACCAGCTTCGCCACCATGCGATCGACCGCGGTGTCGAGCTCAGCCCGCGGCACCACTTCGGTCACGAGTCCCCAGTCGAGGGCTTTCCGGGCCGGGATCTTTTCGCACAACAGCAGGATCTCTCTCGCCCGGCGGTCGCCGACGATGAGCGGCAACCACTGCGTCGCTCCTGCGGCCGGCACGCTGCCGTGCTCGGTCCCGACATGCCGAATGAACGCGTCCTCCGCGGCGATCGACAGATCGCATGACATCTGCAGCTCGTTTCCGCCCCCGACGGCCATGCCGTTAAGCCGAGCGATGGTGGGCTTCCCGATGTTGCGCAGCCGCTCGAACGTCTCGACGAATGTTCCCATCCACTTATAGAAGTCGTTCGGCTTCGGCAGGAAGTCCCTGTGCCACTCCTTCAGATCGGCACCCGTGCAGAAGGCCTTGTCGCCTGCACCCGTGATGACGACGGCGGCGATCCGGTCGTCCCACGCGGCATCCTGGAAAGCGGCTCCCAGTTCCTGCAAGGTCTGCAAGTCCAGGCAATTGTGCACCTCAGGCCGGTTGATCGTGATCGTCGCCTTGTACCGGGACTTCTGGTAGAGGATCTTCTCGAACCGGAAGGACGAATGGGGGAGGGAGCGATAGGAGGACATGGCTAAGAGATGAAAGTAGCGTCGAGAGATCGTGGTTGAGTAGGAAGATAGAAGACTCAAGCGACTCGCTGTGCTTCAGTCGTTCATCTTCCATCCTACTTCTTGTATCCCTACTGATCTCCTTTGACCTCGGCAAAGAACATCGAGACCAGACTTCCCGCAAACTCCATCACATCGCGCGCCGCAGCTTTGCCGTCGGGCGACCGGAGCGCGTTCTGCATGGCCGTTTCATCCTGGAAGTACATCTCGGCCATCAGATGGTGCTTGGGTTCGCCGATCGGGGCGCCCGTGATCCTCGAGACCTCCAGCTTCAGGAGGCCCGGCCAGCGCTTGACGATCGGGGCATGGATGCTGAAATAGTGTTCGTCGAAGGCCGCCGTGTCTTCGGGTGTGCGATAGAGGGCTACGAGTTTGACCATGTGCGTCTCCCGGATGTTGTGCGCCAATATAGAGGACGCCGCCGGCAGAATCAACGGAAGCAGTCGCGATGTTTTTTCGATATCTTGACCCGCATGTCGTCGAACGCTTCGACATACGTGCATGCGCTTGAGGAGGCGGCCCTCAGGACCGGCCTTGATCCCCGCGCCTTTGGACAAAGGCTCACCTCCCTCGCGGCCGAGGCGCCCGACGCCGAGCGGGCTCTCCGCAACCTCCAGCGGATCATCGAGGCGGGATTCTCTTCAAGCCTCCTCCGTGACTTCGAGGCCCATCCGGTGTTGCTGCAGGTGTGCTTCGAACTCGTCGGACAGTCGCAGTACCTGGCCGACATCATCGTTCGGGACCCTGAAATGCTGAGGTGGCTGACCGCCTCTGATGTGCTCACGAAAGACAGATCGGCCGCCGAGCTCGAAGGGGAGGCCCGTCAGACCATGGGCCTCTTCGAACGGTCGGAGCGCCGGCTCGATGCGCTCCGTCGCTTTCATCGCCGGGAGATGCTGCGCATCGGCGCCCGCGAGATCTTGCGCGAGGCCTCGGTGGAGACGATCACGCGTGACCTGTCCGCGCTCGCCGATGTCGCTGCGCGTTCGGTTATGGACCAGGCGCACGCCGACCTGAATGCGCGGCTCGGTTCGGACCTGCACCATCGCATGGCCGTCATCGCGCTCGGGAAACTGGGCGGGAACGAGCTCAACTTCAGTTCCGATATCGACCTGCTGTTCGTCTACGACGCCGACGGAGACCTGCCTCGAAAGGCCGGCCGGCTGCACACATGGCATGAGTACCACGCCCGGCTCGCCGAAGAGATCCTCCGTGGCTTGTCGGAGTTCACGTCCGAAGGGCACCTGTACCGTGTGGATATGCGATTGCGTCCGGACGGCCGTTCCGGTCCGCTGGCCATGTCGCGAGCGGCCATGATGACGTACTACGAGGCGCGCGGCGCCGCGTGGGAGCGACAGATGCTGCTCAAGGCCCGTGTCATCGCTGGTGCGGACTCCGTCGGCAGGAAGTTCATGACCGACCTGGAGCCGTTCATCTTTCCGAGGGCGGCGCTCCAAGCACCGTGGATCGAGATCGCGAGAATGAAGGAGATGATCGAGCGGGAAGCCGATCTCGAGGGCAACATCAAGCTGGGAGCAGGCGGCATCCGGGACATCGAGTTCCTCGTCCAAGGCCTGCAGTTGCTGTTCGCCGGTCAGGATCGTTCGTTGCGCACCGGTCACACCCTCCTGGCTCTCGAGCGACTCGTTCAAGCAGGCCATATCCTGCCGGACGACGGCCGTCGGCTGCGCGAGGCCTACATGTTCTTTCGAAGCGTCGAGCATCGCCTGCAATTGCTCCACGGCCATCAAACCCATCAGCTTCCGGAGACCGACGAGGAGCGGACGACGCTCGGACGGAAATTGGGGTTTGGAGACGCCCGCCGGTTCATGGCAGCGATCCGCGAACGGAGAGACCTCGTCCGCGATCACTTTGAGGCGTTCACCAGGCCGCACGGTGCGACGGCAAAGACCGCGCCGTCGTCGGATATCGTCAGGAACGCGCTCACAGCGACCGACTGGCCGGCGGCGCTTCGCGAGATGGCGTCTCAGCGGCTTCAGATCTTGGTGAACGACGATGCCTCCCGGCGATTGTTGGAGATGGCGCTGAACCACCCGAGACATCGTGTGTGGATCCTTCAAGCTGCATGGCTGGCCCCGAGCGTGATCGAGCGACTGCATGCTGAGCCGCTCCTCCTCGAGTCGCTCTTGGGGAATGCGGACGAGGTCTTGCAACGTCGCGATCCGGCCTGGACAGACCTGCGCGAACGGGATCTTCATCGATACCGGTCCTACAACGAGGTCCGGACGATCATCCGCTTCCTGCTTGGTGCGACGAAGGCCGTCGAGTTCGAAGCAGAGCTGAGTCGTCTGGCCGAAGATGTGCTTTCGAGCGCGGCCGACAAGGCCGCAATCCCTGTCCACGGGCTGGGGCTCTTCGGCCTCGGTAAGCTGGGCGGGAAGGAAATGGGCATCGGGTCGGACCTGGACCTTGTTCTTGTGTACGATGAGCAACGCTGCGATCGTTCGGCTGCTGAGGCGGCAGGCAGGGCCATCGCTCGACAGTTCTCCACCGTCCCTCCTTTATATAGAGTGGACTTTCGACTGCGTCCCGAAGGGAGGAATGCACCCCTGGCCGTCGAACTCGGCTACCTTCGGACGTATCTCCGCGACCGTGCTGAGCCGTGGGAATTCCTGGCCATGACGCGTATGCGATCGGTCTGGGGTGACACGTCGGTGGGTGTGAAGGTGACCCGATCGCTGCGGGCAGCGTGTATGGAGCGTCCGATGGTCTCTGCGGCCTATCTCACGAAAATGCGCCGGTCGATGGAGTCCCAACGAGTGCAGAAAGGCTCGGTCGACCTCAAGGTGTCGGCCGGCGGCATCGTCGATATTGAGTTCGTCGCGCAGTCATTGGCCTTGCGGCATCCCGAGATACTCGGACGCTCGACGTGGCGGACGATCTCGAGTGCGTCGCGCAAGAGATGGTTGACGAAGGACCTTGCGAGCGGACTCCTCTCCGCGCTGGAGCGTCTTCGCCACATGGAATTCCTGGTGCGTCTGGCGTCGCCGACGGTCACGTCGGCCCTGCCACAGGATCCGGCGGGACTTCAGAGCCTGGCGTGGGCCGTTGGCCGATCGACGGAGAGGGAATTTCGGCGATCGCTCGAGCGATGCATGAAGGATGTACGGGCCGCCTTTCGGACCGCGCTCAGGCGTCATCGTCGCCCGTCGGGGAGGCGTCGATGACCCGTTATGGCCAGCCGGGTTGGGCATTGCTTGTCGGCGTCTTGACCCTCGTGATGTATGCGACGACCATCGTCTCGACGGTCGGCTGGACCGACACTGGCGAGCTGATGGCCGTGGCGTACACGCTCGGCACGGCGCATCCAACCGGATATCCGTTCATGACCGTGCTGGCCCGCACGTGGTTGCTCGTCCCGACGGGCCTGCGCGTGGCGGTACAGCTGAACCTTCTGAGCGCCTTCTTGGTTGCGGCATCGGCGAGCCTTTTCTTCCTGGCCCTGAGACGATGGTACGGGGTATCTCGCAAAGGGGTCGAGCAGGTTCCCGTGTGGGCTTCGCTCGCCTCCGTTCTGGCCCTTGCATCTTCCACGACCTTCTGGGTGCAGTCTTCGAGCTACGAGGTCTACGCGTTGCACCTGGCTCTCATGTCGGCGGTCCTTGCGAGTTACGGCACGGCCGTCTTGGAACAGGAACGAGCGACGGCAGGCGCCTCGCGATGGTGGTTCGTCTGTTCGTACCTCGTTGGGCTCAGCTTCGCGAACCACATGACGACGGTCCTCTTCGGTCCGGCATTGGCCTGGGACTACTACAGGCGATTTGGCACCAGCAGGTCAGCATGGCATCGCCTCCTGCGCATCTCGCCCATGGCTTTGCTGGGTCTCTCCATGTATGCCGTCCTCGCGGTGCGTGCATCTTCGGGGCCGCCGTTGAACTGGGGAGATCCGTCGACGTGGGAGGGATTCTGGCGGCACGTCAGTGGCGCTCAGTACCGTGAATGGATGTTCAGCGGGGCCGGGGTGATGTCGAGGCAGTGGGCATACTTTGTTGAGAACCTCCCGGCGGAATATTTCTGGCCATGGCTGATGCTGGCAGGATGGGGATGGCTGGTCTCATGGCGGAGGTGGAAACGGGCGGCCGAATTCGTGTCGCTGCTTTCCGTCACAGGTGTCGCGTATTCCATCAACTACGATATCCACGAGATCGGCCCGTACTTCCTTGTCGTGTATGTCGCCATGTCGTTCGCCATCGTGCCTGGGATCATCGACGTGCATGAGCGCATCATACGCCGATCGCATCGTGCGCAGATCGTCGTGCCGGTTGTCGGCGCGATCCTTCTCATCTGGCAGGTTGTTGAGCACTATCCGCGCATTCCCGCGGCGAACACGTCGGCCGTTGAGAGATTCGCGAAGAGCGTGCTTCAAAGCGTCGACCGAAACGCTTTCGTCCTGACGGGGCGATGGGACTACCTCTATTCACCTGCATTGTACCTGCAGCATGTCGAGGGGCTTCGGACCGATGTGCTCGTGGTCGATCACAGCTTGCTGCGCGATCGGACATGGTACGTGGAAGGACTTCGAAGACGGGCCCCCTGGCTTGACCACGCACTCCGGGAGGAGTTCGAAGGGTTCCTGCGTGAGCTTCGGAAGTTTGAACGGGGGGAGCCGTTGGTGCCGGCAGTGATACAAATGCGATGGGAGGCTTTGCAGACGGGGATCGTTCGCGAGGCCATGAGATCCAGGCCGGTCTATCTCGACATGAGTTTGGCCGCCGAGCTTCGGGCCGGATCGGCCGAGCCGATCGGCCATCTGATGCGACTACGAAAGGGGGAAAAAAGATATGATGGTGTCGCGCCTGAGAAGATTCCCATAGATGGGAATGACTCGGCGTATTTGAGCGATTTTCGCGACTATCTTGCGACCTCTTTTTTGCAGCACGCCTTCGCAGCTACCGAAAGGGGCGAGGTGCGAAAGGCTGATTCCCTGGTGGCCATCGCTGCGGAGTATTCCCCTCGGCATCCGTGGCTTTCCCGCTTTCCGCTTTCCAGCAAAAAGTTGGGGCAGTAACCTCAACTCTTCGTTGACTCGACGCGATTTTTTTGTATATTTAAAAGCTGATTCCGGCAGGAATTCCCTCATCCCTCCGAACGCATTGCATGCGACTCGAGGCAGTGGCGTGAGCCGCTCGAGAGCCGTGTGATGTCTTCGCGAGGCTGTGGTGTCTCTGTCCGGTCGCGGTGATGGATCGGCGTTCGTCGCAAGTTGCTGGCGTAGCTCAGCTGGTAGAGCAGCTGACTTGTAATCAGCAGGTCAGGAGTTCGATTCTCCTCGCCAGCTCTGCACGCTGATGGTTCTCGGCCGAGGCAGCAGGTCGACGGTTGCCTACCCGCCTCGTTCGTTCTCGAACGGCAGGCGGAGATCCCGCCCGCCAGTTCTTTGTCGCACAACCTGGGCAGGTAGCGAAGCGGTCAAACGCATCAGACTGTAAATCTGACGGCTCATGCCTTCGGAGGTTCGAATCCTTCCCTGCCCACCAAGCAAGGTAGAACGTAGAAGTTAGAAGGTAGAAGTTGAGCAAGGAACTTGGAAAGTAGATGGTTGGTAAGTTGGTCGGTCGATTCACGCGTTCCGTTTCCAACTTCATCCATCTGCGATCTACCTTCTCACTTGGTCACGCGGGCGTAACTCAGTTGGTAGAGTCACAGCCTTCCAAGCTGTTGGTCGCCGGTTCGAGTCCGGTCGCCCGCTCAACAAGGTAGAAGGCAGAAGCTAGAAGGTAGAAGTGTGGGGAAGGCGCTCCAAAGTCACTTGCTGTCCCAGGGTCTTTTTTCAACTTCTTCCTTCACACTTCTTGCTTCTCACTTGGCTTGCGTAGCTCAGTTGGTAGAGCACGTCCTTGGTAAGGACGAGGTCACCGGTTCAATCCCGGTCGCAAGCTCCAGACTCAGAAAGGCACCACGATGCGTGACATCATCACTCTCGAATGCACCTCTTGCAAGCGACGCAACTACTCGGCGACGAAGAACAAGAAGAAACAGACCGGACGCGTCGAGTACAAGAAGTTCTGCCACTGGTGCAACAAGCGCACGGCGCACAAAGAGACGAAGTGACGCGACGCCCCGGCGCGATCGGAGCGCCGGCGCCTGGCGCCGACTCCGTCCGAACGCACGACCATATTGCCCTGGTATCTTCCAAGACTGTCGACCTCTGCCGGGAGGCTCATCTCCGGGAGGGACTCACGGGCATACGTGACTCGCTCAATATGCAGAGCAGCGGTCTCCCCGCCTGACCGCTGGGGATCGCACTAGGAGGACGGCCTTCAGCTGGGCCGAGAGGTGCATACGTCAGTAGCTCAATTGGTAGAGCAGCGGTCTCCAAAACCGCAGGTTGGGGGTTCGAGTCCCTCCTGACGTGCAAGCGCGGGGGATTCGGTTGTTCCGCGTGATCGGCGGGCGGGCCTCATGACGAGTCCCTTATCATGTGCATGCAGCACCATCATCGACCCTAGTCGAGAATGAACTGATGAAAGAGAAGATCGTCAACTTCTTCAACGACGTCGCCAAAGAGATGGAAAAGGTGACCTGGCCGACGCGGCCTGAACTGATGGAATCGACCCGGATCGTCGTGGTCGTCTCCCTCGTCATCGCTGTCTTCGCTTGGGTCGTCGACCTGGCCGTCAGCGAAGCCTTGAAGGCCATCCTGTGACCCCGGCAAGCACGCTTGTGACCAAGCGCTGGTATGTCGTCCGGACCTATTCCGGGCACGAAACGAAGGTCAAGACCTACCTGGAGGCCGAGGCGGCACGCATGGGACTCCAGGAGAGGCTGTCGTCGGTGATGATCCCGTCCGAAAAGGTCGTGGAGGTGAAGGACGGCAAGAAGAAGCACAAGGTGAAGAACTTCTTTCCCGGCTACGTGCTCGTCGAGGCGATCCTCGACAAGGAAACGGTGCATGTAATTCTTGAGGCTCCGTCGGTGCTCGGCTTCATTCCCGACAAGAACAACCCGGCGCCGTTGCAGCCGGTCGAAGTGCGTCGGCTCATCGGCAAGATGGAAGAGCGTCAGGAGAAAGAGCTGGTCGAAGTGCCGTTCAAGGTTGGCGATCCGATCAAGGTCACCGAGGGGCCCTTCAACAATTTCAACGGGTTCGTACAGGAAGTGAACGGCGAGAAGATGAAGGTCAAGGTGATGGTCTCCATCTTCGGCCGCAAGACGCCGGTCGAGCTCGATTTCTCGCAAGTGGAACTGGAAAAATAACGCAGGAACGTCGTCATGGCAAAGAAGATCACCGGCTACATCAAACTCCAGATCCCCGCCGGCCAGGCGAATCCGGCCCCCCCCGTGGGCCCGGCGCTCGGTCAGAAGGGCGTCAACATCATGGAGTTCTGCAAGCAGTTCAACGCGCGGACGAAGGAACAGGCGGGCCTCATCATCCCCGTGATCATCACCGTCTTCAGCGACAAGTCGTTCACGTTCATCACGAAGACGCCGCCGGCCGCGACGCTCCTCCTGCGGGCGGCGAAGCTCGAGAAGGCCTCGGGCGAACCCAACCGCAACAAGGTCGGCAAGGTCACCAAGAAGCAGGTGCGCGAGATCGCGACCCTGAAGATGCCTGACCTCAACGCCAATGACGTCGAGGCGGCCATGCGCATGGTCGCCGGTACCGCCCGCAGCATGGGCATCACCGTCGAAGAGTAAGCCGGAACGAACATGAAGAAGCACAGCAAGCGGTTCAACGCGGCGGCGAAACAGGTCGTCGTCCGCAAAGAATACTCGATTGCCGAAGCCGTCACGCTCGTGAAGCAGTCGGCCACGGCCAAGTTCTCAGAAGCCGTCGACATCGCCGTCCGTCTGGGCGTCGATCCGCGCAAGGCCGACCAGGCCCTCCGCGGCACCGTCGCGCTTCCGCATGGCATCGGCAAGCAGGTGCGCGTGCTCGTCATCGCGAAGCCGCCGAAGGACGAAGAGGCCAAGGCCGCCGGAGCCGACCACGTCGGCTACAAGGACTACCTCGAGAAGATCCAGGGCGGATGGGCGGACGTCGACGTGATCATCGCGACGCCGGACGTGATGGGCGACCTGGGCAAGATGGGCAAGATCCTCGGTCCCCGCGGGCTGATGCCGAACCCGAAGAGCGGGACGGTGACGTTGGACGTCAGCACGGCCGTGAAGGAGATCAAAGCTGGAAAGATCGAATTCCGCGTCGACAAGGCGGGCATCGTCCATGCCACTGTCGGAAAGGCGAACTTCGAAGCCGCGAAGCTTGTTGACAACGTCAACGCGTTCCTCGCGACGATCACCCGCCTGAAGCCTTCGACAGCCAAGGGCGTCTACGTCAAGAGCATCGCGCTGTCGACGACGATGGGCCCGGGCGTGCACATCGACCGCGCCGCCGCGGGCGTCCACTGAGGAGATCAGTTGCGCGCAGCGGTCGCAGCGGTGGCTGCGTTTGCAGCGCTTGAAGATGTACCCTGTTTCGCAGCGATCACTGCTTCCGTCGCGGTCGCCGCGTGAAACCCCAACGAATTTACGCACTCTTCACCGCTTCTGACCCGGTCCCCTGACACCGCCGGAAATCCTTGACGGGGTGGCGGACAGGCTCGCTTCTCCGGGTCGCACCAGCATCACAGAGGACCATATGAAACGCAGCGAGAAAGACGCGATCATCGACGAGATGGTCGAGCGGGTCTCGGCGACGACGGCGATGTACTTCGCCGACTTCTCCGGACTCACGGTCGCAGATGAGACTGAACTGCGCCGCGAGTTCCGGAAGGTGGGTGTGCAATATACCGTCGTCAAGAACACGCTCATCCGTAAGGCCCTGGAGCGCGTCACCGGCTACGACAAGGTGTATGACTACCTCATCGGACCGACCGGTGTGGCGTTCTGCGGAGAGGATATCGCCGCTCCGGCGAAGATCATCAAGAAGTTCAGTGAGAAAGCGGGCAAGCTGAAGCTGAAGGCAGCCGTGCTCGAGAAGGTCGTGTACGACGGCAAGGCCATCGATCAGCTGGCGCAGATCCCTTCGCGCAAGGACCTCATGGCGAGCGTCGTTGGCAGTCTGCAGGCGCCGATCCAGGGCGTCGTGGGCGCGGTCAACGCCGTCGCTCGAGACCTGGTGAGCGTCATCGACCAGATCGCCGAGAAGAAGAAGGCCGCCTGAGTTCCGCATCATTCCAACGACATTATCTATTCACAGGAGAAACACCATGTCTGCAGTTGCCGAGATCGTCGAAAAGATCGAAAAGCTGACCCTGCTCGAGGCCGTTGAGCTGAAGAAGGCCCTCGAAGACAAGTTCGGCGTCACCGCCGCCGCCCCGATGATGATGGGCGCCATGATGCCGGCCGCCGGTGCCGCGGCCGCACCCGCCGTTGAAGAGAAGACGGAGTTCTCCGTCGAGCTCAAGGAAAGCGGAGCGCAGAAGATCAACGTCATCAAGGTCGTCCGCGCGGCCACGGGTCTGGGCCTTAAAGAGGCGAAGGACCTGGTCGACGGCGCACCGAAGGTCGTCAAGGAAGGTCTGAACAAGGACGAAGCCGAGAAGCTGAAGAAGGAACTCGAAGAGGCCGGCGCCAAGGTCGAGCTGAAGTAACTCGACCGCGACTCCGGAAACACGCTCGGAGTCGCACGTCCACAGGCGGTGAGCCGATGGTTCCGTCGCTCCCTCGCAAAACGGGGGGGTCCCGGACCATCGGCTCTCCCCATATTCAGGGGGCACTCGCCCCGCGATCACGTTCCCCGAAAGAGAGGATACGTTGAAGCACCAGAGCAACGGTACCAACGGCCGCATTTCGTTCGGACGCATTCCGTCCGTCATCGAGACCCCGGACCTGTTGAACGTCCAGATCGATTCGTTCGACATCTTCCTGCAGGCCGATGTGCCGCCGCACCGGCGGAAAAAGATAGGGCTGCAGCAGGTGTTCGAGATGAACTTCCCGATCATGGACGCCCGCGAGAACTTCCTCCTCGAGTTCACGGAGTACTATGTCGAGAAGCCGAAGTACTCCGTCGTCGAGTGTCAGGAGCGGGGCCTCACCTACGCCGTGCCGTTGAAGGCCAAGCTGCGCTTGTCGCAGAAGCGCGAAGGCGGCAAGGACTTCACCGACACGATCGAGCAAGAGGTCTATCTCGGCAACCTGCCCGCGATGACCATGCGCGGCACGTTCATCATCAACGGCGCCGAGCGGGTCGTCGTCAGCCAGCTCCACCGGTCGCCCGGCGTCTTCTTCGGCGAGTCGGTGCACCCGAACGGCACGGTCATGTACTCCGCCCGCATTATCCCGTTCCGCGGGTCGTGGGTTGAGTTCGCGACCGACATCAACAACGTGATGTACGCCTACATTGACCGGAAGAAGAAGTTCCCGGTCACGACGCTGCTCCGCGCCCTTGGATATTCGTCCGACGACGAGATCCTCGACCTGTTCGGCCTTGTCGAGGAGGTGGACATTGCCAAGGTCGCTCTGAACGGCTACCTCGATCGCATCATCTGCTCCGACGTCTTCGACCGGAAGACGGGCGAGATCTTCATCAACAAGGACTCGAAGCTTACCGAGGACCATGTCAAGGCGATCAAGAAGGCGGGCGTCAAGAAGATCCGCTTCCTCCGGTCCGACAACGAGACCGAAAGCTCCGTCATCGCCAACACGATGATGAAAGATGCCTCGCGTTCCGAAGAGGACGCTCTGGAGGCCATCTACTCGCAGCTGCGCTCCGGCGAAGCGCCGGACCTTGACACGGCCAAGAACCTCATCGACCGGCTGTTCTTCAACCCGAAGCGGTACGACCTCGGGGATGTCGGCCGGCACCGGATGAATGCCAAGCTCAGCCTTTCGATCGACGAGACGGTGACGGTCCTGACGAAGGAAGACATCGTGGCCATCGTCAAGTACCTCATCGATATGCAGCAAGGCAAGCGCCAGGTCGACGACATCGACCATCTCGGCAACCGACGTGTCCGCACGGTCGGCGAGCAGCTCGCCCAGCAGTTCAATATCGGACTGTCGCGCATGACGCGCACCATCCGAGAGCGGATGAACCTTCGCGATGCCGAGACGATCACGCCGCAGGACCTGGTGAACGCCCGGACGATCACGAGCGTCATCAACGCCTACTTCGGCACGAACCAGCTGTCGCAGTTCCTCGACCAGACCAATCCGCTGTCCGAGATGACGCACAAGCGCCGCGTCAGCGCCCTCGGACCGGGCGGTCTGACCCGCGAACGGGCGGGCTTCGAGGTCCGCGACGTGCACTACACGCACTACGGCCGTCTTTGCCCCATCGAGACGCCCGAAGGACCGAACATCGGCCTCATCTCCTCACTCTGCATCCACGCCCGCATCAATGAGTTCGGCTTCATTGAGACGCCGTATCGCAAGGTCAAGGGGGGCAAGGTCTCGGAAGACATCGAGTTCCTGACGGCGGAGAAAGAGGACGAGGTCGTCATCGCCCAGGCGAACGCCCCGATCGATGATCGCGGCAGGTTCGCCGAGGACCGTGTCAAGGCCCGCCTCGAGGCCGACTATCCGATGGTCGAGCCCGAGAAGGTCCAGTTCATGGACGTCGCTCCGAACCAGATCGTCTCGGCCGCGGCCGCGCTCATTCCATTCCTCGAGCACGACGACGCCAACCGTGCCCTCATGGGCTCGAACATGCAGCGACAGGCCGTGCCGCTCATGCGGCCCGAGGCGCCGATCGTGGGCACGGGTCTCGAAGAGAAGGTGGCGCGCGATTCGCGCACCGTCATCGTGGCCGAACGGAACGGCCTCGTCGAGGCGGTCACGGGCGACAGCATCATCGTCGAGTATGACATCGACGAAACGTCCGTCGAGGCTATCGTGTCGTTCGACGACAAGCGCCGCGTCGAGTACCGTCTCACGAAATATCTGCGGACGAACCAGGACACGTCCATCAACCAGAAGCCCGTGGTCCGCGAAGGCCAGCGGGTGAAGAAGGGCGACATTCTGGCCGACGGCTGTGCGACGGACGGCGGCGAGCTCGCGCTCGGCCGCAACGTCCTCGTGGCCTTCATGCCGTGGCGCGGATACAATTTCGAAGACGCCATCATCGTCAGCGAGCGGATCGCCGCGGAGGATATCTTCACGTCGGTCCACATCGAGGAATTCGAGCTCCAGGTGCGCGACACGAAGCGCGGCGAGGAGGAGCTGACCCGCGAGATCCCGAACGTTTCGGAAGAGGCGACGAAGGACCTCGACGAGAACGGCATCATTCGCGTCGGCGCTGAGGTGAACGAAGGCGACATCCTGATCGGCAAGATCACGCCGAAGGGAGAGACCGACCCGACCCCCGAAGAGAAGCTGCTGAAGGCCATTTTCGGCGAGAAGGCGGGCGACGTGAAGGACGCTTCGCTCAAGGCGCCTCCGGGCATGAAGGGCATCGTCATTGCGACCAAGCTCTTCAGCCGGAAGAAGAAGGACACGGAAAGCAAGAAGGATGACAAGCGCCGTCTCGAGTCGCTGGAGCGTTCGCGCAAGCGCGACATTCAGGATCTCGACGACAAGCTGGCTTCGAAGCTCGGCCTGTACCTCGACGGCGAAAAGTCGGCCGGCATCCGCGATGCCGACGGGACCATGGTGTTCCGCGGCGGCACGGCCTTGAAGCTCGACACCTTCAAGAACCTTGAGGGCATCGGCAAGCTCGACTACAACGCCGAATGGGTCGACGATCGCCGCAAGCAGAACGTCGTCGTCAAGATCTACGAGAACTATCGCCAGAAGCTGGCCGAGGTCGAGGAGCTGTACCGCCACGAGAAGAACAAGATCCAACTGGGCGACGAGCTCGCTCCGGGCATTGTTCAATTGGCCAAGGTCTATGTCGCCAAGAAGCGGAAGCTGCAGGTGGGCGACAAGATGGCCGGGCGCCACGGAAACAAGGGGGTGGTCTCGACGATCGTGCCGGTCGAAGACATGCCCTTCCTCCCGAACGGCCGGCCGGTGGACCTGATCCTGAACCCGTTGGGCGTGCCAAGCCGCATGAACATCGGCCAGTTGTTCGAGCTCGCGCTCGGCTGGGCCGGCCATCAGCTCGGCATGTCGTTCGCTTCGCCGATCTTCGACGGCGCTTCATGGGAACAGGTGGCAGAATACCTGAAGAAGGCCGGACTGGGTGACACATCCAAGTCGACCCTGATCGATGGACGTACGGGCGATCCGTTCGACCAGCAAGTGACGGTGGGCTATCTCTACATGATGAAGCTCAGTCACATGGTGGACGACAAGATCCACGCCCGGTCGATCGGACCCTACTCGCTCATCACACAGCAGCCGTTGGGCGGCAAGGCCCAGTTCGGCGGCCAGCGGTTCGGCGAGATGGAAGTGTGGGCGCTCGAAGGCTACGGCGCGTCCCACGTCCTGCAAGAGATACTCACGGTCAAGTCGGATGACGTGCTTGGCCGCGCGAAGATCTATGAGGCGCTCGTCAAGGGCGAGAACCTGCCCGAACCGAACGTGCCGGAATCCTTCAACGTGCTCATGCGTGAGCTCCAGGGGCTCGGACTCGAGGTCAAGATCGAGTGACCGTGTATCGACCCCGCGTGAAGGACACCATCATCGAGAGACTCGGAGGCATCCATGCCGTTTCCCCATCCTGACAGCGTTGCACGCAAGGCCTTTTCCAAGATCACGCTGAGCCTGGCGTCGCCGGACATGATCCTTGGCCGTTCGCACGGCGAGGTGACGAAGCCGGAGACGATCAACTACCGGTCGTTCCGGCCGGAGAAGGACGGACTGTTCTGCGAAAAGATCTTCGGCCCCGTGCGCGACTGGGAATGCCATTGCGGCAAGTACAAGCGCATCCGTTACAAGGGCATCGTCTGCGATCGTTGCGGCGTCGAAGTGACGCAGAAGAGCGTTCGGCGCGAACGGCAGGGCCATATTCAGCTGGCCGTGCCGGTCGTTCACATCTGGTACTTCCGGTCGATGCCGAGCAAGATCGGAACGATCCTGGGCGTGAGCGCCAAAGAACTCGAGAAGATCATCTACTACGAGTCCTACGTTGTCGTCAATCCCGGCACGACCGGCTTGCAGCGCCTCGACCTCATTTCCGAAGACCAGTACCTCGAGATCCTGGCTTCTCTGCCCGATAGCAATCAGGAACTCGAGGATGACGATCCGAAGAAGTTCATCGCCCGCATGGGCGGGGAGGCCGTCAAGGACCTGCTTCGCCGCGTGAACCTGGAAGAGCTGGCGGGCGAGTTGCGCGTTGCCATCCACACCGAGACCTCCGTTCAGAAGAAGGCCGATGCGCTGAAGCGCCTGCGGGTGGTCGAAGCCTTCCGCAAGAGCGAAGAGACTGCGCCGAACCGTCCGGATTGGATGGTGCTCGACGTCATCCCGGTCATCCCGCCGGAGCTTCGTCCGCTCGTGCCCCTCGAAGGGGGTCGGTTCGCGACGTCGGACCTGAACGACCTCTATCGCCGCGTCATTATCCGGAACAACCGCCTGAAGCGCCTGATCGAGATCAAGGCGCCCGAGGTCATCCTCCGGAACGAGAAGCGGATGCTCCAGGAG
Organism: Bacteroidota bacterium; assembly: GCA_025454835.1. GTDB lineage: Bacteria > Bacteroidota > Ignavibacteria > UBA10030 > UBA10030 > 2-02-FULL-55-14. Next base: position 450,167 of record JALONQ010000001.1, on the reverse strand, counting down.
TCGGTCGATTCGCTGTTCGACAACTCCCGCCGCGTCAACGCCGTCCGGAGCGACAACAATCGTGCGCTCAAGTCGCTGTCGGACATGCTGAAAGGAAAGCAGGGCCGGTTCCGTCAGAACCTGCTCGGCAAGCGTGTCGACTACTCCGGCCGTTCGGTCATCGTCGTCGGACCCGAGCTTCGGCTGCACGAGTGCGGCATCCCGAAGGACATGGCGGTCGAGCTCTTCAAGCCGCACGTCATTCGCAAGTTGATCGAGCGCGGTCTCGTGAAGACGGTCAAGAGCGCCAAGAAGATGGTGGACAAGAAGGGCCCCGAGGTCTGGGACATCCTCGACCACATCATCGACGGGCATCCGGTTCTGCTGAACCGCGCCCCGACCCTGCACCGACTCGGCATCCAGGCCTTCCAGCCGGTGCTCGTCGAAGGCAAGGCCATCCGGATCCATCCGATGGTCTGCACCGCGTTCAACGCCGACTTCGACGGCGACCAGATGGCCGTGCACGTGCCGTTGTCGTACGAGGCGCAGCTCGAAGCCCGGATGCTCATGCTGTCGAGCCACAATATTCTGTCGCCTGCGTCCGGTGCTCCGATCGTGACGCCGACGCAGGACCAGGTGCTCGGCTGCTACTACCTGACGAAGTCGAGGTCGAGCGACCTGGGCGAAGGCCGCGTCTTCGGCGAGTCGCAGGAAGCGATCATCGCCTACGACCAGAAGACGGTCGGTCTCCACGCCCGCGTGAAGGTGCGGATGGCTCAAGGCCTCGTCGATACGACGATCGGCCGCGTGCTGTTCAATCAGATCGTGCCGAAGGACCTTCCGTACATCAATGAACTGCTCAACAAGAAGCGTCTCGTCCAGCTGATCGCCCAGGTCTTTCGGCGTTGCGGCAACCTCGAGACCGCGCAGTTCCTCGACAACTTGAAGCTGCTCGGGTTCACGTACGCCATGCGCGGCGGCCTGTCGGTCTCCGTGGGCGACGTGATCATCCCGAAGGAGAAGCAGGAGATCATCGCGAAAGCGACGAAGGACGTCGAATCGGTCGAATCGCAGTACTACCGCGGCTTCATCACGAACGGCGAACGCTACAACAAGGTCATCGACATCTGGACTCGCGCGACGAGTCGCATTGCGGACCGGTTGTTCGATGCGCTGCAGCATGACCGTGAGGGCTTCAACTCGCTCTATATGATGGTCGACTCCGGAGCGCGCGGCTCGAAGGAGCAGGTGCGTCAGCTGGCCGGGATGCGAGGTCTCATGGCGAAGCCGCAGAAGTCGATGTCGGGCGCCACGGGCGAGCTCATCGAGAACCCGATCATCGCGAACTTCCGCGAGGGGCTGTCGGTCCAGGAGTACTTCATCTCCACGCACGGCGCCCGCAAGGGTCTTGCGGATACCGCCCTCAAGACGGCCGACGCCGGCTACCTGACACGACGTTTGATCGACGTGGCGCAGGACGCCATCGTGGCCGAGGAGGATTGTGGCACGATCAAGGGCGTGCTCACCGGTGCGCTCAAGGAGGGGGAGGACGTGAAAGAGCCCCTCGCCGAGCGCATTCTGGGCCGTGTCTCGCTGCAGGAGGTGGTCGACCCGCTGACGGGCGCAACGATCGTGCACGCCGGCGAGCTCATCGATGAAGAGAAATCGACGGCCATCTCTGAGACGTCGATCGAGGCGGTCCTCATCCGGTCGGTGCTGACGTGCGACTCACGTCGCGGCGTGTGCGCCAAGTGTTACGGCCGCGACCTGACGACGGGCAAGCTCGTCGAGTCGGGCCTGGCGGTCGGGGTCATCGCGGCCCAGTCGATCGGCGAACCGGGCACGCAGCTGACCCTCCGCACGTTCCACACCGGCGGTACGGCCAGCCTGATCGCCTCGCAATCGCAGATCACGTCGAAGTTCGACGGCACGGTACGGTACGACGGCGTCAAGACGATCGATATCGAAGGGGAAGGTACGCACCCGATCGTGTCGGGGCGCAGCGGCGTCATCAACATCCTCGACAACGACAATCGCGTTCTCACCAAGTACGATGTCCCGTATGGAGCGAGCCTGACGGTCGGCGATGGCCAGAAGATCGCGAAGGCCGAGCTCATCTACGAGTGGGACCCGTACAACGCCGTCATCATCTCAGAGCATCCGGGCGTCATTCGCTACGCGGACCTGAAGGAGAACGTGACGTTCCGCGAAGAACCCGACGAACAGACGGGGCACATCCAGAAGGTGGTCATCGACAGCCGCGACAAGGCGCTCATTCCCGGCATCACGGTCGAGAACGCCAAGGGTCAGAAGATCGGCTCGTATCCGATCCCGACGCGTGCGCACATCACCGTCGACGACGGTGAGGAGATCAAGGCGGGCACGGTGCTCGTCAAGATCCCGCGCGACATCGGCAAGACCCGCGACATCACGGGCGGCTTGCCGCGCGTCACCGAGCTGTTCGAGGCGAGGCATCCGGCGGATCCGGCGGTCGTGAGCGAGATCGACGGCATCGTCGAGATCGGCCAGCCCAAGCGCGGTTCGCGGGAGGTCTTCGTCCAAAGCCACGACGGCAAGGACAAGCGGACCTATCTTGTGCCTCTGGGCAAGCATCTTCTGGCGCAGAACGGCGACGTGATCAGGGCCGGAGAACGCTTGTCGGCCGGCGCCATTGACCCGCATGACATTCTCAGGATCAAGGGGACGACAGCGGTCCAGGAATACCTGGTGAACGAGATCCAGGAAGTGTACCGCATGCAGGGCGTGAAGATCAACGACAAGCACATCGAGGTCATCGTTCGGCAGATGATGCAGAAGGTGCGCATCGCCGACGCGGGCAACACGAAATACCTCGAAGGTGACCATGTCGACAAGGCCAGGCTGCAGGACGAGAACGAGACCATCATGGACCGGATCGTCGTCGATTCGAAGGGCGACTCGAAATTCAAGAACGGTCAGATCCTGCAGAAGAAGGCCGTGCGCGAGGTGAACATCGACCTGAAGAAGAAGTCAAAGAAGGTGGTCGAATTCCGCGATGCGGATGCGGCGACATCGGAACCGATCCTGCTGGGCATCACCCAGGCCTCGTTGACGACCGACAGCTGGTTCTCAGCCGCCTCGTTCCAAGAGACCACGAAAGTGCTGACGGACGCGGCAATCGAGGGCAAGATCGACCCGTTGCTCGGCCTGAAGGAGAACGTCATCATGGGCCACCTGATCCCGGCCGGAACCGGTCAGAAGAGGTTCAAGGGGGTCATGGTCGCCCAACCGGAAGAGCCCGTACAGGCAGTGTCGGAGCCCGTCCCTCAGGTTGCCGGTGCGGAGGCCGAAGGGGTTACGACCGGTGAGGTCAAGAAGCTTCGACGGAAAACCAAGGTCTCGGCCTGATAGTGGGCAGGGGCTATTGACAGAAACAAATTAATATCGTATCTTAAAAGGCTATTTTTCAACGCACCTATCTGGAGCGCCAAGCGTTGCCGACGATCAACCAGCTGGTTCGCAAAGGCCGCGAGGTTACGGCCTACAAGAGCAAATCCCCGGCCCTGCAGGGAAGCCCCCTGAAGCGCGGGGTCTGCACGCGCGTGTATACGACCACCCCGAAGAAGCCGAACTCGGCCCTCCGGAAAGTGGCCCGAGTGCGTCTGTCGAACCAGATCGAGGTGACGGCGTACATTCCGGGCGAAGGCCATAACCTGCAGGAACACTCGATCGTCATGATCCGCGGCGGTCGCGTGAAGGATCTTCCCGGCGTTCGCTACCATATCGTCCGTGGCACGCTCGATACGCAGGGGGTGCAGGACCGCAAACAGGCCCGCTCCAAGTACGGTGCCAAGAGGCCCAAGTAACCGGCTATGAGAAAGAAACGCTCTACCCGACGCCGTATCGCGCCCGACCCGAAGTTTAACGACATCATGGTCGCGCGTTTCATCAACAACATTCTCAAGGACGGCAAGAAGGCCACCGCCCGGGGCATCATGTACGACGCTCTGGCCACGATCGGCACCAAGACCGAGAAGAATCCGGTCGATGTCTTCCGTAAGGCAGTCGAGAACGCTTCGCCCCTCATTGAGGTGCGTGCCCGACGTGTGGGCGGCGCCACCTATCAGGTTCCAACAGAAGTTCGCCCCGAGCGGCGAACCGCTCTTGCTATCCGATGGCTGATCAGCAACGCCAAAGAACGCTCGGAAGGGAAGTCGATGTCGCAGAAGCTCGCGGCAGAACTCCTCGCGGCATCCGCGGGGGACGGTGGCGCTATCAAGAAGAAGGATGACGTCCATCGCATGGCCGAAGCGAACAAAGCTTTTGCGCATTTCCGCTGGTAAGCGGAACCCGGTTGTGCATCGTAGGATCCAGTGACGCAGGCGACGCCCGCCCGACCGGGGTGAGGTGTCCTGTATCGGAGTCGTATGCCCAGAGAGTATAGTCTCGCGAAGACCAGGAATTTCGGCATCATGGCGCACATTGATGCCGGGAAGACGACCACGACGGAACGCATCCTGTTCTATACGGGTAAGCTGCATCGTCTCGGAGAGGTCCATGACGGCGCGGCCACGATGGACTGGATGGAGCAGGAGAAGGAGCGGGGCATCACGATCACGAGCGCCTCGACCACCTGTTTCTGGCGCAACCATCGTTTGAACATCATCGATACGCCAGGCCACGTCGATTTCACGATCGAGGTCGAGCGTTCGCTGCGCGTCCTTGACGGTGCTGTGGCGCTCTTCTGCTCTGTGGGCGGCGTTGAGCCCCAGTCGGAGACCGTCTGGCGTCAGGCCGACAAATACGGCGTCCCCCGGATCGCGTTTGTCAACAAGATGGACCGTGCGGGGGCTGACTTCCTCGGCGTCGTGGAGATGATGAAGGCGCGCCTCGGCGCGAACGCTGTTCCCTTGCAGATCCCGGTCGGCGAAGGTGATCTCTTTGCGGGCATCATTGACCTCATCACGATGAAGGCCAATATGTACCACGAGGACAGCCAGGGGATCACGTGGGACGAGATCGAGATCCCCGAGTCCTTGAAGGCGAAGGCCAGCGAATACCGGATCAAGATGCTTGAGGCGGTTGCGAGCGAGGACGATTCGCTCCTCGAAAAGTACCTCGAGGGAAAGGAGATCGCCCCCGAGGAGGTCCGCGACGTGCTTCGCCGCGCCACGCTGAAGGTGACGATCATTCCCGTGATGCTCGGTTCGTCCTTCAAGAACAAGGGCGTCCAGATGCTTTTGGACGCGGTCGTGGACTTCCTGCCCGCGCCGACGGATATCAACGGTGGCGAAGTGCACGGCCACCATCCGCATCGCGGCGACGACGTTGTGCGCCGGATGGCGGATGACGAGGAATTCACGGCGCTCGCCTTCAAGATCATGAGCGACCCGTTCGTCGGCCGGCTGACGTACTTCAGGGTCTATTCGGGCAAGCTCGAGTCCGGCTCGTACGTCTACAATGCGACATCGGAGAAGAAGGAGCGGATCTCGCGCATTCTCCGGATGCATGCCAACCACCGCGAAGAAGTGTCGGAGGCATTTGCCGGCGACATCGTCGCCGCCATCGGGCTGAAGAACACGAGGACGGGCGACACGCTGACCGACGAGGACGATGCCATCATCCTGGAGCGGATGGAGTTCCCGGACCCGGTCATCGACGTCGCGATCGAGCCGAAGACCAAGGTCGACCTGGAGAAGATGGGCGAGGCGCTCCAGCGTTTGTCGGAAGAGGACCCCACGTTCCGTGTCTCGACGAACGAAGAGACGGGCCAGACGATCATCAGCGGGATGGGGGAGCTTCATCTCGAGATCATCGTCGACCGTATGAAGCGCGAGTTCAGGGTCGAGGCGAATGTCGGAAAGCCGCAGGTCGCCTACAAGGAAAGTCTGACGAAGAAAGTTACGGCCGAAGGAAAGTTCGTGCGGCAGAGCGGCGGCCGCGGCCAGTACGGCCACGTTTGGCTCGAGATCGAACCGAACGAGAAGGGAAAGGGCTTCATCTTCGAGAACGGCATCATCGGCGGAACGGTGCCGAAGGAATACATCAGGCCCGTGGAGCAGGGCATTATCGAAGCCATGCGCAACGGCGTGCTCGCCGGCTATCCGGTGGAGGACGTGAAGGTGAAGTTATTCGACGGTTCGTTCCACCCGGTCGACTCGAACGAAATGGCATTCAAGATCGCCGGGTCGATGGGCTTCAAGGAAGGCGCGCGGAAGGCCGGCGCCGTCCTGCTGGAGCCGATCATGTCGGTCGAAGTGGTGACGCCCGAGGAGTATCTGGGCGATGTCATGGGCGACCTCAATTCACGCCGCGGGCGGATCGAGGGAATGACCTCTCGGAAGGACGCCCAGGTCGTCAAGGCGCACGTGCCGTTGTCGGACATGTTCGGCTACGCCACGTCGATGCGGTCGATGACGCAGGGCCGCGCGCTGTACTCGATGCACTTCTCGCACTATGAGGCGGTCCCGAGGAGCATCGCGGACCAGATCGTGGAGAAGGTGAAGGGCAAGGACGCTGTCAGAGCCTGATCGAACGTGAACGACACCAGAATCTGATCAACTCTAAGGAGAACCCTGTATGGCAAAGGAAAAATTCGACCGAAGCAAGCCGCACGTCAACATCGGCACCATCGGCCACGTTGACCACGGCAAGACGACGCTGACGGCCGCCATCACGATGGTGCTGGCCAAGAAGGGTCTGTCGCAGGTGCGTACGTTCGACTCGATCGACAACGCTCCTGAGGAGAAGGCGCGCGGCATCACGATCAACACGGCTCACGTCGAGTACTCGACGCAGAACCGCCACTATGCGCACGTCGACTGCCCGGGCCACGCCGATTACGTGAAGAACATGATCACGGGTGCCGCCCAGATGGACGGCGCGATCGTCGTCGTTGCTGCGACCGACGGTCCGATGCCCCAGACGCGCGAGCACATCCTGCTTGCCCGTCAGGTGAACGTGCCGAAGATCGTGGTGTTCATGAACAAGTGCGATGCGGTCGACGATCCGGAGCTGCTCGACCTGGTCGAGCTTGAGGTTCGCGACCTGCTGAAGAAGTACGAGTTCCCCGGCGACGAGATCCCCATCATCCGCGGCTCAGCCTTGAAGGCCATGGAAGCGGCGCTGCGTCCCGACGTGAAGGGCGATGATCCGGCGTTCAAGTCGATCGAAGAGCTCATGGCGGCGGTGGATGCCTACATTCCGCTCCCGGTGCGCGACGTCGAGAAGCCGTTCCTGATGCCCGTCGAAGACGTGTTCTCGATCACCGGCCGCGGTACGGTCGGTACGGGTCGCGTCGAGCGCGGACGCGCGAAGGTCGGCGACGAAGTCGAGGTGATCGGTCTGGGCGCTCACAAGAAGACGGTCATCACCGGCGCCGAAATGTTCCGAAAGGAGCTCGACGAAGTGGTGGCGGGCGACAACGCCGGTCTGCTCCTCCGTGGCGTTGAGAAGACGGAACTGGAGCGCGGCCAGGTCATCGCGAAGCCCGGTTCGATCACGCCGCACACGAAGTACACGGCACAGGTCTACGTGCTTAAGAAGGAAGAGGGCGGCCGTCACACGCCGTTCCTGACCGGCTATCGTCCGCAGTTCTATTTCCGTACGACGGACGTGACGGGCGTGTTGGAACTGCCCGCGGGCGTGGAAATGGTCATGCCCGGCGACAACCTTGATGCCGTCAACATCGAGCTCATTTCGCCGATCGCCATGGAGGAAGGTCTCCGCTTCGCCATCCGCGAGGGCGGTCGTACGGTGGGCGCCGGCGTCGTGTCAAAGATCATCGCCTAATCATCGCAGTCGTTCCCGCCGGCCTTGACGTTGCCGAGGCCGGCGGGGCGTCTCAACCACACGAGGACGTACCGTGGCAGGCCAGAAGATCCGGATCAAACTGAAGTCCTTCGATCACAACTTGATCGACAAGTCGGCGGAGAAGATCATCAAGACCGTGAGGCAGACCGGCGCCATCGTTTCCGGCCCGATCCCGCTGCCGACAAAACGCAGCGTGTACACGGTCAACCGCTCGCCGCACGTCGACAAGAAGTCGCGGGAGCAGTTCGAGACGCGGTCGCACAAGCGTCTCATCGACATCCTCAACTCGACGAGCAAGACGGTCGACTCCCTGATGAAGCTGGAGCTGCCCGCCGGCGTCGATGTGGAGATCAAGGTCTGAACAGCGTCGGTCACCTGAGGACGATGAACCGTCCCGGCGGCACAAGGACCGACGGGCAGTGAAAGGAACCTATCCGTGAGCGGCATTCTCGGCAAAAAGCTTGGCATGACGAGCATCTTCAGTGAGAACGGGGAAGCGATTCCCTGCACGATCATTGAAGCAGGACCGTGCTTCGTCACGCACGTTAAAACGAAGAACAAGGACGGCTACGATGCCGTGCAGCTTGGTTTCGATGAGAAGCCGGAGCGGCTCGTCTCGAAGCCGATGAAAGGTCAGTTCGCCCGTGCGAAGTCGAAGGCGCTCCGCTGGCTTCGCGAATTTCGCGAAGTGAACGGATTTCCGACCGAGCTCGGCGCTGAGGTTCGCGTCGACATCTTCGCGCAGGGCGACGTCGTGGACGTGCGCGGCCGTTCGAAGGGTCGCGGCTTCCAGGGCGTCGTCAAGCGTCACCATTTCGGCGGCGTCGGGCACACGACCCACGGTCAGTCGGACCGCGTGAGGGCCCCCGGATCGATCGGCGCCTCATCCTATCCGTCGCGTGTCTTCAAGGGCATGCGCATGGCGGGACGCATGGGCCACGACCAGGTAACGGTCCGGAACCTGCAGATCCTTCGGGTCATCCCCGAATCCAACATTCTGATCATCAAGGGCTCGATCCCCGGCGCTATCAACGGGTACGTCGAGGTCGTGAAAAGCAACTGAGCCCGGCGAGGAACGCGATGCAACTCGAAGTATACAAGACCGACGGAAAGCCGACCGGGGAGATGGTGACCCTGGACCCGGCCGTGTTCGAGATCGAGCCGAACGACCATGCCATCTATATGATGGTGCGGAGCACGATGGCCAACCAGCGCCAGGGTACGCACAAGGTAAAGCCCCGGAACGAGGTTCGCGGCGGCGGCCGGAAGCCGTTCAAGCAGAAGAAGACCGGCCAGGCCCGTCAGGGCACGTCGCGGTCACCGCTCATGCCCGGCGGCGGATCCATCTTCGGACCGATGCCGCATGACTACGTCGTGAAGCTGACAGCGAAGATGAAGAAGCTCGCCCGGCGTTCGGCCCTCAGCTACAAAGCGAAGGACAAGGCGATCGTCGTCGTTGAGGATTTCAGTTTCGATGCGCCGAAGACGAAGCAGGTCTCCGCGCTCCTGAAGGCCCTGTCGCTGAACGGCAAGAAGACCCTGCTGCTGACGAAGGCGACCGACGTATCGCTCTATAAGTCCGGACGGAACATCCCCCGGCTCGAGATCAACGCCGCCGACAAGGCGTCGACCTACGATATCGTGAATCACCAGGTGCTGCTGATCCAGAAGAGCGCGGTTGACGCGCTCCAGCAGCCGCTGAAGAACTGAGGTTCATCATGTCCGAGATCATCATTCGGCCGATCCTCACGGAGAAGGTGACGGCGCTTCAGGACAAGCGGCAGTACGCGTTCGAGGTCTCCGGCGGCGTCAACAAGATCGAGATCGGCAAGGCCGTCTCCAAGCGCTTTAAGGTCAAGGTCACGTCGGTCCGCACGATGTGGGTCCGGTCCAAGTCGAAGCAGCAGTTGACGAAGCGCGGCCGATTCGAAGGACGGACGCGGGCCTGGAAGAAGGCCATCGTCACCCTGCATGAGGGCGACAAGATCGACCTCTTCACCAACGAGTAATCAAGGCGCATTCCCATGGCCATTCGCAAGCTACGACCCCGGACCCCCGCGACCCGATTCTACTCGGTCGCGTCGTTCGAGGAGATCACGAAGACGACGCCCGAGAAGTCGCTGCTTTCGCCGCTGACGAAATCGGGTGGACGCAACAATACCGGCCGGGTGACCTCGCGTCACCGGGGCGGCGGACACAAGCGCCAGTACCGGATCATCGACTTCAAGCGCGACAAGCGGGGCGTCGCCGGCACCATCGCATCGATCGAGTACGACCCCAACCGGTCCTGCCGCATCGCCCTTGTCCATTATCCGGACGGCGAGAAGCGCTACATGCTCGCGCCGGACGGACTGACGGTCGGGGCGGCGGTCGAATCGGGTGAGAATGTTGAGATCAAGACGGGCAATGCGCTGCCCTTGAAGAGCGTCCCCGTCGGTTCGTTCATTCATAACGTCGAGCTCCGCCCCGGCAAGGGGGGTCAGCTTGGCCGGAGCGCCGGCAATGCGCTGCAGCTGATGGCCAAGGAAGGTCAGTTCGCGACGGTGAAGCTTCCGTCGGGAGAAGTGAGGAAGATTCGCAGCGACTGTTACGCGACGCTGGGTACGGTGGGGAACACGGACCATGAGAACATCAGCTACGGCAAGGCTGGTCGTTCGCGATGGCTTGGCATCCGCCCGCAGACCCGAGGCATGGCGATGAACCCGGTCGATCACCCGATGGGCGGCGGCGAGGGCAAGTCGAAATCGGGCGGCGGCGGCCAGCATCCAGAATCGCCGTGGGGCAAGTACGCGAAGGGTCTCAAGACCCGGAAGAAGAAGAACATGTCCAACAAATACATTGTCAAGCGCCGGAAGTAACCACCATGAGCCGTTCGATCAAGAAGGGCCCGTACGTCGACACCAAGTTGCAAGCGAAGGTCGACGCGCTGAACAAGGTCAACCAGAAGAAGGTCGTCAAGACGTGGGCCCGGGATTGCACCATCATCCCCGAGTTCGTCGGGCACACGTTCGCGGTGCACAACGGGAACAAATTCATCCCGGTCTACGTGCACGAGGCGATGGTGGGGCACAAGTTGGGTGAGTTCGCCCCCACGCGCATCTTTCGCGCCCATCCGGGCGTGAGGAGCGAAAAGTCGACGTCGCCCGCCTGAGCCACTCGCACCATCAAGGTCCGTCATGGAAGCTCGCGCCATCAATCGATATATCGGAACTTCGCCGCGTAAGATGCGGCTGGTCATCGACCTCATCCGCGGCAAGGCCGTCGACGAGGCGTTGACCATCCTGCATTTCGCGCCGAAGCACGCCGCCAAGACCGCCGAAAAGGTCCTGCGGTCGGCGATCGCCAATATGCAGAACAAGGACCAGGGCGGCCGGGTCGATACGTCGACGCTGTTCGTCAAGGAAGCTTTCGTCGACGGTGGGGCGATGATGAAGCGCATCTCGCCGGCACCGATGGGTCGGGCATACCGCATTCGCAAGCGCTCGAACCATGTCACGATCATCCTCGGACAACGCAAGGTTGCGGCGGCCAAAGCCGCGAAGCCCCGCGCTGCCGCGAAGGCTGAAGCCGCACCTAAAGCGGCCGACACGAAGTAGTCACCGGAGAACACAGTGGGCCAGAAAACCAACCCCAATGGCTTTCGTCTGGGCGTCGTCCGCGGCTGGGACGCGAACTGGTACGATGAGAAGCATATGGCGGGCAAGTTGCAGGAGGACATCGTCGTCCGCAACTATATCAAGAACCGCCTGAAGAAGGCGGGCATCGCCCGGATCCAGATCGACCGGACGCCGAAGCGGGCCGTCATTACGATCCACACCTCCCGGCCGGGCATCGTGATCGGCAAGAGCGGGAAGGAGATCGCCCAGCTCGAGGAAGAGTTGAAGAAGGTGACCTCGAAGGAGGTCAAGATCCTCATCCACGAGATCAAGCGCCCCGAGCTCGAGGCGGCCCTCGTAGCGGACGCGATCGCCGGCCAGCTCGAAGGACGCATCTCGTTCCGTCGCGCGATGAAGCAGTCGTTGACGGCGGCGATGCGGATGGGGGCCGAGGGGATCAAGATCATGTGCGCCGGGCGGCTTGGCGGAGCCGAGATCGCCCGCACCGAACAGTACAAGGAAGGCCGCATTCCGTTGCAGACGCTTCGGGCCGACATCGACTACGCCGTTTCGACGGCGTTCACGATCTACGGCACGATCGGCATCAAGGTGTGGATCTGCAAAGGTGAGATCCTCACGGGAATGCAGCAGGTCCAGCCAGCTCAGCAGCGCGGATAAGGAGTCGATGCAGCCATGTTGATGCCCAAGCGGGTCAAATTCCGAAAAACCCAGAAGGGTCGGCGTCGCGGCAAGGCGACGCGAGGCGCGACGATCGCTTTCGGCGATTACGGCCTCAAGGCCATGGAAGCCGGGTGGATCACGCAGCGCCAGATCGAGGCGTCGCGCGTGGCGCTCACCCGCATGATGAAGCGAGAAGGCAAGGTGTGGATCCGCATCTTCCCGGACAAGCCGGTCACGAAGAAGCCCGCCGAGACCCGTATGGGCTCCGGCAAGGGCATCCCGGAATACTGGGTGGCAGTCATCAAGCCGGGTCGCGTGCTGTTCGAGCTTGGCGGGATCAACCGCGAGACGGCCGCCGAGGCCATGAAGCTGGCGTCACACAAGCTGCCGTTGAAGACCCGATTCGTGTCCCGCGTGGACCTCGGATAAGGAAGGATGCCCATGAAAGCACATGAACTTCGGCAGCTTTCGGACGCCGAGCTTCTCAAGCGGATCGCCGAGGAGGAGCAGGGGTTGGCGAACCTGCGCTTCCAGAAGGTGCTCGGTCAGCTCGAGAAGCCGCACCGGATCAGCGCCGCCCGCAAAGACATCGCCCGGATGCAGTCGATCCTCCGGGAACGTTCCATGACGACGAAGAAGCCGCAATGACGACGAACGCACCCAGCATGCCGGCGGCCCGGCCGCGGCGTAAAACCCGTGTCGGGAAGGTCATCTCGAACAAGATGACGAAGAGCATCGTGGTGGCCATCGAAGGCCAGAAGGCCCACCCGCTCTACAAGAAGTATTTCCGCGTCACGACGACCCTCATGGCTCACGACGAGCAACAACAGGCCAAGATCGGCGATGTCGTGAAGGTCATGGAGACGCGCCCGCTGAGCAAGCGGAAGCGGTGGCGGCTCGTCGAGATCGTGACCAAGGCCAAGTGATCGCTGCTCTCCGACAGGTAAAGGTATGATCCAGGAAGAGACCAATCTGACGGTCGCCGACAATTCGGGTGCGAAGAAGATACGTTGCATTCGCATCCTCGGCGGCCATGACAAACGCTACGCGAGCCTCGGCGACCTGATCGTCGTTTCGGTCAAGGCCGCGATCCCCGGTGCCCCCGTGAAAAAGGGGGAGGTGTCCCGCGCCGTCGTCGTCCGCACGGTGAAGGAGGTTCGCCGCAAGGACGGTTCGTACATCCGGTTCGACGAGAACGCGGCGGTGCTCCTCAACCCCCAGGGCGAACCGCGCGGAACGCGCATCTTCGGGCCCGTGGCCCGCGAGCTCCGCGAGCGGCAGTTCATGAAGATCATCTCGCTTGCCCCGGAGGTTCTCTGATCATGAGCGTACAGACCCACATCAAGAAGAACGACCAGGTCGTCGTCATCTCCGGCAACTTCAAGGGGAAGAAGGGGAAGGTCCTCAAAGTGTTCCCCGAGACCGGCCGGGTCATCATCGAAGGCGTCAACGTGCGCAAACGTCATACGCGCCCGACGCAGAAGAATCCGCAGGGCGGGATCGTGCAGAAAGAAGTGCCCATCCACGCGTCGAATGTGATGGTGCTCGACCCCAAGAGCGGCGAACCCACGCGGACGGGCCGCGCCCACGTGCGCGATGCGTCCAGCGGCAAGCGCAAGTCGATGCGCGTCAGCCGGGCGACCGGCGAAATGTTCTAAGGACAGGTCATGGCGAAGGATCAGCAGAAAAAAGAGAAGCCGGCGAAGGGCGAGTCAAAAGCCGCCGCCAAGGTCGAACCCGGGCACCAGGAGAAAGGGGCCACGCCTCGCCTCCAGACCCGTTATGGGCAGGAGGTCGTTCCGGCCCTCATGAAGCGGTTCCATTACAAGAACCGGATGATGGTGCCGAGGGTCGTGAAGGTCGCGATCAACATGGGCGTTGGCGAGGCGACGCAGGATCCGAAGCTTCTCGAGGTCGCGGTGCGTGAGCTCGAGCAGATCACGGGCCAGAAGGTCGTCATCACGAAGGCGAAGAAGGCCATCTCGAACTTCAAGCTCCGCGAGGGGCTCTCGATCGGTTGCCGCGTCACGCTGCGCCGTGAGAAGATGTATGAGTTTCTGGATCGCTTCATCGCCGTCGCGTTGCCGCGCGTGCGTGATTTTCGCGGCGTGCCTGACAAGTCGTTCGATGGACACGGCAACTACACGTTCGGAGTGAAGGAGCAGATCATCTTCCCCGAGATCGACGTCGACAAGGTCACGCGGATCACCGGCATGGACATCACGATCGTGACGTCCGCCAAGACCGACGTCGAGGCGTACGAGCTTCTGAAGGAGCTCGGCATGCCCTTCGTGAAGCGGCAAGAGATCGTCACCACGAACGCAGCGTAATCGAAAGGAACGCGAGAGTGGCTCGTCTAGCAATGATCGTCAAGGCGAAGCGGACGCCCAAGTACAAGGTCCGCCAGCACAACCGGTGCGGCCAGTGCGGTCGCCCGCGCGCCTTCTACCGGAAGTTCGGCCTCTGCCGTCTCTGCTTCCGTAAGCTGGCGCTTGATGGCAAGATCCCCGGCGTCCGCAAGGCGTCCTGGTAGTCCACGTCGAATCTGAAGGCCTCCTCATGGCAACTGTTGACCCGATCAGTGACCTGTTGACCCGCATTCGCAACGCGCACAAGGCGAAGCATCGCCGCGTGGACGTTCCTGCTTCGAAGATGAAGACGGCGATCGCCCGGGTGCTTCTCGACCAGAAGTACATCGCCAACTACACGGTCCTCGAGGACCAGAAGCAGGGCATCCTGCGCATCAATCTGAAGTATCACGACGGACGGCCGGTCATCATGGGACTGCGTCGTATCAGCAAGCCGGGTATCCGGATCTATCGCGGGGCGGAAGCCATGCCCCGGGTCCAGGGCGGGCTGGGCATGGCCGTCGTGTCGACCTCGCGCGGTATCATGACCGGCGCGCAAGCGAAGAAGCAGAACGTGGGCGGCGAAGTGCTCGCCTACGTGTGGTAATCGAACCGCGGAACTGAGGAGAATCCCGTGTCGCGTATCGGCAGGAAGATCATCGAACTCCCCAAGGGCGTCAACGTCGCCGTCGAAGGCAGCAACGTGACGGTGAAGGGCCCGAAGGGCGAGTTGAAAGCTCGTGTGCATCCCGCGATCTCGGTCGTCGTCGAAGGACAGACCGTGCGCGTGAACCGCTCGACGGACGAGAAGTTCCATCGCGCTCTTCACGGGCTGTGGCGGGCCAACATCCAGAACATGGTCGTGGGCGTATCGGCCGGCTACGAGCGGAAGCTCGAGATCGTCGGCGTCGGCTACCGTGCTGAGATGAAGGGGAAGAAGCTCAATCTCCAGGTCGGGTTCAGCCATCCGATCCTGTTCGGTCCTCCCGAAGGGATCAAGGTCGAGGCCCCGTCCCAGACGAACATCCTCATCAGCGGGATCGACAAGCAGCTCGTCGGCATGACGGCGGCGAAGATCCGGTCGTTCCGGCCCCCCGAGCCGTACAAGGGCAAGGGGATCAAATACGAAGGCGAGGCGATCCGTCGCAAGGCCGGTAAGGCCGCCGCGTCCGGCGCCAAGTAAACGAGGCGATCATGAACAGCTCTAATGCACACAAGCGCCGGGCCAAGAAACAGGTCCGCATTCGCAAGAAGGTGGTGGGGACGACGTCCCGACCTCGGTTGACGGTCTACCGCAGCGGCCGCAACGGCTACGCACAGATCATCGACGACATGACGGGGAAGACCCTCGTCGCGGCGTCGACGCTGTCGAAGGACCTGCGCGCGGAACTGTCGGCGATCAAGAGCCCGATCGCACGCTACAAGCAGCTCGGCGTCATCACGGCCAAGCTGGCGCTCGAGAAGAACATTACCACCGTTGTCTTCGACCGAAGCGGCTACCTCTACCACGGGCGGGTCAAGGCCCTGGCTGAGGGTGCACGCGAAGGCGGACTGAAATTCTGACGCAGGGAACCCTACGCATGGCCAAGATCAAGGCAGGTGAACTCGAACTGAAGGACCGCCTCGTCCACGTGAACCGTGTGGCGAAGGTGGTGAAGGGCGGACGTCGCTTCAGCTTCAGCGCGCTCGTCGTCGTCGGCGACGGCAAAGGCCACGTCGGCATCGGGCTGGGCAAGGCGAATGAGGTGGCGGATGCCATCGCGAAGGGAGTGGAGGACGCGAAGAAGGTCGTCTACACCGTTCCGATCGTGAAGGGGACGATCCCGCACGAAGTGATCGGCAAGTTCGGGGCGGGCAAGGTGATGCTGCGTCCGGCTTCGCCAGGAACGGGTCTCATCGCCGGCGGCGGCGTTCGCGCCGTGCTCGAATCGGCCGGCGTCAAGGACGTGCTGACGAAGCAGATGGGATCGTCGAACCCGCACAACGTGGTCAAGGCCACTTTGAAGGCCTTGTTGAGCCTGACGGATGCCAGGACGGCAGCTGCACGCCGGGGCATGAGCGTTCAGGAAATGTTCCAGATGAACTGAGCGAGAGCGTCATGGCTGAACTCAAGAAGATCCGGATCACCCAGCATCGGAGCATCATCGACGAGCTCGAGAGGACCAAGCGCACGATCAAGGCGCTCGGACTCGGGCGTCCGCGATACTCCGTCGTCAAGACCGATACCCCGCAGGTGCGCGGCATGATCAACGTCGTGCGGCACCTCGTGACCGTCGAAGAGGTGAAGTGATGGCACCATCGATCCTGGCCAATCTCCGGCCGGCAAAGAATTCCCGCAAGAAGGTCAAGCGCATCGGCCGTGGGCAGGGTTCCGGCCATGGCGGCACCGCGACCAAGGGCCACAAAGGCGCCAAGGCGCGGTCGGGCCACAAGTTCAAGATCTGGTTCGAAGGGGGCCAGATGCCGCTGACGCGACGCGTGCCGAAGCACGGCTTCACCTCGCCCCATCGGGTCGAGGCGCAGGTCGTCAACGTCGGCCAGATCGCGGTCCTCATCGAGAAGAAGCGGATCACCGGCGCGGTGACGCCGGCCTCGCTGTATGAGGCGGGGGCTATCAGGAAGAAACTGGTGCCCGTGAAGATCCTGGCGGATGGAAACCTGACATCGAAGGTCGACGTCTCAGCCCATGCTGTCAGCAAGGCGGCGCGGACGAAGATCGAAGCGGCCGGCGGCACGGTGACCGTGCTTGCGGCGGCCACAGCTCCGGCGAACGCATGAGCAAGCTGACAGAGACGTTCACGAACATCTTCAAGATCCAGGAGCTCCGCGAGCGGCTGTTGTTCACCGCGTTGCTCCTCATCGTTGTCCGCATCGGCTCGCACGTGACGCTGCCCGGCGTCGACGCCGTTCTTCTGGCGGACACCATCCGCAAGAGCAGCGAGAACACGCTGTTCGGCCTCTACGACCTGTTCGTCGGCGGCGCGTTCAGCAACGCAGCGATCTTCGCGCTCGGCATCATGCCATACATCAGCGCGTCGATCGTGATCCAGCTCCTCGGCGCGGTCATCCCCTACTTCCAGAAGCTGCAGAAGGAGGGTGAGGATGGACGGAAGAAGATCACCCAGTATACGCGCTACGGCACCGTGCTCGTCTCGTTGCTCCAGGCGAGCGGCGTCGTCGTGAAACTGCTGTCGACGGACACGCCGGCCGGTCCGATCGTCCCCGAGGCGGTGCGCGGCCTCAGTTTCACGATCAGCACGATGCTCATCCTGACGTCTGGCACCGTCTTCATGATGTGGCTCGGCGAACAGATCACGGAGCGGGGTATCGGCAACGGGATCTCGCTCATAATCTTCATCGGCATCATCGCCCGGTTCCCCCACGCCGTGCTGGATGAGTTCCAGCTTGTGACGTCGGGGGCGCGCAACCTTATCGTCGAGCTGGTGATCTTCGCGGCCATGGGCTTCATCGTCGCGGCGGTCATCCTGGTGACGCAGGGGACAAGGCGCATCCCGGTCCAGTACGCGAAGCGGGTCGTCGGCCGAAAGGTCTACGGGGGCGTGACGCAGTACATCCCCCTGCGTGTCAACACGGCCGGCGTCATGCCGATCATCTTCGCCCAGGCGGTCATGTTCATTCCGCAGATCGTCTTCTCGTTCTTTCCCGAGAGCGAGTGGATGCAGACGGTGCATACGGAATGGTTCTCGTATGACTCCTGGACATACTCGATCATCTATGCTCTCGTTATCGTCTTCTTCACGTACTTCTACACGGCCATCGCCTTCAACCCAAAGGACGTGGCCGACAACATGAAGAAGCAGGGCGGGTTCATCCCTGGCATCCGGCCGGGTTCTCACACGGCCGATTTTGTCGACAACATTCTGACGAAGATCACGCTCCCGGGCTCGATCTTCCTGGCGATCATCGCCATTTTGCCGACGGCGCTCATCAAGATGGGTATCACGCCCAATTTCGCGTCGTTCTTTGGCGGCACGAGCCTGCTGATCATCGTCGGCGTCGCGCTCGACACGCTTCAACAGGTCGAATCGCACCTGCTCATGCGCCATTACGATGGGTTCATGAAGAGCGGAAAGCTGCGCGGACGCCGCGCCTGAACCGGACGGGATGGCAAGGACGAAGAGCGCGCGAGAGTTGGACCGGATGCGGGAGTCGTGCCGCATCGTCGGCGAAGTGCTTCGACTGGTCGGGCAGCAGGTGCGTGCCGGCGTGACGACGGGGGAATTGGACGCAGCGGCGGAACAGTTCATCCGCGTTCGCGGAGGGGTCCCGGCCTTCAAAGGCTACGGTTCCGCCGACAATCCGTTCCCGGCCACGCTCTGCACGTCGGTGAACGAAGAAGTGGTGCACGGCATACCGGGCCGGCGGGTGCTCAACGACGGCGATATTGTTTCGATCGATGTGGGGGTCCTCAAAGACGGGTGGTATGGCGATGCGGCGAAGACCTTCGCGGTCGGCACGGTCAACGCGGAGACCCAGCGACTGTTGCGGGTGACGGAAGAATCGCTGGAGCGGGGGATCGAGGTGATGCTCGCGGGCAACCGGGTGCATGACATCTCGTCCGCCGTCCAGGTTCACGTCGAAGGGGCCGGGTTCTCGGTCGTGCGGGACCTGTGCGGGCACGGCGTCGGCAAGGAACTGCATGAAGAACCGAGCGTTCCGAACTTCGGCAAGAAGGGAACGGGGGCCGCGTTGGTTGACGGCATGACGCTGGCGATCGAACCCATGGTGAACGCCGGCGGGTGGCAGGTGCGGGTGCTCGACGACGGTTGGACGGTGGTCACGAAGGACGGCAAACCGTCCGCGCATTTTGAACATACGGTGGCACTGGTAAACGGGCGTCCGGAGATCCTGACGCTCTGACTGCCTGAGCCGCAAGAAGGTACAGCCGCAGGCCCGGGACGACTCCCGAGCAGCGATCTTCAACTGCGGTCACTGAACTCACAAAGAACGTGGCCAAACAAGGACCGATCAAGCTGGATGGAGTCATCACGGACACGTTGCCGAACGCAACGTTTCGCGTGAAGTTGGACAATGGGGTCGAGATCTTGGCGCACATTTCCGGCAAAATGCGCATGCACTACATCAAGATCCTCGTCGGAGACCGCGTCACGGTAGAGATGTCGCCCTACGATCTGACCAAGGGGCGGATCACGTATCGGTACAAGTAGCGGCGCTCGCAGCGACAGGAGATCAATCTTACAACCAACGTTGCGGTCGCTGCTGACGCTGCGAACGCCGCGAGCAACATCCCTGAGATGGCGTCAGAGAATCGTGAATAGAGGCAAGGCATGAAAGTCCGTTCGTCCGTCCGGAAGATCTGCGAGAACTGCAAGATCATCCGTCGCAAAGGGGTCGTCAAGGTCATCTGCAAGAACCCCAAGCACAAGCAACGTCAAGGTTAATCGAGGAGTGGCTCTGTGGCACGAATCGCAGGCGTGGATCTTCCGAAGAACAAGCGGGCCGAGATCGGCCTGACCTACATTTACGGTATCGGCCGCTCGACGGCGCTCGAGATCCTCAAGAAGTCGAAGGTGACCCCCGGAAAGAAGGTGGCCGACCTTTCGGACGAGGAAGTGGCGACGATCCGCGCCATCATTCAGAACGACTACAAGGTCGAGGGCGCGCTGCGCAGCGAGACGCAGCTGAACATCAAGCGTCTGATGGATATCGGCTGCTACCGCGGGCTCCGGCACCGGAAAGGGCTCCCGACGCGGGGTCAGCGAACGCGCACAAACTCCCGTACCCGCAAGGGGAAGCGGAAGACCGTGGCCGGCAAGAAGAAGGCAGAGAAGAAGTAACCGGATACTTCACCGAGCGTCCGGACAATCAGGAGATCATTTGTGGCCAAGACCACCAGCGCACCCGTTACCAAGAAAAAGAAGAAGGTCCACGTCGATGCCAGCGGCAAGGCGTTCGTCAAGGCGACCTTCAACAATACCATCATCACGCTGACCGACACGTACGGCAACGTGATTGCGTGGTCAACTTCCGGGAAGAACGGTTTCAAGGGTTCCCGAAAAAGCACGCCGTTCGCCGCCCAGGTCGCGGGCGAAGCGGCCGCGAAAGAAGCGTACGACCTCGGTCTGCGCAAAGTGGAGGTCTTCATCAAGGGCCCCGGTGGCGGGCGCGAAGCCGCTGTCCGGTCGCTACAGACGGCGGGCCTCGAGGTCACGCTGATCCGCGACATCACACCCATTCCGCACAACGGCTGCCGCGCACCGAAGCGGCGTCGGGTCTAATCGAAGGTCGACAGGAGACGTATGGCACGGTATACGGACGCCAGTTGCAAGTTGTGCCGCCGGGAACGGCAGAAGCTCTTCCTCAAGGGCACGAAGTGCTACACCGAAAAATGCCCGTTGGACAAGCGCGCCTACCCGCCGGGACAGCACGGCCAATCGCGCCGTCAGCGCATCTCGGAGTACGGGGTGCAGCTGCGCGAGAAACAGAAAGTGCGTCGGATCTACGGCGTGCAGGAGACCCAGTTCCGCAACTACTTTGAGCGGGCGACGCGGGCGACCGGCCGTACGGGCGATGCGCTCGTGAAGATCCTCGAGCGTCGCTTCGACAATGTCGTCTACCGCCTGGGGCTTGCCCCGTCGCGAAAGTCGGCGCGCCAGCTCGTCCTGCACCGCCACTTCACGGTGAACGGCCAGATCGTCAACGTTCCGTCGTACCTGCTGAAGGCCGGCGACGTCATTCAGGTGCGCGAGCACAGCAAGAAGCTTGACCTCATCCACAGCTCGCTGAAGCGGATGAAGGACAACGCGCTGTCGCCGTGGCTGAGCCTCGACAAGGCGAACTTGTCGGGCACGTTCCTCAATATCCCGGAACGGGCGGACATCCCGCTCACCGCCAACGAACAGCTTGTCGTCGAGTTGTACTCGAAGTAACGTCAGTGCCGGCCGCGCGGCGACCGCGCAGCCGGGTCCAGGCACCCAGAGGACCGCAGACCTCCTATGAGCACAACACTTGTCCAGATGCCAGAAAAAGTGGAATTGGATGCCGCGTCGGCATCCGCGTCGTTCGGCCGTTTCGTCCTGCAGCCGCTCGACAAAGGATTCGGCGTCACCATCGGCAATTCCCTGCGCCGCGTCCTCCTGTCGTCGCTCCCCGGGTCGGCCATCACCGCCATCCGGATCGACGGGATCCAGCATGAGTTTTCGACCATCAAAGGCATGGTCGAGGACGTCGCAGACTTCATCCTGAACCTGAAGCAGGTCCGACTTCGCGCCACGAACAAGAAGGTCGGCAAGATCACGGTGCCCGTAAAGGGGGCCGGCCCGCTCACCGCCGGGCACATCCAGAAGGCGTCTCCGGAGGTTGAGATCCTCAACCCTGACCTCGTTCTTGCCCACCTCGGCAAGGACGCGGCGTTCGAGCTCGAGATCAAACTCGGCCGCGGCAAGGGCTACGTGCCGGCGGAGGAAAACAAGTCGCCGGAGGAGCCGCTCGGCACCATTGCGATCGACTCGATCTTCACGCCCATCCGGAACGTGCGCTTCACCGTCGAGCCCACTCGCGTCGGCGGCCAGACCGACTTTGAGAAGTTGACGATCGAGATCGAGACCGACGGTTCGATCCATCCTCAGGAAGCGCTGACGCACGCGGGCAAGATCCTGCGCGACCATATCCAGCTCTTCATTAACATCGGCCAGGAGCCGGCGGCGGAAAAGGCGGATTCAGCCGAAGAGGCCGAGGCCGGTCACATCCGCAAGCTTCTACGAATGTCCGTCGACGAGCTCGAACTCTCCGTCCGGTCGCACAACTGTCTGCGGTCGGCGAACATCAAGACCATGTCCGATCTTGTCCGCCGGACCGAGTCGGAGCTGTTGAAATTCCGCAACTTCGGCCGCAAGTCCCTCGCCGAGCTTTCCGAGATCGTCGAGCAGTACGGCCTGACGTTCGGTATGGACGTCGACAAGTACCTCAACGACGGCAACGACTAACTCGTATCCTCAACAAAGATCCGTATGCGTCACCAAAAGTCCGGACGTAAACTCAAGCGCACCGCGAGCCATCGGCGGGCCACCCTCTCGGCGCTCAGCGTCGCGCTCATTACGCACAAGCGTATCAAGACCACGCTTGCCAAGGCGAAAGAACTTCGCCTCGTCGTCGAGCCCGTGATCACGAGGGCCAAGAACGCCGTGTCTGGCGAGACGGCGGACGGTCCGAAGAACGTCCATGCGCGCCGCGTCACGTTCGCCTTTCTCCGGGACCGCGATGCCGTCACGGCGCTGTACAAGGACATCGCTCCAAAGGTCGCATCACGGCCCGGCGGCTACACGCGCGTCGTGAAGCTCGGACGCCGCCCGGGCGACGGAGCCGAGATGGCCGTGATCGAACTCGTCGACTTCCAGCTCGGTGCGGAGAAGCCTGCAGCGAAGCCGGCCGCGAAAAAAGACGCGAAGGGCACGAAGAAGAAGTCGGCCGGCGCGAGGAAGACAGCACCGAAGAAGCAGGGGAAGGAATCGGCGGAGGCCCCCGCCGAAACGCCGTCCGCCAGCGCCTAAGGCTGTGCCCGGACGGACCGTGATCGGCCCCCGAGAGCGCAAGGGCCGACGGAGAATGTGTCGACACGACGAGGAATACCCATGCTGAAGATCACATCCGCAGAGTTTTTGCAGGGAGTGGCTGACCTGCGACAGCTGCCGAAGAACGAGCTGCGGGAGATCGTCTTCATCGGACGGTCCAACGTCGGCAAGTCGTCGCTCCTCAACAAGCTGTGCAACAAGAAGAACCTGGCCCGGTCCAGCTCGACGCCGGGCAAGACGCGCGAGATCAACTACTACATCGTCAACAACGGATTCTACTTCGTCGACCTGCCGGGCTACGGCTACGCCAAGGTCCCGGAGCAGATGCGCGCCGGATGGAAGAAGCTCATCGAGGAGTTCCTCCAGCGCGGCGAGCCCATCGCCCTCGCGATGCAGCTCATCGACGCCCGGCAGGAGCCGACCCCGTTGGACCTGATGATGATGGACTGGCTCGAGTACTATGAGGTTCCCTACCTCCTCGTCCTGACCAAGTCGGACAAGCTGCCCTTCAGCAAGCTGGGGAAGACGGTCGAGGCGTACCGGGAGCGCTTCCACGGCCAGTTGACCGAAGGCTGCTGCCACGGCGTCGTGCCCTTCTCCATCCTCAAGGCCGAGGGCCGGGTCGACGTGCTGAAGATCATCGAAGAGCACCTCTCCGAGCGTCCGCAAGCGAAGAAAAAGGCGGTCTGAACCCGCTTCATATCGTGGTTCCGAGGGGCATCGAGACGATCGATGCCCTTCGTCGTTCATGCCCCCCCCTCGCATGCCGGCGAGCGCCCGACGTGGCTTCTGGCCTGACCGCTCCATATATTTCGAGCGTGGTACCTAACTCTCTCGCCACCTCTCAGCCTGAGCACGACATGATCAAGAAACGACTCTTCACCCCGGGCCCGACGCCGATCCCCGAGAGCGTCATGCTCCGCATGGCGGAGCCCATCATCCACCACCGCAATCCGGAGTTCGGAGAGATCCTCACGCGGGTCCACGAGAACCTCCAGTATCTCTTCCAGACCAAGGGACCCGTGGTCGTCCTGACGAGTTCCGGCACCGGCGGCGTTGAGGCGACCTTCACCAGCCTCTTCTCTCCGGGCGATACGATCATCGCCGCGAACGGCGGCAAGTTCGGCGAACGTTGGGTCAAGATGCCCAAGGCGTTCGGCCTGAACGTTGTCGAGCTCAAGGTCGAATGGGGCAAGGCGCCGACCGCCGACCAGATCCGCGAACTCCTGAAGAAGCACCCTGAGACCAAGGCGGTCTACCTCGTCCATTCCGAGACATCGACCGGAGCCGCGACGGACGTGAAGACCCTCTCCGAGGTCATCCGCAAGGAATCGGGTGCCCTTGTCTGCGTCGACGGCATCACGGCCGTCGGAGCGCACGAGATGCGGTTCGACGACTGGGGCATCGACGTGTGCGTGACCGGTTCGCAGAAAGGTCTCATGATCCCGCCCGGCCTGGCGTTCGTGGCGCTCAGTCAGCGCGCGATCGCGGCCATGGAGACCGCCAAGCTTCCGAGGTTCTACTTCGACCTCCGCAAGGCGGTCAAGGCGTGGGAGAAGAACGATACGCCGTGGACGCCTGCGGTCAGTCTCGTCATCGGCGTCGATGCAGCCCTCCAGATGCTCCGCCAGGAAGGCATCGAAAAGATCTGGGAGCGTCACCGGAAGCTGGCGACGGCCCTGCGGATGGGCGTTCAAGCGATCGGCCTCAAGTTGTTCTCCGAGACGCCGTCGTACGCCGTCACGCCCGTCTGGGTACCCGAGGGGGTCGAGTGGAAGGCGTTCAACAAGATCATCAAGGGGAAGCACGGCATTACGATCGCGGGGGGCCAAGACGACTACACGGGGAAGATCTTCCGCGTGTCGCACCTGGGCTACTACGACGCCCTCGATATGGTCACGGTCATGGCGGCGATCGAGTGGTCGCTGGCCGAGTGCGGCTACAAGGTCGAGCTGGGGAAGGGCGTGGGGACGGTGATGCAGCAGCTGATGTGAGACTCCTGTTCTCCGGCGTGCCGGAGGCGATCCACAACCGCCAAGACGCCAAGTCAGAACGAGATGTTGATATCCGCATCCCCCGGACTTGGCGCCATGGCGGTTCGACTTATTGACTGAAAGGAAGAATCCATGAAGATCCTGATCAGCGACCCGGTCGAGCAGGTGTGCACGGACATCCTGACCGCCGAAGGCTTCACCGTCGACAACAAGCCGGGCATCAAGCCCGACGACCTGAAAGCGATCATCGGCGACTATGATGGGCTCGTCGTGCGCAGCGGAACACAGGTCACCGCCGACATCATCGCCGCCGGAACACGGCTCAAGGCGATCGGCCGAGCCGGGGCGGGCGTGGACAATATCAACGTCGAGGCGGCCACGCGCCGCGGCGTCATCGTCATGAATACGCCCGGCGGCAACACGGTCTCGACCGCCGAGCACACGATGTCGCTGCTCCTGTCGATGGCCCGCAACATTCCCCAGGCCAACGATTCGCTCAAAGCCGGGAAGTGGGACCGCAAGAAGTACACGGGCACGGAGTTGTTCGGCAAGACCGTCGGCGTCGTCGGCCTCGGCAAAGTGGGCCGCGAGGTCGCCGTTCGATGCCGGGCGTTCGGCATGCACGTCATCGGCTACGACCCCATCTTGGCCGCTGAAGTGGCGGCGCGCGAGAATATCGAGCTCGTGTCGCTCGACGTCATTTATCAGCGGTCGGACATCATCACGGTCCACACGCCGTTGAACGACGAAACGAGGAATCTGCTCGGTGAGACGACGCTCCCGAAATGCAAGCCGGGTGTGCGCATCGTCAACTGCGCGCGCGGTGGCATCGTCGATGAGACGGCCGTCTTGAAGTACTTGGAGCATGGCCATGTCGCCGGTTATGCGGCTGACGTTTTCGTCAAGGAGCCGCCTGGCGATTCGCCCCTCTTCAAGCATCCGCATGTCGTGGCGACGCCGCACCTCGGAGCGTCGACCGAGGAAGCGCAGGAAAAGGTGGCGAAGCAGATCGGCCAGCAGCTCGCCGACGTGCTCAAGCAGCGGGGCATCGCGGGCGCCGTCAACGGCGAGGCGGTTCGGTACGCGTTCCGCAGCGACCTGCGTCCCTACCTTGCGCTAGGCGAGCGGCTTGGACGCCTGCAAGCGCAGCTGATGACCGGTCAATTGAAGCGTCTGATCCTCGGGCTTTCGGGTTCCGTCCCAGGCGAAGCGGCTGAGGCCATTTCGGCTTCGGTTCTGACGGGCGTGCTGTCGCACCGCACTGAGCAGGTCAACCTGGTAAATGCACCTCTGCTCGCAAAGGAGATGGGGGTCGTGCTCGAGCTCGGCAATGAAGGTGGGGGCTCGGCGTATACCAATCAGATCTCGTTGACCGTCGAAACGGACAAGGAACGCCGCACATTTGCCGGCACGGTCTTCGGCACAGGCTTGGTGCGGCTGGTCGAGTTCGACGGTTTCAAGCTCGAGGTCAATCCCGAAGGGCATTTGTTGCTGTATCGAAATGTCGACCGGCCAGGAATGCTGGCCAAGGTCGGGGCGGAACTGGCGGCGGCCGGGATCAACATCGGTGGGCTGGCCTTGGGACGCGACAAGCCGGGGCAAACGGCCTTGACGGTGATCAGCGTCGACACACCCATACCGGCCGAGATCTTGGGCCGCGTTGGGCGTATCGAGGGGGTCTTTGAAGTCAGGGCGATATCTCTATAGAGACAAGCGTCGAACCACCGAGCGCGGGAGCCCGAATCTGGTGCTCCCGCGTCTTCTCTTTTCTGGGGGGCTGGGGGAATCGGGGGGGACGGCCAGGAGACCATGAGTGAAGGATTTGTGAAGTTTTCTTCACAACCCCCTTGACAAACCGAGGCAGTCGTTCTATATTTTGGCCATTGGACGTGTCGCATATCACAATTGTTCCATTACAGGACTGAAAGGAGGCCCACTTGCCGACCCTCGCGAAGGATCAGAGTTGCAACGCGAGGAACGAATACTTGGGACAGCTTTCCACACCACCACTGTCCTGATCGTGATGCGATCGGGACGGCTGTACGAAGTCACCCCATCTCCATCTCAATCTAATCTCCACTAGAAGGAGGTTCTGTATGCTTCGCAAGATTGCGTTGGCCCTGTTCGTGTTGTTGCTGGTGCCGCTCGTCTTGCTGGCGCAGGATGGCAAACTGCGCGGCTTGGTGACGGACAAAGAATCGGGCGAGCCGCTGATCGGTGCAAACGTCGTGGTCGACGGCACCAGTCTCGGCGCGGCGTCCGATGTCAACGGCGAGTATGTCATTCTCTCCGTTCCTCCCGGCACGTACACGCTCAAGGCTTCATACATCGGGTACGCCCCGGTGACGATCTCGAACGTGCGTGTTCTGTCAAATCTCACGACGACGCAGGACATTCAGATGTCCAGCACCGCCGTTCAGGCGAGTGAGGTCGTGATCACGGCTGAGCGTCCGCTGATCCAGCGTAACACGACGAACACGGTTCGCGTGAACACGCAGGAGAACCTGGCGTCGCTTCCCGTCCGCGGTCTGCAGAACATTGTCGCGCTCGAGGCGGGTGTTGTGGAGCGCAACGGGAACTTGTACGTGCGAGGTGGACGCGCCGGTGAGGTCGGTTACACGATCGACGGCACGAACGTGACGAACCCGTTCTTCAACAGCAGTAACGTCAACGTCATTCAGGAAGCGATCGAAGAGGTCCAGGTGCAAGCCGGCGGCTTCACGGCCGAGTACGGCGGCGCGATGTCGGGCCTCGTGCGCACCACGACGAGGACGGGCGGCACGAAGTACCAGTTCACCCTGGACGCCCAGACCGACGACTTCGCGAAGCCGGGCGAGGAGTTCCTCGGCACGAGCTCTCGCGGGTATCGGAACGTGGTCGTTACGGCCGGCGGACCGATCGTGTCGAACGACATCCGTTTCTTCGTCGCGGGTCAGCACAACTATTTCCGCAACCGTCAGTCGACCTTCATCGAGCCGTTCAAGTTTGCGGGTCTGACGCAGGACGCGCTCGGTTCGCGTGGTCCGTCGGTGGAGGGTACGCTGTTGCCGTTCGGCGGCGACATTGAATACAAGAAGAACTACCTGTACGACAACTCGTTCGAAAGCAACCAGCTCCAAGGAACGCTGCTTCTCGACTTCAACCCGTTCAAGGTGAAGCTGACGGGTTCGTACGAACTGAGCAGCAACCCGAACGGTGGCGGCTGGCCGGGCGGATTGGCCAACTACTTCCGGTCGCAGTCGCGTCAGGTGACGATGCCCGACGGCTCGACGCGTGTCACGCGCCGCTACAGCACGAGCGAGACCACTCGCCTGCTCGCCGGTGCCCGCTTGACGCACGTCCTCAGCCCGAGCACGTTCTACGAGGTCGGCGTGTCGTACCAGGACCGCTTCGCGGAGACGTTCGACCCCGAGTTCAAGGGGACGACGTTCGCCGATTGGCTCAAGTATCCCGACAGCCTCGAGAACGCGAAGCTGGGGTACGGGGGCTGGCGGTCACGCTATTCGACGCCGTTCGCGTATTCGGCCATCCAGCAATTCCTCTTCGCGCACGAGGATGCCCCCAACAACGCCTACGCCAAGAACCAGCAGAGTGCGATCATCGCGAACGTGGCCTTCACGTCGCAGATCAACACGAACTGGGAATTGAAGGCGGGCGGCCAGATCGAGACGTGGACGATCAGGTCGTACAACTTCGGCAACATCGCCGGCTACCTGAAGTTCATGGACTCGAACGAAGATGGCATCATTGACCGCACGTTCGCCAATCCGCTCGAAGAGCGCACGTTCGTGAACAATGCCGGTGTCATCGCGACAGTCGGCTATGACAACTACGGCGTCGAGGTCGACGACGGCGTCAACGCCCCCGGCGAACCGTTCCTCGCTTCGGCATACGTGCAGAACAAGTTCGAGTATCAGGACCTCATCCTGAACGTCGGCGTCCGCTACGAGCTCATCGACCCGAAGGCGGTGTCGGTGCCGAAGCAGTTGAACCCGGCGACGAACCAGTTCGACTACCAGAACCTCGATGCGATCTGGGACTACACGTATGAGACGTTCCAGGAGGACAAGCTGACGAAGACGGATGCCTTCCAGCTGCTGCTGCCCCGCATCAGCTTCTCGTTCCCTGTGACGGACCGTACGGTCTTCTACGCCCTGTATGGCAAGTACGCCCAGCTGCCGTCCCTGAACCTGATGTATCAGGACAACATCACGATGTCGAGCCTGCTCGATCCTCTGAGCCGCGTGGGCTACAACATTGGCGGTGCGACGATCGGGTTCCTTATCCGGCCGGAGCGCCTGACGCAGTATGAGATCGGTCTCCGTCAGACTTTGACGGACAACTTCGCCCTCACGGTCACGGGTTTCTACAAGGACACGCGCGACCAGATCCAGATCGCCCGGTTGTTCAACTCGTCTGGCGTGCCGATGTCGACGGCCTACCAGAACGAGGACTTCGGCACGCAGAAGGGCGTTGAGATGACGCTCGAACTGCGCCGGACGAACCGACTGGCGGCGAAGGTGAACTATACGCTGTCGGATGCCCGAGGCACGGCCTCTTCGAACCGCTCGTCTCAGAATTCAGTGACGGACGAGGCTTCGTCGCTCTTCCCGCGCTTCGTGTATCCGCTCGACCAGAACCAGACCCACAAGGGCTCGATCCTGCTCGACTATCGTTGGGGCAAGGGCGAGGGTGGTATGCTCGAAGGATTGGGCGTGAATCTGCTGACCACCTTCAACAGCGGCCACAACTACACCAAGATCCAGGAGCCGCAGAACCTCGGACAAGCGACCGCCTGGAACGTCGGCGTGCGCGCCCTCATCGATTCCCGTACCCGCGTTCCGGTCGAGCCGGTCAACACATCGGCGACGCCGTGGGTGTTCAACGTCGACATGAACATCAGTAAGATGTTCTACCTCGACTTCGTCAATCTGGAGATCTATGCCCGGGTGCTGAACCTCTTCAACGCGAAGAGCGTGCTCAATGTCTACCCGACCACGGGCACTCCGAACGACGATGGCTGGCTGAAGTCCCCGTTCGCCGTGTCGTACAAGGCGATCCCGAACTACGAAGCCTGGTATAAGGCTGTCAATCTGGCCAACCGTCATGCTTACATGAGCGTCGGCGGCGGCGGTGGCCTGGGTCAACAGGGTGGTAATGACCTCTTTGGTTCGCCGCGCGAGATCCGGATCGGTATGAAGCTGGAACTGTAAGCGACTGCGGGCGTCCGCCGTGCGACGGCGGACGCCTGGTCGCCATACTGACAACCAAGATCTCCGCCACGAGTTCAACCATAAGGAGCTTCAACCTATGAAAGCGACGAATTTCCTGAGGGCAGGACTGGTCCTGGCGATTGGTGCCCTGGTCAGCCTGGTCTCGCTGGCCAAGGAGCCGGCCGACCAGAGCAAGAGGGGGCAAACGCTCGCCAAGAGCGCTGGTTCGCCCGTGTATGCCGTTCTCAATATCAACAATCTGACAACCTGGCTCCGCGCGGACGGCCATTCGAACCATTCACCGTCGGCGGACGACGGCTTCTACTACCCGCGTGGAACGGGCAGCGCGCTCTACCAAGACTGCGTGGTCTGGGGCGGCAAAGTCTACACAAATGTTGGATTGACGAGGCCCGGCCCGCGGCAGTCTGTTCGCGTGGGTGGCGGCACGTACGGCGTCGGTACCCGTGCCGGAAAGATCCTGCTGCCAGACTCCGGCGCAGTGGTCGGAGTGGGCGTCGAGGATCCGGCGGCGGCAAGTGTCCGGATCTACCGGATCCGTCGAGACTTCGCGACAATGTCGGACGCCGAGTATGCGCGTGACGCGGCCGTTGTGAACGAGATCCAAGAAGCAGCCGTGACGCCAACGCAGATCGCGGCGGTCAAAGCACAGTACAAGCTGGATTGGGACAATTGGCCGCATGCGAAGGGTGCTCCGTACATCGATCGCAATGGCGACGGCGTCTACAACGTGCCTCCCGCATTCAACACAGATCCGCTGGCGGGCCCGGTTTTCACGGCCGACAGCTTGATCTCGCGGGGCCTGGACGAGCCAGGCGTTGCGGGTGGCGACCCGAATTCTCCGGCCGACCAGGTCATTTGGACGGTTTACAACGACCTGAACGTGTCGACATCCACGAGCTTTGAAGGTTCGGAGCCGATGGGTATCGAAGTGCAGAAGACGGTGTGGGGCTACAAGCGCACCGACGCGCTCGGCAACCTGTATTTCAATCGCTACAAGCTGATCAACAAGGGGGGTGTGGATACCTCGGCAGCCACCGGTAATCAATTCGGCGCATTCTGGATCGACTCGATGTACGTCTGTCAGTGGTCCGATCCCGATCTTGGGAACGCCGGCGACGATCTGCTGGGAACGGACTCGTTGCGTTCGCTGGGCTTCTGCTATAACGGCAACGCGGTCGATGCTGAGTATCGCGGCTTCAACCTGCCGCCTCCGGCGGTCGGATACGACTTCCTGGCGGGCCCGCTCTACAATGCCCCCGGCGATTCGGCGGTCTTCAACTTGAAGCGCGTGTATGGGAAGGCCAATCGCGGCATGTCGTCCTTCTCGTACTTCTCGGCCGGCTCGCCGTACAGCGATCCTCCGACCGGTTCAGCTAACTACCTTCAGGGCACAGGCCGCTGGTGGAAGATGCTGCGCGGGTTCGCCCCGCTGGGGGATCTGAACACCGCAGACCAGCCATATGCGCATCCCCCGGGTGTCGCGATCACAAAGTTCCCGTTGTCGGGGGACCCTGTTACTCGTACGGGATTCGTCGACGGTCTCGGCACGCCGTACTCCTTCGCTGCTGGCGACCGACGCTTGCTCTGCACGACCGGACCCTTCTCGATGGCTCCGGGTGACACGCAGGAGATCTACGTCGGCGTCGTGGCCGGTCTCGGCGCGGACCGCCTGACGAGCGTTGCGGTCATGAAGTTCAACGACCGCTTCGTCCAGAACACGTTCAACGCGTTGTTCCAGGTGCCGCGTCCTCCGGCGTCGCCCGATGTCCAGGTGGCGGAGCTCGACGGTGAGATCACGCTGGAATGGGGATCGAACCTCGCCCGCGTTGCAGATACAGAGACGAAGAGGAACGAGCCCGGTGGCTACATCTTCGAGGGCTACAATGTGTACCAGCTGCCTTCGCCCAATTCACGCACGTCCGAAGGGCGCCGGATCGCTACGTTCGACCTTCCGACGGACCCCACGGTCATCCTGGATGAGCAGTTCGACGAAGGCTCGGGCCAGATCCTCAACCTGCCTGTGCAGTTTGGCTCAAACAGCGGGTTGAAGCGGTTCTTCAATTTCAACCGCGATTACATCAATGACATCAACAAGATCTACAACGGGCAGGAGTACTACCTGGTCGTGACGGCCTATAGCCGCACGACGACGCCGGGCTATCTGCCGGCCTCGTTGGAATCCGACCCGCGAGTCTACACGGTCCGTCCTCGGACCCCGTACGGTCTTACCCCCATCGCCGAAACCAATTCCGGGTTGACGGTGACGCACACCACCGGTATTGGCGACGTGCCGATCGAAGTCAAGGTCATCGATCCCACGAAGGTCAACGGCCAGACCTACACGATCGGTTGGTCGACTCAGCCGGATCGATTCTCCGGTCACGAGGACTTGACGTTCGACGTGGCGGGCAATCCCGTGTCGTCGCTCAGCGCCAGCATGCTCCTGGATGCGGCGGGCACCTCGGTCACCTACACGGTCGACCTTTCGGCCATTTCGTCGTTGGCCGGTCCTGTCGTCGGTCTGTACTTCGATACGACCGGAACTGCCGGCAACAAGGGAGGTCTGCCGTACACCGTGAGCGTCGGCAACGCGACGGCGACAGGGAAGTGGACGTCCACGGATACGTCGAAGCCGTTCACGGCAGGATTCCGGCAGGCGTTGGTGGGCGAGCGCATGTATGTCACGGTGATCACGACCGTGGACACCTCGCAAGCGCAGATCTTCTTCGACACCTACCCTTACTATGTCACGAAGGGAGCTAGCTCGCTGCTCACCTACCAGCAGAACTACTCTGAAGATGATGACTATCCCATCTTCGATGGTTTGCAGCTCAAAGTGGGGAGCCCGGTGTTCAAGCTGCCGGATAGTTACTCGACACAGCAAACGGCAGGCACCGGAACCGGCCTCGACGCATCGTTCTACTACGGGTTCGGAATTCAGTACGTGAATCTCCTGCCCCAATCCACGAATACGACGACCGCGCAGGACATGGTGTCGGACATCGAGATGCGGTTCACGGGAGTTCGCGCCACACGCGCGAACGGGACCTTCCCGAACGACACCCTGATCGTCTCCGGCGGCTCCATCGCGACGGTGGCGAGCTCGAATGCGGCGAACATCGTCCGTATCAGAGTTCCGTTTGAGCTGTGGGAGGTCGACCCGGCATTGGGCCGAAGCCGGCAGATCAACGCCGTTGTCCGCGATCGCAATGCCGACGCGGCGTCACCCTGGGGATCAGGCGGCGTGCCGCTCTATCTCCGATTCGGTGGACGTGCCTATATCGGCGCGGTCTCCACGCCCTATACCTCGGATGCGACCGCCGCGGGGATCACCGCTGTTCCGCGCGACAACCCCAAGGGCACGTGGATGTTCGCCATGGGCGTGACGTCGCAACCGCTATGGAGAACGGGCGATGTCGTGAAGATCTCCGTCCCGAACCCGACCACGCCGGGCACGGACCTCTACACGTTCACGGCGCCAGCGCCGGTTGTCCGTGACGCGGCCGCAGAGAAGCTCGACGCCGCACGCGTCGGGGTCTTCCCGAACCCGTACTATGCGTTCAACGCGGCTGAGACCAACCGGTTCCAGCGCTTTGTGACATTCAACAATCTGCCTCCGGTCGCGAAGATCCGGATCTTTAACCTGGCGGGCCAGCTGGTGCGCACGCTCGACAAGAACGAGCCGTCCCAGTTCTATCGCTGGAACCTGATGAATCAGTCAGGCTTCCCGGTGGCAAGCGGTATGTATATC
The DNA here is from genome assembly GCA_025454835.1 of Bacteroidota bacterium. Taxonomy (GTDB): domain Bacteria; phylum Bacteroidota; class Ignavibacteria; order UBA10030; family UBA10030; genus 2-02-FULL-55-14. The sequence goes on along the minus strand of JALONQ010000001.1, from coordinate 416,241 downwards.
GTACATATCGAGCTGACCTTGCCGACGGATGGTTCCACGGTGACGAAGATCCTCAAGCTCGGTGTAATCCAGGAACAAGAGATCCTGAACACCTATTAAGGTGAACGCAGAACTCGTGTTCTTCACGACGATCAAGGAGACTATCAGATGAAATCCAATACATTGTTCACGGCAGTGGCGGTCCTGCTCTGCCTCGTCGTGCTGGCTGACGGCGGGCTTGCGCAGAACAAGAGGATCGGGACCGCGAGCTCGACACAGCTGCTGATCCCGGTGGGCGCGCGAGGTGTGGCGCTCGGCGGCTCGCAGCTGGCCAACACGAAGGGAGTGGAAGCCATCTACTGGAATCCTGCCGGACTCGGTCGGATGAGCAATTCGGCCGAAGGCATGTTCTCGTCGATGAGCTACATCGCCGATATCAACGTCAGCTACGGCGGGGTCGCGGGCACCTTTGGTGATTTCGGGACGCTCGGCTTCGCAGTGACGTCGATGAACTTCGGCGATATTCCGCTGACGACGGAAGATGATCCGGAGAATGTCAGCGGGCGCTTCTACTCGCCGACGTTCGTTACCCTCGGACTGGCCTACGGTCGCGGCCTGACCGACGCCATCGCCGTCGGATTCACGGGGAAGATCATCAATGAGCAGATCGGACGCACGAGCGCCACGGGGTTTGCGCTGGATATCGGTATCCAGTACAACAACCTCATCGGCGTCTCGGGCTTGGAGCTCGGCGTTGCGGTCAAGAACATCGGACCGCAGATGAAGTACGACGGCGCGGCTCTTTATCGCGTCGCCCGCTCGTCCGACGGTCGTCGTCCGGAACAGCGTTATCGTTCTGAGGCGGCGGGCTTCGAATTGCCGTCCGTGGTGGAGATCGGCCTGACGTATGAGGGTAAGGTCGAGAACAACATCATGTATGGCGTCAACGGGACCTTCACCAACAACAACCTGTACCTTGATGAGTACAAGGTCGGGGCCGAGGTCGGTCTGATGCTCGATGTGATCGAGCTGTTTGGCCGCGTCGGTATGGGCTTCGTGCCGCAAGCAGAAACCGATGACAACATCTTCGGTGAAAGTTTCGGCCTCGGCGTCCATTGGAACGCGCCCGGCGTGGACATTACCGTCGACTATGGCTACAGGTCGGCGACGTTCTTCGACGGGAACAACGTGTTCAGCGTGAAGTTCGGCTTCTGATCTGATCCATCGTTCGATAACGCAAGGGGCTGCCCGCGAAGGGCAGCCCTTTGTGTTCCTCCATCTCCACGACCTGCCATGTCCCGACGTCTTGCGTTCGTTTGCCTCATCGTGTCGTTCGTCTCCTCTTCCGGCGCCGCCAGCGGCGACGACCTTGAGCGATTCACGCAGCTTCGATCCGCAGAGCTCCGATACGGCGGCCGTGTCATGTTTCTGGCGGTTGCCCCCGGCCACGAAGATCTCGCCGCCGCGGCCAGATATCGAGCCGTGGCTGGAGCCCAGATCCGGGTGGTCTATCTGACCAACGGCGAAGGTTCCATCGTGGAGCCGTCGGTCCTCTTCCCGAATCAGGTGGCCGCGGTCGCGAGGGAACAGGCCTACCACGCCACGACGGCACTCGGGGCCGATCATGTCTTTCTGAATCTGGCATATCTGGACGGGGCTTCGAGCGTCGAGATCGTCCGTGATGCGTGGACCACCGACACACTCCGCGCTCGTCTTCGCGGCCAGGTCGAAGAATTCCAGCCGGACCTCATCATCGTGAACGGTCTCGAGCGTCCGGAAACGCCGCGCGTACTGGCTTCAGAAGTGCTGTCTCACCTGAGTGACGTGCTCGCGCGCATCGCGTCTTATCGGCGACACGTGCCGGCCGTCGTGGCCGTGGCAGAGGCGCGACAACGGGCACGTGCGGTCGAGAGCCGTCGCACAAGAGCCGAGCGTGTCACGAACGCGTTGTTGGCATCAGGTCGCGCGGCCTATGCCGCCCGGTCTGCGGTCTTTCCGCTCAAGGAGCCGCGCTATCGGTCACTGGCCGGGTATCCCAGGACCCCATTGGCAGCCGTCTCGGACGTTGACGCCCTCTTGCGCCGGGCGGCTCCGACGTCTCTCCGATCGATCGATTCGATGAGCCGGGCCTTCGCTGACCAGGTCAGCGGATGGAGATCCGTGCCAAGGGGGACCTCGGCCGACCGCGTCCTTCGTCAGGCAGTTCCGTTGCTCGTGCAGATCGACACCTGGCTGCAGGTCAATCCGCGAGATCGTGAGCCCGACCGTCGCATGCTGCTCGACCGCCGGGCGGCCCTGGAGGCGGTGCGCCTGCGCGTGATCGGCGCCGAGGCCTTCTTCCGCGTCTCGGATACGGTCTTGACGAACACCCAACTTACGTATCTGACGATCGATTCGGTGCGCGGCGTGGGACCCGCCGGAGAGTCGCAGGTCCTTTTCCCGATGGTGTCGAAGGGCTGGATCTTGAACGAGAGCCCCGAGAACAAAGCGGCGCTCGTCACGGGAACACCATACCAGATCGTCTCTTCGCGCGACATTCCCCATGACCTCCCGCGTGAGCTTTCGGGTTTGGAGCAGAACCGGTTCCGCACGCCCTGGAACTTCTTTGTCATCCATCGGGCGGCGCAGCCCGAGCGGAGTTTCTCCTTGCGCGTGGACGCTCGTTTGTACGGCGCACCGCGCTTTTCCGTGGACGTCCTGACGCCGATTCAGATGGCCGTCCCGGGAGAACGACTGGCAGTGCGGATCACCAACAACTCCCGCGACGGCGTCCGTGATACGCTCGAGGTGCATGACGCGTATGTCCGGTCTCGCCCGATGTACTTTCGCATGAACGCCAAGGGGTCGACGGAGATCGACACATTGGACCTCGAGTTTGACGACGGCTATCCCGACGGAACGAGCGTTACCGATGTTCTGATCGGGCTCGAACCTGTCGCACGTTTCCTCGTCCGCAAGTTCCCCGTGGCGGTCGACCGGACGGCCACGCTGGCGGTGGTCGGGGGATCAGGGGCCACCGTGACCGGCCTGGCGGTCAGACGGCTTGGGGTGCCCGCGCAGTGGATCGATCCTACGAACCTGGCTGCGTCCGATCTCTCCGGCGTGAGGACCGTCGTCGTCCCGGAGTGGAGCGGTCGGTCGTTGGAAAGTTCGGGTTGGAGCGCGTTGCGCACCTTCGCCGAACAGGGTGGACGCGTGATCGTGTTGGCACAGCACGCTGACGTCACCATGGCACTGCCCGGCTCCCCCATCGGTGAGGCAGTGCCGGACGGTACCACCGACAGCACCACGGCTCTGACGATCGCAGCCGGCGACCCGGTGACGCTTGGCCCGAACCCGCTGGTGTCCGAGTCTTGGGAAGGTTGGATCAACCGTCGAGTTCCACATCGCCTGACGTTGAAGGACGTCGGCTCGGAGGTCCCGGTCGTGGTGGGCGACGATGCGATCCCGGGCATCGTCCGATGGTCGGTGGGCCGCGGTTCGTTCACGTATGTGAATCTGAACCTGCATCATCAGCTCCTGAACGCGCACCCGGCTGCGTATCGCTTGCTGGCGAACCTGACGGCTTCTTGACACATTCCATCGGTGATGATCACCATGCGCTCGCTTGTCCTCGTCGTTGCCATCGTCCTCCTCGCGCCCTCCGCCCAGGGTCAACGCCACTACCCCGCGTCGTCGTTCCTTCTCAACCTGGACTACGCGCGGTTTCGCAATGACGACCGTTCGGGCTACCTGGAGCTGTACTACGCATTCTACCCGAACCTCGTCACCTGCGATCCTACGCCCGAAGGGGGGTTGCAGGGCTGGGTCGTTGTGACTGAGAAGCTGACCGAACGGGCGACAGGTGACCAAGTGCTCTTCGAGCGCCGCTATCTGACGATCCGGGTGCGCGACACGTCGCAGCTCAACGCGGGGCTCACATCCGTCAGTCAGGCAGGATATGCCCTGCCCTTCGGCTCGTATCAACTGACGGTCTCGGCCGTCGATTCGCTCAACCCGACACGGCAGGACAGCATCTCGCTTCCCATCGAGGTCGTACCGGTCGGGCCGGGCGTCTCGGTGAGCGACCTGGAACTCTGCTCCTCGATCTCGACCGGCAAGGAGGGTGGCGCATTCATCAAGAACACGCTTGAGGTGGTGCCGAATGCCACGCTGGTGTTCGGCGTGACCAGCCACCCTGTGCTGTTCCACTATGCGGAGCTGTATCAGCTGTCGTCGACCGCATCGTATGCGCTCTTGTCGAGCATTCAGGACGCCCGCGGCAACGTCGTGCGGCAGAACGCCCGAGTCCGGAGTTTTTCGTCACCGAATTCCGTCGACGTGGGCACGATCAACGTCGGCTCCGTGCCGTCGGGCCGGTACACGCTGGTCTACCGCGTTCTGCGCGACAGCGTAGAAGAGGTCGCTAAGACCTCCAAGACCTTCTACGTGTACAATCCCCACATCCAGCCCCGTGCGGTGAGCGCCTCATCGATGAAGGCGAGCGAGATGGCGGGTCTGACGCTCGATGAACTGGGGGAGGAATTCCAGCGCGCCCGGTATCTTTCGACGGAGCAAGAGAAGGCCTCGTTTGCGAAGCTGACGACGGCAGAAGCCCGCCGCGAGTTCCTGGCCATGTTCTGGGAATCGGTCGAACGCGGCCGCCCCGGATTCACGCCCATCACGCGAATGGCGTACCTGCAGCGCGTGGTGACGGCGAATCTGAAGTACCGCGTTCATAGCCGTGAGGGGTGGCAATCGGACCGCGGGCGGGTCTATCTGCTGTACGGTGACCCCGACGACATCGAGCGAGTACCAAGCAACGAGGACACGAAGCCGTACGAGATCTGGTACTACAACCAGATCGAAAGCGGCGTTCAGTTCATCTTCATTGATCGTACCGGCTTCGGTGAGTATATATTGGGCCATTCGACCAAGAGGGGAGAACTGCGGGACGAGGGATGGCAGCGCTTGTTGCAGTGACGCTCCTCTGGCTCCTGACGCCGCCAGGTCCGCAATCACGTCCGCTGCTCATCGAGGTCGCGCGCGTCGAGGTCGCTTCCTCCGTGCGAGCGCTCTCCGTGGGCATCGGAGGCTCCTGGTATCTGGCCGATCCGGAACGACATGAGGTGGTCTGGCAGCGGCCGGACGGCACGTCCGGAGGAATGGTCGGTGGCTACGGCTGGAGTCTGTCGGCGCTCGATCAGCCTTCGGGCCTGGCGACCGACGGAAACCGGGTCTATGTCGCCGATCGCGGGAATCATCGCATCGTCTCGTATGACCGCGCTCTGCGGCCGCTGAGTTCGTTCGCTACCCGCGACACGGCGGACCTGCGAGCCCGATTCGGATTTCCGAACGGCGTTGCCGTCAGCGGACGGGGTGACCTCGTCGTGCTCGACGGAGAGTCCGACGAGGTGGTCGGCTTTCGGCCGGACGGGCGGGTCGCCTTTCGCATCGGCAGAGAGGTATCGGGTGGACCTCCGCTTGACGGTCCCACTTGCGTGAGCGTCGATGGCACCGAGCGTTTGCTTGTCGGAGAGGCGGGTGGCGTTCGCATCGTTGACCTGTTCGGCAATCAGCTGCGCCGCGTGGAGTTGGGCGGCAGGACGGTCATCCGGGCCGCAGCCGGAGCGGGAGGTTGGCTGGCAGCGGTCTCGGCGGACACGCTTTTCCTCGTTCACGAGGCGGAGAGCCGCATCTATCGCTGGCATCGGGGGTCGATCGTGCCGGGGATCGCGTTGCAGGACCTCTGGAGCGTCGGCTGGCAGGATGGGCACTTGATCGTACTGAGTGCCGGATCGATCGCACGGATACGACTTGAGCAGTAACCGGTGCTGCCGGAACATGCCGGCAGACCGTTCACCGATCACACATCACACTGGACGGGGGTCCTATGTCACGCAGCGTCAACAAGGTCATCTTGATCGGCAACCTCGGGAAAGATCCCGAAGTGCGCTACACCGGCAGCGGTGTCGCCGTTGCCACATTCACGCTCGCCACCAACGAGTCATGGCGCGATGCCGAGGGCAACACGCAGGAACGCACCGAATGGCACAACCTCGTCGCCTGGCGGAAACTGGCGGAGGTCATCGGTGAATACCTCAAGAAGGGGAGCAAGATCTACGTCGAAGGCCGTCTGCAATACCGAACGTACGACGACAAGAACGGCGTGAAGCGCTACGTCACGGAGATCGTCATCGATCAGATGGTGATGCTCGACGGCCGCAATCGTGACGCCGCCGCCGGCGGCGGAGCCTCGGACCCCGGGCCTTCCTCGCCTCCGACCGGTCCCGGACCTTCCGCCAAGGACGACGATCTACCGTTCTGAGGCCTGCATCATGCGTCGTGCCATCCTCGCCTCTCTCGCCCTGGTTGCGGTCACCTGGGGTTGTGCACCGCCCTCGGTCACAGTCGCCGATCAGACGTCGAACGGTCCGTCCGTCGCGAAGCACGGCATGGTCGTGTCGGCACACGTCCTGGCTTCTCGCGTCGGGATGGAGGTGCTGAAGTCGGGCGGAAACGCTGTGGACGCGGCGGTTGCCACCGGATTGGCGTTGGCTGTCGTTCATCCCGCCGCCGGGAATATCGGCGGCGGGGGATTCATGATCGTCCGGTGGAAGGATGGCACGACCACCTCTTTCGATTTCAGGGAGAAGGCGCCTGCCGGGGCACACGAACGGATGTACCTGGATGCGAACGGTCGGTACGTTGACGACCTCAACCACGAGGGCTACTTGTCCGTCGGGGTGCCGGGCACGATCGCAGGATTCGATCTGGCACTGCGTCGGTTCGGTACGCGGGCCTGGAGCGAGGTGACGGAGCCGGCCGTGCGGCTCGCCGCAGAGGGCTTTCCGCTGAGTTGGTCCATGGCGTCAGATTTTAAGGCCCTGACGGCGGACTGGAAACGCTATCCCGCATCAGCCAAGGTCTTCCTCAAGCCCGACGGGTCGAACTACCAAATGGGGGAGACGTGGAAGCAGCCCGACCTGGCCGAGACGCTCCGGCGCATCATGACGGACGGACGCGACGGATTCTACCAAGGTACGACGGCCCGCCTGCTGGCTGTCGACATGCGGGCGAACGGAGGCCTCGTCAGCGAGGCGGACCTCAATGAGTACGAAGCCGTCGAGCGCGTTCCGATTCGAGGAACATACAGGGATCACGAGATCGTGTCGATGCCCCCGCCGAGTTCCGGCGGTACGGCGCTCATCGAAATGCTGAATATCCTCGAAGGGTATGATCTCCAAGCCCTGGGCCACAATTCGGCGGAGTATCTTCATCTCGTGACCGAATCCATGCGGCGGGCGTTTGCGGACCGCGCAGCGCACATGGGCGACCCCGACGCGAACTCGCAGCTTCCGATCGCTCGTCTCACCTCAAAAACGTATGCCGAGCACGTGCGGGCGGGAATCGACCGCGCGCGGGCCGGCGACATCCCTGTCAGCGCCGTCGAATCAGCGTCGGAAAGCGATCAGACGACCCACTATTCGGTCGTGGACGCCGAGGGGAACGCCGTGGTGGTCACGTACACGCTGGAATACGGCTACGGATCGCGTATCGTTGCGGATGGGCTGGGCTTCCTCCTCAACAACGAGATGGGAGACTTCAACCCTGTCCCTGGACGCACCGACTCGTTGGGGTTCATCGGTACGAAGGCCAATCGTGTGGCACCGGGGAAGCGGATGTTGTCGAGCATGACCCCGACGATCATCATGAAGGATGGGCAGCCGTGGGCGCTCATCGGGAGCCCTGGAGGCCGGACGATCATCAATACCGTGCTGCAGGTGACGCTGAATCTCGTCGACCATCGCATGAGCCTTATCGATGCGGTGGCCGCGAAGCGGGTCCACCATCAGTGGCAACCGAACGTGCTAAGGATCGAGAGGTTCGGCGTCTCGAGGGACACGGAGGAACTGTTGCGGGCCAAAGGTCATCGCGTGTCCTTCGGTGGAACGCAGGGCCGCGTGCACGGCATCCTCGTCGATCCGGCGACGAGGCTCCGTTGGGGCGTGGCGGACCCGCGCGATCCCGACGGCGGCGCGGTAGGGTACTGAGGTCCGAGATCTGGAAGCGTTGGTTGCGTTTGGCTGATCCTTGGCGTACGTTGTTTGTGTCCTGTTCTTTGTCTCATCACGATCTGGTGTCCCGCCGCGCACGGCGGGATGAAAAGGGAATTCCGTGCGTCCCGCTCCGGCGGGACCATTCGGAAGCTGCCCCGCAACTGTGATCCCGGCCCGCAAGGGCCTGCGCATCGACGGAAACGCCATTGACCCGGGAGGGTTGAGAAGGCGGTCGGTGCCGGGAGAGCCAGGAGACCTGCCAGATCGCAACTGCACCGTGCCTTCGCGGGAAGGGACCGGGATCGTTGGTTGCGCCATTCGGCGCACCCCTTGGCCCCTTCTCCTCCGGAGACGGGGCCTTTTCTTGTACCTGATCGATGTATCGACGCATCTCCCATGCCGCAATCTGCCTATTGGTGCAGACGTCCTCGGACGTCCTCCTGGGCCAGTCCGTTGCGGATTCATCAGTAAGCTACACCCAGCCGGTCGTGGTCGTGTCGGCGACGCGACTGGTGCCGAGGTCGGCAGAGACGATGGGTACCGTCGTTCGGCTGGACGGATGGTCGATCCGCCGGCTCGACGGGCGGTCGCTCGACGCCGTCCTCGAAGACGAAGGAGGACTGTTCATTCGTGACATCGGCGGCCCGGGTGGGATCAAGACGGTGAGCCTGCGAAACGCTCCTGCAACCCAGACCGTCGTCCAGTTGAATGGCATGCGGCTGAACAGTCCGCAGAACAGCCTTGTCGACTTTGGCCTGTATCCCGCGGCGATCTTCGACGCGGTCGCGGTCGTGCGGGGAGGACAATCCCTTCTGTTCGGCTCCGACGCCAATGCCGGAGCCGTCGTGCTCGGGATCTGGCCCTCGATGAAGAACGACCTGACGATCGGCGCGCGCTCCGGGTCGTTTGGCGAAGGGGGCGCTGATCTACGGTGGGATCAGGCTGGGCGATATGCCTCCACGAGCGTTCGATTCGGCGTGGACCGTTCGGACGGCGACTTTCCATTCACGTGGGTCGACGCCGACGGCGCTTCCGATCGGTTGAGGGAAGGAGCGTCGTACCAGCGCTGGCACGCTGCTGCTTCGGCCGTCGTACATGGAGTCCCGTGGGGCCACGTCGAAGCGACTGTCATGGCCGTTTCCTCCGACCGCGGATCGCCGGGACCGGTCACCGCCGGACCGACGACGTTGGCCCGCCTTCGGGACAAGGTCGCCCACCTTGTCATCCGAGCCGTACACCAGGAAGCAGGCGGGACTGGTTGGGAAGGCGGAATGTCGGCCTCTTTTCAAGAGGAGTCGTATGAGGAACGGAACGACATCATTACGCCCCCCGATCGATTCGTCACCAGGATCCTGAGCGGCTGGGTTCAGGGGCGGTGGAGGATCTCAGACGCGGTGGTGGCCGGAACCGGGATTGAGGTCTCGACGGCGGAACTTGAGGGAGACGCCTTCACGCAAGAAACACGGAGGGTCGCGGCAAGCATCACATCCTCGGCCGACTGGACGAACGGCACTTCCGGCTTGAGGATCCTGCCCATGGTCCGTTGGGAGCTGATGTCGGACCAGCGTCCTTCATTCGGTCCCCGGCTGGCCGCCGAGTTGCCCCTTGTCGCTGACGGGATGCTGACGGCCAGGGCCAGTCTTGGCGCGGGTGTGCGCACTCCCAACTTCAATGAGCTGTATTGGCAGCCGGGGGGCGACCCGCATCTGCGGCCGGAACGCGTGGTGACGGCCGACGCGGGAGTCCATTTGAGGACGCACCCCGACGGCGCTTTCTCAGCTTCCATCAACGCCTTCTTCGCGGACACGCGCGACCGGATCACCGGATGGCCACCGGTCAACTTGGCGCGTACGGTGAGCGAAGGGGCCGATGTGAACGCCGTCTGGCGGACGGGGGTCTTCCGGTGGTGGGCGAATGCCACCTACGCCATGGTGGAATCGAGGTCGCCCTCGTTGCCGGGGCGGCAAGTACCCTTTGTTCCGCGGTGGCTCGCTTCGACAGGTCTGGACGTGAGCGTGGGCCCGCTCATCCTCAGTCCGGTCGTTCGCTACCTTTCCCGGCGATTCACGACACTGGACAATCTGGCGGCTCTGAGTCTTCCGCCGACCACGCGGGTGTCGGTCGCCGGCCGTCTCGTGGGCGTTTTCGTCGGTCGACGCATGAGCTTGATCGGTACCGTGGACAATCTCCTAGACGTCGCCGGTACGTCCATTCCCGGATATCCACTCCCCGGCCGCAGCTTCAGGTTGGGCGTCTCCATAGGTCTCATCGCACATGACGAATGAGAGTAGTGCAGTGTCAGGATCTTCAGTGAACGGCGGCCTCAGTCGAGGTCGACAGATCCGCCTTCGTGGTGGCTGGGTGTGCTCCATGCTTCTGGCGGTCATTCTTGGAGGAGGGTGCGACCCGGTCGTCGACCCGGGTCCAGCCGTCAGTGGACCCAAGGGCATCTACGTGATCAACGAAGGGTCGTTCTTGGCTTCGAACGCGGAGATCTCGTTCATTGGTGAGGACCGGACGAACGTCTCGGGGGCCGTGTTCTCGACCGCCAATTCAGGACGGACGCTCGGAGACGTTGCCCAACATGCTGCCCTCGCCAACGGCAAGTTGTATGTCGTCGTGAACAACTCCCGGAAGATCGAAGTGATCGAAGCGGGCACACATCGTTGGCTGCAGACGATCATGCTCACGCGCGCCCCGCGATCCATTGAGGTCGTCTCGTCTCTCCTAGCTTATGTGACGAATATGGACTCAACGGTCTCCGTGCTCGACCTGAGCGGAGGTGTCGTGGCCAAGGAGATCGTCGTCGGAACCAACCCGGAGGGATTGATCCGATTCGGCGACCGGCTGTATGTCTTCAATGGGGGATGGGGATACGGTTCGAGCGTGAGCGTCATCGACCTGAAGACCGACAACGTGATGGCGACGATCTCGACGCCACACGGACCGTCATACGGGGTGCTCGGGACTTCCGGACTGATGCATGTCCTGTGCACGGGATCGGTGGCGTGGGGAGGAGGGCTCGACGTGCCCGGAGCGGTACTGACGATCGACGGGGCCTCCGGCAATGTGGTCGATACGGTTCGCCTCTCCCAGCCCGCCGGTCGGATCGCGGTGGATGCATCGGGAGACCTCTACGTCACGGTCTCCGGGGCGGGAGGATCGGGTGTGATGAAACTGACCGGAGGATCATCGCCGATGATCGTGTCGACATTGCTCGTCGCCGGGAACTTCTATGGCGTTGGCGTGGACCGCGCGCGCTCGGAACTGTATCTGTCGCTGGCCGGCGATTTCGTCAGCAATGGGACCGTGCAGGTACACACGCTGTCGGGAACCCCCGTGCGGACCTATGTTGCAGGGATCGGCGTGGCGCCGAATGGATTTGTCTTCCTGCCGTAGCATGCGAACGGATTTTTCTGTACCATCATTCACGCATACGTTCACCTGGAGGCTGATATGAAGCACGTTCTTTTCGCCACGGTCGTCATCGGCATTGCCGCGCTCACGCGGTTCCTGCCGCACCCGCCCAACGTGACCCCGCTGGCGGCGTTGGCCCTCACGGGCGCGTTGTATCTCGATCGCCGGTATGCCTTCATCCTTCCGTTGGCGGCGATGCTCGTGAGCGACCTCTTCCTGGGCATGCATGGCATCATGCCGTTCGTCTATGTCAGCTTTGCCGCGAGCAGTGCGATCGGCCTCTGGTTGCGCGATCGCCGGTCCGTGCCCGTCGTTGCCGGCGCAACGCTCGGCGGATCGGTGTTCTTCTTCCTTGTGACGAATTTCGGTGTGTGGTTGGTGGGAGATGGAGGCGTCTATCCGAAAACGTGGGCGGGCCTCGTTGAATGCTATGTGGTCGCCATTCCCTTCTTCCGCAACACGGTGCTCGGGGACCTTGTGTATGTCGCCATCCTCTCGGGCACGTTCGAGTTCGCCCGCCGCTGGATGCCTTCCTGGGCGATGTCGACAGAACCCGCATCCCGTTGAACGTTTCCGGTCTGTGCCTTTGAAGGTCCCCTCTCCGGGGACCTTCGCGTTTTTGCACCGTGCGTCTTCCCGGGAATAGCCTTCCCACCGCTAAGAAATGGTCCTCCGGAAGTCCCATGTGGGCGTGGCACCGATTGTCTGCCTTGCATTTCCACTGAATTTGGAGGAACATCTGTACCCGTCCTCGGGCATGACGATTGCTGCCAGAGCGGCGAACTGTCCAACGCGGAGATCCCTCCCTACCACCTCCGCTGCAGGAACTGAAATCCGAGTCCCTTGGAGAACCTTCTATGAATTCCTACTCTGAATCGATCCTCACCCTGGTCAAGACGAAGAACCCCGCGGAACCCGAGTTCCATCAAGCAGTACAAGAGGTATTGCATTCCCTGGAGCCGGTGCTGGCACGCCACCCCGAATACCGCTCGGCGAAGATCCTCGAAAGGATGGTCGAACCCGAACGCGTGGTGATCTTCCGCGTCCCTTGGTTCGACGATCGTGGCGAGTTCAACGTCAATCGGGGTTTTCGCGTTCAAATGAACAGCGCCATCGGTCCCTACAAAGGCGGTCTGCGCTTCCACCCGTCGGTCACACTCGGCACTTTGAAGTTCCTGGCGTTCGAGCAGGTCTTCAAGAACGCCCTCACGACGCTCCCCATGGGAGGCGGCAAAGGCGGTTCGGATTTCGACCCGAAGGGGAAGAGCGATCTTGAGGTGATGCGGTTCTGCCAGAGCTTCATGACGGAGCTCTACCGGCATATCGGTCCAGACATCGACGTGCCTGCGGGCGATATTGGCGTCGGCGCGCGTGAGATCGGGTACTTGTTCGGCCAGTACAAGCGCCTGACGCGCGAGTTCTCCGGCGTCCTGACGGGCAAGGGCCTCAATTGGGGTGGCTCACGTATCCGGCCCGAGGCGACCGGTTTCGGCGTCGTCTACTTTGCGCAGGAGATGCTCAAGACGCGCAGCAAGAGCTTCGACGGGTTGCGCGTGGCGGTCTCCGGCTTCGGCAACGTGGCATGGGGCGCCGTCTTGAAGGCGACCCAACTCGGCGCGAAGGTCGTCACCCTCTCAGGACCGGACGGGTTCGTCCACGACCCGAGCGGCATTTCAGGGGAGAAGATCGAATACATGCTCGAGATGCGGGCCAGCGCCCGCGACAGCGTGAAAGACTTCGCCGACAAGTTCAAGGTCGAATTCCACGCCGGCAAGCGGCCGTGGGGCACGAAGGTCGACGTGGCACTTCCGTGCGCGACGCAGAATGAGCTCGACGAGAATGACGCGAAAGAACTCGTGAAGAACGGATGCTTCTGCGTCTGCGAAGGCGCGAACATGCCGACGTCGCTGGGCGGTATCCGCGTGTTCGAGGAGTCGAAGGTGCTGTTCTCGCCCGGCAAGGCGTCGAACGCCGGCGGGGTGGCCACTTCGGGCCTCGAAATGAGTCAGAACAGCATGCGGCTGGCTTGGCCCCGCGACGAGGTCGACCAGCGCCTCCATCAGATCATGACAACGATCCACGACACCTGTCTCGAAGTCTCACGGACGTATGGCGCACCGGGGAACTACGTTACCGGTGCGAACATCGCCGGATTCCTGAAGGTGGCGACCTCGATGATGGACCAGGGGCTGGTGTAGTCGGGGACCGTCCGGATCTGCCGGACGAAGGCTCCAGACGCATACCGTCCGGTGGCATCGCAGCGGTTGCGAACTGACGGATGGTGACATGCCGATGATGATGGAGAACGCCGACCTCCGCCATACCGAAGACATCCAGGGGAGCCGCATCAAGAGCTTTCAGCACTTGATGCGCTTCCGTGTCCGCGACATCCTCCTGGTCTCGAGCCTCTACGACAACTATCTGTTCGAAGAGGATGGCCGGCTGTACGAACTCGTGCACCAGGAGGCGATGGCTCTTAATCTGAGCTTCGTTCCCGAGTTCACCCACGCCTCGACGGCTGCCGAAGCCCTCGAGCTCATGAGGGACGGCCGAGCGTTCGACCTCATTATCTCGACGATGCATATTGAGGATATGCATGTCGTGAAGTTCGCGCAGGCGGTCCGCGCCGCCGGGTACGACATCCCGATCATCCTCCTCGCGTATGACAACCAGGAGCGCAAAGAGATCGTGACGCAGTACGACACGTCGATCTTCGAGCGCATCTTCATCTGGCTCGGCGACTACCGGCTTCTGATCGCCATCATCAAGGATATCGAGGACCGGCGCAATGTCGAAGAGGACACCCGGATGGCCGGCGTGCAGGTGATCATCCTCGTCGAAGACAATGTCAAATTCTACTCTTCCTACCTGCCCATCCTCTATTCGGAGGTCCTCAATCAATCGCAACGCCTGATCCGTGAAGGCGTCAACATCTCTCACCGGCTGCTGCGCATGCGCGCCAGGCCCAAGATCCTGCTCTGTCACACGTACGACGAGGCGTGGGCGGCATTCCAGACCTATCGAGAGCACGTCCTCGGTATTGTCTCCGACGTTAACTACGTCCGCAACGGCGTGAAGGACCCGGAGGCCGGGCTCCTCTTCGCACGCAAAGTCCGCGAGCTTCAAGACGATATTCCCGTGCTGCTCCAGTCGAGCAATACGGACTTTGAAGCGTCGGCGCACGAGTGCGGTGCCGCATTCCTCCGGAAAGGCGATCCCCGACTCTTGCACGAGCTCAGGGCCTTTGTTCTCAATAACTTCGGTTTCGGCGATTTCCAGTTCAGAATGGCTGATGGAACCGAGGTCGGCCGGGCGGTCGATCTCACGACGCTCGAAGAAGGCCTCATGTCGGTGCCGGAGGAGTCGATCGTCTTCCACGCGAACCGGAATCACTTTTCGAAGTGGCTGAAGGCCCGAACGGAGTTCGGCCTGGCATATCGGCTCCGGCCCCAGAAGGTCGATGACTATCCTACGCCAGAAGCGCTCCGCCAATCGCTGATCGGCGATCTGCGTCGGTACCGCGAGATGCGCCAGCGCGGGGTCATTCTCGAGTTCTCGGCGGAGAGCTTCGACCCGAAGAATACCCTGGCACGGATGGGTGGCGGATCGCTCGGTGGCAAGGCGCGCGGCCTGGGATTCGTCAATTCGCTCATCAATAACTACGGTCTCCGCCACCGCTTCCCGGGCGTGGTCATCAGCGTTCCCTCGGCTGTCATCATCGCCACGGATGTCTTCGACGAGTTCCTCGAGAAGAATCATCTGGAGGCGTTCGCACTGTCGGGACCGGACGACAAGGAACTCCGGGATCGATTCCTCGAGGCCCCGCACTTCTCCCACGAGGTGGTCCGCAAACTCTGGGACTATCTTGACATCGTCAAGGA
This sequence comes from Bacteroidota bacterium, assembly GCA_025454835.1. Classification (GTDB taxonomy): domain Bacteria; phylum Bacteroidota; class Ignavibacteria; order UBA10030; family UBA10030; genus 2-02-FULL-55-14. The sequence goes on along the minus strand of JALONQ010000001.1, from coordinate 400,925 downwards.
GCCGCTGGCGATCCGCTCGTCGAGCCTGCTGGAGGACGCACAGTATCAGCCGTTCGCAGGGGTCTACGAGACGTATATGATCCCGAACAACAATCCGGACAAGCACCTCCGGATGCAAGAGCTCATCGAGAGCATCAAGCTGGTCTATGCCTCGACGTTCGCGAGGCAGGCACGGGACTACATGAAGGCCACGGCCTATCGGCTCGAAGAAGAGAAGATGGCCGTGATCATCCAGTGTGTGGTCGGCGAACGGCACAATGGCCGCTTCTATCCCGATTTTGCCGGCGTGGCGAAATCCTACAATTTCTATCCAGTACCACCGCAGTCTGCGACCGACGGCATCGTCCAGGTGGCTCTCGGCCTTGGCAAGACCGTCGTCGACGGCGGCAATGTCGTCCGGTTCTGCCCGAAGCATCCGCGCCATCTCATGCAGTTCTACTCGACGAACGAAACGATCAAGCACGCGCAGCAACAGTTCTATGCCCTCGACCTGGAGGCTGACCTGCGCGATGGTGCGGCGCATGCCCCCGAGACCTTCATCTGCCGCTACGACCTCGCATCGTCCGAGGCAGACGGAACGCTGTACGCCGTCGGTTCAACCTGGTCCCCCGAGAACGAGGCCGTGTATGACGGCATCTCGCGTCCAGGCAAGCGCGTTGTAACCTTCGCTCCGGTCCTCAAGCATCAGATCTTTCCGCTGCCTGAGATCGTCGATCTCATGCTCGAAATGGGAACGTGGGGTATGGGCACGCCCGTCGAGATCGAGTTCGCGGCGACGCTCACCGGTCTGGATGGTCGGCTGCAGGAGTTCGCGATGTTGCAGATCCGTCCGATGGTGCTCCATCGGGAGCTCGATGAGCTTGAGATCGGCACCTACGAAGAGGCCGACGTGGTTTGCTCGAGCGAACGGGTGCTCGGCAACGGGATGATCAACGATATCTACGATGCTATCGTCGTCGACATCGAATCGTTCGATCGGGAACAGAGCAAGCTCGTGGCGAGCGAGGTCGCTGAGCTCAATGCGGTCCTGCTCTCACAGAAGCGTCCCTACATCCTCATCGGAGTCGGTCGCTGGGGAAGTCTCGACCATTGGCTTGGAATACCGGTCAGCTGGGATCAGATCGCCGGCGCCTCGGTCATCGTCGAGTCGGCCTTCCGCGATTTCAATGTAACACCGTCCCAGGGATCGCATTTCTTCCAGAACATCACGTCGTTCCGTGTAGGATACTTCACCGTCAACCCGTTCGAACACCTCGGGCGGGTGAACTGGGACTGGTTGCGTTCGCAGCCGGCCGTCCGTGAGCTTTCGATGGCCCGACACCTGTGTTTCGACCGGCCGCTGATCGCAAAGATCAATGGGCACAAGAATCGCGGGGTCATCCTGAAACCCGGAGTGACCTGATCGCTGTTGCGTTCGACGCCATACGGGCTCGTGGCGGTTTCTGGTAGGGCCCAGCCCCATCACGCTCCACAACTCACCTGCGAGGAGGTTTCTATGTCAACTTTCGTCTCTGATTTCATGGCTGAAGTGAAGGCGAAGAATCCTGCGGAGCCGGAATTTCACCAAGCCGTTCAGGAGGTCGTCGATTCACTCGCGCTCGTTCTCGAGCGGCATCCGGAGTACCGCACGGCCCGGATCCTGGAACGGATGGTCGAACCCGAGCGCGTGATCACTTTCCGTGTTCCTTGGGTCGACGACCGAGGGGACATCCATGTCAACCGGGGCTATCGGATCGAGATGAACAGCGCGATCGGACCCTACAAGGGAGGATTGCGATTCCATCCTTCCGTCACGCTCGGGATCCTGAAGTTTCTGGCATTCGAACAGGTGTTCAAGAACAGCCTGACAACGCTTCCGATGGGCGGGGGCAAAGGTGGATCGGACTTTGACCCGAAGGGAAAGAGCGAGCTCTCGATCATGCGGTTCTGCCAGGCTTTTATGGCCGAACTGTCCCGCCATATTGGTCCCAACACCGACGTACCGGCCGGCGACATCGGGGTCGGTGGACGTGAGATCGGGTATCTGTTCGGCATGTACAAGAAGCTCCGGAACGAGTTCACCGGCGTCTTGACGGGCAAGGGGCTCAACTGGGGGGGGTCGCTCATCCGTCCGGAAGCGACGGGCTACGGTGCGGTGTACTTCGCGGCGGAAATGCTCGGTACGCGCTCAACGACGCTGAAGGGAAAGAGCTGCCTGGTGTCGGGCAGCGGCAACGTGGCCCAGTACACGGTCGAGAAGATCCTCGACCTCGGTGGCAAGGCGGTCACGTTGTCGGATTCGAACGGCTATATCTATGATGAGGCGGGCATTGACCGGGAGAAGCTGGCCTTTGTCATGCAATTGAAGAACGTCCGTCGTGGACGGATGAAGGAATACACCGACAAGTACAAGGGCGCGGTCTATTTCCCGATCGATCCGAAGGCCGACGCGAATCCGCTGTGGACGCACAAGGCCGATTGCGCCTTTCCGAGCGCCACGCAGAATGAGATCAACGGCAAAGACGCGGCAACGCTCGTGCGGAACGGCGTACACTGTATCGCCGAGGGCGCGAACATGCCGACGACGCCCGACGGAGTGAAGGTCTTCCTCGACGCGAAGGTGCTGTACGGTCCGGGCAAGGCGGCGAACGCCGGTGGCGTGGCCACGTCCGGTCTCGAAATGTCTCAGAACAGCATGAGGCTTCCGTGGACACGCGAAGAGGTGGACCAGCGGCTCCATCTCATCATGAAGAGCATCCACAAGACGTGCGTCGAGATGGCCGACCGGTTCGGAACGCCCGGAAACTACGTCAACGGCGCGAACATCGGCGGCTTCTTGAAGGTCGCCGACGCCATGGTTGACCAGGGCGTCGTGTAAACGAAGGCGCGGACCGCCCGCGGACGGGGACATGCATCGCCTCGTCCGCGGGCTCACGCGACGACATGCATCCCAGCCAGGAACAAACGGCCTCCTCGCTCGACATCCTCCTCGTCGAGCACGGATACGGCAATCGCTTCCAGGGTTTCCAGAACCTGATGCGGCTCCGCATCCGCGATATCCTGCTGGTGTCGAGCCTGTACGATCTGTATCTGTTCGAGGAGGACGGCCGGCTCTACGAGTTGATCCGCAACGAGTATGAGGGATTCAACCTCGGGTATTCTCCTGAGCTCACGCGCGTTTCGAGCGGCCGGGAGGCCATCCGGCTGGCGAAGGAAGAGCGGCGCTTTGACCTGATCGTCACGACGCTGCACATCGATGACATGCACGCGGCGCATTTCTCACGCCTCGTGAAGGAGGAGGGTCTCAATATCCCTGTCGTGCTTCTGACGCACGACAACCGGGAGCTACAGCAGCTCCTACTGTCGGCGTCGCCCAACGCGTTCGACAGGGTGTTCGTATGGCAAGGTGACTTCCGGATCATCATCGCCATCATCAAGTATCTCGAAGACCGGATGAACGTCGCCCACGATGCGAGCATGGTGGGAGTCCAAACGATCGTGGTCGTTGAAGACAACGTCAAAGCGTACTCGTCGCTCCTTCCAGTGGTCTATACCGAGGTGTTGGAGCAGTCGCGGCGACTCCTTTCGGAGGGGATCAACCTCTCCCACAAACTCCTGCGCATGCGCGCTCGTCCGAAGATCCTTCTGTGCACGACGTTCGAAGAGGCCTGGGAGACCTACGATCGTTACCGCGATTTCATGCTGGGCATCATCTCCGACATCGAATTTCCGCGGGACGGCAAACTTGATGCCGGGTCGGGACTCGAGTTCGCCCGACGGGTGAAGCAACGCCAGCCGGACCTTCCGATGCTTCTCCTTTCGAACAATCCCGACAATGGGCCGCGGGCGCATGGCGAAGGCGCCGCCTTCTCCGTCAAGGATTCCCCAACTCTCCAGTCGGATATCCGGTCGTTCATGATGCAGTACTTCAGCTTCGGCGACTTCGTATTCCGGATGCCAGGAGGGATGGAGGTGGGTCGTGCGGGCGACATGCGGCTGCTCGAGGAGCAGCTCGCCCGGGTCCCGGTCGAGAGCATCATCTACCATGCGGAGCGGAATCACTTCTCGAACTGGTTGAAGGCGAGGACGGAGTTCTGGCTTGCCCACCGGCTCCGGCCGCGCAAGGTGAGCGATTATCCGACGGGTGAGGCCCTGCGTGTGGACCTCATCGAATCGCTCCGCGAGTATCGCGCCGTCAGGCAACGCGGGATCATTGCCGAGTTTGCCCGGGACACGTTCGACCCCGACAGCAGCTTCGCCCGGATCGGCGGCGGATCGCTCGGGGGCAAGGGACGCGGCCTGGGTTTCATCAGCACGATCATCAACGACTACGACGTGCGCAACCGGTTCGGGGGGGTGGAGGTCGCCGTTCCCCCTGCGGTCGTCGTTGCGACCGACGTGTTCGACGATTTTGTGGACACGAACGGCCTGCGGTCTTTTGCCCTGACAAGCACGGATGACCTGGAGATCACGCGCCGATTCGTGGAAGCCTCGTACTTTCCGGAAAAGGCGGTGGCCGCGCTCGTGGCCTTCCTCGACCTCGTGCGGGCTCCGCTCGCCGTCCGCTCTTCGAGCCTCCTTGAGGACTCGCAGTACCATCCGTTCGCCGGAGTGTACGAGACGTACATGCTCCCGAACACGCACGCCAATCCTCTTGTCCGGCTCAACGAGCTCCTGACGACGATCAAGCGGGTCTATGCGTCGACGTACTATCAAGGAGCAAAGAATTACATTCGGATGACGAGTTACCGCCAGGAGGAGGAGAAGATGGCGGTGATCATCCAGAAGCTCGTGGGGACGCGCCACGGTGCGACGTTCTATCCAAGCTTCGCCGGCGTGGCCCGGTCATACAATTTCTACCCGCTCCCCACGCAAAAGCCATCGGACGGCACCGTGGCTGTGGCGCTTGGGCTTGGCAAGATGGTGGTCGAAGGCGGAACGGTCGTCCGGTTCTGTCCACGCTATCCGACCGACCTCATCCAATTCTACTCCGCCGATGAGGCCATCGCGACCACGCAGCGGGATTTCTTCGCGCTCCGGCTTGATGAGGATACGGAGTCGGCGGTCTGGGACGTCACGACCGATCAACACGTCAGCGCCTTCGACCTGAGCGTGGCAGAGTCGCATGGAACGTTGGCGCCCGTCGGTTCGACCTTCTCCCCCGACAACGACGTTGTCGTCGACGGCATCTCGCGAGAGGGGATCCGGCTCGTCACATTCGGGCCTCTTCTCCGGGGCAGGTCGTTTCCGCTGCCAGCGGTCGTCGATCTTCTGCTCGACATGGGTACGTGGGGCATGGGCACGCCCGTCGAGCTGGAGTTTGCGGTGAATCTGACGCCGCCCGCCGGCCGACCCAAGGAATTCGGCCTTCTGCAGATGCGGCCGTTGGTGCTCCATCGGGAGATCGACGAACTGAACGTCGAAATGTTCAACCGGAACGAGCTGGTGTGCCAGAGCTCACGCGTTCTTGGGAATGGTGTGATCGACGATATCCGCGACGTCGTCGTCGTCGACGATCATCGGTTCGACCGGGCGAAAAGCCGTCTCGTGGCGGCCGAGGTGGCCCACTTCAATTCTCTCCTTCTTTCCGAAGGACGGCCGTATCTGCTCGTCGGCGTCGGCCGATGGGGAAGTCTGGATCCCTGGTTGGGGATCCCGGTAGCGTGGAACGAGATCTGCGGGGCGAAGGCGATCGTCGAATCGTCGTTCCGGGACCTTGCCGTGACTCCGTCGCAGGGATCGCACTTCTTTCAGAATATCACCTCCTTCATGGTCGCTTACTTCAGCGTCGACCGGAATGAATCCCTGGGCTTTCTCGACTGGGAGTGGTTGCTCTCACAACCGCCGCATTCGTCGCAGGAATTCGTCCGGCATGTCCGCTTCGCCGACCCGCTGCTCATCCGCATCAACGGGCATTCCAACAAAGGCGTCATATTGAAACCGGGTGTGAAGCATGGCAACGGATCAACAGCCACGACCCCCGTCGCCGATTGAGACGTGTCCGCACTGCGGGCATTCCCTCAGCCGATGGGAACAAGTGCTCCTGAGCGTCGACCGGGCGCTCATGTGCAAGCATTGCTGGTATCGCATCATCCTCGACGTTCGCGATGAGCGTCACTCAGCGGACCGGTCCGAAGGGCCCATGCCATGACCTCGTACAATTCGTTCCACGTGACGCAGCGCCAGGTGCTCGAGGCTGCGCGATTGCTTCACCTCGACGCAGCGACGATCGACCTGCTCCTTTGGCCGCAGCGTGAGTTTTCCTTTACGATCCCCGTCCGTATGGACGATGGGACCACGAAGATCTTCCACGGGTATCGCATGCAGTATAACACGGCGCGAGGACCCGCGAAGGGCGGGATCCGCTTCCATCCGGAAGAGACGGCCGATACGATACGGGCCCTCGCCTCTTGGATGACCTGGAAGACCGCCGTGGCCGATCTGCCCCTCGGTGGAGGCAAGGGGGGGGTCGTGTGCGAGCCCAAATCGATGTCACAGCGGGAGTTGGAGTCGCTTTCCCGCGGCTATATCCGCGCCGTCGCCGAATACATCGGCGTCGACAAAGACGTGCCCGCACCGGATGTCTACACGAATCCTCAGACGATGGCGTGGATGATGGACGAGTACGAAACGATCACGCATCGCCATCAACCCGGCGTGCTGACCGACAAACCGTTGCAGATCGGCGGTACGGAAGGACGGCGGAGTGCCACGGCCAGGGGCGGTGTCATCGCCGTTCGCGAGGCATGCCGGGCGCTCGGCGTCGACCCCCGCAGCCGGGTGGCCATCCAGGGATTCGGCAACGCCGGCCAACGGGCCGCCCTCCTGCATCAGGAACTGCTCGGCGGCGGCAAGATCGTCGCCGTCAGCGATTCGCGCGGAGCCGTCTATTCCGCGAAAGGCCTGAACGCGAAGAACCTCGTCACCCACAAGCTCACGACCGGGAGCGTGACAGGCTTCCCCGAGAGCGAGCCCATCCGGCAGGATGACCTCCTGGAATTGGACGTCGATATTCTCTACCCTGCTGCACTCGAGAATGCCATCTCCGAGGTGAACGCGGAACGCATCAAGGCCCGCATCATTTGTGAGCTGGCCAATGGACCCACGACGCCCGAGGCCGACCTCATCCTCCATCGCCGGGGGATCCACGTCATCCCGGACATCCTGGCGAGTGCCGGCGGGGTGACGGTCTCGTATTTCGAGATGGTGCAGGACCGCTACTCGTACTTCTGGGCAGAATCCCTCGTTCACGAACGGCTCGACGCCCAATTGACGCGGGCGTCGCATTCGGTGCAGCAGGCTATGCAAGAGAAGGGTACTCATCCGCGTCTTGCGGCCATGGTGGTCGGTGTCGCGAGAGTCGCGGAGGCCTGCAAACTGCGTGGATGGGTATGAACCCCGCTCACGACATGGCACTCATGACCGAATACAACGCCGCGTCCCGCAAGGACGCTGATGTGATGCGCTTCTGCCGTCGGTCGCTGTTGCCTGTCACGATCTCGTTGCTGATGCTTGCGGGCTGTCGAGAGAGTTCCGACGTCACGATTCGCATCCAACTGCCCCCGAGCACGCCGATCGGTGACACGATCACCGTTGCCGGCAATCATGAGGACCTGGGGACCTGGGACCCAAGCATCATACGACTGACACGGACCCAAGCGATGACGGCGGAGCGATCGTTCCGCATGCCGAAAGGCCTTCGGATGGAATTCAAGGCCACGCGAGGATCGTGGGAGACGGAAGCTATCTTCGAACGTGACGGGCACCCACCTCAGAACACGACGCTCATGGTCGAAGGCGACACGACCATCACGCTTGCGCCGGTGGGCTGGAAGGACTCGATGCCCAAGCCCTCGAGTACGTTGACCGGCTCGGCCGACATCCATCCCGATCTGGCTGGGAAGGGGTTGCGATACCGAAGGAACGTCATCGTTCGCCTGCCGCCCAGCTACCGGTCGCACCCGGACCGGCGCTATCCCGTTCTGTATCTGCACGACGGACAGAATTGTTTCGACCGGTCGACGGCGTCATTCGGGGCGGAGTGGACGGTGGACGAAACGATGGACAGTCTGGCGTCGATCGGTGTGATCGAGGAGATGATCCTCGTGGCGATGAATAACACCTCGGACCGCATCGACGAATACTCTGACACGCCTCTGGGCAGGTCCTACGCATCGTTCGTCGTGGTCACCGTGAAGCCAATGGTGGATTCGCTCTATCGGACAAAGCCACAACCGGAGCATACGGCGGTCATGGGCTCCTCGATGGGAGGTCTGATCTCATTCCTGTTCACCTGGTGGCACCCGGAGGTGTTCGGCAAGGCGGCCTGTCTGTCCAGCGTCTTCGACCGACGCAGGACGGATGTTCTGCCCCTCGTTGAGCGGACGCCCGCGCAGCCCTTCCAGAGAAAGATCTACATGGATTGCGGCGGAGCCCCGGGTGAGATCTCGCTGAAGCCCGGCATGGACGAGATGGTCGAGGCCCTCGGGAAGCGCGGTATGAGGGAAGGCCAGGACTTCGCCTGGTTCTTCGATCCCGCCGCGGAACACAACGAGCGGGCGTGGGCCCAGCGGCTGTGGAGACCCATGACCTTCCTCTTCGCTCGACCGGAACTGTCGACGACAAAATGATCGAAAGGAGATCGCCATGAGACGATGGCTCGGTGTCGCGTTCATCCTGGTGTCGGTCGCATTCGGCATTCAGGCCCAGGCCCTTCGTCCGCTGACGGTGGAAGACCTCTTGGCATTTCGACGCGCCTCAGATCCTCAGGTCTCGCCCGATGGCCGTTGGGTCGCATTGACCGTGACGGACCATTCGATCGCCGAGAATAAAGCCGTCAGCACGATCGTTCTCGTCCCGTCAGCCGGAGGCGCCGTCGTGCCGCTGACGGTCTCCAAAGGGTCGAATCACTCTCCGCGCTGGCTCACGACGTCGACGCTGGCGTTCATGTCGACGCGCGACGGCGAATCGCAGGTCTGGATCATTGACGTGACGGGGGGCGAGGCGCGCAAGCTGACGACGATCTCGTCCGAGGTCTCCGGACTGCAGGTCTCGAAGGACGGCGCCTGGATCGCGTTCGACTCGGAGGTGTATCCCGATTGCATCGACGACGATTGCAATCAACGTCGGGCCGCCGAGGTGGTGAAGCGCGCAAGCAAGGCGAAGGTCTTCGATCGACTGCCATATCGAGTGTGGAACTCCTGGAAGGACGGAAAGCGGAGCCACGTGTTCGTGCAGTCTGTTGCGGGCGGCCCGGCCAAGGACGCGACGCCGGGGGACTTCGACGCCCCGCCGATCGATCTTGGAGGCGCGTGGGACTATGGGTTCTCGCCAGACGGCCGGACGCTCGCCTACTCGAAGAACACTGATCCAGCGGTGGCCACGAGCACGAACAACGACCTGTTCGTCGTTCCGGTCGCCGGCGGCGACGCACGCCGCATCACCGAGAATCCCGCCAATGACGCACAGCCCCTCTACGCTCCCGACGGCCGTTCGATCGCGTATCTGGCGATGAAGCGCCCCGGCTTCGAGGCCGATCGTCGTGTGATCATGCTGTACGATGTTGCCACCGGTTCCCGTCGCGCGATCTCGGAGGCGACCGATCTCAGCTTCGGCGAAATGGCCTGGTCCCCGGATGGCCGGTATCTGTACGCGTCAGCAGACGATCGAGGGGCCCGGTCGGTCTTCCGCATCGCGGTGAAGGACGGACAGGTCGAACCGCTGTTGCAGGAGGGGGTCGTCACCGGCCTTCGCATCGCTCCCGACGGCAGGTCGCTCTACTTCCTCCACGACCGGATGCATCGACCTGCCGAGCTGTATCGGATGGACCTGCCCAACAAGAAGCTGACGAAGCTGACCGGTTTCAATGATGAGCGCCTGAAGGGACTCGATTTGCCGGCCAAGGAGGATGTCTGGTTCCAAGGCGCGGGCGCCGCGAACGTGCACGCCTTGCTCCTGAAGCCTCCAGGCTTCGCGGCCGGGAAGACGTATCCGTTGATCTACCTGATCCATGGTGGGCCGCAGGGACAGTGGGCCGACCAATTCCACTATCGTTGGAGCGCCCAGCTGTTCGCCTCGCGCGGCTTTGTGGTGGCAATGGTCAATCCCCGCGGAAGCACCGGGTACGGTCAGGCGTTTACGGACCAGATCTCCGGAGATTGGGGGGGAGCCGTGTATGAGGACCTGATCAAGGGGCTCGACCATCTCGTGAAGGCCTATCCTTACATCGACGGAAAGCGCATCGCAGCCGCCGGGGCGTCGTACGGCGGCTATATGGTGAACTGGATGCTTGGACAGACCGACCGGTTCCGGTGCTTCGTCAGCCATGACGGCGTCTTCAATCCGTGGAGTATGTACGGCACCACGGAGGAGCTCTGGTTCACCGAGTGGGAGTTCAAGGGAACCCCGTATCAGCACCCCGAGCTCTACGACCGGTGGTCGCCCCTCCGGAACGCAGCAAAATTCAAAACGCCGACGCTCGTCATCCATGGACAGCTTGACTACCGGGTCGATGTGAGCGAAGGCTTCCAGCTCTTCACGGCGTTGCAGCGGCAGGGAATCCCGTCAAAAATGCTGTACTTTCCTGACGAAGGTCATTGGGTGACCAAGCCGGCGAATGCCGTTTTGTGGTATGCGACCGTGCTCGACTGGATCGACGCGCATACGAAGTGACCGTGTCCGACAAAGGAGTCAGCCGTGGAACATTTCAAGCAGAGCATGCTGTCCCTTATCATCGAGACCTCGACGAACCTGCCCCCGGACGTCCGTCGGGCCCTGCTGCGGGCGATGGAGTATGAGGATCCCAATTCGCAGGCCGGCTTGGCGCTCAAGATGATCGCGCAGAACGTCGACATGGCCTGCGACCATAGCGGAGCCATCTGTCAGGACACCGGCATGCCGACCTTCGAGATCCGGACGCCCGTCGGCGCAAACATGATCACGATGCGACGCCAGATCAGCGAGGCCGTGGCAGAGGCCACGAAGCTCGGCAAGCTGCGCCCGAATTCGGTCGATTCGATCACCGGAAAGAACAGCGGCGACAATCTCGGCCCGGGGACGCCCGTCATCCATTTCGATCAGCATGCATCGGACGAGATCGAGGTGAAGCTTCTCCTCAAAGGAGGCGGCTGCGAGAACAAGAACATCCAGTATTCCCTCCCGATGGAACTGACCCATCTGGGACGCGCGGACCGGACGCTGGAAGGCGTGCGCAAATGCATCATGCACGCCGTGTGGCAAGCGCAGGGCCATGGGTGCGCGGTGGGGGCGCTGGGCGTCGCGATCGGAAGCGATCGTGCCTCGGGCTACGCCCACGCGAAGGAGCAGTTGTTCCGTTCGCTGGACGATGTGAATCCCGACGCTCAGCTCGCGGCGCTTGAAGAGCGCATCATGAAAGATGCCAACACGCTCGGCATCGGTACCATGGGCTTCGGCGGCCGGGTATCGCTCATCGGGTGCAAGGTCGGGTCGTTCAATCGTCTGCCGGCCAGCTTCTTCGTCTCCGTGGCGTACGATTGCTGGGCTTTCAGGCGCTTGGGCGTTGTCCTCGACAGCAGGACCGGTGCGATCAAGCGCTGGCTGTACAAGGAGGATGGACCGGTCGTCCGCATGGCGAAGCAGCAGGGTCTGCCGGCCACCGGTCGCGAGGTGCGTTTGACCACGCCGTTGACGGAGGAACAGGTGCGCAGCCTGCGTGTGGGAGACGTCGTGGTGTTGAGCGGCGCCGTCCATACCGGCCGGGATATGATCCACCACCATCTGACGACACACGATGCCCCCGTACCGCTCGACGGTCAGGTCATTTATCATTGCGGACCGGTGGTCCTCAAAGAGGGGACGGCCTGGAAGGTGAAGGCGGCGGGACCGACGACAAGCGGACGGGAGGAGCCGTATCAGGGCGACATCCTCCGCAGGTTCAAGGTGCGAGCCGTCATCGGCAAGGGGGGGATGGGCGCTAAGACCTCCGCCGCGCTCAAGGAGGTGGGCGCGGTCTACCTCAACGCGATCGGCGGGGCGGCGCAGTACTACGCCGAGTGCATCACGGGCGTGGATGGCGTGGACTTCATGGAATTTGGGATCCCCGAGGCGATGTGGCACCTGCAGATCAAGGACTTCCCGGCGATCGTCACCATGGACGCTCACGGGAATAGTCTGCACGCCGACGTCGAAAAAGCCACAGGAGAGAGACTGACAGGTTTCCGTGAGCCGGCGGCCGTCTGACGCTGTCGCTGAGAGGGCTCCGGCTCGTCCATGAACGACCGCAAGGACCGGCAGGCCGAGTTGCTCGTCGTGGTCGTCATGACGATCTGGGCGGCGAACGCACCGTTCGCAAAGCTCGGCCTCGAACGCCTCGACGTCTTCCTCTTCAACAGCCTCCGGTACATCGTCGCGTTCGGAGCGCTCATGGTGCTGCTCCGCAGCCGGACGGAATGGATCCCCGTGCAGTCGGCTGATCGCTGGCCGTTGCTGCGGCTCGGGATCGTCGCCAGCATCATCTATCAGCTCGTCTACATTCTCGGCCTCCGGTACACCACGGCCGGCAACTCCGCCGTCCTGCTTTCCACCTCGCCCCTTTGGACGGCGGTCATCAGTGCGCGGATGCACCGGGAACGACTTTCCTGGCCGGTGCTCGCCGGGATGGCGCTGGCCCTCGCCGGAATCGTCGTGATCGTGACGGGAAGCGGCACCCGCATTGAATTCGGCGGCGACGCCGTCGTTGGAGACCTGCTCTCGCTTGCCGCGGCCTTTCTGTGGGCGCTGAATACCAACCTGCAGAAGCCGCTCCTCGCCCGATATCCCGCGCTCCAGCTCACCGTCATATCTCTTGGCATCGGAGCTGTGGGCTTGACGCTCGTCGCCACTCCGTCGGGGTTTCAACAAGACTGGGCGACACTCGATCTGACGGGCGTCTGGATCGCCGTTATCTCCGGGGCCCTCTCGATCGGGATCGCCAACGTGCTGTGGTCGTACGGCGTCAAACGGCTTGGTCCGCGACGCACCGCCGGTTACAACAATCTCGTGCCCGTCATGACGTTCGCCATCTCCTACGCCGTGTTCGGAGCTCCGGTCTTTCTGCAGCAGATCATCGGAGCCGCCATGACGGTCACAGGGGTCTGGTGGGCGCGGCGGCAGGCCTAACCTTTCCGGGTCGCTTCCGTAAACCACAGGCATCCTTCTCATCCATCGGCACTTATGAATTCTCTCCGACAGTTGTGGGACCTGTTGACGGGAAGCGTTTCGACCTCGGAGTTCGAGCGCTTTCTCCGACAGGAGGTGCCAGGCGCGTATGCGTTCTATCGGCGCACGATGCGCGACGTGCCGGAGCCGCAAAGCTCAGTGCGCCGGGCCATGCGGTTCGTCTGGTACCTCTTTCTGGCCTTCCTCGAGAAGCTGACGCCCATCCGGCGCCTGCTATTTGCCGTCTCCGTCATCTTGTTCAGTCTCTGGCTCTTTTTCGACGGAAGGTCCGACCAGGCGCTTTGGGCATTCCTGCTACTGAACTTCCTGCTGGTGCTCGAGGTTGCCGACAAGCTGGTGACGAAGAACGAACTGTCGATCGCGCGCGAGATCCAGATCGCTCTTCAGCCGTCGGAACCGGCCGAGCCGGCAGGTTTCGAGGTGGCGGCATATTCCGAAGTGGCGAACTCGGTCGGAGGCGACTACTACGACGCGATCCAGTGTCCGGACGGGTCTGTGCTTTATGTTCTGGCCGACGTTTCTGGAAAGGGGATCTCGGCGGCGCTGTACACGACCACCGTGCAGACGGCGCTGCGGATCTATGCGAACGACGTCCAAGATCCGAGAGACCTCGTGCTGAGACTGGGCGAGTATCTGCGGGGTCAGTTACGACGCTCCTATTTCCTTACCCTCCTGATCGTCCGGGTATCGCCGGAGGGGCGCGCCGTCGTGTGTCGGGCCGGCCATCCGGGCGCGATCTACGTGGATGTCTCCGAGCGCGCCACGCGCGCGATCCGACCTCAGGGAGCTGCGATCGGCATGGCGGCCGGTGGTACGGCCGAGGTCGGTGAAGCTCTCCGCGAGGCGATGCGATGCGAAGAGGTCCAGATGGAGGAGGGTGATTATCTCGTGATGGTCTCCGACGGACTACTCGAGGCCGTCGACCTGGAGGGTCGGGAATATGGAGAGGCGCGACTTTCGGCCCTCGTACAGACATTCTCTGCCGACAACGTCGCCGCGATGCGAGGTCGGATCCTTGGGGACGTAAAGGATTTTCGCTCAGGGGCCGATCTACGGGACGATGTAACTTTCATTCTGCTTCGCCGTTGCGCCGGCGCTTGAAACTCAAGCGATTCTTGCGTATCATATCAAGTTCACGCTGGCGTAGCTCAGTCCCGTCCCGCCAGAGTTCGCGAAGCGAACTCGTGGGCGGGACGAGCCTGCCTGCCGGAGTGAACTCCGTCACGCAGGCAGGGATGCCGCCGCCAGTGCAATGTCAATGGGGCGGCACTGGTAGTGTAGCACCCGAAATTCTGATGTAGATCGCTGGCGTAGCTCAGCTGGTAGAGCAGCTGATTCGTAATCAGCAGGTCAGGAGTTCAAATCTCCTCGCCAGCTCCAAGCGGTCGGTTCAAACCTGCCTGCCGGCAGGCAGGTCCGCCCGCCAGCTCAAATGGCGCCGGGTCCCCTCCAGGGTCCGGCGCCTGACTGTTTTCCGCCCCTTCAACAATGATGACTTCCTCCACACCCCTCGTTGACGTCCTCATCATCGGTGCCGGACCGGCCGGCCTCGCAACAGCCATCGCCGCACGGGACCGCGGACTGCATCCTGTCGTTGTTGAGCAGGGATCGGTCGCGGATGCGATCCGTCGTTTTCCTGCGTCCATGACCTTCTTCTCGACGTCAGAACAGATCGAGATCGGTGGCGTTCCGCTGATCAGCCCCGGTCCGAGGCCCACGCGCATCGAGGCGGTCCGATACTATCAGGCAGTGGCTCATCGGTTCGGCCTCGAGATCGTCGTCCATCAGCGGGTACAGGCCATCCGGAAGACGGAGGGCGTCTTCACGGTCCTCGCCGAAGGTGGACTCACATGGACGGCGAGGACGGTCGTTGTGGCGACTGGCTACTTCGATTCGCCCCGGCCGCTCGATATCCCCGGGATCGAGCTTCCGATCGTGCGAAGGTTCTACGATGAGCCTTACGCCTATGCAGGATCTCCGGTCGTGGTGGTCGGCGGGAGGAACTCGGCGGTCGAGACTGCGCTGGACCTCTACCGGGCCGGGGCCAAGGTAACGCTCGTTCACCGTGGTGACCGATTGAGTGAGGGGGTCAAATACTGGATCCTACCCGACATGGAAAACCGCATCAAGGCGGGCGAGATACGGGCGTTGTTCCGCTCCACGGTACGGGCCTTCCGGTCCGACCGCGTCTTGGTCGATGGCCCGGAATCGACGGAGTTGGCATGTCGCGCGGCTTTCGTGATGGTTGGATATGCTCCGGATATGGCCATCGTGAATAGTGCTGGAGCTGTCATATCTCCGGAGAGCGGCGGACCTGTCCACGATCCGGTGACATACGAAACCACAGTCCCGGGATTGTACGTCGCCGGCTCGTTGGCGGCTGGGAGATACAACAACAAGATCTTCATTGAGAACGGGCGTCTGCATGGAGCGGCGATCGCGGCGTCGATTGCCCGTAAGTAGTTGAAACTGTTGACTTTGTTGGCTACCTTCAATGACTTAGACGAACTATCTTCGCATCTTCAACCATTCTGGCGACCATGAAGAACGGCGTGAACGAAGGCGTCATCGTGCAGGTCATTGGACCTGTTGTCGACATTGATTTCGGCGGAAGCGGCTTGCCGGCGATCATGAACGCCGTGAAGATCCCTCGCACCAATGTCGAGGGTGTCAAGGAGAACCTGATCGTCGAGGTGCAGCAGCAGCTCGGCGAGGATCGTGTTCGGTGCGTGGCCATGGACTCCACAGACGGTCTTGTGCGCGGCATGCAATGCATCGATACCGGCGGCCCGATGGCCGTACCGGTCGGCCCAGGCGTTCTCGGTCGCCTGATCAACGTCGTCGGCGAAGGTATCGACGGACTCGGCCCCATCAAGGCCGAGAAACTGTATCCGATTCATCGCTCAGCTCCGGCGTTCGACCAACTCACGACCAGGAAGGAGCTCTTTGAGACCGGCATCAAGGTCATCGATCTCCTCGAGCCTTACACGAAAGGGGGCAAGACGGGCCTCTTCGGTGGCGCGGGTGTCGGCAAGACGGTCATCATCCAGGAATTGATCCATAACATCGCCACGCACCATGGCGGGTATTCCGTCTTTTCGGGTGTCGGCGAGCGGACCCGTGAGGGGAACGATCTCTGGCGCGAGATGAAAGAATCGGGAGTGCTCAGCAAGACGGCCCTCGTCTTCGGCCAGATGAACGAGCCTCCGGGCGCCCGGCAACGTGTCGGGCTCACGGCCCTCACCATGGCCGAGTACTTCCGCGACGAAGAGGGGAAGGACGTTTTGCTCTTCATCGACAACATCTTCCGTTTTGTCCAGGCGGGATCAGAAGTCTCGGCCCTCCTTGGCCGTATGCCGTCGGCCGTCGGCTACCAGCCGACATTGGGCACTGAGATGGGCGAGCTTCAGGAGCGCATCACGTCGACGAAGAAGGGCTCGATCACGTCGGTGCAGGCCATTTACGTGCCAGCCGACGACCTCACAGACCCTGCGCCGGCGACGACGTTCAGTCACCTCGACGCCACGACGGTGTTGAGTCGCCAGATCTCGGAGCTCGGCATCTATCCGGCCGTCGATCCGCTCGATTCGACGTCGCGCATCCTCGAGCCGGGCGTCGTCGGGGCGGAGCACTATCGGGTTGCCAAGCGCGTCAAGGAGACACTGCAGACGTACAAGGACCTGCAGGACATCATCAATATTCTCGGCATGGACGAGCTTTCTGACGACGACAAGCTGACAGTTGCCCGTGCCCGCAAGATCCAGAAGTTTCTGTCGCAACCGTTCTTTGTGGCGGAGCAATTCACCGGTTACCCCGGCAAGTATGTCAAGCTCGAGGATACGATCCGCGGATTCCGCATGATCCTCGACGGCGAGTGCGACCAGCTTCCCGAGAACGCCTTCCTCTACGTCGGGCCCATCGAAGAGGCGTTCGAACGGGCGAAGCAGATGCAATCGGCATAGGCACATGGACGAGAAGCGCTATCGACTGGAGATCGTCACACCGCGACGGACCGTCTATGCGTCCGAGGTGCTTTCGTTCACCGCGCCCGGCGTCGTGGGAGGTTTCCAGGTGCTCTTCAACCACGCGTCGCTCCTCTCCTCGCTGCACACGGGAGAGGTGAAGATCGTGGAGACCGACGGGTCGGAGTGGCGGTACGCGACCAGCGGGGGCTTCGTTGAGGTCAGGGACAACACCGTCGTTCTCCTGGCGGAGACCGCCGAGCGGTCGGACGAGATCGACGCCGCCCGTGCCCGAGCCTCGCGAGATCGCGCGCATCGGCGGCTCGAGGAACGGGCTCCCGACCTTGATGTCGAACGCGCTCGAGCGGCCCTGGCCCGGGCTTTGAATCGATTGAAAGTCTCCGGATCTCGAGCGTCCTGACCAACAGCCCTCCCGGCCGAACCCAGGAGGGCTGATTCGTTTCGGATGCGTTGACAACCGATCGTCAGCGGCCTATATTGCACCGACCTGAGCGACGCCCCATGCGGCTGCCCACACGGCCTACTGCGGCCCATATCCACCTTCCATCCCTTCTTTCCAACCTCCGGTTGATCCATCGGCGTGTCGGCCGCGGCGTGCGTGTCATGGCGGTCGTCAAAGCCAATGCGTACGGTCATGGCCTCATCCCCGTGAGTCGCTACCTCGTTTCAGAAGGGGTCACGGACCTGGGCGTGGCCTTTGCGGAGGAGGGGGTCGAACTCAGGAAGAACGGGTTGAGTGTGCCGATCCACGTCTTCGCCCTCTCTCAAGGCCCTCAAGCTGATCTGTGCGTCGAACACCGACTGGATGCGACCGTCGGGTCGGCGGCCGGTGTCCGGGCGCTTCAGCGTGCGGCTGAGCATCGTGGCCGCAGGGTCGGCGTGCACTTGAAGATCGACACCGGCATGAACCGCATCGGCGTGCGTTCAGAGGAGCTTCCAAGCGTCCTGAGGGCTCTCGCGCGGGCGGGCCGCGTCGAGTTGAAGGGCGTCTACACGCATTTCGCGACGTCGGATATGCCGGGTTCGCCTTTCGTGGGCGAGCAACTGGCACGCTTTGAAGCCGCGGTCGAGTCCATTCTCCGTGCCGGCGCCGAGCCAGAGGTCGTTCATGCGGCCAACAGCGGCGCCATTCTCCATCGGTCCGACGCGGTGTACTCGATGGTGCGGGCAGGGATCTTGATGTACGGCTATTCGCCGTCCGGGCCGGAGGACTCGACGCTCCAGGTCCGCCCGGCGCTTTCTCTCACCACGCGCGTGGCCCATGTGAAGCGCATACGACGTGGTGAGACCGTCAGCTACGGCCAACGGTATCGAGCCGTTCGGCCGACAACGATCGCCACGATCCCGTTAGGGTACGCCGATGGCCTGTTCCGGACGATGACGAACCGCGGAGCCTCGGTCCTCATCGACGGACGACCGTACCCGATCGTCGGGACGATCTGTATGGACCAATGTATGGTCGATTGCGGCCGGACCGATGTGCGGGCCGGCGATCATGCTGTCGTCATCGGTCGTTCGTCCTCCACATCCATCACAGCATGGGATGTCGCCAGGATCGCCGGGACCATTCCGTACGAGGTCACCTGCGCCATCTCCGCGCGCGTCCCGAGGGTCTATCACGCATGACACGCATCCAAACGATCGTCGATACGCTCTTCGAACAGTTCCCATCGAACGACCTTGGCGGGGGGCCGGAACGATTTCAATTCGATCGACTGCGAGAGGTCCTCGCGGCGGCGGATGATTGGCCGTCGACCTTGCGAAGACTTCACCAGGCCGAGGGATGCGACGAGCTCGCGTTGAGCCTGCTCTGGATGACCGATCGATTGGAGCAAGACGCCGCCCGGACCTTCGCGACAACCGACGAGGAAGACGCCTTTCAGCGCTCGCTCCGCAGAAGCCTCGGCCTGTCGGAGGCGGCCTTCTCCGGTTTCGGCGCAGAGAGCGCTTTCGCCGCGCCGAATGCGGAAACGCCCGGCGCATCCTCTGAAGAACCAATGGCAGCGTTCGGTGCGGCTTCGATCGAAGGGTCCTCCGTCACGATGCCTGACGACGCTCCGACGCTTGATGTGCCGGCTTCCGAGGAGACGGTCCCGATCGAGGAGTCTGGTCCTGCAATGCCGATGGGAGACGATGACGCCGGTACCTCCGACCCGGAGATCTACGGAAGACTCCTGGAGCGTTTCCTGGAGGCTGTCCAGAGCGGTGCCGACGACCGGAACGAATTGTTGACGCGCCTACGGGCGAACAACAGGGCCGTTCAGGCGGATGCTTCGATGCCGGAAGAATACCAGCGCTATGCGACGTTGCTGGACGATTTCCTGGGATACATCGAGGATCACCAATTGCTCGACGATGTTCGCGTCATGAACCTGGTCACCAATCTCCAGGAGCCGTTCGGTCAATGGCTGTCGACCGATGAGGCCAGCCGCGTCGGGATCCTCGACCAGTGTGTCGAGATGCAGCGGGATTTTCGCGCCATGTTCGAGTGAGTGCCCCCATGTCCTCTCTTTATGCCGTGATCATGGCCGGTGGCGTTGGTTCACGCTTCTGGCCCAAGAGCCGCGAACGGAGTCCCAAGCAGTTGCTCGAGATCCTGGGAGAAGGCACGATGATCCAGCAGACGATCCGACGGCTGGAATCAAAGGTCCCGCCGATGAACACGTTCATCGTCACGAACGTCCTGCATCAGGATCAGTTGGCCCGGCAGCTGCCGTTCCTACCCAAGGAGAACATTATCGTCGAACCGGTCGGGCGGAATACCGCACCCTGCATCGGTCTGGCCGCGCTCTGGATCAACCGCGTCGACCCGGACGGCGTGATGATCGTTCTGCCTGCCGATCATCTCATCAGGAATCAGGAGCGCTTCCTGGAAGTGCTGATGACGGCCACCTCCGTCGCGGAGAGTTCGAGAGCGCTCGTGACCATCGGCATCCGGCCGACGCACCCTGAAACGGGGTTCGGCTACATCCAGTATGACGACTCGCCGCAGGGCAATCCCTATCATGGTCGTGACGTGTATACGGTGAAGACCTTCGCGGAGAAGCCGAACCTGGAGACGGCGGAGCGTTTCCTGGCAAGCGGGGATTTCCTCTGGAATAGCGGGATGTTCATGTGGAAAGCGTCCGTCATTCTTGAGGAGATCCAACGCCATCTGCCCGACCTCCATGCGCACCTGATGGAGGTCCAGCCGACGATCGGAACGCCAGCGTACCGGCCGGCGCTCGAGCAGGCGTACGGCAAGACCAAGGGGATCTCCATCGACTACGGCGTCATGGAGCGGGCTGCGAAGGTCTATGTGCTCAAAGGAGATTTTGGCTGGAGCGATGTCGGTTCGTGGGACGAGGTGGCCCGGCTTTCGGCGGCGGACGATCAGCTGAATTCCACGAAGGGCACGGTCATCATGCGCGACTCCCGGAACGTTTTTGTGGATGCGAGCCATCGCGTCGTCGCGGCCATCGGAGTCGACGACATCATCATCATCGAAACTCCGAACGCTGTCTTGGTGTGCCGGAAAGGGAGGTCGCAGGACGTCAAGGAGATCGTCGACTACCTTCGGCGCAAGCAAATGAACGACCAGCTCTGACCCGCCCATGAGGTCGCTCGTTCTGGCGCTGTTCGCGATCGTCTGGGGTTGTTCTTCTTCGCCCCGATTCACGAAAGAGGGAGGTCCATCCCGATCGACGACCGGCGGCGCTTCCTCGTCGAAACCCGCGCCTCTTGCCGCCAGGTCCGGTGTGCTCCTGACGCTCGAGGGCGTTGCCTCGTACTATGCCGACGACTTCCACGGCAAACAGGCGGCGAACGGCGAAGTGTTCGATATGAACGCTCTGACCGCCGCTCATCGTACCTTTCCGTTCGGCACCGAGGTCCGCGTCACCAATCTGTTCAACAAGAAGTCCGTGGTGGTTCGGGTGAACGATCGGGGCCCCTTCAAGGAGGGCCGACTCATCGACCTCTCACTCAGGGCCGCCAAGGACCTCGAGATCATCGGCGCCGGAACCGCCAACGTGCGCCTTGAAGTTCTTCGATGGGGCGACGGAACGCTCCATCATCGCAAGTAAGCTGCTCGGCGAAGCATGCCACGAGTCTGGGTCCACGCAAGACCGGGATCACGCGTCGAAGGGGTGGAGGTCCGCTCGGACGGCGTTTGGGTCGTGAAGGTCCGGCCAGCAGCGGTCGACGGAAAAGCCAACGTCCGGCTCTGCGAGGTCCTGGCGGACCACCTCGGATGCCGGCCTTCAGCCGTGCGCGTGGTCTCCGGAACGACCGCCCGACGGAAGCTCGTTGAGATCCCGTCGCTTCCCATCGATCACCCTATTCGCTGAATCCTTCGCCTTCACCGTACCGAGAGAGCCTGCCATGAGACGACACCGCATCCCGCTCGCCGTGCTGATCGCGCTCGTCGTGTCTGCGCTGCCCGCGCAACCGCAACTGCCTCGTCCGCTCCCTTCGTTGCGCGAGCAGGCCGAGATCCAACAGAAATGGCTGCAGCTTCGCCTTGACCGCCACCTGCCGGAGCTCATGCGGCGCGAACAAGCGGCCATGTGGGTCATTCCGATGCGGGAATACAACGAGGACCCGGTCTTCTCGTCGCTCGTAGCACCGACGACGTTCGCGGCCCGGCGCAGGACGATCTTCGTGTTCTTCGACCGCGGAGCGGACAAGGGGATCGAACGGCTGGCGCTGGGGGGCTCAAGTCAGGGAGGAGTCTACGAAGCGTTAAGAGATACGACGCGAGTGAATGCGGAACTCTGGGGCCGTGCGCAATGGGACCTGCTTCGACGAGTGATCGAAGCCAGGGATCCGTCGACGATCGCCGTCAACATCTCGCACACGCATGCGTTCTCAGACGGACTTTCGGCGGGGGAGTGGGAACAATTGCAGGAATCGTTGGGCGAACGTTATCGCTCAAGAGTCGTCCGTAAGGACCGGCTGGCGCTCGACCTGATCGCCCTGCGGATCGAGGAGATGGAACCGGTCTATCGCGGGCTGATGCAAACCGCTCACCAAATCATTGCCACCGCGTTCTCGTCGGCTGTGATCACGCCCGGAAAGACCACCACCGACGACGTGGTCTGGTGGATGCGACAGACCACCCATGACCTCGGATTGGGAACGTGGTTCCAGCCGTCGGTCGACATCCAGCGGCCCGGGCAGAAGGTCTCTGACCAAGCACCGACCGTGATCGAGCGCGGTGACGTCTTGCACTGTGACTTCGGCGTTGTGGGGATGGGCCTGCATACGGATACGCAACACATGGCCTACGTGCTCAGAGCGGGGGAGAGGGCTGCTCCGGCTGGCCTCGTCGCGGCGCTGCGAAAGGGCCAACAACTGCAAGAGATCGTTCTGAAGGAGATCAGCGCTGGCGGGACGGGGAACGAGGTGCTGCGCCGATCTCTGGCGGCGATGAGGCTCGCGGGTATCGATGGGACGGTCTATTCCCACCCAGTCGGGGAGCATGGACATGGGGCTGGCCCGTTGATCGGACTGTGGGATCGTCAGGAGGGTGTCCCAGGCCGAGGGGATCTACCAGTTGATCCCATGACCTGGTATTCGATCGAACTGCAGGCGACATCGCCAGTCCCCGAGTGGGGAGGTCAGAAAGTGAGAATGGCGCTCGAAGAGGACGTCATGCTGGATTCACACGGCGTTGCAACTTGGGTCAATGGGCGCCAAGAGTCATTCCTCTTGGTCAACTAGTCCTCGAAATTCACGGGAATTTGGCACTTACCCGATTGTAACAATCCGATGTCTTGGAACTGAGCCAACAGTTGAGTACTTTTGGGGCCAAGTCACGAATGTTGGATCAAGGAAAGGCTCCTTATGGCTCGACTGAAAGCTCCGCTCCTCCTGTTGATGACGTTGGCATTCATGGGCTGCTTCCAGACACCATCGACCTCAGAGATCGTAGGACGTCCGGACAGCCAGCGTGACGAATTGGCAGGTGGGCCAGACGTTCAGTCCTCCCATGTTTCAGGGGTCAGTGCTCGAGGCGCGCAGTTCGCCCCCGTCGTGAAGCGCTACGCGGACAGGTATGGCGTAGACTGGGTTCTGGTATTGGCCGTGATGCAGCAGGAGTCCCGATTCGACAAGAATGCCCTTAGCCACAAGGGGGCTTTCGGCCTCATGCAGATCATGCCCCAGACCCGCATGGAATTGGAGGAGCGGCTTGGAGTTGGCGAGACCCTGACTCCGAGCAACAATATCAAGGCTGGGATCTATCATCTTAAGCGGCTTTCCAGGGCGTTTTCGACGTCTTCCGAAGAGGACAAGACACTGCTGACCTTGGCCGCCTACAATGCCGGCCTGGCCCGCATCAAGGATGCCCAGGCTCTAGCCTCCCACTTGGGAGAGGATCCTCAGACCTGGAAGGGGGTGCGGTCAGCCCTTCCGCTCCTTTCGCGACGCTACTACACGCTCCACCAGCAGGTTTGGCCTGAAGGACAACCCAAGGCCGGGACATTCTCTGATTGGAGACAGACAACAAACTACGTGGATCGGATCGCGGAGTACTACGGTCACTACGACGTGGCAATGCGATAGATAAGTCTTACCATGGTCGGTATCTACCGCAACTGTCTCACTCCATACTTCAGCGGTCCGGTGTTTGACATTGATTTTTCGACCACATATATTCTCAACCAACTCACGAACAGTTCTTCCGTTCAGGTGAACTCGTTCAGCGAACCCAATAACTTCCGGAGGAAGCTTCACATGAAGAAACTCTTGCTGGTTGTGGTTGCCATCACCATGGTCTCCTCGATGATGTTCGGCCAGATCGCGTTCAAGAACGGAGACACAAACGTTAGCGGTCTGATCGGGATTGGTGGCTTTGCCGGTGGGTATGGCACTTCGACATTGCCGGCGCTTGCTGCCTCGTATGAAGTGGGGATCACGGAGAACGTTTCCGTCGGCGGCATCTTTGGCTACACGGGCACGGAAGAAAGCTTCGGATTTGGCAAGGTCGAGTACAGCTACATCCTGATCGGCGCTCGCGGCGCATACCACTACGATCTGCTTCACAACGAGAAGATCGACACATACGGCGGCATCATGCTGGGATACAACATCGTCTCCAGCTCCGTGTCGAGCACTATCCCGGGTTTCGGTTTCTCCGCATCGGGCAACTACCTGGCGTTTGGCGGGTTTATCGGTGGCCGGTACTACTTCACACCGCAGCTCGCCGCGCAGGCTGAGCTTGGCTATGGCATCGGACTGTTGACCGTCGGCGTTTCGTACAAACTCTGATCGGCAACTTCAGCGTTCGCAGAAGGAGAGGGCCACGCGGCTCTCTCCTTTTTGCTTTGATTGGGGGATCGCATTGCGCGAAGTCACCTGCAACGCAAGCTCTCTTGACATTCGAAAGGGTCAGACGTAGATTGCTGACGCTGATCCTAAGATGGTTTTCGCCAGTGCACGTTGAGCCACGCCCCGGAGAGACCAATGATTCGATGTGCATCAATCCCCGCCGGAATCAGTTTGCTGCCGTTCGCGCTCGTCGTCGTGTTGTTGCTTCCCACGGTCACCAGCGCCCAGATGTCGCCCGGCAAGATCGCCTTGACCGCCTCTGTGCCGCGCGGAGCGGATGTGGGTTTGGCCTACGCCGCTTCCAAACAGACCCGGGTCAATCTCGGTATCGGATTCTCTGCCGCCCAGCCCGAGACCGGCGCCTCGCGGTCGGAGTTCTTGGTGCATGCAGGCGCGTGGTACCTGCAGCCCGCTTTCGAAGGGGTCTCCATGTTCTTTGGCGGGGGTGTTGAGTTCCTATCGCAATCGGGCAGCACATCGAAAGGGGATCTCGGGATCCTGGCGCAGGCGGGCGCGGAATACTCGGTCACGCGGTCATTTGCCATTGCTGGACTGGTCGGGATCGGCTATTCCACAGGTGACACGAGCGCATCTGGTTCTTCTGGATCTCGATTTGCGACATCCGATGTCGCCATCATTTTCACGTGGTGGGTGATTTAGTTGGTCGCTGATAGACCCGATGGCGTTCGAAGCGTGGACCGCCAAGGCCGCCATGGTGTTCGTTGAACGCAATCAGATTCGCGCCCTTCTCTTCGTGCGCTTGATAGATAAGGATATTTCGCGCCCTGGCAGAAGAGACTCATCTGTCACGGGCCCGAAGTTGCCCCGAGTCGGTGTAGACCATTCATCCTCAGTCCATTTCGGACGCGGCCCATGTCACCATCTCACCATCTGAAGAGGAGCGAACATGCGTAGAACACTTACGATTCTCATCGCCGTCCTTGTGTGTGCGGGAAGCCTCGTGGCCCAGGACGTGAAACCCGCTGTGTCGGCGGGCTCCAAGTCGTTGAACTTCTCGTTCGCAGGCCTTGGCGCCTTCGGCATCGGGCCGACCGGCGTCGGCGGCGGCCTGGGAGCCACCTACTTCTTGAGCAGCGACGCCGGGGTCCGCATAGGCCTCCAGGCGGTCTACGCCTCATCGTCGACGCCTGCCAATCCTCCCGTAGGAGTGACCGGTAAGGATGGCAGTCAGTCGGCCTTACAAGTCGCGGTGGGAGCCGATTATCTGATGTACATGACTGGAGCCACGTCGCGCGTGCGTCCCTACATGGGAGCCGGCGTGGAGTTCGGGTTCGCGAATACGAACAGGAAGATCGCCTTGGTTGGACCCGGCGACCAGACCGAGGTGAAGAACGACAACACCGGAGAGAACATCAACGGCACGACGTATCTCGCCGGCACGATGGTCTCAGCCAGAGCGATCGCCGGGGCCGAGTTCTTTCTTTATCCCGAGTTGAGCATCTCCGCGGAGTATCGTCTGAATGTCATCGAGTTGATGTCGGCGTCGGACGAGGAGGCCATCACGGGACCCGTAACGGTGACGCAGAAGGGCGGGAGCGCGACGACGATGCTTGGGTTCGGAGCCATTGGCGCGATTCTGCAGATCTACTTCTGATCGAGCACGTGCCGCACAGTTTTCCAGGGCCGCTTCACCGGTTGGTGGGCGGCCCTTGCTGTTCGGGCGGGCGATCTCTCGGGTCGTCGGCGTCACCCCGCCTTGTCCGGCCTTCCAATATTTCGTAACTTCAGGACGTGAGAGAGATCGCCCACATCGAAGGCAAGCCGCGCTGCAACTGCGGTATCTTCGGCATCTACGGACACTCCGAGGCGGCCGTTCAGACCTATTACGGTCTCCACGCCTTGCAGCATCGGGGGCAGGAAGCCACCGGCATCGTGACCCGCGACTTTGAAGCGGCGAAACAGCGCTATCGCTTTAATCTGCACCGGGCTCCGGGCCTCGTCAGCGACGTCTTCAAGGATGCCCGCATCCTCAGCGACGATTTGCGGGGGAATGCCGCCATCGGGCACAACCGGTATTCGACGACGGGTTCGGCCGACAACATGACGAACATCCAGCCGTTCGTCGTGAACTACCGGCAGGGCCACCTGGCCGTCGCCCACAACGGCAACCTGACGAACTTCCGCCAGATTCGGCAGACCCTGCAGGACCGGGGGACGATCTTCCAATCGACCTCCGACACAGAAGTGATCCTGCATCTCGTCGCTCAGAGCCGGCAGACCGATCAGATCCAGCAGATCAAGGAGGCGCTCGAAACCGTGGAGGGGGCGTTCTCGTTGGTCATGCTGACCGACAAGGCGCTCATCGCGGCGCGCGATCCGCATGGATTCCGGCCGCTCGCGCTCGGCAAGCTTGGCACCGCGTATGTGGTCGCCTCAGAGACGGTGTCGTTCGATCTCATCGGCGCCGAGTACATCTGCGACGTCGAGCCTGGCGAGATCCTCGTGATCGACGACGAGGCGATCGCGTCGGGAACGGTCAAATCGTACCATCTGGCCAAGAAGGCGGCGTCGACCCACCACTGCATCTTCGAGTACATCTACTTCTCCCGCCCCGACAGCAAGGTGTTCGGCGAGAACGTCGACAAAGTGCGCCGAAAGCTGGGCAAACTCCTCGCGCAGGAGTCTCCGGTCACGAAATCCCCAACGGACGAGAGGGTCGTGGTCATCAGCGTTCCCGACTCGAGCAATACCGCCACGCTGGGCTTCGTCTCCGAAAGCCAGAATCGCGGCCACGACGTGAAGCTTGAACTCGGTCTCATCCGGAGCCATTATGTGGGCCGGACCTTCATCGCACCGACCCAGAACTCCCGCGAGCTCAAGGTCAAGACGAAGTTCAACACTGTGAAAGGCGTGCTCCAGGGGCGAAAGGTCGTCATCATCGACGATTCGATCGTTCGTGGCACGACCTCGCGCCAGCTCGTCAAGCTCGTCAAAGAGGCGGGACCCAAAGAGGTCCACGTGCGGATCACCTCGCCGCCGATCAAGTATCCGTGTCACTTCGGCATGGATTTCCCAAGCCGTGACGAGCTGATCGCCAACAAGGCGGGCGGTGACGTGGAGAGGATCCGCGAGTTTCTTGACGTCGATTCGCTGTCGTATCTCTCACTCGAGAAGCTGCTCGAAGCGGCCCCGGCCGGCGAAGGCCGGTCGTATTGCACGGCCTGCTTCAGCGGCGTCTATCCCGCGCCGATCGACGGCGGCGCCTCCAAAGACGCCAACGATGTCTGATGCCGGCCACGGTCTGGACACTCTCGAACTTCCTCAGCCTGAGTCGGATCGTTCTTCTTCTTCCCTTCGCAATCTTCCTGCTCAGTGAGACGCCGGGTGACCGCACCTGGGCCGCGCTCATCGCGCTCGTCGCGGTCGCGACAGACTACTTCGACGGCGCTGTGGCACGCGCCCGACACGAAGTGACGGAGATCGGAAAGATCATCGATCCGGTCGCCGACAAGATCGTCGTCGGCACGGCGGTGATCCTGCTGGTCATCACGGGCGATCTCGCCGGGTGGGTCGCAGCCGTCATCGTCCTCCGGGACTTGCTGATCGTTGCCGGAAGCCTGTTGATCCGGCGCCGTAAGAAGATCGTGGTGCAGTCGAACTGGCCTGGCAAGGTCGCGGTCGGCGCGTTCGCCGTTCTCATCATTCTCGGCGTCCTCCGCCCCGAGGGGTGGGAGTGGTTCCGTACGGCGACGTTGTGGTTCAGCCTGGCGATGGTGGTCTTATCGACCGTGATGTACGCTCAACGCTTGTTCATCGGTCCGACGGACCGCTAAGATCGGAACGCGCCGCGGCATGGGAATAGGATCGTTCTTCAAGAAGCTGCAGGACGGACTGTCGAAGACCCGACAGACCATCGTCGACCGGGTCCAGCAGATCCTCACGACGCGCACGACGCTCGACGCCTCCACGATCGACGAGATCGAAGAGGTGCTGTTGGAGGCGGATGTCGGCGTCGCGACGACCTCTCTGATCGTCGACCAGTTGCGCGAGCGCGTGAAGGCCTCGGGGATCACGACCCCCGCCGATGCGTTGCCGCTGTTGGCGGACGTGATCGCCGAGACCATCACCCGGGGCGCCCCGGCTGCCGCGACCTTGTTGCCGGCGACACCCCGGCCGTACGTGATCCTCGTGGTCGGTGTGAACGGTGCGGGAAAAACGACGACGGTCGGCAAGCTGGCGCATCTGTTCCGGCGTGAAGGGCTGAAGGTCCTCATCGGTGCCGCCGATACATTCCGAGCGGCTGCGAACGAACAGCTCGAGATCTGGGCGCAGCGGGCGGGCGTGGAGATCGTCCAGCAAGGGGCGGGGGCCGACCCGGCCTCTGTCGCGTTCGACACCGTGAGCGCTGCCATTTCGCGGGGGATGGACGTGGTGTTGCTCGATACCGCCGGACGGCTCCACACGAAGGGGCACTTGATGGAGGAACTGAAGAAGATCCACCGCGTCCTCGGCAAGCGCCTCCCTGAAGCGCCTCACGACGTGCTGCTGGTCCTGGACGGTACGACCGGTCAGAACGGGCTGCAACAGGCTCGGGAATTCGGCGCGGCGGCAGGGGTGACCGGTCTCGTGGTCACCAAGCTCGACGGCACGGCCAAAGGAGGCGTCGTCATCGGCGTGGTCGCCGAACATCAGGTGCCGGTGCGGTTCATCGGGGTTGGCGAAGGGATCGACGACCTGCAACTGTTCGACGCGCGACAGTTCGCTGACGCGCTCTTGTCACGTCCCGGGCCGGCAACGGAGTGAATCGATGAAACTGACCTATCGACGGTTCGACCTGACGCTTCGACATCCGTTCACGATCGCCCGTGGAACCTCGTCCGTAGACCCGATCATGCTCGTCGAGGTCGAGCAAGACGGCATCGTCGGTCTCGGCGAAGCTGCGCCCTCGGGACGCTACGGGGAGTCGATCGAGTCCGTCGGACGATTTCTGGCATCTCTGGATGCA
Source organism: Bacteroidota bacterium (assembly GCA_025454835.1). Taxonomy (GTDB): domain Bacteria; phylum Bacteroidota; class Ignavibacteria; order UBA10030; family UBA10030; genus 2-02-FULL-55-14. The sequence continues at coordinate 371,489 of JALONQ010000001.1, read as the reverse complement.
TCAGCCTGGAACGACCCCTTCCTGCTGGAGCAGATCCTGGCGGAGGTCGACGCCCGCGCGCCCGGCAACCCCGCGGCCAAGGCGTCCGTCGACCTTGCGCTCCACGACTGGGTGGGAAAGAAGTTGGGCGTGCCGTTGTACCAATGGTGGGGTCTTGATCCCGCGAAGACGCCCCTGACGTCGTTCACGATCGGGATCGACACGCCTGACATGATCAAGAGGAAAGTGGAGGAGGCCGAACCCTATCCGCTGCTGAAGATCAAACTCGGCAGCGACCATGACCGGGAGATCATGAAGGCGATCCGGTCGGTGACGAAGAAGACCCTCCGCGTCGATGCCAACGAAGGCTGGAAGACGAAGGAACTCGCGCTCGATCGCATCGAATGGCTGGCTGGCGAAGGGGTCGAGTTCGTCGAACAGCCGATGCCCGCGTCAGACCTGGCCGGGACGGCCTGGGTCCGTGAGCGGTCGCCGCTTCCGCTTATCGCCGACGAGAACTGCGTGCGGGTCGGGGACATTCCGACGTTGCGGGGGGTCTTCGACGGCATCAACATCAAGCTGATGAAGTGCACCGGAGTGCGCGAAGCGATGGCCATGATCCGGACGGCCAAGGCGTGCGGCATGAAGGTGATGATGGGTTGCATGATCGAGACCTCCGTCGCTATCACGGCAGCAGCGCATCTCTCGCCGCTCCTCGACTACGCCGATCTGGACGGGAACATCCTGACGACGAACGACCCGTACCAGGGTGCGCTCGTAAAGGACGGCAGGCTGGTGCTGCCGCACGAACCCGGGATCGGGGTACGCCCCGCACGCTGACAATGCCCGCGACCATCCATATCATGCCGCCTGAGCTCGCCAACAAGATCGCGGCGGGCGAAGTGGTGCAACGACCGGCCTCGGCCGTCAAGGAGCTCATCGAGAATGCGCTCGACGCCGGTGCGCGCCGGATCACGGTGCACGTCAAGGATGCGGGGAGGGCGTTCATTCAGGTCTCGGATGACGGCTCTGGCATGAGCGCCGAAGACGCCGCTCTCTCGATCCATCGGCATGCGACGAGCAAAGTTCTTCGGCCTGAGGACCTGGAACGGATCGGCACGTTCGGTTTCCGGGGCGAAGCGCTGGCGTCGATCTCGGCCGTTTCGCAGCTCGAACTGCGCACGCGCACGGCCTTGGACGACGTGGCGACCGTGGTCCGTGTCGACGGCGACACGGTCCGCGAGGTGACGAAAGCGGCCGCCGGAGTCGGGACGACCGTGATCGTCAAGAATCTGTTCTACAACACGCCCGCCCGCCGCAACTTTCTGAAGACCCGGCAGACCGAGTTGAAGAACATCGCCGACGTGGTCACACGCGCGGCGCTGGCCCATCCGACGATCGCCTGGTTGCTCGTGAGCGACGACGAGACCTTCCTGGACCTGCGTCCGGGCACATCTCAGGAGCGGGTCTCGGCGATCCTGGGCGAGCGGGTCGGGCAATCGTTGATGCCCGTCGAAGAGCGCACCGACTATCTCTCGATCGAGGGATTCCTCGCCCGGCCGGAATTTGCCCGCCGCTCGCGCACGGAACAGTATTTGACGCTGAATCGGCGGCCGATCCAGAACAAAATGATCGCGCACGCGATCTTTCAAGGCTACGAGCATCTGCTGATCAACGGGGGATTCCCGCTCTTCGTGCTGGACCTGACCATCGACCCGGCGCGCGTGGACGTCAACGTCCACCCGTCGAAGCTGGAGGTGAAGTTCGAGCAGGAAGGGACGATCTACCGGATGGTGCTGTCCGTGATCCGTAAGACCCTGGCAGCGAACGATCTCGTGCCGCGCGTTGAATTCAGGGACGGAAACGCCGTGAACGGGGAGGACCGGTTTCATCTGGTCCCCGACATTCCCCCGGCTCCGGTGTTCGCATTTCGAAAAGATCCTGGGCCAACGAACGTCGTCGACGGCGGTTCGATCCTTCCGTTGTCGATGCCGGCATCGAGACACGCTCCGGCCGAGACGGTCGAGCACCGACAGGGCGCCGCTCGCTCCATCGATGCCGATGCGCGGGCGATCTGGCAGATCCAGAACAAGTATATCGTCTCCCAGGTGCGTTCAGGGCTTGTGATCGTTGACCAGCACGTGGCACACGAGCGCATCCTGTATGAGCGTGTCCTCGCCAACTTCGAAAACAGCCTCCCGGCGATCCAGCAGCTCTTGTTCCCGCAGACGCTGGAACTGACGGCGACGGACTACGCCCTGGTGCGGGAGCTCGAGGAGCACCTGCGTCTGCTCGGGTTCGACATCAAGCTGTTCGGCAAGAACACCGTCGTTATCGAAGGCATCCCGGCCGACGTGAAGGTCGGGAACGAGAAAAAGATCCTCCTCGACGTGCTCGAGGAGTACAAGGCGAACGAGCACGCCGAGGTCATGGATGCCCGGGACCGGCTGGCGAAGTCGTTCGCCTGCAAAGCCGCGATCAAAGCGGGTGACCCGCTGACGTCGAACGAGATGACGGTGCTCATCGAGCAGTTGTTCCTGACGAAAATGCCGTACGTGTGTCCACACGGGCGGCCGGTGGTGATCCGGATCCCGATCGAGGAGCTCGACCGACGGTTCGGAAGGACGTAGCACAAAGCTGATTGGGCAGGTCGCAAAGGATGCAACGGACGAAGCGATCCTGATCGAAACCACACGATTCACTCGTATCTCCTTGGGAGCCCTCGGATGGCCGACGAACAGCGACGACGACTCGACGCGTGGAATGACCGTGCGAAGTCCGGCGGTCGGTGGCGGGAAGCCGTCTTCACGACGGTGAGCGGTGCGCCGGTCGAACTGTTGTACTCACCGGAGGATATCGCGGCCACGAACTATCTGTCGGACATTGGGTTTCCGGGCGAGTTTCCCTACACGCGCGGCATCCATCCGACCGGCTATCGAGGAAAGCTGTGGACGATGCGCCAGTTCGCGGGTTTCGGAACGCCAGAGGATACCAATGAGCGTTATCTCTACCTCCTGAAGCACGGGCAGACGGGCCTCTCGGTCGCCTTCGACCTTCCGACGCTGATGGGGCGCGATGCTGATGACCCTGTGGCGGAAGGGGAGGTGGGCATTTGCGGCGTCGCAGTCAGCTCATTGGCCGACATGGAGACGTTGTTCAAGGGGATCGACCTGGGGGCCATTTCGACCTCGATGACGATCAACGCGCCGGCGATCAATCTCATGGCAATGTACCTTGCCGTGGCCGAGAAGCAGGGGGTTCCGTTCGGTCATCTCCGCGGAACGATCCAGGCGGATATCCTGAAGGAGTACATCGCGCAGAAGGAATGGATCTATCCCCCATCCCCGTCGATGCGGCTCATCGTCGACATGTTCGAGTATCTCAACCGCGAAGCGCCGCAGTGGAACCCCATTTCGGTCAGCGGGTACCATATCCGCGAGGCGGGCTCTACGGCTGCGCAGGAGCTTGCGTTCACGCTGGCCGACGGGTTCGCCTATGTCGAGGCGGGGATCGAGCGCGGGCTCAAGGTGGACGAATTCGTGCCGCGGATCTCCTTTTTCTTCAACGCGCATATCGATTTCTTCGAAGAGATCGCGAAATACCGCGCCGCCCGCCGTATCTGGGCCAAGCGACTGAAGCACCGGTACGGCGCCACGTCGCCACGTTCATTGACGCTCCGCTTCCATACGCAAACGGCGGGATGCTCGCTGACAGCGCAGCAACCCGAGAATAATATCGTCCGAACGGCGATCGAAGCGCTCGCCGGCGTCCTGGGAGGAACGCAATCGCTCCATACGAACTCCATGGATGAGACGCTTGCGCTGCCGTCGGAGAAGGCGGTCAAGATCGCCCTCAGGACGCAGCAGATCCTTGCGCATGAGACGGGCGTTACGAACACGATCGATCCGCTCGCCGGGAGCTACTTCGTCGAAGCGCTGACGAACCGGATGGAGGCGGAGGCGGAACAGTATTTTGAGCGCATCGATGCCATGGGCGGTGTGATCCCGGCGATCGAGGCGGGCTTCTTCCAGCGCGAGATCGCCGAAGCGGCCTACCGCTACCAGCGGGAGCTCGACCGGAAAGAGAAGATCATCGTCGGTGTGAACGACTTCATCGAGGCAGAGGAGAAGGTTGACATTCCCATCCTCCAGATCTCGCCGGACGTCGAGCGTCGTCAGCGCCAGCGACTGGCCGACGTGAAGCAAAGCCGGGACCGGAAGAGGGTGGACGAGACCCTTGCGCGTTTGCGCCAGGCAGCTCGAGATGGATCGAATCTCATGCCCCCGTTGCTTGATGCCGTTCGGGCGTACACGACCCTGGGCGAGCAATGTCACGCCATGGCCGAGGTCTTCGGCGTCTACGAGGAGCCGGCAGTTTTCTGAGCACCCCGGAGCCACAGCCTATGCCCCTGATACGCATGCTGCGCCCGATCCAATGGTCGAAGAATGTGTTTGTCTTCGCCCCGCTCGTCTTCTCGCGTCACCTGTTCGACCTGGTGTATCTCGAACGGGCTGTCGCGGCGTTTGCGGCCTTTTCACTGGTCTCGAGCGTCGTGTACATCGTGAATGACATCGCCGATCGGTCATCGGACCGGCTGCACCCACTCAAGCGGATGCGGCCGATCGCGTCGGGCGAGGTGAGCATCGGCCAGGCCATTGCCGTGGCCGTCATGCTCCTGGCGATCGCCGGCGCTGGCGCTCACTGGCTGGGGTTGAAGGTCGTGTTCATCGTCTCGCTCTACTTGTTGCTCAATCTCGGCTATTCGCTCGGCCTGAAGCAAGTGATCCTCGTCGACGTTTTCATCGTGGCTTCTGGATTCATGCTCCGGGTTCTGGCGGGTGCTTTCGCCATCGGCGTGCTCGTGTCGCCGTGGCTGGTCCTTTGCACGCTGTTCGTCTCGGTGTTTCTGGCCGTGTCCAAGCGCCGGGCCGAGATCCTGTTGAACATCGAGCAGGAGACCGATCACGCCCGCCCGGTGCTACGACACTACGACATACAGTTCATCGAACAGATGATGACCGTGACGGCGGCCGGCATGGCGATCTCGTACGCGCTCTACACGGTCGCCGAACGCACCGTCGAAGTGTTCGGAACGGAGAACCTCATCTTCACGACCGTCTTTGTTTTGTTCGGGATCTTCCGATACCTCTATCTCATGCGCGCGCGCAAAACGGACGACAATCCGACGCATTTGCTGATGTCAGACGTTCCCACACTCCTAAACATGGCGGCCTGGCTTCTGGCTTGCGTCGCCATCATCTACTCACGCGAACTCCGCACCATTCTCGGGTGGTCATGAAGCTCCCTGAGCCGAAATCTCCGACACGCGTCACCGGCCTGCCAACGGTCGAACCAGTCGTGGCCGTTGTCTCCACGACGCCCGCCACGGTCCTTGAGGACGTTCAACGGGCGATGGCCCTCGCCGGGATCGAAAAGGCCCTGCCCGCCGGCCCGACGACGATCCTCAAGGACAACATCTCATGGCACTTCCCGTTCCCTGGAGCGAACACGACACCGTGGCAGCTCGAAGCGACGATCCAGGGACTGCGAAAGGCGGGAAGGCATGACCTCGTGTGCGTTCAGAACCAGACGGTGGTGACGGACGCATTCAAAGGGGAGGATCTCAACAAGTACACTCCTCTCTTCAAGAAATACGAGATCCCCGTTCGGTTCAATTTCAGGCCTTCGGATATGACGTGGGTTGAATTCAAGCCGAAGACGCCGCTTCTCGTGCTCGACCAGATCTATCATGAAGGTATCAAGATCCCCGATTTCTTTTTTGGGAAGAACATTGTCCATCTTCCGACCGTCAAGTGCCACATCTATACCACGACGACCGGGGCGATGAAGAACGCCTTCGGCGGGCTTCTGGCCACGCATCGGCACTACACACATTCGTGGATCCATGAGACGCTCGTCGACCTTCTCGCGATCCAGAAGGAGATCCACAGCGGCATCTTCGCGGTCATGGATGGCACGACGGCCGGCAACGGTCCGGGTCCCCGGACGATGATTCCAGAGACCAAGAACGTGATTCTTGCCAGCGCCGACCAGACCGCCATCGACGCCGTGGCGGCGAAGATGATGGGCTTCGACCCGATGGGCATCAAGTTCATGCGACTTGCGCATGAACGGGGATTGGGAGTGGCTGATCCGCGAGAGATCAAGGTCGTGGGGGAGGACGTCGCCAACGTGAATTGGAAGTTCTCGGTCGGAGACAACGGCGCGAGCATGATCGGCGACCTGTTGTGGTTCAGCCCCCTTCGCCAGTTCCAGAACCTGTTCTTCCGAACGCCGCTCGTGCACGCGTTCATCTTCGGATCTGAGGCATACCACGACTACTATCGGTGGCCGATCAAGGATAGGCGTGTGTTCCGTCGGTGGCTGAAGGATTCGCCGTGGGGACATCTGTTCGCATCGTACGCTGAAGCGGCTCCCCGCTGACGGCGATGGCGCTCCACGATCCGCGTCCGAAAGCCGAGCTGATCCTTCTCTCGATCACGTTCATCTGGGGCAGTACCTTCATCGTCACGAAGGACCTGCTCTCGTCGGTCTCGCCCTTCGCCTACATCGGCCTTCGCTTCGCTCTGGCGACCCTCTTGTTCGGGCTCGTGCGCCCGTCGTCGGTGCGGGGGTGGGATCGCGCATCGATCCGCGACGGCGTCGTGCTCGGCAGTCTGTTGTTCGCCGGATTCGGGCTTCAGACCGTCGGACTCCAGACCACGACGGCTTCAAAATCTGCGTTCATCACGGGGATGATGGTCGTGTTCACGCCCCTGTGGCAGGTGACGATCGAACGCCGATGGCCGAAGCTGGGCACATGGATCGGCGTTGCACTCGTTTCTGTCGGACTGTATTACCTCACTTCTCCCGCGGGGTCGGGGTTCGTCCTCGGCGACCTGCTGACACTGGGCTGTGCATTGCTGTTTGGTCTGTATATCGTTCTGGTGGATGTGTTCAGCAAACGCACCGACGTCGCGCATCTGACAATGGCGCAGTTCGTCGTCGCAGCCTTTGGTGGTGGCATCGCCGCGCTGACGTCCGAGCAGGTGGTACTACGTTGGTCTGGCGCGATGGCGCTCGAGATCGTGTATCTCGCCATCTTCGCGACTGTGATCGCGTTGTGGCTCCAGACGACCTACCAGAGGTTTACGACCCCCGCCCGGAGCGCGGTGATCTTCTCCTTGGAACCGGTGATCGCCGCGGTGCTCGCGTATCTCGTTGTCGGAGAACGCCTTGGCGCACTGGGTGTGCTCGGCGGGGGACTGATCCTCGTGGGTCTGCTAGTTTCTGAATTGTCAGACGTGGTCTTCCGACCCAAGGCATCGGCCCCGGGGCCGTCCTGAATTCGGGAATCGTCTGCTTGAGTTTGACGGAGCCGAGCCCTATATTCGAACCATATGCGAACGAGCATTTTCTTGGTGATGGTGGCGTTGTTGGCCGTGACGGTTGCCGCCTTTGCGGCGGTCATCAAGGACCGTCCGACGGCCAGCAGCAACGGCAGCGACATCGTGATCCGGTGGAACACAGAAAGCGAAGCAGGTGTGCAGCACTTCGTGGTCGTTCGCCGGGCCGGCACCGAAGGTGACTTCATCCCCGTCACGACCATCACTCCGAGAGGAGACCGTTCTTCGTACGAGTATGTCGACCGTTCGGTCTTCAAGGCGACGGCCACGGTCTTCCAGTACCGTATCCGTGTGCTCAACGGCCAGACGCCGGCACCTGAGACGGAGATCGTGACCGTCTCCCACGTCAGTTCGACCGCACGCCGGACGTGGGGGAGCATCAAGGCGATGTTCCGCTGATCGCGTCCTTCGACGATCGCCGTTCAGGGATCTCACCGTTGTCGTGTGACCACGCCGGAGGCTGTCAGGAGTGCCCCGTTCCACCCGTCGTCCCGCCGTTCGTCCATCACTGATCCTCGCGTCTCATTCGCCCCGGCGTCGCCGTCTACTGCGACAGATCGGTTTCGATGTCCGCGTCATCCCGTCCGGCGTCGAAGAAACGGTCCATCCTGACCATTCGCCCGTCCAGTACGTGCGCTCCGTCTCGCTGCAGAAGGCGAGGGAGGTTGCCCAGCGCTTGAAGAAGGGGATCGTCGTCGGTGCAGATACCGAGGTTGTGTATCGAGGCTGCATCTTCGGGAAACCGGTGTCGGCTTCGGATGCTCGAAGGATGCTGCGTGAGTTGAGCGGACGAACGCACACCGTGCACACGGGCGTTGCTCTGGTCGATGCGGCCACGGGACGATCGCGCACCTTTGTCGAATCGACGAAGGTGACGTTCCGGAGGCTCAGCGGTGCGGAGATCGCGGCCTACGTGGCCACCGGATCGCCGATGGACAAGGCGGGAGCCTACGGCATACAAGACGACCTCGGGGCGGTGTTCATCGAACGCGTCGAGGGTTGCTTCACGACCGTCGTGGGATTTCCCCTGGCCAGATTCCATCGCGAGCTGGAACGCTTTCAGCGAGACGCGTAGTCAAAGGAGAGAGTATGTCACGCAAGATCCGCGTATTGATCGCGAAGGCAGGACTTGACGGACACGACCGCGGTGCGAAGGTCGTTGCGGCGGCGTTGCGCGACGCCGGCATGGAGGTCATCTATACCGGTCTGCGGAAGACGCCGGAGACGATCGTCTCGGCGGCCGTGCAGGAGGATGTCGACGTCATCGGCATCAGCCTCCTCAGCGGCGCGCACATGACGATCTTTCCGCGGCTGCTTGGACTGATGAAGGATCAGGGTCTGAACGACGTGCTCCTCTTCGGAGGCGGGATCATCCCTCAGGAAGACATCAAGACGCTCAAGGAGCAGGGTGTCGGTGAGTTGTTCACGCCGGGTGCGTCGACGCTTGACATTGTCGCCTACGTCCGTTCGTGGTCCGAAAAGCATCGCGCGGAGGCCGTCTCGTAGCACGTGTCCCCGAGCTTGTGCGCGCAGCAAGCTGCCAGGGCCGCCTTCGGAGCATGGCGCTGCGGAGGGAGGAGGACGCTCGGCGCCTCTGTCGCCCAGGGGAAAACGCCCTTTCCGTACACAAGAAACCCCGTCGGTGATCCCGGCGGGGTTTTCGACTTCAACGGCGGATGGTGCTCAGATCTTGGAGACCTTCACGGCCTGGAGACCTTTCGGGCCCTGCTCAACTTCGAACTGCACCTTGTCGCCTTCGTTGAGCGTCTTGTAGCCCTCTCCGTCGATGGATTTATAATGCACAAAGACGTCCTCGCCGGAGGACCGCTTGATGAAACCATAGCCTTTGGCATTGTTGAACCACTTGACCGTACCTTGTTCCATACGGTACCTTCCATCAGAACGTGATACATACACACCAGGCCTTTGTCTCCAGAACGCGTCAGGCGCACAGGCTGTTGAACCACGCCCACCATGTTCAGCTCGCCGCGTTCCTGGCTCCGCCAGCGACCATCCGCACAACCTTGCCCCAGCGCCACCTGAGGCACCACGACAGCCAAACCGACTGGCGGTGAAGCAGAACCGGTGTTGTGAATTACGCCAGCAACTTATTGCTCCACGCACTTAAAATCAAGTCGGTCGACCGGGGAGGTCGAGCCAGATGCCGAGTCCGGGTCCGGCGGCTCGGTCGTTGTTCAACGAACCCGCGAGCGACCTTCGAACCAGACCGATGTCGTCGTCGTTGAACGAAAACAGGCTTTCTTCCTCGAAAACGCTTGAAAAGTCCCGCTCGGAGAAGAGTGGCCGGTACCGCTCGAGGGATTGTCGCAGTCGGTCGAGGTAGTGATCGGTGTTCTCATCCGGGGCCGACGGATCCCAATACTCCGCCAAGCGGCTCATGTCGGCCATCGAGAGGTCCCGGCGATTGCCCGCGATGTAGTAGACGACCGTGCTTCCGGCTTCGTGGAGGTGCCGGCGTGACTGAGGCGTGTTGGGGCCGGCGTCGCCGGCAGGGGCCGTTGCGCCGTGAGCCCGCAAGAGGGCTTCGTACGGCGCCGACGGATTCCGACGGCGTCCCTCGCGCTCACGAACATACTCATCAAGCGATCCGGTCAGCGTATCGCGTCGGCAAAACTCAGAAATGTGCCACGCACGGTTCCTGATGCGCCGAATCGTCTCCGACGTAAGTTGGTGAAGCTGGTTCCACTGGCACCGGAGGATGAGACCGATCGCACGGGCGTGATACTCGCGGATGAAGGGTTCGGGGGAACGATATGAATGGGGGCGGGGGAGCTGGGTCACCGAAGGCCCTGACAGCCCGTGCATGATGCGAGGCGCGACGGACACGATCGCGTCGAACATTCGGAGCGGGACGGCGCGAAGTCCTTCGGGCATCGACACGTTCACTTTCGTCCAGAACAAACGTCGCCGCTCGTCGTCCGCGATGTTGTCCGGATACTCCACGTAGAGGCGCTCGCCCACTTCTTGAATGACCTCGACATTCTGTCTCCGGAGGGTCGCCGCCACGGTGGCGGCCGTCTGGGCGATCGCGCGGTCAAGTCGTTCGGCGACACTCGTGTCGTGGAGCCGCGAACTGCGGGCCCGAACGGCATCGGTCAGACCGGTCAACAAAGCGATCGCCAGGGTGCGGTCTTTCCCTGAAGCCGGGCCGTCCACGGTCGGCTCCCACCGGTCTCGGATCCCACGGATCCAAGGGGGGAGGAGGGCGGCTTGGGTCTCGCTCAATTGTCTCCAAGCCGCTGCTTTGGAAGGGACCAGCACCAGCTCGGCGGCCGGGGCGAACCGACCGCTTGCTCCGGCCGGCGCGAATTCCGGCAGAGCGGTGGCGGAGTGTCCCGATGAAGGGATCGCCCTCGCTTGGCGGAGGCATTCGCGCACAAGCCATGCTTCCAGCCAATGACCGGGGCCTGACCGCATGAAACGGTCGGGAGGGAGGGGAACGCTCGCCATCAGGGGAAGCAAGGCGAACCACCACGGGTCAGACCATCGTCGGGCCTCCTGACATCGTCTGGCTGGCGTCGAGGCTGAAGGGGCCGGCGCCTTGGTGCGAGCGGGTCGCGCCTCGGAAACGATCGCCTGGATCGTCGGACCGGCGTGGCGCAACGATTCCGCCGGATCGAAGGTCATACGGCCAGGGAGTTCCCACGGTCCCTTGCCCACCGGTGTGGACGACACACGCAGCATGGCGCCTTCGCGTCCGAACGAGGGTTCGATCCCGTGGAGCGCGCATCGTTCGGCGATGTACGGGAGCGTCGTACTGAGCAGATCGATCCCTTCCACCACGTCGGGATCTGCGGCGACAAACCATGCATGGAACTCGGCCAGCAGCGTGGCCTCATCATGTTTCTTGATGCGGAATGAGCTCTTTCGTCCGTCGGAGAGGGTGGCCGCGATGGTGAGGATGCGGTCCTGTGAACGGTCGGACCGGCTTGGGCGACCTGGCGGTGCCGCGGTCTCGACGGCCAACTGCATGCGCACGAGATCGGCCGCGGTGAGGCCGTCGAAGAAGGTCGCGTTCGAGGCCGCCAGCCACTGCTCAGCGGGGTCGGAAAGGAACAGGAGACCGGGGAGGTCGAGATACGAAGAGACACGCTGGCGTCGTCGTTCGCTCTCGGTCACCAAGATCTTCTGAATGGTGTCCCACGCCTGCGGCCACCGGTCGAACCGCAGGACGGTTCGAAGCGGATCGTCGCCGGAGAGCGAGGTCGAGGAGACCGCACTTCCCGCGACGTCGATCAGGCTCGGGTCGGCGATGGCCAGCCACGGTGTGAACGGCACTGAGGCGGCGACGATCGTTCCACCAGTGCGCCGGTAGATCCTTAGCGTTCGGTCATCCCAGGTGCGGATCCCAACGATCCTGTCGACCACCTCCGCTTCCACGTCCGCCTGCCGATCCTAGCGTTTTCTGGCCGGCCCTTTGAGGAACGGCTTCAGGAGGTCGATCGGAACGGGAAAGATCGTGGTGGAGTTATTCTCCGTGGCGATCTCGCGCAACGTCTGGAGGTAGCGCAACGTGATGGCGCTTGGCTGGAGGGCCAGCACCTTTGCGGCATCCGCGAGTTTCTTCGAGGCTTGGAATTCCCCCTCGGCGGCGATGACCTTCGACCGACGTTCACGTTCGGCTTCGGCCTGTTTGGCCATGGCCCGCTGCATCTCCTGCGGAAGGTCGATGTGCTTCACCTCGACGTTGGAGACCTTGATGCCCCAGGGTTCGGTCTGGTGATCGATGATCTTCTGCAGCTGCAGGTTGATCTTGTCCCGTTCGGCGAGCAGTTCATCCAGTTCCGACTGACCGAGGACGCTGCGAAGCGTCGTCTGCGACAATTGCGAGGTCGCGAACATGAAGTTCTCCACTTGCACGATGGCATTCTCCGGGTGCACGACCCGGAAATAGACGACCGCATTCACCTTGAGCGAGACGTTGTCCTTGGTGATGATGTCCTGGGGCGGCACATCGAACACGACCGTCCGGAGGCTCACCTTGACCATGCGGTCGATGAACGGCCACAGCCAGATGATGCCCGGCCCCTTGGTCCCGAGGATGCGTCCAAGCCGGAAGATCACGCCCCGTTCGTATTCGCGCAGGATCTTGATGGAGTTCGCGATCAGAAGGACGATGAGCGCCAGGGGCAGAATGACGAAAGGAATGTTGTTCATGACTGATCCTCCTCGGCTCGGCGATATGGAGACACGGTGAGCAGCAATCCCGCCACCCGCTCGACGACGACGGTCGCACCCGCGGGGATCGGCGGTCCGTCGGTGCGGGCATTCCAAAGTTCACCCATGAATTCGACGGTTCCGTCGTCGGCCACGGGGGTCCTGGCGACGGCTGTCTTGCCCACGAGGCTTTCAGAGCCGGACGCAGGCCTTGCGCGTTGCGCACGCAGTCCGAGTCCGATGACGACGAGAAAGAAGAATGCGGTGATCGAGGCGGCTAACAGAATGACGCTCCAGGAGATCTCGACCAGTTCCAAGCCCGAAGTGGGACGGATCAGCATGGCCGACCCGAGCAACAGCGCGATCGTTCCGCCGATGGCCAGGAGTCCATGGCTGGTCACTTTTACCTCGAGGAGGAAGAGGACGATCGCGAACACGATAAGAGCGATCCCGGCGTAGGTGAAGGGGAGGGTCTGCAACGCGTACAAGGCCAGGATGATGCAGATGCCCCCGACGACGCCGGGGAGGATCGAGCCGGGATTGTAGAGTTCGAAGAGCAATCCGTAGAGTCCGAGCAGGAACAGGATATAGGCGATATTCGGGTCGCTCAGGACTCCAAGAAAGGTCTCGGCGAAGTTCCGCGGGAGTTCTTCGACGACGGCCGGGCGGAGCGACAATGTGATCGAGGCGTCGCCGGTTCTGACCGTGCGGCCGTGAAGCGAATCGAGAAGCGCAGCCTCGGACGCGGCGATCACGTCGACGACGCCGCTGTCGAGGGCCTCGCTGGCCGAGAGGGCCACACTGTTCCGCACGGCGTTCTCGGCCCAGGAGAGGTTGCGATGTCGATGTTGTGCAATGGCTCGAACGAACGCCGCGGCGTCATTAGTGGCTTTAGCGCTCATGACGGAGTCCATGGCTCCCTGCATGCCGACAGGATGCGCGGCGCCGATATTCGTGCCCGGCGCCATGGCGGCGATGTGGCCGGCGAGTGTGATGAAGACGCCGGCGGACCCGGCCTGGGCGCCAGAGGGGGTGACGTAGACAATGACAGGCACCGGTGATTCGAGCATGGCGCTGACGATCGTGCGCGTAGATTGAAGCAGACCGCCCGGCGTGTTGAGACGGATCAGCAGTGCTGCGCACTGGCGCTCGCGGCCGACCTGGAGCCCGCGGACGACGTATTCGGCGGCGGCCGGAGTGATGGGGCCTTCGACCGTCACGGCGAGGATCGACTGAGCCTGCAGGGGGAGGGAGAGGAACGCCGCAAGGGCGGCACGGACGGCCCATCGGAGCATAGGACCTCCTCGTAGGGTGGCGGAGAGAGTGGGATTCGAACCCACGATACCGTTTCCGGTATACCACCTTTCCAGGGTGGCCAGTTCAACCGCTCCTGCATCTCTCCGATGCATTCACGCATAACGGTACGAAGAAATGAACGGACTTTCAATCCGTGACATTCCTGCCAAAAAGGCGTACGTTCTACGAAACGACCCAACTCCGTATGGCACAGAAGATCCTTGTCGCCGAAGACCAAGTGCACATCAGGCACCTGATCGAGTACAAGCTTCGTAACAGCGGTTATGAGGTCGTCTCCGTCGACAACGGCGAGGCGGCTTTGTCGACCGCCCGGAGCGTATTGCCTGACCTTGTCTTGCTCGATATCATGATGCCGCTCATGACGGGATTCGAGGTGTTGGTCGCCTTGAAGGCCGATGCCTCGACACAAAACATTCCCGTCCTCCTGGTCACGGCGCAAAGCAAAGAGCATGAGGTGCTTCGCGGCCTCGAACTCGGCGCCGAGGACTACATCACCAAACCCTTCAGCCCGAACGAATTGGCTGCGCGCGTCAAGAAGACGCTGTTGACACGCGGCCGACCTTCCTCCGCCCTCTGATGAGCCAGACGCTGTTCGTCTTTCTCATCCTCACGGCATCGGTGACGCTCCTGGTGTTGCTGACAGCTGTGATCCTGCTTGCGGTGAAGCAGGCTTCTTCACGTCGAGTGCGTGCGCTCAGCCGGATCGAAGAACACTACGGCCGGATCGTATCGGAGTTCCTTGTGGCCGAGGTTTCCCCTCCGTCCACGGGCCGTTTGCCCGAGGGTCACTTTGAGGGCTACCGTCGGTTCACCGCCACGATCGTGCGCGGTTGGAAGCGTAACCTTGCGGTCCATCGCAAGGCCTTCCTGTCGGTCCTGACATCGACGGCGGCCGATGTGTCGGGCGAGACGTCAGAACGGATCGTCTTCCTCGCCTATGAACTGGGATTCGTCGACGAGCTCAGCGCGAAGTTGAAGCACCGGCACTGGTGGGTGCGCGCAGAAGCAGCGATGCACCTAGGCCAACTGCGGGCGCGGGGTGCGACAGCGGCCTTGGCGGCGGCGCTCGAGGACAAGCACGCTGGAGTCCGTTTGCAGGCGCTCAGGGCGCTCCTGCATGTCGTCGGCGTCGAGGCGTTCGGGTCCATTTTCCGCTCGATGCGGGACCTCTCGCAGTGGGAGATGATGGAGATCTCCGTGAGCGTGCGAGAGCACGGACCTGCGGCGGTGCCGTACCTCCTCGATGGCCTCGAGGCCCGGGACATGACGATTGTAGAGTTGTGCATTGAACTGCTGGCCGAAGTCGGGTTCGTCGACAGCGTACAACGATTGCGGGCCATGGCGTCGTCGTACCCGAACATAACGATACGGGCCAAGGCGGTCGAAGCGCTGGGCCGACTTGGCGACGCCCGATCAGAAGGATTGCTCATAGAGTACATCGGTCATCCGCATCCGGTCCTGCGTCTGCGTGCCCTCGGGGCCATTCGCGCGATCGGTTCGTCGGCGGCGGTGCCTGCCATTCGACAGCGGGTGCGGGATGGGTCGATCGACGAGAAGGTCGCAGCGGCGCGGGCGCTTGCCAACGCAGGCGAACAAGGCCTTGCCTCTCTCCACGCGATGGCGTCGGGGCCGGAGGGCTTGACGCGTGACGTTGTGGTGCAGGTGCTCGAAGAGGTCGGGGAGTTCGACGGATGACGATCATGGACCTCTTCGAGATCGGGCTCCATGCCTACGTCGCGTTCTCGATCCTCTACTTCGTCGGCGTGAACATGACGTACGTCGTACTGCTCTACCGCTCGTTCGGCGAAGTGCTGCATGCGGTGCGCCAGGCGCGGTTCACCGATTTCCGGATCATCGTTCAGTCCGAGATCACTCCGCCGGTATCGATCCTCGCTCCGGCGTACAACGAGAAGGCCGGCATCGTCGAATCCGTCCGCAGTCTTCTGAAACTGTCGTACGGGGAATATGAGGTCGTTGTCGTCAATGACGGCTCGAAGGATGAGACCCTCGACACGCTCATCGGCCATTTCGACCTTGTCCGATCGCGGCGGGCTTACCAGGCTTCGATCCCGACGCGCCCTGTCAGGGGCATCTATCGCTCAAAAAACGCCGCTTATCGGAACCTGACGGTCGTCGACAAGGAGAACGGCGGAAAGGCCGACGCCCTGAATGCCGGCATCAACGTGGCACGGTACGAGTACGTCTGCTGCGTCGATGCCGATTCGATCCTTGAAGACGATGCGCTTCAGAAGGTCATGAAGCCGTTCCTCGATGATCCGACGGTCGTCGCTTCGGGGGGTATCGTCAGGATCGCGAACGGGTGCGAGGTCGTCAACGGGCGTGTTGTGCGCGTGGGACTTTCAAGCCATCTGCTGCCGTTGTTCCAGGTCGTCGAGTATTTCCGGGCATTTTTGTCGGGCCGAATGGGCTGGCAGAGTCTGAACGCGCTGCTGATCATCTCGGGGGCTTTCGGCATGTTCCGCCGGCAGGCCGTTATCGAGGTGGGTGGCTACGACTCGGGAACGGTGGGGGAAGATATGGAGTTGGTCGTGCGCATGCATCGGCATTTTCGCGACGCGCGCAAGCCGTATCAGATCACGTTCGTGCCCGATCCCGTCTGCTGGACCGAGGCGCCGGAGTCGCTTCGCGTGCTTGGTTCCCAGCGTGACCGGTGGCATCGAGGCCTCGCGGACACTCTGTGGATCCATCGGGATATGGTATTCAACGAGCGCTACGGCGTGGTCGGCACGGTGGCGTTGCCGTACTTTCTGATCGTCGAATTGTTTGGGCCTGTCATCGAGGCCTTGGGATACGTGTCGTTGCTCGTCTTGTTGGCGCTCGACCGGGTCGATCCGGTCATGACGGGCCTCTTCGTGATCGCCGCCATCGTGTACGGGGTCATGTTCTCCGTGGGTGCCGTCCTCCTTGAGGAGATCTCCTTCCGGCGATACCCGAATCCCAAGCACCTTGCGGTGTTGCTCGTGATGGGTGTCCTTGAGAACTTCGGATACCGCCAGATCACGGTCTTCTGGCGGTTGAGGGGCTTCTGGAAGTATGTGCGCGGTGAGAAGGCGTGGGGGAAAATGGAGCGGGCGGGATTCCGGCAGCCTCGCGGAGCTACGGAATAGTCGGCCGGTGTTGAAAGGGTCCCTGCTCGCTGGCGCCCGTGAGGAGGGCAGGCAACCCCCGAAGCTCCTGCGTTGCAGAACATTTCGAAGACGCACCAAGAAAGAACCAAACCCCACATCCGATGACCTGAAGAGATCGTCGTTGCGGGGTTCTTGGAGCGGAAGGGGAGGGATTCGAACCCTCGATACCCTTGCGGGTATTCCGGTTTTCGAGACCGGCCGATTCAACCACTCTCGCACCCTTCCTGAGAGAGCTATGAAATATACCGAGAAGAGTGTTGATTTCCAACGGGTCCTCGTGCGATGGTGCTTGGCTGTCTTCGGCGTGGGCATCGTCGTGCCTCCGGTGCATGCACAGGATCTTCTGTGGCCCGAACCGACGGCAGCACCCGAGGCTTTCGTCGGGACGGTCGTTCACATGGACAACTATGAACGATACTACGACCCCTTTCGGTCGGTCACGTTCTACGCAGGGGATCGAAGGAACTCCGGCACCGTCTTCGCGAAGGTTGCATTGGGCCAACGGGGAACGACACGAGGCACCCAAGCCGAGGTCGAGTGGTATCCGGTCTTTGGGGGCGGGACTTATGGCTATGTTGCCTATGCCGTTGGGTTGGCGGATCCGTTTCCGCGCCACAGGGGAGGCATGGAGTATTTCTCGTCTTTGCCATCCGCATTCGAGGCCTCGGTGGGGTTCAGAGCCTACGCATTCAGGGACCGTCGCACCGTCATGCTTCTGACAGGCTCGGCGGCGAAGTATCTGGGCAACTACTGGATCTCGATACGTCCGTATGTGTCGGTGAACTTGCCAAACGCGGCGCTCTCGGTGATGGCGTCGGGGCGCTACTACATTGGTGGGCGGGATGAATTTATCTTCTTGCGTTTCGGTGCCGGATTCACGCCGGACGAGCGGGCGGGTTTCAGCGCCTCGGGGGTGCCAGCGACCGAGGTGTTCACACTGCATTCTCAATCGTTCGGAGCCGGAGCTCAGTGGTTCGGATGGTCCGGCTGGCTCTTGACGATGGAAGGGGTCATCGGACGGCAGGAGGTCGGCTTTCAGCGGGGGACGTACGTCTGGAGTACTTCGGCTCTTCTGGGCCTTCGATACTCGCTGCGTTGACAATCCTGGGCTTTCTTGGTATTTTGAGGGCATGATGTCGTCCAATGGGATCAAGCGAAGCCGACAGCGTGAACGGATCTACCACGTTCTGCGGCGTACACGAGAACACCCGACCGCCGAATGGATCTTTGAGCGGGTCCGCGAGGAGTTACCGAAGATCTCCTTGGGAACCGTTTACCGCAATCTTCATGTTCTCGCCAAGCAAGGTATGGTGCGGGAGCTGGATTTCGGCGAGGGGACCAAGCGCTACGATGCCTTTCTGAGTCCTCATTACCATTTTGTGTGCGAGCAGTGCGGCACGGTGAAAGACCTCGAAGTGGCGCCGCTCGCCGACGTCAACGAACGGATCCAACAACTGGTGCCGGAACTGATCCACGCTCACAAGCTGGATTTCTACGGTACGTGCGCCAATTGTCAGGCAGCATCCTGATCTCCAACTCGACGGCATTCCAGCCCTCGCACCCGCCCGGCGTCTTGTTACGTCTTCCCAACCTTCAGGAGGATCCATGTCAGTCCACGTAGGACAAGCGGCACCCCCATTCTCTCTCATTGACACGGACCGCAAGCCGCGGACGCTCGATGAGTTCAAAGGATCGAAGACCGTCCTGGTCTTCTACCCGGGCGCCTTCACAGGTGTCTGCACAAAGGAGATGTGCGCTTTTCGCGACTCGTTGAGCCGGTTCAACGAAATGAACGCGAAGGTCGTGGGCATCAGCCCCGACGCGCCGTTCGCCAACAAGGCCTTTGCCGGCCAGCATCAGCTGGAGTATCCGATCCTGTCCGACTACAACAGGACGGCGATCAAAGCGTACGGCATCTTGCTGAACAACTTCGCCGGTTTGCCCGACTATGAGTCGTGTCAGCGGGCCGTCTATGCGCTCGATAAGGACGGCATTGTCCGTTACGTCGAGGTCACGGCGAACCCCGGGGTCGAGCCGAACTATGAAGCGCTTGTTGCCGCGCTCGCGAAGTTCTGACCACCAGGCGGCAGGCGCGACATGGCCTGCCGCCGCCGTTTATCCAAGGAGGCAGAGATGTTGAAAGTTGGCGACAAGGCGCCCGCGTTCGACCTGACGAGCGGAGATGGTGTTCGCGTCCGGCTGAGCGATCTGAAAGGATCGACCGTCATCCTCTACTTCTATCCAAAGGATGACACGTCGGGCTGCACGAAGGAGGCCTGCGCTTTTCAAGAGAGTTTTTTCAACCTCAAGAAGCGCGGCGTGGTGATCGTCGGCGTGAGCGCCGACAGCGTCGGTTCACACGCCAAGTTCGCGGCCAAGCACGGCCTGACGTTCCCGCTGCTGAGCGACCCGGACAAGAAAGCGATCAAAGCCTACGGCGTGTGGAAGAAGAAGTCGATGTACGGCCGGTCCTATCTGGGGATCGAACGCACCACGTTTGTGATCGACCCGAAGGGCACCATCCATGCGATCTTCCCGAAAGTCAAACTGACCGGACACATCGAGGAAGTGCTCGCCGTTCTCTAGGACGATCGTGCTCGCATCCAAGGACCATCAACCATGATGACCGTCACCCGACGCGAGACCTTCAGCGCGTCCCACCGGCTCTACAATCCCGCCTTCTCCGATGCGCAGAACGAAGCCGTGTTCGACAAGTGCAACAATCCCAACGGGCACGGACACAACTACGAGCTCGAGGTGACCGTGGAAGGTCCCGTCCATCCGGATACCGGCTACGTCGTCGACCTCAAGCAACTGAAGGAGGTCATCCGGCGGGAGGTGATCGCCAAGGTCGATCACAAGCACCTCAACCATGATGTGGAATTCCTCCGGGGGGTCATCCCGACGGCGGAGAATATCGCGTTGGCGATCTGGAAGGTGCTGGCGGAGAGGATCCCGTCCGGGCAGCTTGTCTCGGTCCGGTTGAGGGAAACAGAGAACAATGTCGTCGAGGTCCGAGGTGGGAAATGAAACAGGCGCCGATGGAAGGGGCCGTTCGCACGATCCTCGAGTCGATCGGTGAAGACCCGGAGCGTGACGGACTCCTCCAGACCCCCAAGCGGGTCGCAAAGATGTACGATTTCCTGACGAAGGGGTATCGCGACGACCTGGACGAGATCCTGAACGGCGCGGTCTTCCGGGAGGCGTACAGCGAAATGGTCGTCGTCAAGGACATCGACTTCTTCTCCTTGTGCGAGCACCATCTCGTGCCGTTTTACGGCAGGTGTCACATCGCCTATCTCCCGAAGGGCCGGATCATCGGCCTCAGCAAAATGCCGAGGATCGTCGAGGTCTTCGCTCGTCGGCTTCAAGTACAGGAACGGCTGACGCAGCAGATCGCGTCGACGCTGCAGAAGGTGCTGGAGCCACAGGGGGTTGGCGTGGTGATGGAGGCCCGGCACCTTTGCATGGCGATGCGCGGAGTCGAGAAATTGAACTCCGTCGCCACGACGAGCGCGATGCTTGGCTCGTTCCGGCTTGACGTCAAGACGCGCTCGGAGTTCCTCACGATCATCGGAACCGACCTGCGGCATCGCTCATGACCCCGGGTATCGTGTGGATCACCGGTGCCTCGACGGGGATCGGTCGTGCGCTGGCGGACACATTCCATGAGGCCGGATGGACCGTGGTCGTTTCTTCGCGGGGTGTCGCGAAATTGCGTTCGTGGTCGAAGACACGGACCCGCGCGGTTGCGATCGCCTGTGACGTTCGTCGGGAGGCCTCGGTGCAGAAAGCGTTCGCGCAGATCGTCAAGCGCACAGGACTTCCGGACGTCGTCATCAACAACGCTGGGGTCACGTCGTTCCGGACGCTCACGGAGACGACGACGGCTGAGTACCGGGCCATCATCGAAACGAACCTGACCGGTCCGTTCCTCATTGCGCGTGCGATCGTCCCCCGTATGCAGCGGCGCCGATCGGGAATGATCGTCAACATCCTCTCCTACGCCGCGAAGGCGGTCTACACCCGTTCCTCGGTCTACGGGGCATCGAAGGCGGGTGCCGACATGCTGATGCGCGTCTTACGCGACGAGGTGCGTCATGACGGCATCCGCGTTCTGAATGTTTTCCCGGGTGCGGTCGAAACGCCAATGTGGCCCGAAGCGCTCCGCGCAAAGTACGCCGGACAGATGATGCCGGTGGTCGAGGTCGCGCAAGCGATCCTTCAGGCCATTCAATTGCCGCCGGGCATCATGCCCGAAGAGCTTGTGCTGAGGCCACAGATCGGAGACCTGCGCGTATGAGGTTGAACGGTGCGACGGCGTGGATCACGGGTGCGGGCCGCGGGATCGGTCGCGCCATCGCGCTTCGGCTGGCCGCCGAGGGGGCGACCGTGGGCTTGACGGCCCGATCGGAGTCTGAGTTGCGCGAGGTTGCGGAGGAGGTGGCGAAGGCCAGAGGGCGCGCCATCGTCGCCCCGGCCGATGTCACGATGCCAGAGGAGGTCGAGCGGGCGTTCCGAGCCGTGGTCGACGACGCACAACGATTGGACATCCTTGTCAACAATGCCGGCATCGGCGTCTTCGCGCCGGTGACGAAGCTCTCGCTCGAGGATTTCGACCGCATGTGGAGCGTGAACGTGCGCGGCGTCTTTCTGTGCACGCGACTGGCGGTGCCGATCATGGAGCAGCAACGATCGGGGACAATCGTCAACATCTCGTCGTTGGCCGGCAAGAACGCGTTCATCAACGGCAGCGGTTACGCAGCGACAAAGTGGGCGCTCAACGGATTCACGAACTGCCTGCGTCTGGAGGTGCGGTCGTCGGAGGTGCGGGTCATCACCGTCGGCCCGGGTAGCGTCGCCACAGAGTTCTCCTCGACAACCAAGGACCCGGCGAAATTGGCCCGTATCCTGCAACCGGACGACGTCGCGTCGGCGGTGGTCGCCGCGATCTCCTTGCCGGCCAATGCCATGATGAGCGAGATCGACCTCCGGCCGACCAATCCATGAACGTCTACCTCAGACCCGTGATGCGACGCCTCGGAAGCGCCGTGATCCTGATGGCGGCCCTCACGTTCGGCGGGTGTTCGGTCTTTCAGCCCGTCGGGGATTTCTTCGTGCAGGGGTACCGGAACTCGGTTTCGTATTTCAACGCGTACTACAACGCCTCGCGCCTGTTCAATGCGGCGGTCGAGGAGATCGAACAGGCGAAGCGTACACAACGCGCGTCTCCTTCCGTCGTACCGGCGGGCGTGCCCGCCCCAACCGCGCCAGCTATTCCGGCGACTGCCCGTCAGAAGCTGAACTCGGTCATCGACAAGTGCTCGAACATCCTTGCCTTCCATACGAAGAGCGACCTGGTCGATGACGCATTGCTCATGATCGCCCGTTCCTACTACCTGCAAGGGGAGTATGTCAAGTCCGAGCGCAAATGCACTGAGCTCCTGGCACAGTATCCCGGAAGCGATCTGACGACCGAAGCTCGCATCCTCTATGGGAGGGTCCTGGCCGATCTCTCTCGGTCCGAAGAGGCCGAAGCCGCGCTTGCCGCGGGCCTGTCGGAGGCACAAGGGCAGAACGACATTCCACAACAGGCGTTCGCGCTCGAAGCGCTTTCGACGCTTCGTCGCAAACAGGGAGACGCTGCCGGCGCGCTTCGATACGCCAAGCAACTCCGAGCGATCGCTCCTGACGATGAGTCCGTCGCTTCGGCGATGCTCAGCGAGGCGCAGCTGCTCGTCGAACAGGGGCAGTCGGAGGCGGCGTTGGAGCCTCTCACGGATATTCCAGACGCCACGGAGGATCCGTTCCTCGTCTTTGACGCCGAGATGCTGCGGATAGAGGTGCTCCGCCGATTGGGACGCTTCGACGAAGCGTTGGCCGTGGCGGGCGCGTTGCGCGAGGATCTGCGATTCAAGGACCGGCTTGGATCGATCTCGCTTGAAGAGGCACGGCTGTTGAGGGACGCCGGTCGTGAGGACGAGGCGATCGCGGCCTATGCGTTTGCCGATACGGCTTACGTGCGACAGGCGTCCGGCGCCGACGCGGCATTCGAGCTGGGAGAACTGTACGAGGTCCGGCGCAACGACTATCTCACGGCGGCGCGGCAATACGATCGCGCCGGAGCGTTGGGGACGTTCGCGATCACTCCGCAGGCGCGCCGGCGAGCCGCCATGTTCACGCGTTACTTCCAGTTGCATGCCCGCCTGAGTCTCAGCGACAGCCTGCGCTCGGCGGCGCTTCTCATGCCACCAGATTCGACCGGAAAGAGAACGAACGCGGAGGCGATCGATACCCTGACGACGCAGATCGCCATCGCCATGCAGGACCTGGGAGAATGGTTCTACAGCGAGCTCGAGCGTCCGGACTCTTCGGCATGGTGGCTGCAACGGTCGCTTGCGATGAACCGGCCGCATCGCACGACCCCGCGCGGGCTCTATCTGCTCGCCGATCTGTCGCGCGGCGATAGCTCAGGATCTCCCAGCCGCCGCGATAGCCTCCTGGACCGCCTCCTCGCGGAGTATCCGGCGTCTCCTTACGCGGCGGAAGCACGAAAGATGCTGGGGATGAGCGAGTATGTCGAACAAGACCCTCCGGCACAGCTGTTCCGTGAGGCGGAGGCGGCGTGGGAAGCGGGTTCCTATCAACGGGCGGCGGACCGGTTCGACTCGGTCGCCACCCACTATCCCGCGTCGTCGCTTGTCGCGAAGAGTCTGTTTGCGTCAGCTTGGATGTATGACAACCGTTTGAACATTCCGGACAGCGCCGCCCACCGATATCAGATCGTGGTTCAGCGGTTCGGAGCGACCGAGTACGGCGAGCAGGCGCGACGTCGATTGCCGTTGCTTGGTTCGGCGGGCATCGATTCTACACGCGCTTCCAGCAAAGCCGATCCCGAGATCAAGGAGCGGCCTGCCGCCAAGAAACCACCGCGATTCCGGACCGACGATGAGATCATTCCGGAACAGAAGGACAGCGCGAAAACGAGGCTGATCGAGTGAGCCGAGCACAAGTACAGGGAGTCGTGGTCGCCCGCGCACGAGTGGCCGAGGGGATCCACCGGTTGACGCTGAAGTGTCCCGAGGTGGCGTCGTCGATGCGTGCGGGGCAATTCGTGAATGTCCGAGTTCGCGACGATGGATGGGACCCGCTCTTGCGCCGTCCGTTCAGCGTGTCGAGAGTGGACGGCGATCGCATCGACCTTGTGTTCAATGTGGTCGGAGTCGGGACGAAGGCGATGTCATCCTACGAGCCCGGCCGGTCGGTCGATCTGCTCGGACCGCTCGGGAAGCCATTCGCCGTCGACGCCGATTTCGAGACCGCTCTCCTCGTCGGAGGGGGGCTTGGGGTCGCGCCGCTCCCGGCGCTGACCGACGAACTGCGGCGGCGTGGGAAGTCAGCCATCACGTTCCTCGGGGCCCGCAGCCGAAGTCAACTGTATCGCGAGCATCTCTTCGAACTCCATGTCGCGACGGACGACGGGTCGGAAGGTCACCACGGAACGGTGGTGGACCTCCTGAGCGTCTATCTCGGCGAGCACACGGTGCCGTCGCCCATGATCTTTGCGTGCGGTCCTACCCCGATGCTCCGGGCGCTGGGAGCGTTCGCCAAGGAACGGTCGATCCCGTGCGAGTTGTCGCTGGAAGGGGAGATGGCTTGCGGTATCGGACTCTGCCAGGGATGTCCGGTCGAGCGCGTAGGAGGCGCCAAACGGTATGCGCTTGTCTGCACCGAAGGCCCGACGTTCCGTGCGGGCGAGGTGATCGTCTGATGGTCACGACCTCGTTCTGCCTCCGCGGCGTGGAATTTGCCAACCGGGTCTTTGCCGCCTCGGGAACGTTCGGCTACGGAGACGAAGTCCTCGACCTGGCCGACCCGAGCCGACTCGGCGGCATCATGACGAAGTCCCTGTCGTGGAAGCCGCGCGACGGCAACGCTCCGCGCCGCGTCGTCGAGACCGCGTCGGGGATGTTGAATTCGATCGGACTGGCCAATATCGGCGTTCACGCGTTCATCGAGACAAAACTGCCCACCCTTCGGACATTGCGGACGCGCATCGTCGCGAACATCGCCGCGAGCTCGGTGGACGAATATGCGCAGGTGCTGACGCTGCTCGACAGCCAGGAAGGCGTGGACGCGTTCGAGATCAACGTCTCCTGCCCCAATGTCAAGGAAGGCGGACTCAACTTTGGCACGAACGTCGACCGGACCCGCGAGATCACGCGCCGACTCCGGCCACTCACACAGCGGCCGCTCATCGTCAAGCTGACGCCGAACGTGACGCATATCTCCGAGTTCGCTCGTGCCGTCGAAGCCGAGGGCGCAGACGCCGTCTCGCTCATCAATACGCTGGTCGGCATGGCGGTCGACATCCGAACCGGCCGGCCCAAGCTTTCGACGGTCACGGGGGGCCTCTCCGGCCCGGCGATCAAGCCCGTTGCCCTGGCCAAGGTCTATGAGGTCGCCAAGGCGGTCAAGATCCCCATCTTCGGCATCGGCGGCATCATGTCGGCCGAGGACGCGGTGGAGTTCCTGATGGTCGGTGCGAGCGCCGTGGAGATCGGCACGCTCAACTATATCGACCCTGCCGCCGGCGGACGCATTGCAGAAGGCATCGCCGCCTTCGCTGCGGAGAAGGGTCTCTCCGACGTCGGTCAACTGGTCGGCTCGCTCAAAGCCGACCTCTCTGCCTCCATCCTCCAATCGTGGCTCTGACACGCCATTCACTGCCGGCCGGATATCCGCAGGCCGTCCGGGAGCTGTACGCGCTGCAGTCGTTCGGGATCAAGCTGGGTCTGAAGAACATCGTAGGCCTTCTTCACTCGGTCGGCGACCCTCATCGGCGTTTTCGCACCATTCACATTGCCGGCACAAACGGCAAGGGTTCGACGGCGGCCTTGATCGCAGCCGTGTTGATGGAGGCTGGCTTTCGAACCGGACTCTACACGTCCCCTCATCTCGTCGACTTTCGCGAGCGGATGCGCATCGACGGCCGGGAGATACCGGCCGAGCGCGTCGTCAGTTGGTCCCGCAAGCTCTTGCCGCAGGTCTGGGGCCGGAGGTCGACCTTCTTCGAAGCGGTGACCGCGATGGCCTTCGGATGGTTCGCCGAAGAGAAGGTCGACATCGCTGTCATCGAGACCGGCCTGGGGGGTCGCCTCGATGCGACGAACGTGCTCTCGCCGATCCTAAGCGTGATCACGACGATCGGGCTCGAACATACGGCCATCCTGGGCCCGACGGTGGAACATATCGCATTCGAGAAAGCGGGCATCATCAAACCGCGAACGCCGTGTGTCGTGGGTGTGCGTCCCGGCAAGGCGCGACGCGTGATCGAGCGGCAAGCGCGCCGGATGAATGCGCCTCTCGTCGATGCGACGATCATTCCGTTGAGGATCCATTCACGCTCCATCGATGGAACGACGATCTTGCTCGGTCGGAAAGGGCCCGGGGAACGGAGGCATGTCATCGGTTGGCCGGGTGTCTTCCAGGTCGCCAATGTCCGGACAGCGCTGGCGTCGATCGAACATCTCCGTCGGTCCGGCCTGCCGGTGCCCGACGGGGCGCTGGAGCGTGGTTTGCGGGGCGTGACTTCGCTAACGGGAATGCGCGGACGGCTCACGCTGGTTCGACGGCGGCCGCGCGTTATCGTCGACGTGGGTCATAATCCAGCCGCGGTGAGGTCGTTGGCCTCTTCGCTCGGCAAACTCGGGCTGCGTCCATCGGTCATGGTGGTCGGCGTAGCAGACGACAAGGACCTGCGGTCGATCGCGAGAGCACTCGGTCGGGTGGGAAGGGAGGTGATCGCCGTGGCGGCGCGAACGAGCCGGGCTCTTCCTGCGGATGATGTGGCCTCTGCGTTCCGGTCGTCGGGCGTGGCCGCAACACCGGCGGTATCGGTTGCAGCAGGGGTCAGGCTGGCGCTCCGCCGGGCCGGTGTCGGAGGCACGGTGCTTGTGACCGGATCGCACTTCGTCGTCGGCGAAGCGCTGGCGCAGTTGGAACGTCGCCGATACTTGACAATCAGTCAATAATGGTCTATACTGCCACCGGTTCTGAGCTCCATCCGGAGCAGACTTCCCAACCCGTCGAACCCCCTCGACCTACACCTTTTCCCCAACCCGAATTCCATTCCCGGATGCGGTCCTGAACGGCGCCGCGGTCCGTGCCGTTTCCGCGTCCGATCCACAGCCGCCTCACCATCGAAGGAATCCCTCCATGCCCATGGATATCACCGAACTCAAGTCCAAGAAGATCGCGGAGCTCAACATCATCGCAAAGGACTTGAACATCGCCGGATACAGCGATCTGCGCAAGCAGGAGCTGATCTTCAAGATCCTCGAGGCGCAAAGCCAGAAGGACGGCGTCGGTTTCAGCAAAGGCGTTCTGGAGGTCCTGCCAGACGGCTACGGCTTCCTTCGCTCGGTGAGCTATAATTACCTGCCGTCGCCCGACGACATCTACGTTTCGCCCTCGCAGATCAAGAAGTTCATGCTGAGGACGGGTGACACGGTGACCGGCCAGGTGCGGCCACCGAAGGAGGGCGAACGGTTCTTCGCCTTGCTGCGCGTCGAGGCGGTCAACGACGATCATCCGGATCAGATCCGCGACCGGGTGCTCTTCGACAACCTGACGCCGCTCTACGCCAACTCCCGTATCAAGCTCGAAACGGTGCCCGGCGAGTACGCTATGCGCGTGCTCGACCTGCTCGCGCCGATCGGCAAGGGCCAACGGGGAATGATTGTGTCGCCCCCGAAGGCCGGCAAGACCATCCTCCTTCAGAAGATCGCCAACAGCATCAGCCGCAATCACCCCGAAGTCAAACTCATCGTTCTGCTGATCGACGAGCGTCCGGAAGAGGTCACCGATATGGAGCGCTCGGTGAGCGCCGAAGTGATCGCGTCGACTTTCGATGAACCGCCCGAGCGGCACGTGCAGGTGGCCGACATGGTGCTCGAGAAGGCGAAACGTCTTGTCGAGGCCAAGAAGGACGTTGTCGTCCTGCTCGACAGTATCACCCGTCTCGCCCGGGCGCACAACACGGTCATTCCGCACTCCGGCAAGATCCTGTCGGGGGGCGTCGACGCGAATGCGCTCCATCGGCCGAAGCGTTTCTTCGGCGCAGCCCGCAATATCGAAGAAGGCGGCAGTTTGACGATCATTGCCTCGGCTCTTGTGGAGACGGGGAGCCGGATGGATGAGGTGATCTTCGAAGAGTTCAAGGGCACCGGCAACTCCGAAATCGTGCTCGACCGCGCGTTGAGCGACAAGCGGATCTTCCCCGCCATCAACGTGAACAAGAGCGGTACTCGAAAAGAAGAGCTGTTGATGGACGAGGACGAGTTGAACCGCGTCTGGATCCTCAGGAAGTTCCTCAGCGACATTTCGCCCGTTGAAGCGATGGAACTCGTACTCGACAAGATGCGGGGAACGAAGTCGAACAAGGAGTTCCTGAAGGTCATGAACAGCTAGTCGTGTTCGGACGTCCCCCAGGATAGTCGGGACCACGAAGGGACACGCATTGGCGTTGCTTCGTGTTCCTTCGTGAGCAAATTTCCAACTTGACAAGAAGCCATGAAGAGGTCTCGCCCATGAATGACGCTGTCATTGTCAGCGCCTGCCGCACGCCGATCGGTTCGTTCGGCGGCACCCTCAGCGCCCTGTCGGCACCGAAACTGGGCGCCATCGCGATCAAGGAAGCCGTCAAGCGCGCCGGACTCCAACCCGGCGATATCGACGAGGTGATCATGGGGAACGTCCTGACCGCCGGCGAAGGTCAGGCGCCGGCCCGGCAAGCGGCGCTGTACGCCGGCCTGCCAGAATCGGTCGAATGCATGACCATCAACAAGGTCTGCGGGTCAGGACTCAAAGCCGTGATGTTGGCGGCCCAGTCCATTCAGCTCGGCCATGCCAGGACGATCGTAGCGGGAGGCATGGAGAGCATGTCGAATGTCCCCTACCTGCTCGAGAAGGCCCGTACCGGCTATCGGATGGGCCATGGGCAGGTCGTCGACGGGATGGTC
Organism: Bacteroidota bacterium; assembly: GCA_025454835.1. Classification (GTDB taxonomy): domain Bacteria; phylum Bacteroidota; class Ignavibacteria; order UBA10030; family UBA10030; genus 2-02-FULL-55-14. The sequence goes on along the minus strand of JALONQ010000001.1, from coordinate 342,437 downwards.
AAGGATGGTCTGTGGGACGTCTACAACGACTATCACATGGGGAATGCAGCGGAACTGTGCGCGAAGGAATGCCACATCCCCCGTGAGGCGCAGGACGCCTTTGCGGTCGAAAGCTACAAGAGAGCGCAGGCGGCCTGGGCTGAGGGACGCTACGCAGAAGAAGTCGTGCCGGTCGTGATTGAAGGGAAGAAGGGGTCGGAGTCGATCAGCCAGGATGAAGAGCCCTTCAAGACCAACTTTGACAAGATCCCGGCGCTGAAACCCGCCTTCGTGAAAGATGGGACGGTCACGGCCGCGAACGCGTCGAAGATCAACGATGGTGCCGCGGCCCTCGTGATCATGTCGGCCGAAGAGGCGAAGAAACGGGGGTTGAAGCCGCTCGCGACGATCGGCGCCTTCGCCTCCTATGCCAAGAAGCCCGAGTGGTTCACCACGGCACCGGCCGACGTGATCGAGAAGGTCCTTGCCAAAGCCGGCAAGTCCGTGGGCGACATCGACCTGTTCGAAGTGAACGAGGCCTTCGCGGTCGTTGCGTTGGCCGTGAACCAAGCGGCAAAGCTGGACCCGGCGAAGGTCAACGTCAATGGCGGCGCAGTGGCGTTGGGTCATCCGATCGGGGCCAGCGGTGCCCGTATCCTCGTCACCCTCCTCTCAGCCCTCAAGCAGCGCAACGCCCGGACCGGCATGGCGGCCATCTGCATCGGCGGCGGCGAGGCTTCCGGGCTCATCGTCGAACGACTCCTCTGAACTCTGATCGGAGCACACCATGCCACCACTCTCCGCGGTCACTGTGGTCGGTTCCGGCACGATGGGCAATGGCATCGCCCACGTGTTCGCACAGTATGGCTACCAGGTCGCCCTCTGCGACGTGAAGCAGGAATTCCTCGACCGGGCCCTCGCGACGATCGGCGGGAATCTGGACCGCCAGATCAAGAAGGGGACGATCACCGAGGACCAGAAGCAACAGGTCCTCGGCCGCATCAAGGCCACGACCGACCTTGCTGAGGCCGTCAAGAACGCCGGCCTCGTCGTCGAAGCCATCACTGAACAGATCCAGGTCAAGAAGGACCTGTATCGCGATCTGGACCGGCTTTCGGCTCCAGACGTGATCTTGGCCAGCAACACGTCGTCGATCTCCATTACAGAACTGGCGGCGGTGACAAAGCGCCCCGACAAGGTGGTCGGGATGCACTTCATGAACCCGGTGCCGGTCATGAAGCTCGTCGAGATTATCAGGGGACTTGCGACGTCCGACGCCACGTACGAGACCGTGCGTGACCTGACGACGAAGCTGGAGAAGACGCCTGTCGAAGTGCGCGACTATCCGGGTTTCGTATCGAACCGCGTGCTCCTGCCGATGCTGAACGAGGCGATGTACTGTGTCATGGAAGGCGTCGCAACGCCTGAATCGATCGATACCGTCATGAAGCTCGGCATGAACCATCCGATGGGCCCGCTCCAATTGGCGGATTTCATCGGGCTGGACGTCTGCCTGTCGATCATGGAGGTCCTGCACGACGGCCTCGGCGACAGCAAATACCGTCCCTGCCCGTTGTTGAAGAAGATGGTCGCCGCCGGACATCTGGGCAGGAAATCCGGCAAAGGGTTCTACGACTACGCGAAGTGAGGTCGTACCAGCCACGACGCTTCGTCAACCACGACTCATCAGCGATCGCGCCTATGGAGCCCACGCTCAACGAGACCCACCTCATGATCCAGGAGACCGCCCGCAAGTTTGCAGCGGACGTCCTCGCCCCGACAGCTGACGAGCGGGACGAAAAAGAGATCTTTCCCTACGACGCCGTCAAGCAGATGGGCGAGCTCGGCTTCATGGGCATGATGATCTCCGAGCAATACGGGGGCGCCGGACTCGACACGATGTCGTACGTGCTGGCGATGGAAGAGATCTCGAAGGTCGACGCGTCGGCCGGTGTGATCATGTCGGTCAACAACTCGCTCGTCACGTGGGGTCTGGAGGCGTTCGGTACGGAGGACCAAAAGCAGCGGTACCTCATCGATCTTGCCAGCGGCAAGAAGTTGGGAGCGTTCGCGCTGTCAGAGCCCGAAGCGGGCAGCGATGCGACGAACCAACGGACGACGGCCACCAAGGACGGAGACTTCTACCTTCTCAATGGCACAAAGAACTGGATCACCAACGGCTCGACCGCAGACATCGTCCTCGTGATGGCGGCAACGGACCGCGCCAAAGGCGCCAAGGGGGTCTCGGCCTTCATCGTCGAAAAGGGGATGCCTGGATTTGGCGTGGGGAAGAAGGAGCGAAAGCTCGGGATCCGGAGCTCTGATACGGTCACGCTCACGTTCCAAGACGTCCGCCTCCCGGCGGCAAATCGGATCGGCGACGAAGGAGCCGGCATCAAGTTCGCGCTGAAGACGCTGGACGGGGGCCGTATCGGGATCGCGGCGCAGGCCTTGGGTATTGCGCAGGCCTCGTTGGAGGCGTCGATCGCCTACAGCAAAGAGCGCAAGGCGTTCGATCGGCCGATCGCGAATCTGCAGGCGATCCAGTTCAAGATCGCCGATATGGCCACCGACGTTCAAGCCTCGCGGCTGCTCGTGTGGGAAGCCGCACGACTGAAGGACCGGCACGAAGCCTACGGAACAGCCGCGGCCATGGCGAAGCTGTACGCTTCCCGGACGGCCGTCAAGGCGGCCTTGGAGGCGATCCAGATCCATGGAGGCTACGGCTACGTTCGGGAGTACAAGGTCGAACGGTATCTACGCGACGCGAAGATCACCGAGATCTATGAAGGGACCTCGGAGATCCAGCATATCGTGATCGCGCGTTCATTGCTCGGGGTGTGAGCTGGGAGGTCGCGAGGAAAGCGTACGAGGCAGCCTTCGGACTGCCTCGCGCCGTTTCCAGCCGTTGCTCTTTCGAGGCCATCTCAGCAACCGTCGACGGTGGAGGAACTCTCTTCGGTGAGGTAGCGAACGAACTGGTTGTTCGCGTCGACGAGGACATTCCGCGGGGTCGGAGGCTGGTCGGAGACTTCGAAGGCCATGATGATGACCTCATGTCCCCGATGGATCAGGTGGGCCGCCGCACCGTTCATCTCGATCGCGCCCGAGTTACGCGGACCTCGGATGACATAGGTCTCCAGGCGCTGCCCGTCGGTGTTATTCACGACGAGCACGCGTTCGTACTCGGCGAGGTCGGCCTTCTCCATCAACGCCTCGTCGATCGTAATGGAACCGACGTAGTGCAGGTCGGCGTTTGTGACCGTGGCTTTGTGGATCTTGGAGCGCAGATAGATTCGCATAGGTCTCTCCGGTGGTTCAACGTACGGAGCGATGTCCGAAGCTTCAAATGAAGCGCGCAACGGCGCGTTCATTTGTTTTTCGGACGAGCGTTTGCTACCATCAATGGGCATTCCCTTGTCTACCAAGGGTTTCGGGCGCGAAAGCACCAAAAAAGGAGAAAGAACGTGAGTCGTCCGTTGGCTATTGCGTTGGCGGTCCTCGGCATCGTGGTCTTGCTGGGCATCGGTCTGGTGGGCTGGGGGATCTCGGTCTACAATGGTCTCGTCACGGCCGAGGAATCGGTGCGGGGCGCATGGGCGCAGGTCGAGAACCAGTATCAGCGCCGTTTCGACCTGATCCCGAACCTCGTCGAGACGGTCAAAGGCTTCGCGAAGCAGGAGCGCGAGGTTCTGGAGAACGTCACGGCTGCCCGGGCCAGCGTGGGACAACTGAAGGTCACGCCCGAGGTGCTTCGCGACCCGCTGGCCTTTTCGCGGTTCCAGCAAGCGCAGGACGGCCTCTCGCAGGCACTCTCGAGACTCTTGGTCATCACGGAGAACTATCCGACCCTGAAATCTGACCAGAATTTCCTGTCGCTCCAATCCCAGCTGGAAGGAACGGAGAACCGCATCGCTGTTGAGCGACGTCGTTACACGGAAGTCGTGCAAGACTACAACATCCGCCTGCGGCGTTTCCCGGCGTCGGTCATCGCAGGGATCGGCGGCTTCTCCTCGATGGCGTACTTCGATGCCGCTCCGGCCGCAGAGCAGGCTCCGCAGGTGAAGTTCTGATGCGACCGTTCGTCGCCATCCTCCTCCTCTTGGTGGTACCCGCCTCGCTCGCCGCCCAGGCAGACGCCGTGCCGCGGCTCGATCAACGGGTCAACGACCACACCAACACACTGACCTATGCCGAGTGGCGCTCCCTCGAGGGGGAACTGAAGGCTCTCGAAGACACGACATCGAATCAGGTTGTGATCCTGATGGTAGAATCGGCCGGTGATCGGAGCGTCGAGGATCTCGCGAATCGGGTGTTCGAGCAGGCCCACCTGGGCCAGAAGGACAAGAACAACGGCGTTCTGATCCTTGTCTCGCTGAATGACCGGGCCGTTCGCATTGAGGTCGGCTATGGGCTCGAGGGCGTGCTGACCGATGCGCTGAGCCGGCAGATCATCGAAGCGGAGATCCTCCCGCGGTTCCGACAAGGGCAGTACTATGGCGGCCTTATCGCGGGCGTCTATGCGATCGCCGGGGCGGTCGCCGGCGAATACACGGTCGACCGCCGGGGCCAGGATGCGCCGCTCTTCGGGTCGGGACTCTTCATCGCGTTCTTGCTGTTCATGCTGTTCATCGTCCGGCCGATGTTGCGTTCGCGACGGCGACTGATCTTGACCTCTCGTGGACATCAATACTACGGGGGCTGGGGCTGGCCCGGCTCTTTTGGCGGCGGAGGGGGTTTTGGGGGGGGCGGATTTGGCGGGGGTGGGGGCTTCGGAGGGTTCAGCGGTGGAGGCGGGCTCTCGGGCGGTGGCGGCGCCACCGGACGTTGGTGAGGTGTCCAGACGGCGTCGATGGAACGGGCGAACGAGCCCGCGGTTCGAATGTGAATTAGCCATGTGATGCCATGCTTGTGGTCATGAAGGCCGACGCGACGTCGGGAGACGTCGATCGGGTACAAGAAAAGATCCGACTGTTGGGACTGGTGCCGCACAAGATCCCGGGCGCTGAACGGGTGGCCATCGGGATCACGGGCAATCGTGGCGGACTCGATCCCGACCTCTTTCAATCGATGACGGGGGTCCTTGAGGCCGTCCGAGTCTCGAAGCCGTTCAAGCTCGTCAGCCGCGAGGTGAAGCCGGACGATTCCGTGATTCAATGCGGAACCGCGTCGATCGGGGGGCCCGAATTGGCGGTGATCGCCGGACCCTGCTCTGTTGAAAGCCGTCAGCAGATCATTGAAACGGCGGAAATGCTCGCAGAGACAGGGGTCCGTTTCCTGCGAGGCGGGGCCTTCAAGCCACGCACATCTCCGTACGCTTTTCAGGGGCTCAAGGAACAAGGCCTCGAGTACCTCCGTGAGGCGGCCGACCGCACCGGCATGAAGGTCGTGACGGAGGTCAAAGACACGGAGTCGCTCCCCGAGGTTCTTGCGGCGTCCGACATCCTCCAGGTCGGCGCGCGGAACATGTTCAATTTCTCCTTGTTGGAACGACTGGGAGACGAACGCAAGCCGGTCTTGCTGAAGCGTTCGTTTGCTGCAACGATCGAAGAGTGGCTGATGGCGGCCGAGTACCTCGCATCGCGCGGTAACTATGAGATCATACTGTGCGAACGGGGGATCCGGACGTTCGAACCTTCGACTCGCAACACCCTCGACCTCAACGCTGTCCCGCTTCTGAAGAAGCTCTCGCATTTGCCGGTCTTGGTGGACCCGAGCCACGGTACTGGCCGCTGGGACCTGGTCATTCCCATGGCGCAGGCGGCTGTGGTGGCGGGGGCCGATGGCCTGATGATCGAAGTGCACCTTGACCCAGCGTCGGCGCTTTCCGACGGCTACCAATCGTTGCGGCCCGAGACCTTCCGGACCCTGATGGCCCGCCTGCACGACCTCGTCCCCTTCGTCAAGCGGCGAATGCCCGTCGCGGCTGTTGGAGCCTGATATGAGCGAACCCCGACCCATCAACGTGCTGCTGGTCGAAGACTCACCCGAGACGGCGCGCCTCGTGGAGATGGTGCTTGCGAGGTCGGATGTCGCGGTCTTCTCGACGACGTCTGTCGGATCTGGGCGGGCGGCGGTCGAGGCGTGCCGCGAGCGGCGCGACATCGACCTGGTGTTGATGGACTATCATCTGCCCGATCAGGACGGGTTGGCGACGGCATCGCAACTGCTTGGACAGGGTTGCTCGGCGGCGATCATCTTCCTCACCGTCCATCGCGACATGCAGCTCGTGCGCGAAGTGATGAAGCTCGGCGTGCGCGAGTTCCTGACGAAGGAAGACATCGACGGTCACGTTTTTCCGCAAACGCTGGCCGCGGTCCACGAGCGGCACGTTCTGGCACGCGAACTCGAACAGTTGGAATTCCGTCGCAATCGCCTCGAGGCCATGCAGGAGATGATCGTCGGGATCACCAAGGAGATCTCCGGACCGCTGGCGGCCATGCGAGAGATCGTGCGGACGCTGGAGGGCCGGCCGCTCGACGAGAAGGCCGTGAAGTACCTTGGCCTGATGCGCGAGAACCTGGAACGGATCGACGGAAAGATGGAAAAACTGAAGAATCTCCGTGAAGACAAGACGGTACAGTACATCAAGGACATTCGCATGATCGACCTTTCGTAGCGGACCTCCAGGACTGTTCGCCCCACGCCGCTCGACCGAGCCCCATCGCCGAACACGTTAACGACATCTATGAATCTTCTGAAACCACTTCTCCGCCCCGCCGACCTCGCGTCCATCGAGGCCGCGGTCGTCTCGGCCGAAGCACGGACCGGCGGCGAGATCCGGGTCGAGGTCCGTCAACGGCGGTCGCGGAACGAGCGATCGCTCTCGATCGAGCAGATCGCGCGACGCGAGTTTGTCGCTCTCGGCATGTCGGCGACGAGGGACCGATCGGGTGTCCTGATCTTTCTGCTCCTGGAGGAACGCGAGCTCTGTATTCTGGCGGACGATGGTATCCATGCGAAGGTGGAGGGTGATACCTGGACCCGCATCGCGACCAGTATGACGGAGCGGTTCGGAAGCGGACAGTTCGTCGAAGGACTCTGCGACGCCGTCCGCAAGGTCGGCCTGGTGCTCGAACGTCATGTCCCGAGGCGTTCGGATGACCGGAACGAGCTCCCCAATTCAGTTCGTCAACGATAGGCACGTATGCCGCTCCACGGAACGATCGCGCTGGCGCAGACGGATGCGCGGCTCGGAGATCTGAGGGCCAATGTGGAACGCCACGTCGAGAGGGCGGAGGAGGCACTGCGTGCGGGTGCGGACCTTGTCGCCTTCCCCGAGCTAAGCCTGACGGGGTACACCGTCCGCGACCTCGCCGGAGAACTGGCGCTGGACCCCTCCACGGACGTTCGGCTGGCACCGCTGCGAGAGATCAGCCGACGCATCAGCGTCATCGCCGGATGTATCGAGGCGGGTCCGGACCACGGCGTCTACAACTCCGCCATCTGCTTTGAAGGCGGAGCCCTGCGGCATGTGCACCGCAAGGTCTATCTGCCGACGTACGGCATGTTCGAAGAGGGCCGTTACTTTTCGGCGGGCCGACTTGTGGAGGCTTTCGACACGAAGATCGGCCGTATCGGGATGCTTATATGCGAAGACCTGTGGCACGTGTCGCTTCCCTACCTGCTCGCAATGGATGGCGCGGAAGTGATCGTGTCGTTGACGGCCAGTCCGACGCGGCTGGGGGGAGAAGGGACCGAGTCCGATCAACGCCGGGTCAATCACGACCATCATCGCACGTACGCACGCCTCCTTAGCCTCTATTCCGTCTTCATCAACCGGGTCGGCGTCGAAGACGGCGTTGGATTCTGGGGTGGCTCGGCCGTCATGGATCCCAACGGTCAGGCGGTCGTGGCTTCGGAGTCGTTCGACGAGGCGCTGCTGACGGCGCCGGTGGACGCCGCGGTCGTCCGTCGCGCGCGTCGCGGCTCCCGCCACCTTCTGGATGAGCGGCCCGAGATCGTTCTGCAGAATTTGGAGCGCATCAGCCGCCGCTAGCATGCCTCATTCTCCTCGGTTTCGTTGATACTCCTGCGTCTTTTTGGTACCTTTCTTATTCGCCGTGCACGGTTGCGGCGTCCGACCTTGACCCTTATGTTGACCTCGATGCGGGTGAAGCCGTCTACGGTGAGATGGCACGTCGTTCGACGCGGCTGTGGCAGGATGCTGTGGCCGGCCTTCTTCAGCTTTGCCCTTCTGCAAGGGTCGTTGTGGGGGCAAGGGGCCGCCGCGGGGACCTCGCTCCGCGAACACTCGCTGCAGGTCGCACGGCAGGTCATGGCCAGCGTCGGTCATCGGATCGTTGCCCCCGTGCGGCTGGAGGTTCAGAACGATTCCGCGGACGCCGTACTCGGAGGATTCACGGAAGCGCTCGGAGAGGCGGGGCATACGCCCCGGCTGAGCGACTTGCCAGACATGAGCGGTACGCTCGTCGTGGTGCGACGAACCTCCGACGCCGGCGAAGTCGCGGCAGGCTTGGACGTGAGGGTTGAGCACTGGCCGGAACGTTCTGTGTTGTACTCTCGTCTGTGGTTGTCGGGGGCCGGGTCGGTCGATGGCGAATCCGGCGGATTCCTGGAACGGGTGCTCGTGCCGGTGATCGCCGGCGCGGCCGCGGCAGTGATCGTGTATCTCTTCTTCACGGTGCGAAGTTGAGCCGGCGATGGCCGATGCTCGCGGTCAGTTGGCTCGTCGTCGCACCGGTGGCGTTCGCCCAACGTGATACGACGGGCGTAGAGCTGCTGGCCTTTGGCGACGTCAATCTCGGCAGAACGGTCGGACAGCGTATCCTTGCCGGCGACACGATGTACGCGTTTCGCGGGATGATGGACCGCATGAAGGCTGCCGAAATCGTCTTCCTCAACTTGGAGAGTCAGCTGTCTGACCAGAAAGGTCAGACCGTCCATCCGAGGAACAATCTCATCTTCACCGGCCCGCCTGCGGGCGCCGATGCGCTGTCGATAGCCGGGATCGACGTCGTCTCGACCGCGAACAACCACGCGTTCGACTACGGTCTTCGGGGATTGCGGGAGACGATCATGCATCTCGATCGTGCAGGCATTGCGTGGACGGGGACGGGTCCGGAGCCTGACGACGGCTTCCCGCCGGCGATCGTGGAGCGCGATTCGATCCTGATCGGATTCGTCGCCTTCACGGAGTTTGTGAACGCCGGCGGTCCCTGGGAGGGACACGTCGCATTGTTCGACAGCTCGGCAGCGGCGAGGGCGGTCAAGCAGCTCCGCTCGCTTGTCGATGTGGTCGTCGCCAGCTATCACGGGGGCGGAGAGTACGGGCAGCAGATCAGCGGCCGGAGCCGGGCGCAGATGCGTTGGCTGGCTGAATGCGGCGCGGCGATCGTGATCGGCCACCATCCCCACGTGCCGTATGGCATCGAACGGTGGAAAGGCAGCTGGATCGCCCTGTCGCTGGGCAATTTTGTCTTCGGGCAGCCCCAGCATTATTGGACGCAGATCGGGTTGGCAGCATCGTTCAGGGTCCGCCGGGAAGGTGATGGCGTTCGCGTCGGAGAACCGGCACTTCTGCCGTTCCGGGCGGCGATGCAGCCGAGTTGGGATCTGACGCCGGCGGATCAGGACAGCGTATGGCATCGAGTCACCAAGGGATCTTCCCTCCACTTTCGTCGAGAACAGGACATCATTCATGTCTCCGCAGAACCTTCGCCGTAATATGCTGATCGGCGTTCTCGTAGCGCTGGCCGCATTGGCCGGATGCACCGCCGATGAGACCGCGGTACCGTTGCCTGCTGAACAGCGCTTCAAGCTCGGGTTAAGTTTCTTTCAGGACGAGGATTTCCTTGAGGCGATCGAGGAATTCAAGGTCGTGACGATCCAGTTTGGAGGCACGCAATGGGCGGATGATGCGCAGTACTACATGGCGGAGGCACGATTCCGCCGTGAGGAATACATCCTCGCGGCCTACGAATTCGACGTGCTCACCCGATCGATGCCGACGAGCGAGTATGTGCGGGTGGCACGCTTCCGCAAAGCGAGCTGCTATGATCTGTCATCGCCGGGAGTGGCGTTGGATCAGGCGAACACCCGGAAGGCGATCGATGAGTATCAGAACTTCCTGGAGTATCATGCGGCCGACTCGCTGGCGCCTGTGGCAGACCGGCGGATCCGGGAACTGACGGCGAAGCTGGCCGAAAAGGAGTTCAACAACGGCGTCATTTATCTGAAGATGAGCTACAATCGCGCCGCGACGCATTACTTCGACCTTGTGCTCGAGAAATACCACGACACGCCCGTCGCCGAGCCTTCGCTGGTTCGTAAGGCCGAAGCGCTCATCAATCGCAAACGCTACGACGAGGCGATCCGGGAACTCAACAGGTTCTTCGATCGGTACCCCGCGAGCCCATTGAAAGCCGAGGCCGAAGGCCTGCTGAAGGCGGCGCACGAGGGCAAGCAAGCTAAGCCGCCGGCGCCCCCGCGCGCATCGCAAGGAGGGGCCTGAGATGGCGCGCAACCCCTGGGCCACCAAGGCCGTGCGAGCATCGCATGTCGAGATGACCGAGATGGTGCTGCCGAACGACACCAATCGACTCGGCAATCTTCTCGGTGGTCGGCTCATGCACTGGCTCGATATCGCCGCCGCGATCGCCGCCTGGCGCCATACGAATCGCATCTGCGTGACGGCGTCGATCGACGAGCTCAATTTTATCCATCCGATCAAGGAAGGTGAAGTGGTCATCCTCAGGGCGTCCGTCAACCGGGCTTTCAACACCTCCGTCGAGGTCGGCGTGAAGGTCATGAAGGAGAACCCCGCCACCGGCGAGCGTCGTCACACGAACACGGCGTACCTGACGTTCGTGGCGCTCGACGACGACGGCCGTCCGACGGCGGTGCCTCCCGTCCGCCCCTCGACCTCGGAAGAACGTCGGCGCTATCGGGATGCCGCCCGGCGCCGTCGGTTGCGCCTTCTTCACCGAAAACGTTCCTAAGGCCGGTCACGGCCGCCGTCAACCGATGCGCCGCCCATTGAATCTCGTCCGCTGCCGCGCACCCGTGGCGGTGCTGCTCCTCGTGATGGCCGCGTCCCTGCGCAGCCAGACATGGAGTTCCCCCGTGGCCGAGATGCGACTCATCGACCTTCCGGAAGTTGTGGACCGGGGGATGGCCGTTCCGACCGGTTCGGTCGACAGTACGGCCGTACTGCTCTGGAACGCGCCAAAGGGACGCCTGCTTCTGGCGGTCAGCGACTCGGCCCGCCGAACGTGGCGTCTGCAGTCGTACAGCGTCACGGCTCCGTTCCGGGACGTGCGCGTGCATGACCTTGACGGCGACGGCGTGACTGAACTTCTGCTGATCGATCCTCCCGCCCGCAGTATCCGGGTCGCCACCGCCTGGACGTCGGCGGATACCGTGAAGACCGCGTACACGATCGCATGCCCGGTCGCCCCTTTGCGCGTCCTCATCGCCGATGTCACCGCCGATCGCCTTCCCGATCTCATCGTCTTCGATGAGAACGAACCCGGAATGCATCTCCTGGTGAATCGGGGGAACCGCCGATGGCTGGTCGACCGCACGGTGGCGCCTGACCTTCCGGTGCGCGACGCTGCGGTCGCCTTCCTGAACAACGACGAGATCCCCGACCTCATTGCCTACGACTGGGTCCGCAGCACCTTCCATACGCTCTACGGTGTTGGCAGCGGACGGTTCCTCGACCAAGGCGTCTTTCCATCCAAGGCGTCGGTCGATCGCATCCTGCTTCCAGAACCGCGGTTGGATGAACCGGTGCGGTTCTTGACGATCGAGCTGGCCACGGGCAACGCCGTGTACTGGTCGGCAGATGATGTCGGTGAACTGGCCGAGCGTCATCGGGCGAAGGTCGATGGCGTCGTCCGCTCGGCATTCGTGACCTCATCGGCATCGGTTGCGACGACGGAGTTTACGCTGCTGACGACGGGGGGGCGGTTGCTACGTGTTGAAGCCTCGGCCGCACAGGGAGATCCTTTGGACCCGGTCAGCGTTGGAGTGCCAGAACGGTCCACGTGGGCCTTCCCGATCCGTCGCGTCGATCGCAGTCCGGCGGACGTCATGGTCATCTCTCCCGATCAGCTCACGGCAGCGTTGCTCGTGCGCTCGTTCGATCCGACGGCATGGACGGACAGTTCCTGGTGGAGCGCTGGCGTCTCACCGGAAGCCGTCGAGGCCTCAGACCTGGATCAGGACGGTCGGCCTGAGCTCCTCGTTGCCAATCGCAGCAGCCGAAGGTTGGACATGCTGTGGAGCAGGCGTTTTGCGGAGCGGCCTCCGGGTGTCGAGGTGGGAGTTGACGCCGCGACCGTAAGCGCCCGCAGGGCGGACACAACGGTCATCCGGTTCATTACGACGCATCCAGAGTCTCGGTCTGTCGCGATCCAAGACCTGGACCTGACGGACCTGTCGGTCACGTCGACGACGCTACCGGTGCAAGGAATGCCGGAATGGGCAACGGAGGTCCCCGGCGCTTCCTCCGAATTGGCGGTCATCCACGTGTCGTCCTCCTCGAGCATCGGGGTATCGCTCTTTGAACCGATCCGGGCCGAGACCTATCTCGAGCATACGTTGAGCCTTTCGCCGCCGTCCCTGCTTCTGGGTGCTCTCCCCGGGGATGCGGACGGCGACGGAAGAACGGACATGTTCATGATCTACAAGCCCGATGACACGAGCGACGTGGCCGTCGGCATCGTCTTCGGCGACTCGGTCAGGAGCATGCGCCGACAGTCGCAGCTTGAGGAGTTTCCGTTCCGAGCCGCTCAGCGGGCTTGGATGTGGCGGCAAGACCTGAATGGCGATACGCTTCAGGACCTGCTCGTCGCCTTCCCACGGACCCAACAGGCGCTGTATGTCCTGCCCGGCCGGTCCGACAGCCTCTTTGCCCCTCCGGTTCTCATCGATTCGCTTGTTCGTGTCCCCTCGCGTTGGGCGATGCGCCTTGCGGACCTGGATGGCGATGGGATGTTGGACATCATCGCCCATGTTCCCTCGCGTGGCGGTGTAGGTTGGTGGAAAGGGGACCGTGCGGCGGGTTTCTCTGCATGGTCGCTGCTGGTCTCCGCGCGCGAGGTGGGAGGCCTGGCCATTGCCGATGTGACCGGCGATGGCCAGACGGACCTCATCCTGACGCGGCCGTCGTGGGGGGCGGTGACGATCTATGATGCCGCGGCTATCCTTCGGCGGTTGCCCGAACGGAGGGAGGGGCCATGAACCGTTGGGCCTGCCTTCTCTTCGCGGGGGCCGTGGCGTGCGCTTCCGCTACGGCACAGATCCCTCTGCATGGCACTGAGGAGCTTCGATCGATGGTACGATCGGCGATCTCTGCTTCGGCGGACGGATCGAACGGCAAGTGCGGCACCGCGTTCCGCATGGCGTGGCGTTCTGAGCACCATTCAGCGCGCAGCGGTGTCGGCGGCGTTTGGGACGATCGGCCGGTCCGACAGGTTTCCCGCCTCTCGCCGTCAGGTTGGTTTCGCGTTCACTACGACACGGCCGGCTTTCATGAACCGGCGCTCCTCGACGGTTCGGGAGCGCGGATCCTCGGGACGTCGCACGCCTTCGCTGATTCTGCGTTGAACGTCTTCGACGGCGCCTGGCATGCGATCATCAACGTGCTCGGATATGACGCTCCCCCGGCTGACACCGCCGGAGGAGACGCGGCCTACGATATCTACGTGTCGGAGCTCCCGGCTGATTGGTTCGGTCAGACCGTTCTCGAATCCTTGGTGCCGGGTTCCTCAGTGGTCGAACGCTGGCGAACGTTCATGGAGATCGACAACGATTTTTCGGGGCTACGTACAAGGGGGATGACCGGCTTACGGATCACGGCCGCGCATGAGTTCTTTCATGCGGTCCAGGTGGGGGCTTACGGCGTGTGGGACGATGCGGACTTCTACTTCTACGAGCTTTCGTCCGTTTGGATGGAGACCGTGTTGGAGCCCGCCAGCGAAGACTATCTGTTCGACCTGCCCGACTATTTCACGTCGTTCCCGGGCCGCAGCTTCACGACGGTCACGTCGGTATTCCCGGGGTACGAGCGTTCGATCTTTGCCTTCTTCCTCGAAGAACGATTCGGACGTGATGCCATGCGAATGGTCTGGAGGAGTATCGGTGAGGGGCGTGTGCTGTTCGCGTTGGATCATGTGCTGACAGGTCTCGGATCGAGCCTCCGGGATGCGTACCGCGAGTTCGCGCTTTGGAACCATCGCACAAGCGACCGCGCCGCCGGTACGACGACCTATCGAAACGGGGCGCGCTTCCCGCGAATGTCAACGGCCGTGACGTCCGCCTGGATCCCTCCGTCGGTCAGACTTTCGTCGATGCTGGAGCCGCTGTCGCATGCGACGCTTGACCTCCGATTGCCGGACGATACGGTATCGGCGATCCTGGTCAATGCTGACGTCGCATCCTCGCTGCATGGGACTTCGGGACCACGTTCGGCGTCGGTTCAGGTGGCGACCGCCCTGCCGGCTCGCGGTGGCCAACGGATCGGCGAGCTGTGGTTCTCGTTCGAGGTCGAGTCGCCGGACCTCTGGTTCAGCGAGGTGCTCAGCGCGGTGAAACGCGGTTCGCTGGCGCCGAACGAACAGCGCCCGTGGCCCTCGCCATGGGTGCTTGCGTCCGAAGCGGATCTCGTGCTTCCGTTCGGCGGAATGCAGTCGCCCGAGGCGGTGTCGTTTGTGTCGGCGGGGGGTGGTGTGACGCCGGTGGAGCGATGGACGTTCGAGACGCAGAGGGCCACAAAGGTGGCCCGCATTCCGGTCGCTGCGATGCGCGGTCGGTTGGCGACGGGCGTGTACATCGTCGTTCTACGGCAGGGAACCGAACACACAACGTGGAAAGTGGCGGTCATCCGATGAACCACGTGCGACTGAAGCTCACAGATCTCCAAAAACGGTACAACCGGCGGACGATCTTTCAGCAGATCGGAGCGGACGTCACGGGCCCTGGTTCGCTGGCGATCGTCGGTCGGAACGGCTCGGGGAAATCGACGCTGGCGAAGATCATCGCTGGCGTGCTGTCGCCGACGTCGGGCAGCGTACATCTGGAGGTGGGCGGATCGGAGATCAAGCGGGAGGTCCGTCATCGTTCGATCGGATTTGTCGCGCCGTATCTGACGCTCTACGACGAGTTCACGGCGGTCGAGAATATCGTGATCCTTGAATCGATGCGGAACGGGAGAGCTCCCGCACAGGCAGACGTGGAGGCATGGCTCGAGGAAATGGGGCTTGCCGCGCGGCGCCACGAACGAGTCGGAACCTTCTCTTCGGGCATGAAGCAGCGGGTGAAGTATGCGACGGCCCTCATCCATCGACCGGCCCTGCTGATCCTGGATGAGCCGACAGCGAACCTCGACGAGGATGGCGCGCGATTCGTCGAGAAGGTCGTGCAACGTCAGAGTGGGTCCGGGATCGTCGTCGTAGCGACGAACGAGTCGCACGAGGCGGCATGGTGCCGGTCACGCATCGAACTCGGAACACGCTAGTGCGCTTGCCTTTGCGGGACATTTTCCTAATCTTGAGAACATGATGCTGGACCTGGCTCGCATTGCTGCCGTCGTTCGTAAGGATGTGCGGTCGGAACTGCGGAACCGCTATTCCATCAATGCGCTGGCGATGTTCGTGGTGACGGCGGTCGCGACGATCCTGTTCGCGCTCAGGTCGGAATCGCCGGGGCCGGCGTCGTTGTCGGGGATGTATTGGGTGGTCGTCTTCTTCTCAGCGATGTCGGGTCTGGCCCGAGTCTTTGTGAGCGAGGAGGAACGTGGTACGGCGCTGACACTTCAGTTGACGACCTCGTCTGGAGTTCTGTTCGCCGGCAAACTTGCCGTGAACGTTGCCCTGACGATGCTTCTGACGGCGGCGGTGACGGCCTTGTATCTCATCGCGTTTCCGACGTTCGTGTTGCGCACGCCGGAAACATTCTTGTTGACCGTCATCTTTGGCAGCATCGGTTTTGCGTCGGCCTCGACGATCCTCGCGGCGATCATCGCCAAGGCGAATTCGCGCGGTACCCTGTATCCGGTCCTGGCGTTTCCGGTCCTCATCCCCTTGCTGATGACGGTGATGAGCGCCACCGAACGGGCGTTGGAAGGGGAGCCGCTGGCGGCCGCTGCCGGCGACCTCCAAGTGCTCGTCGGCTACTGCCTGATCATGATCGCCGGCTCGTTCCTGTTGTTCGACTTCGTGTGGAGTGAATAGCTATGGCGTGGGTTCGTATCGGTTCGATCCTGCTCATTACCTATACGCTGGTGGCCGGCATCCTGACGCCGATGGTCCCGTCACCGCAGGGTGCGTTCGAGTTCCCGCTGATCCCCGGACTTGAGGAGAAGGCCCGTAACATCTTCTTTCACGTCCCGTCAGCGTGGACGACGGTCGTTGCTTTCCTTGTCGCGCTGTGGTACGGCGGAAAGTACCTGCGCACGAGGCAGATCGAAGACGACCTTGCCTCTGAAGCCGCCGCCGGATTGGGTCTTATGTTCTGCATCCTGGCGACCGTGACCGGTGCGCTGTGGGCGAAGTTCAACTGGGGCTCGTTCTGGAATTGGGACCCCCGGCAGACGTCGATCTTCATCCTCCTGCTGATCTACGGGGCCTATTTTGCGCTTCGATCGGCCGTCGAAGTGGAAGAGACGCGGGCCCGGCTTTCGGCCGTCTACGCCATCCTCGCCGGTCTCACGGTGCCGTTCTTCATTTTCGTCCTGCCCCGGCTGGTGGGGGGGCTTCACCCGGGCGCCGCAGGCGATCCTGACGGTACCGGTCCTGTGGTCAGCCTGCAAATGACGGGACCGATGTTCATCGTGTTCTTCGCCGGGCTCATCGGTTTCAATCTGCTCTTCGTTTGGATGTTCGACCTCCGTGTCCGGGCGTCCCGTCTTGCCTATCGCCGTTCTCTCCACGAAGGATGATCCATGCTGGAATTCCTCGCTGAGCATCAAATGTACATCGTCTTGGGGATCGTTTTGATCACCTGGGCGGGGATCGTTTGGTATCTGTTCCGCCTCGACGGCCGCATGAAGCGGTTGGAAGAAGGCGGGCACTAGCCGTCGCGATCGTCCGACGGGTGGTCCGGTCGTTCTGTTCATCATCCATTCCAATTGACACTCTCGGGGCCATTAGCACATGAATATCAAGGTCGTTGCGGGGCTGATCGTCATCGTGGCAGGGATCGTTCTCAGCGCAGTGAACTTCATCGATTCGAACGTTGAGTACGGAGATTTTGCCGATGCACAACGGATCGGCAAGCGGATCCAGGTCAAAGGTGAGTGGGTCCGAGACCAAGAGAGCTTTTTTGACGCCGGCAAGGCGCAATTCATCTTTTACATGAAGGACGACGCGGGCGTGGTGCGAAAGGTCGTGCTGGAAGGCGCCAAGCCGAACAACTTCGAACTGGCCACGAGCGTGGTGGCGAAGGGAAAGATCGACGGCGAGGCATTCCACGCCAGCGAAGTGCTCACGAAGTGCCCGTCGAAGTACGAAGGCGATTCGGCGTCGGTGCAGAAGACGCTGTAAAGAACGAACCCCCAAACCGGCCTCCCATCGGTACCGAAGGCACAAGGGGCGGCGACGCCTGCTTGTGCCTTCGCGTATCACGACGGACGGCGCCCCTTGGGCGACAACTCAGCATCTCTTCCGGAGACATCATGATCGGCGGCATTCTGGTGAAGGCGGGATTCGCGGCGGCGTTGGCATCGTCGGTCCTTTACTACCTCGTCGTTCGGACCCCGCACGCACGGCATCTGCATCTTGCGCGACTCGCTTATCATGGGTCCGTCCTGTTCCTCGTGGCCGCTTCTGGTGTGCTGCTCAATCTTATTCTCACGCATCAGTTCCAGTTCACGTACGTGTGGAGCTACAGCTCTACCGACCTGCCGTTGTCCCTTCTCATCTCGACCTTCTACGCCGGACAAGAGGGAAGCTTCATGCTCTGGGCGCTCTATACGTCGCTCATCGGCGTCTTCCTGATGTCGTACACGGCCCGCAAGGGCTATGAAGCGGAGGTCATGAGTGTGTATGGGCTGATCGTCACTTTTCTCATGCTCATGCTTGTTGTGAAGAACCCGTTCGCGTATATCTGGGATACGTTCCCGGGCGATCTGTTGCAGACGGGCCCGATCCCGCCGGGGGTGACCAATGCGGTCGTGTTGGATGCCGCCAAGAGCCTCTGGGCTCGTTTCCCGGCGGAAGGAAAGGGGCTTAATCCGCTCTTGCAGAACTACTGGATGGTGATCCATCCGCAAGTGCTCTTCATGGGGTTCTCTGCTATGGCCGTCCCGTACGCGATGGCGATCGGCGGGCTCTGGAAGCGCGACTACCATTCGTGGATCAACGTCGCGACGCCGTGGGCCGTGTTCGGGGCCATGGTCCTGGGGACTGGCATCATCCTCGGCGGCTATTGGGCGTACGAGACGCTCGGCTGGGGCGGCTTCTGGGCCTGGGATCCGGTCGAGAACTCCTCGCTGGTGCCGTGGCTCATCTGTGTCGCGACCATCCATACTTCGCTGACGCAACGGAAGAGCGGGGCCTTCGTCCGGACCAATTTCGCGCTCAGCATCCTGGCCTTTCTGGCCGTGATCTATAGCACCTTCCTGACGCGGAGCGGCATCTTGGGTGAGACGTCGGTCCATTCCTTTGTCGATCCGGGCATGTGGGTGTATTGGCTCTTGCTTTCCTGGATGGCGATCTTCAGCGCCGTCGGGTTCGGCATGCTCTTCGTCCGCATGCGAGAGATGCCGAAGGTGCCGGTCGAACACTCGATGCTCTCGCGCGATTTCGCCCTCTTTCTTGGAGCGGCGGCCTTGACGCTGATGTCGCTGTTCGTCCTTGTCGGCACGTCGGCCCCGATCATCACGACGCTCGCCAAAGGCAAGGCCTCGGCGGTGGACATCATGTACTATGTCCGAACGAACCTTCCGCTGGGCATCGCTATCACCTTCCTCGCCGGACTCGGACAACTGCTGTGGTGGCGTTCGTCCCGCATGTCGTCCCTGGTGCGACGACTTGCGTGGCCGGTAGCGGCGGCGGCGGTGATCACGGCGTTGGTCTTGCTGCTCGGGTGGGAGGAGCCGCTCATGCTGCTGTTCGTCTTCACGTCGGCGTTCTCGCTCACGGCCAACATGCTCGTGGGACTCGAGATCTACAAGGGCAACCCGAAGTTCGCCGGTGGTGCGCTGGCGCATATTGGCATCGCTGTTATGTGCATCGGTTTTGTGACCTCCGAGCGGTACGACCAGAAGGCGACGCTGTCGCTCGAGAAGAACAAACCGGTCCCGGCGCTCGGCTACACGTTGACGTACACCGGCCATCGGATGATCGATGCGGAGAAATACGGATTCGTGGTTGAGGTCGAGAGGGATGGCCGCAAGCGCGAGGTCGCGCCAGTGATGTACGTGAGCGAGTTCACGCAGAGCATCATGCGTCATCCGGACCTTGTCAACTACCTGACGCGCGACCTCTATGTTGCGCCGATGTCGTTGGAGGAGCCGACCAAGGGTCCCCTCGAACAGACGCTCGAACTCGAGCGGGGCACGCTAAAGACGGTTGGTGGTCTGTCCGTGACCTTCCGGACCTTCGACATGAAGGGGGCCAATCGCGATGCCATGATGGAAGGCAAGCCCTTCGAGATCAAGATGCTGCTCGACGTGACGGAGGGACGGAAGTCGACGTCCCTGGCGCTGCGCATGACGTCGGCCGGAGGATCGGTGGAGTTCCCTGTCACATCGTACACCGATAAGGACGGAGCGACGTATGAGTTCCGCATCGGACGTCTGCGATCGGAGCAAGACGATATGGCGGTCCCGAAGGTCGAAGTGGTGGCGAGGACGCCAGCAGATCGGTCGGCTCCGGGCAAGGAAGAGACGCTTGTGATCGAAGCAAGCGTGAAACCGTTCATCAACCTCGTGTGGGTGGGAACGGTCACGTTGATCATCGGATTCCTGCTGACGATCATCCGTCGTGTGCAAGAATCACATGTCAAGGATGAATCGGAGGTCTGACCGATCAGTACCCTCGCAGCGTCACACACGAAGGGCGGCCAGTGGCCGCCCTTTGTCGTTGTCGGGAGTGTCGCCTCTCAATCGGAGTCAGGGCCGGCCGCCGACATGGAACGCAGCAACTCGTCCATCAACGCTGCATGCTCCGGTTGATCCTCCTGCCGGTATGCATGTTGCAGATTGCGCAAGCAGCGAGCAATGATCGTCTCGGCCGGACACGGGGCGTTCAGCAGTCCCTCCATCGTGGTCGAGACCTTCCGCTGGACCATCATCAGATCCCGGTCTCGGAGGAATCGGCCGCTGTTGAAGGCGTCGACGACGTACACCTGGCCTTGGTGCGCAGTATGTGCGAGAAAGTGGCCGGGGAAATTGATGCCGCGCACCGCGAAGCCGAGCCTGCCGGCGACCAGAATGTAGATCGAGACGAGACTGAGCGGAATGCCTCTGCCTTCTTCGATCACATAGACGAGGTTCGAATGGAACGGATTATGGTAGTCTTTCTCCGCGCCCTGGAGACCTTTCGTCTTGAAGAGGTACGAGGCGAGGGCAAGCGGGTCCTGCGCGGCGACGTCGTGCTGGAAGCTCTCGGCAAGTCGATCCAGCAAGGGCGTGAGGCGGGCTGGATATCCCGGACCGTATTGGAACTCGGCGATGAGGGCCATCGACCGTTCGAGCCGGGCGTGATCGGTCGGGGCCGCCTGCCACAGGGGCCAGGAGCGTTGCAACCACCGGCGCGCGTGCTGGCCGAGGAGGTTCCGGATCCGGTGGCGATCCTCATCTGTGGTGTTGACCTTCGACCGGGAAAGCTCGATCTCGAGGAACGGGCCGAACGAACTCAGTGCAGAGAGAACGCTCTCGCGGACGACCTCTGAATCGTCGTCCAGGAGGCGAAAGAGATGGGGCAGGTCGGATGCGCTGGCCATGGCTGTCGTTCCGAAGCCGCTCAGCCTTTCGCGGTCATAATGTCGAAGGGGGATCGCACGCCGACCGGTGCGACGGAGAAGAAGGGTTCACCGTGGCGCGCGCCGATCCGTTCGCCATAATACCGGCTGGTCACTTCGATCATTTCGAGGAATCCGGGATGGCTGAGCTTTGTTTGCGGCTCCGTGCTGGCGGGGTCGTGGAACTGGGAGCCGAAGGCGCGGATCGCCTTCATCTTGGTCTCGTGCGTCTCAGAGACGTCGACAATGAACGACGGAACGAACGCGTACCATTGCATGAACTCAAAATAGACGTCGGGCCGGTGGGCTTGTTGAGGGCCCGCTTCTGTTGCCGTCGCAATATTCCTGAGTCCGGCATAGAACCATGCTTCTTTGCAGAGCCTGTGGGCCCGGACGTGGTCGGGGTGACGTTCTTCGGAGTGGGGAATGATCAGCATGCTCGGCCGCAGATCGCGGATGACACTGATCACCTTGCGAATATTCTCCTGGCTCGCCTCGATATTTCCGTCAGGAATGTCGAGTGTGCGCCGCTCCGCAATGCCCAGAAGAGATGCTGCTTCTTCTGCCTCGCGGGCCCGGATCTCTTTTGTCCCCCGTGTGCCGAGTTCGCCCTGAGTCAGGTCGAGCAGGGCCACGCTGTGGCCGGACCTCACCATCTTGGCGATGGTTCCGCCGCAGGAGAGCTCGATATCGTCGGGATGAGCCCCGATCGCAAGAATGTCTGCTGACATAGATTTAGCTCCAGAATTGTGGCAATCTAGCCATTCGGCGGTGGAAAGACAAGAAATCATCCACAAATTGGCTCGATTCGTGACGACCCCGGGAACGTCTAGGCATCGAATTGTCGTTATATGCCGAACCCTAGAAACTTCCAATGACTATGAGACTGACATACACTGCCTTTCTGCTCCTTGCCTTCGTGTCGTCGGCTTCGCACGCCCAGACGGGGTCGTTGCGAGGCGTCGTCACGGATGCCCGCGGCAACGGACTTCCGATGGCCAACGTGCTCGTCGTCGGTACTGCCCGAGGCGCCGCCGCGGATCTCGAAGGCCGCTTCGAGATCACCGGACTGGCCGAAGGCGTCTATGCGCTCAACGTGTCGTTCCTTGGATATGAATCGCGCAGGGTCGAGAACGTACGCGTGGCCGAGGGCGTGTTGTCGCAGATCACGATCCTCCTGACTGAATCCAGCATCCGGCTGGACGACGTCAAGGTCGTCGGCGACCGGGACCGCCGTTCGTTCGAAGATACGCGAACGTCCGTGAAGTACCTCGAAGCCGGCACGGTGCGCGTCCTTCCCGGCGTGGGGGAGGACATTCTCCGTTCTGTACAATCGCTCCCCGGCGTCCTGGCTCCGAGCGATTTCACGGCGCAGCTTGTCATTCGCGGCAGCGGCCCGGACCAGAATCTCATTGTCATGGACGATATTGAGATATTCAATCCGTACCGGCTGTACGGCTTCATTAGCATGTTCAATCCTGAGACGGTGACGGACGTTTCTGTGGAGACTGGTGGATTTCCGGCGAAGTACGGCGACCGGCTTTCGGCGGTGCTGGATGTTACGAACCGCAGCGGCTCGAGCGACCTGCCGATGCAGGCCAGCATCAATTTGAGCATCACGAACGTGAACGCGGTGCTCGAAGGCGGCTTGCCGGACTGGCTGCCGGGCACGTACATTCTTTCAGCGCGGCGGACCTACTACGACCTCATCGCGGCCCCGCTCGCGCGGCGCACAGGGGCTGTGGGTGCCGATGTGGCGTTCCCGAACTTCTCCGACCTGCAGGCGAAGGTGACCTTTGGTCCGTTCGGTCCGCATCGGTTCATCGTCAACGGACTCACCAGTCGAGACGCGGTGAACCTTGTGTCGGGAACGGAGCGTGACCGGCCCGACAGCCTGGACTGGATGAACCAGACGGACCATCGCGTGCTGGGGCTGGCGTGGCACTACACCCCGGGTCCGAATGTGTTCCTCAAGACGATCGCCTCGTACTACCAGAACAGCGGCGACACGGAGTTCTTCGGTTCGTTCTTGGACCCGACGCTCGACCGTTCGCAGTTCGAAGATGGCTCCTGGCAGGGGCGGAGCGACTACCGGTTGTTGTCGGTCGACGCGACCACGGAGTACAATTTTGAGAAACGCTCGATGAAGCAGGAGGCGACCTGGCGGACCGGCCGTCACGTGCTGGAAGGGGGCGTCGGGTATGACCGATTGCAGACGACCTTCCGCTGGCGATCAGACGTTGACCCGGTCCTGCGCGCCATCAATCAGAGCCGAGGCATCAGCGTGTTGAATGGCGTGGATGACGTTCGGACCTACGACCGCATCAACGTGTACCTGCAAGACCGCGTCTCGCTGACGCCATGGCTGACCATGAAGCCGGGATTGCGTTACGATTGGTACGACCTTCTCGGCAAGGGTTACATCTCGCCGCGTCTGAGCGCGGCGGTACGAGGGGACGCGGTCACGACGCTTCGAGCTTCGACAGGCATCTACTATCAGTCACCGGGATACGAGAAGGTGGTCGACACGCAGCGACCCAACAGCGGACTGAATGATCTGGACGAGCGCTACACGCGCGGCCTGGAGGCTGAACGCGCCGTACACGTCGTGCTCGGCATCGACCGATGGCTGACGGACGACATCCGGGTGAGTGCCGACGTGTACCAGAAGCGGTTCTCCAATCTCATCACACCGACCGTCGTGAGCGGAAGCCGTTATGAAACAAGCCGGCTTGCGGCCGGAGACCCGCGCGATCCGAGCTCTTGGCAGACCCCTGTGTTGGTCGCGTTCGACTCGCTGACGAGTATCCCGTCGAATCAGGCGAACGGTCTGGCGCGCGGATTCGAGGTGCTCCTCGAAAAGAAGTCCATGAGCCGCGATGACCGGATCTCGGGCTGGGTCAGTTATGCCTATGCAACGGCGGACCGGAGCGAGAGGGGCGTGACCGTGCCCTTCGAGTTTGACCAGCGACACACGCTCAACCTGACGGGGTCTTACAAGGTCAACGCATGGCTGGACATCGGCACCACGTGGCGCTACGGTAGCAACTTCCCGTTCACGCCGGCAGCTGGCGTGCGTCCCCGCATCGTGACAGCGACGATCAACGGCGCGGTCCAACCGGTCGTGGCAACGGACGCTTCGGGAAAGGTGATCTTCGACGTCGACCGGGGAGGACCGAACGCTGTCAACAGCGCCCGCAAACCGGCTTACCATCGCTTGGATGTGCGGGCGACGGCCCGGACGAACTTCTGGGGCGCCGACTGGGCCTTCTACCTGGACGTCATCAACCTATACAATCGTGCGAACGTCCTGAACTACTCGTATTTCGTTCGCGAGGACCTGTCGCTTGGCGTGCGCGAGACGAACATGTTCCCGATCCTTCCGACGATCGGGGTGAGCGTCCGGTTCTAGTTCGCCGGGGTGAGGTTCCTGGGCGCACCGTGCTCGGGTCTGAACCCGACGTTGCCCCATCGCCATCTTCTCCCTACCTTACATGGCAGCGGTCCCTTCGGGTGCCGCTGCCATTGCCATTCATGCCCGTTCCATCCCACATACCTGCAGTCCCGACTGCCGATGTGTTGACCGTCGGCCAGATCACTCAGCGGATCAAGCAGACGCTCGAGACAGGGTTCCCACGCGTCTGGGTTCAGGGAGAGCTCTCGAACGTCAAGCGGCACACCTCGGGCCATCTCTACTTCACGCTCAAGGACGACCTGGCGTCGATCTCGGGCGTGATGTGGCGCAGCCGGGTCGGTTCGCTCACGTTGACCCCGGAAGACGGACAGAAGGTCGTCGTGCGCGGATCGATCACAGTCTACCCGCCCCGGGGGGCGTACCAGATTGACGCCGACCAGATCAAGCCAGTCGGCCTCGGTGAATTGCAGCGGCGGTTCGAAGCGTTGAAGCAGAAGCTTGCGGCGGAGGGACTCTTCGATGCCGCGCGCAAACGTCCGTTGCCCGTGTATCCGAAACGAATCGGCATCGTGACCTCTGAGTCGGGGGCTGCGTTGCAGGACATGCGCACCGTTCTGAGGGACCGCATGCCGTCGGTCGGGGTCCTGCTGATGCCGGTGCGCGTACAAGGTGCGGGAGCGGCAGCCGAGATTGCGGCGGGCATCGAGGCGTTGAACGCACACGGCACGGTCGATGTCATCATCGTCGGCCGCGGCGGGGGGTCGATGGAGGACCTCTGGGCGTTCAACGAGGAGGTCGTCGCCAGGGCCATCGCCGCTTCGCGCATACCGGTTGTCACTGCCGTCGGGCACGAGATCGACTTCACGATCGCCGACTTCGTGGCCGACCACCGCGCCCCGACGCCGACGGCGGCGGCACAACACGTGGTGCGCGACAGCGGGGAGATTCTTGCCGATCTAGGCAATTTGTGGTATACTCTCCGTCGTCGGATGGAGGAGATGCTGCGTGCACGCCGCGACCGCCTGTCGGTCCTGTCGGGCTCGTATGCCCTCAACCGGCCCCGCGATCTGCTGAGGGAGTTTTCGCAGCGGCTGGACGAGCAGGCACGAGCGTTGATGTCGGCCGCCGACCGTGTTCTTGAACTGGCCCGCCATCGCCAATCGGCCCTTTCGGGCCGTCTTCAGGCCCTTGACCCTAAAGGAGTTCTCCACCGGGGCTATGCCATCGTTCACGCCTCCGATGGACTGCGGACGCGTGCGGCCGACGTCCGGTCGCGCGAATCGGTTCGCGTCGAGTTCCAGGATGGTTCCGTGCGTGCTACTCTCAACGAATGATCATGCCTGCCAAGCGTACGAAGAAGGCACCGACGGCTGACGCTGCATCGGAGCGAACCGGAACCCGCACCTTCGAAGAAGCGCTCCAGCGTCTCGAGGCGATCGTTGATGCGCTCGAACAAGGGACTGTCCCCCTGGACAGGGCTCTTGAACTGTATCAAGAAGGTGCCGTGCTCACCAAAGAATGCGCCGAAAGGCTCAAGACGGCCGAGCAGCGCATCATGAAGCTCTCCAATAACGCCGACGGCACGTTCGCGGAGTCCAGCCTCGAAGACGACGAATGAGCGACCTTCCGTTCCCGCTTCTCTCAACGATCGACAGCCCGGCCGACCTGCGCCGCCTCGATGTACAAGACCTGCGCAAGGTCGCGGCCGAACTCCGTGACTTTCTCATTGACTGTGTCTCCAAGACCGGCGGCCATTTCGGAGCCGGGCTCGGGACGGTGGAGCTTGCGGTCGCCCTCCATTATGCCTTCGATACACCGGAGGACAAGCTCATCTGGGACACGGGACACCAGGCCTA
Source organism: Bacteroidota bacterium (assembly GCA_025454835.1). Classification (GTDB taxonomy): domain Bacteria; phylum Bacteroidota; class Ignavibacteria; order UBA10030; family UBA10030; genus 2-02-FULL-55-14. The sequence continues at coordinate 316,256 of JALONQ010000001.1, read as the reverse complement.
TCCCCACAAGATCCTGACCGGCCGCCGCGACCGAATGCTCACGATCCGGAAGCTCCAGGGCTTGAGCGGATTCCTCAAGCGTGCCGAGAGTCCCTACGACGTCTTCGGAGCCGGGCATGCCAACACCGCCATCTCCGCCGGCCTCGGTATCGCCGCCGCCCGTGACCTTGCCGGAGATTCGTACAAGGTGGTGTCGATCGTCGGCGACGGGTCGTTGACGGGAGGCATGGCCTACGAAGGCATGAACAATGCGGGACTGCTGAAGAAGAACATGATCGTCGTTTTGAACGACAATCAGATGGTGTCGCTCTCCTCGGAAAAGCCGAACCTGTGGTCGATCCATAACTACTTCAATGAGGTCCTGACCCACCCGACGTACAACAAATTCAAGGCGAACGTCTGGGAGCTTACGGGCAAGCTGGATGAGTTTGGCGACCGCCTTCGTGCGGTTGCACATAAGCTAGAAAGCGGTCTCAAGGCCGTCATGACCCCCGGAATGTTGTTCGAGGCCTTGGGCTTTCGGTATTTCGGCCCGTTCAACGGTCACAACGTCGTCAAATTGGTCGAGATCTTTGAACACGTCAAAGAGTTGAACGGCCCGATCCTCGTCCACGTGCTGACGGTCAAGGGGAAGGGCTACGGACCGGCCGAGCAGGAGATCACGGGGATGCACGGGGTCACTCCGTTCGACAGGGTGACGGGACAGTCTCCAAAGAAGGAGGAGAGGCCGGCGTACACGACCGTGTTCGGCAAGGCTCTCGTCGAGGTCTGCCAACAGGACCGACGGGTGGTGGGCATCACGGCTGCAATGCCCGACGGTACCGGGCTGATTCACCTGCATCGCGAGATGCCGGAACGGTTCTTCGACGTGGGCATCGCGGAACAGCACGCGGTCACGTTCGCTGCCGGTATGGCCACCGAAGGCTACGTGCCGGTCGTTGCCATTTACTCCACATTCCTCCAACGGGCATTCGACCAGGTGGTCCACGATTGTGCATTGCAGGACCTCCACGTCGTATTCGTGCTCGACCGCGGGGGACTTGTCGGGGCCGATGGTCCGACGCATCACGGCACGTTGGACCTCTCGTACCTCCGGTGCATCCCGAACATGGTGGTGATGGCGCCAAAGGATGAACAGGAGCTGCGCGACATGCTCTTCACGGCCGTTCGGTATGGCAAGGGTCCGATCGCGCTTCGCTATCCTCGTGGCAACGCTCTCGGTGTATCCCTGCGGCCCGGGTTCCAGGAATTGCCGCTGGGCCGTTCGGAGACGCTGCGCGGCGGACGTGATATCGCTCTTCTCGCCGTCGGAACCATGGCGAATCATGCGATGGAAGCGGCCGAGATCTTGTCGAAGCAGGGGATCGAGGCCGAAGTGGTCAACGCGCGGTTTGTGAAGCCGCTGGATCTGGACATGGTGAGAGACGTGGCCGGACGTCTCCCGGTCGTGATGACGATCGAAGACAACGTGATCGTCGGCGGGTTTGGCTCTGCGGTGTGCGAGGCGCTTCAAAGCCTTCAGAAGGCCGACACGCCGGTCAAGCTGCACGGACTTCCCGACGGGTGGGTCGAGCATGGGACCCCCGCCGAGCTCTACCAGCTGGTCAAACTTGACGCAGCGGGCATAGCCGATACTGCCGCTTCCTACCTCCGTTCACGCCAGACGCACGGCATCACCGCCTGACCGACCGAACATCGACCATGGAACGCATCCGCATCGGAATCGTGGGTCTGGGCAATATCGCTCAGACCGCCCATCTGCCGACGCTCACGAAAATGCAGGACGCTGAAGTTGTGGCGGTCTGCGACCTTGACAAGGCGCGCGCACGTTTCATCGCCGAGAAATTCGGCGTTCCGCGCCACTATCGCACGATCGAAGAGATGTTGGCGGCCGAGCAGGAGATGACGGCCGTCCATGTCTGCACGCCGACCAAGACCCACTACGAAATGGCCATCGCGTCACTCGAGGCGGGCAAGGACGTGCTCGTCGAAAAGCCCCTCGCGCGTACGATGAAGGAGGCCGAAGCGATCAACGAAACGGCGAAGCGACACCGGCGAAAGTTGATGGTCGGCATGAACAACCGGTTCCGGCCGGACGCGATGATCCTGAAGACCTTCATCGAAGAGAAGGCCATCGGCAAGGTCTTCTACTCGAAGGCCGGTTGGTTCCGAAAGCTTCCGTCGGACGGCGCATGGTTAACGCGCAAGGAGCAATCGGGCGGAGGCGTCCTGCTCGACCTGGGCATGGTGATGTTCGACCTTGCTTTCTGGATGATGGGATATCCCGAAGTGAAGGAAGTGACCGCGACGCACTACACACATCGCACGAAGGATGTGGAAGATTCGTCGATCGTCTTCCTCAAGATGAAGAATGGGTCGACGCTCACGGTCGAATCGAGCTGGTCGTTCGAGTCGAATGCGGACTTCTTCTACTGCGACTGTTTCGGGACCGAGGGGAGCGGGTCGCTCAATCCCTTCCGTATCCTCAAGCGTATGCACGGCAATCTCGTCAACGTCGCTCCGGCGACGCAGGACAATCCCCAGACGCTCTACCGCAAATCGTACGAGAATGAGTTGAAGCACTGGGTGACCGCGCTCCGGGGATTGCACCCGATCATTTCCACTGGCGACGAAGCCGTTCACCGGATGAAGGTGGTGGACGCCATCTATCGATCCGCCAAGCTCGTCAAGGCCGTTACGCTCCGCTGAACGGGGTCTCCGATGCCCCGCCGCGCCGCCATCCGACGACCGCCTGTCATCGCGCTGCTGACCGATTTCGGTCTCTCCGACCATTTTGTCGGCGTCATGAAGGGAGTGATCGTGCAGCGACTGCCGGACGCCCGATTCATCGACATTACGCATGCGGTCGAACCGGGACGCATCCGGCAAGGCGCCTTTACGCTATGGAACGCGGCCTCGTATCTGCCCGAAGGCTCGGTGGTTCTGGCGGTCGTCGATCCGGGCGTCGGGACCGATCGGGGGATCTCCATCCTCCGCACAGGACGGCTGACCTTCGTGGCCCCAGAGAACGGGCTTCTGGATCTTGTCCGTTCTGATGATCCGAGAGCAACGGCATTCAGGCCAACGTCCAGAACCATCTCGCGATTGTCACTGCCCGACCCTTCGTCGACCTTCCACGGACGGGATATCTTCGCGCCGTTAGCCGCTTCGCTGGCTGGCGGGCAGAGGGCTGAACGGCTCGGAACTCGAACTCGTCTACCTGAGGCAGGACCGTGGCGGGCAACGCCAGCCGCTCCCGCCGTGGCGCCGGAGATCATGTCCGTCGATCGTTTCGGCAATCTCATCACGAACATCGCACTGCCAGGTGGCCGGGAGATCCACAGGACCGTTCGGATGGTGTCGATCGGCAAGATCATGGTGTCGCAAGCGATACGCGCGTACGATGAGGCCCCGGAGAACACACCGTGTCTGATCCGTGGGTCTTCAGGACTTCTTGAAGTGGTCGTGCGGGGTCGCAGCGCTTCGGTCTTGTTGGGAGCGCACGACCGAACACCCGTCCGAGTGGTGTGGACATGAGTACCTTCGATGACCGGCACGTGATGCGTCGAGTGATCGCCCTCGCGGCCAGAGGCTACGGCGTCGTTCATCCGAATCCGATGGTGGGCTGCGTGATCGTCAAGGACGGGCAGGTGGTGGGCGAAGGATGGCATCGGGTTTTCGGCGGGCCGCATGCGGAAGTGGACGCCTTGCGGAATGCCGGGACCAAGGCGCGAGGCGGGGTGTTGTACGTCAATCTCGAGCCGTGCGTGCATCATGGCAAGACCCCCCCGTGCACGGAGGCCATCAAGGCCGCGGGGATCGCCGAGATCGTCGTAGCCGTAAAGGACCCTCATCGGCTGGTGTCAGGGAAGGGCCTATCGGCGTTGCGTTCGGCCGGTGTGAAGGTGCGACTGGGGGCGGGACGAGACGAAGCCGAGCGGCTCAACGAGCGGTTTCTGACGTGTCACCGCGAGGCAAGACCTTTCGTGGGGCTGAAGTGGGCCCAATCGGTGGATGGTCGCGTCGTCGACCACCGAGGTGCTTCGCAGTGGATCACCGGTCCCGATGCGCGTCGTGAGGCGCATCGTCTGCGTGCCGGCTATGATGCCGTGCTCGTCGGCGCGGGAACGGTGCTGGCCGACGACCCGCGCTTGACGGTGCGTGACGCCCCTGGCCGTAGTCCGGTTCGCGTCGTGGTGGACGGTCGTCTGAAGATCACAGGAGGGGAGCGCGTATTCAAGGAGGGCGCCCGCCGTATTCTGATCACCGATCGCGCGAAGCTGGTCCGTCCGGGACCGACCATCCGTCGTCTTCTCGCTCTCGGGGTCGACGTTGCTGGATTGCCGGGCGCAGGACCGTATCGACCTGGGCATCTCCTGGCGGTGTTGTACGGCGAGGGCCTCACATCGGTGATGGTCGAAGGAGGTCCAGGGACGCTCGCGGCGTTCGTGCAGGAAGGGGCGTTCGACAAAGTGCATGCGTTCGTCGGACCGATCATGCTCGGTGGCGGACGGTCGTCGCTTGCATTGAAGAGGCCGTTCGACCTTCGGAAGCCGCTTCGCCTCAGCCGGGCGACCACGAAGGTCTTTGAAGATGGAAGCCTTCTGTTGGAGGGCTATCGGGAGCTTTGATGAGAACGTTTCTGTTCACTTGCCTCATGATCGGGAGTTGCGTCATGGTCTCGGCACAGTCAGCACTTCCGGGATCGGTGCGCGCGATCGTCGATAGCTCCGGAGCGACATTTGCCGTCATGGCAATCGATCTGGGCGGCGGGCGCACGATCGCATGGAATGAACGCGAGATGTTCCACGCCGCGAGCACCATGAAGACCCCGGTCATGATCGAGGTCTTTCGGCAGGCGGCGTTCGGCCGGTTTGCGCTGGACGACAGCCTCGTCGTCAAGAACGAATTCAAGAGCATCGTCGACGGATCGCCGTACGCCATGGACCTCAAGGACGACTCGGACGACTCGATGTACGGGTTGCTGGGCCGAAAGGTCACGGTGCGCCACCTCGTGGAGCAGATGATCACCGTGAGCAGCAATCTTGCGACGAACATCCTCATCGACCTCGTGGGGGCCGACAGCACGACAGCGACGATGCGGCGGCTGGGGGCACCCGACATTCTCGTGTTGCGTGGCGTCGAGGACGGGAAGGCGTTTGAGCGGCGATTGAACAACCAGACCACGGCGGCGGACCTCGCGACGATCTTCCGGGCGGTCGCGGAAGAGAAGGCTGTGAGTCCTGGCGCTGACCGGGAGATGGTGGAGGTGCTGCTGAGGCAGAGATTCCGCGACAAGATCCCGGCCCTACTCCCAACGGACGTGCGCGTCGCGCACAAGACGGGGAACATCACAGGCGTGGAGCACGACTCGGGTATTATCTACCTGCCTGACGGTCGGGCGATGGTGATGGTGATCCTCTCCAGGGGCTGGCAGGATCAGCGAGACGCACGAGGGACCATCGCCAACGTGGCGAGGGGGCTGTTTGACGAATTGTCGAAGAGGGAGCCGTAACGATGTTCACTGGGCTTGTGGAAGAAGCGGGTTGTGTCCGGCGGATGCTCCGGCGGCGTGGCGGCGTCACATTCGAGATCGAAGGAAGGATCACGTTGAAGGGACTCGCCATCGATCACAGCATCGCGGTGGACGGGGTCTGCCTCACAGTCGTGAAGCGGACCCGGGGAGCCTTCGTCGTCCAAGCGGTTGAAGAAACGCTACGGAAGACGACGCTTGGCGGTCTGCAGGTGGGCGATCATGTCAACTTGGAGCGTCCGCTGTTGCCCAACAGCCGGCTTGGTGGACACTTCGTGCTTGGCCATGTGGATGGGATGGGGAAGGTGATCTCGAAAGAAGTGCGAGGGAGCAGTTGGCACTACTGGATCCACATTCCGAAGGGATTCGCTCAGCATCTTATCCCCGTTGGGTCTATCGCCGTGGATGGGATCAGTCTCACGATGGCCGAGGTGAGTTCACAGGCGTTTGCGGTATCGATCATTCCGCACACGATGGAGGTCACGACGGTGGACCGTTGGAGGCCGGGGGCGAAGGTCAACCTGGAATTCGATGTTCTGGGCAAGTTCGTGGAGCAATTCCTGACGGTGCGGGCGAAAGATCGACGGAAGCGGCAGGGGTGAAGCCAGGAGCGGCACACCCAACGTGTTGCAAGTTCCGAGTTTTTCTTGTATAATGGAGTCCCCGCATGTGCGGGATTTTTCTTGATTGAGCCCCTATGTATACTTTTGCGATCATTATCGAGGTTATCGTCGCGGTCCTGCTGATCATCGTCGTCCTCATGCAGTCAAGCAAGGGAGGCGGTTTGGCTGGAGCGTTCGGATCGGGCAACGTCGGGGCGGTGTTTGGCGTTCGGCGAACCTCGGACTTCCTCGTCAAGGCGACCCAGGTGCTGGCGACAGTCTTCATCGTCCTGGCACTTATGATCAATCTCTGGCTGCTTCCTCGTGGCGCTGCCACGCGTGAGAGCGTGATCCAGCAGTCGGTTCCGGCTCCGGCATCGTTGCCCCCCTCGGGTGCTCCGGCCACGACGCCGAACCCGTAGCAAGTAAGAAGTGAGAAGGTAGAAGGTGGAAGTTGGGGACAGAGCGCATTTGTCGTACACTTCTTGCTTTTTCCTTCTAGCTTCTTCGTTGGTTCTGCACCCATGGCTCCCGCCTGCGTCCCTCGCTGCGCTCGGGACTCGCTCAAGGTGATCAATGGTGATAATGCACCCATGGCTCAATTGGTAGAGCAACTGACTCTTAATCAGTGGGTTCCAGGTTCGAGTCCTGGTGGGTGCACAAAATGAAAACGGTCCGCCGAAGGCGGACTTTTTCATTTTGAGGATGCATGGAGTTGCGGGTCCCGACACAATACGTCGGGATCCTCAAAACGACAGACGAGTTAGCGGAGATGCGCTAACTCGTGTCGTTTTGGGAGTGGGTGCACAAGCGGCGCGGAGGGGAACGAAGTTCCCCGCTCGCGCCGCTTCCGCATTATCGCAGGATGAAGCCAGTCCTGCCTGCCCGCCGTAGCGTTAGCGCAGGCGGGCCTGCCCCGAGCGACCCCGAGCAAGTCCGCCAAAAGCAGACGCGTCGAGGGGGAGTCGAGGGGGTGGGTGCACGAAATGAAGTAGGAAGAATCAAGATAGAAGTAGCAAGACTGAAGCCTGGAGCGATTCCGGGCTTCGCTGTTTGTAAGCATTCTTGGAGCGATGACGCTGGTTCTGCTTGCCACGTTTCGAGTTATCTCGCAGCACGTGGCCTGCCCCGATCGAGCCGTGAGCGAGCGCGGCGAGCTGTGAGCCGCGAGCGAAGGCCGCAGGCCGGAGCCGAGTGGTCGAACGGCGAGTCGACGGGGTGGGTGCACAAAGGGAGTATAGAGTCGGAAGTCAACAGTAGTCAGATAGAAGGTCTTGGAATGCCATAGGCTACGTTGATGTTCGCCACAGAGGCCACTTCTTCACCATCTCGTGATGCGCCCAACGGTGGTGGTGAGAAAAGACGTGGTGAACGGGATCGTCATGGATCGCAATGACAAGGGCGATCATACTCCTCACGACCGCGAACGTGCCGTCGAGCGAATTCCCCGCGGATGTTCAGTCGATCACAATGTCCTCAAGTCGAGTGTGCTTTCGCACTCCGTTGATTCCTAAGCCGCGATTTGGGATATTGACTTCACAATCGTTCACGTCCGCTGACCAGAAACCCAATGGCTCGTCCACAGGACCCCGGAATCGATGCCGCTCGTCAGATGTTGACGCTCGCCGAAGATCTGCTGAAGAAGGGCGAGTTCGACAAGGCACTCGCATCCGTCCGTAGGATCTACGACACGGACCCCCACAATATGTACGCTCGGGCATATGAAGAACGCATCTTGACGGAACGGGCGGAGCGGCATGCCCGGGAAGAGGTTGACAAGCAGTTGTCAATTCGGATGAAAGAGATGGACGCCCTACTTTCCATCCGGAAGAGAGACCTCCTCGCAGCGAAAGAGAAGAGTGAGGAGCAACACCGAAATCAGGAATCCTACCGGGCCAAGGACGACGTGGTCCTGAAGGAGATCGACTCTTCCATCCACACAGCTCGCGAACGATTGTACGAAGTGATCCTGTCCCGGACGCTCGACCCGGAGCGGGCTGCGACACAGGCTAAGACCCTCGTGAATACGCTAAGCGATCAGTTGAGACAGCGGCTCGAGAAGATCCGGTCGCTTATGATCGACCACGAGAAGTCGCTGCTGCAAACGCTGGAGGCGGAACATCACGCGAAGACGCGAAAACTGTATCGATCCCTGCACTATATGATGCAGAAGCTCGGCACTCCGCTCGAACAGCGGGGGTCATTGCTGTACCTGGTCAGTTACTTTGCCCAGCTCGAACCGGACGAAGAGGCCGAACTGCAGCACAGCGCCAACCTGGGCATCTATGAGGACCTTCTGAAGCGTGTGTTCGTTCAGGAAGTTCCGAATCGTGACACGGTGGGACTGCTCGAGAAAACTCGGACGGATTTCGGCATCTCCGAGGCCGAACACGACACCCTGCTGGCTCACGTCAAGAACAATCTGCTCTTGACGGAACGGGTCCCCACCATGGCTGTCATCGATGCCAGCGCTGAACTGCGGGAATCGGTGGCTGCGGCCGTGCGTGCGGAATTCCCCAGAGTGCGAGTGGTATTGTTCGACACACCCGACGATTTTCTCCGAACGCTGACAGCCGACGTGCCACAGATCGTGCTCTCGGGGACCGTATTCGGACATCAAGGCACAGCTGGTGTGCAGCTTATGAAGACCCTCAAGACCATGCCGGCCATCCAGGCGCAAGGAACCGACCTGATTCTGATGCTGCCTACGACGGACCCGCTTTTCAAAGAAGCCGTCGAGGAGATCGGCATCGGGCGCATCCTGCAAAAACCCTTTTCGAAAGAGCTTCTGATGTGGACGTTGCGTCCGAGCCTCTTCAGGGCCTCCGGGGCTCCGGTCATCGGTGGGTGACCGGGCATCGCTCTCGCCAGTGGGAGCCGTCGGACCTCTGTCACCTGCGGACACTGCCGACAGCCGCAACACACACTGACCACTACCGCTCTATCCCCGTGACATCCGCATCCGTGAAGACCTCATGACCCAACCTTTCTTGCTTCGCTGGCTGCTTGGGCTGGCGTCCCTCGTTGTCATCACGGCCGGCCTGAAGGCGTCGGCGTCGATCATGTCGATCATCCTGTTGGCGTTCCTGCTGGCGTTTTCAATTGCACCGATGCTGCGTTGGCTCCTCCGCCGAAATATTCCGTCCGTCATCGCCTTGACGCTGACCCTCATCCTGGTGTTCATTAGTGGACTCGCTGTCGTGACGCTGACGGCCGAATCGATCGTCCTGCTGGTGGAGTCGCTGACAACGTATGAGGCGGAGCTGACGTCATTGAAGGAGGCGTTAAAAGCAACCCTGACCGGGATCGGGATCGACCCGAAAGTACTCACGTCGGATGCGGTTGCCACTCCGAGAGAGACCCTGAAGTCGCTGGCGTCGCTCCTCGACTACACGCTCGATCTACTTGGCGACGGGATCCTTGTTGCCCTGATCATGTCCTTCGTGCTTGCGGAGTTGACCGTCTTCTATTCGGAAGAACGCACCGGCAAGAAATTCCATAGCGCCCTGTATGAGCAGTATCATCGGATCAGTCAGGACGTCGTACGGTATGTCTCGATCACCGGTTGGAACGGGTTCCTGAATGCGATCGCCAACCTGATCCTGCTGCTCGCGTTGGGAGTCGACTACGCCGTCATGTGGGCCTTCCTGAGTTTCCTGTTCAATTTCATCCCGAACTTTGGCTTCGTTCTGGCGCTCATCCCGCCAGCGCTCCTTGGGTATCTCGAGTCTGGATGGTGGACGGCACTGCTCGTCGTCCTCGGCTACTTCATCCTCAACTTCGTTGCCGAGAACATCATCAAACCACGTTCGATGAAGGATGATCTCGAGATCTCGCCGTTGGCAACGGTCCTTTCGCTCATTGTATGGACCTACATCTTGGGTCCTGTGGGTGCAATCCTGGCCGTCCCGCTAACGGTCACGCTGCAGCGGATCCTGCAGGAACAGACCGCCACACCGTCCGAACAGTCGACGGAACCTTTGGTGTGATGCTCTTCGATCGCGCAAACCCTTCGAATGTTCCTCTGGCGAAGAGAAAAGCCCGGGCATGTGCCCGGGCCTTGTCTTTTCCCATCGATTCCAATGAGGACTGGAGCCGATCGCGTCTTCAGACTTCCGTTTCCTCATCCACTCCTAGAAATAGTGCCGCCAGTCGAAAGCAAGTCGTATCCCACCATGCCAAACGTTTCGGAGCGTCGGCACCGACGCACTCGCCGGATCGACGACACGCACTCTCATGGGAACGTCGACGCCCGCGAAGATCTGCAGCTTCAGGCGCGAACTCTGGCCCATGGCGAATTCCCGGAAAGGTCGATACTCGAGAAGCGGGAAGGTGAACTGTACCGATCGAACGCCAAGGAATTTCACTAAACCGTCCTGCTCGTCGGCGTAGAGGAACTTGTCATCGTTGGCCCCATATCCGTACATGGAGATCCCGATCTCGCGGCCCAGCACAAACTGAAACGATCCGAAGGATGTGAAGAGACGTGCCTGCCACGGTATCAGGCCGCCGTTCGTCGCCCCCACGGCCATTTGCGGAAGCATTTCCGGCGCTACGACCAGAAGGACCGGTGCGGCCACGAGCAGGTCGCCCGGCACCAGCCAGAACGGGAGCCGCACACGCAGCTCATACGGTTGGCGCGTTGGTATGGCGGAAAAGAGCGCTCCGTACTGTTTCAGACTCGCATCGCCAAGCACATTCGAACTCGACGGTCCATCGAGCCGATTGCCGGCGGCAATGAACGCCTGACCGTCACTCGACTTGTTCATGATCCCCTCGAGGCCGACGCCAAACTGAACCATGAACTCGATTGAACCCTGCGCACCGGTCTGGTTCTGCCCTGGTCCGAACCCATGATCGAATGCGGATCCTCGCGTCGCCGCCATGATGCCGATGAACGGTCCGAGCTCCGCTTGGAATCGCGGCAGCTCGCCGAGACCTTCACCCAACCCTGGAATGGGCGTCACCGCCAGCACTTCCGAGAGCAAGTTCCAATACCCAGCGTCGTACTGTCGCTTCGGCACCCACCACTCCGTGCAGGTGTTCAGCGTATCGGGCCCGGATCCGACGTTCATCGTCGTCTCGAAGCCGTTCACCGGGCTGATACCCTTCACCGCGTCCAGTACTTGCTCCAGGCTTCGCTGAAGCGCAACGGCGGCAAGCTCTGCATCTTCCGTCCGCATGTAAACGTCCCCGACGAGCACCACAGACGGTCCATTCCACAGCTTCGTCTCGTAGCCAAACTCGTTGAAGTAGTCGTGGGTCCCTTTCCGTGTTGCGGAGCTTCCCCGCGTCACCGCCGCATGACCGGCGGCGAAGACATCCTGCAAGAAATGCGCGGCGTAGGCCTCGTCGGCGAGGATGGACTGTGCCAAGACGGTCCGTTCGCCAGCGCTCAACGTCTCGGTGCGATAGCGTCGGGCTTTCAGAAGCGCGCTATAGTGGTACCATCCATAGGCCCCGTACGCATTCATGTCGGCCCCGGCGGCGAAGCACGTGTCGAAGTACTGCGTCGGGGTCATGCTCACGCTCTGTCGTCCGATCGGATAGTGCACCGGGCTTCCGGCGGAGCGAGTGGCATATTCGGGGTCAGCCCGCTGCAACAGAAGGTCAGCGTCGCGCATCGCATTGTCGCGCTGATCGTTTCGCGTGGCTTCACTGAGCCGGTGCTTGAACTCGGCAGCCACGCCGGCTACGTCGAGAATCCACTCGCTCGTGGTAATGGATGTGAGCATGTCCGCGGGCGAGCAGGAATGATCGGCAGCGATCGCAGGCCAGGCGGCAAAGTCGATCTGCAGCGGAGCACGACCCTGCTCCGGGTCTGCCACAGATTGGGTGAAACGGGTCTCATGACCGCGGCGAGCGTGCGCCCACAGCTGGTCGAGCAGTGCCCTCCGCTCGGCGTCCAGGTTGCGGATCGCGATGAGTGTGATGTCACGATGTTCCGGGTAGACCCAGCCAACAGACGACAGGGCCAGCACAGCGATCGCCAGAATGACGGGGATCTTCCGTAGGGTTCGGTGCATATCGGCTCACATGGCGTCGAATGATGGTCCGGATAGACAACTTCGCCTTCAATATACCGGTACGAGAATCCCATATCAATTCACAGAAGAGCGGGGTACGACGGTGGTCTGGACGACAGGCGATGAAAGGAACTGAAACCTGGCCACCACACGACCGTTCGCGTCATCAGCCGTGACCATCCATTCGCGTGGCCGGGTGCTTCGCAAGCATCCTCAATACGCCGGCAATGAATTGTTGAGATGAGCTCCTGCATTCACCCGCCTCAATGCTCAGTGATCGTCCCCGTCCTTTCCAACCTCCGGACTGCGTTGAGTATGCGAGGTCAGTCTGACTGGACACCGTGGCAAGATTTCGGGCTATGTCGCTCTCCTTCAAGAATCCGATCTGGTGGTTCGGGCCCCGCTCTGGCCGACGTGCCACCATCGGGCGTGCAGAACAGGGAGGACGAAGGCAGTTGAGGAGTTCCGCTGGCATGGCGCCGGTGGCGATTATTGAGAACAAGTCCTATCTTTGGTCCGCCTTTTGTGCAACGCCGGGATGATCTTCAGTACCTCTGATGGGAGTCACACCGAAGGTATTGCGCTTTGCTCTCGATATTCCCACACACGCAGGTATCCCGTCGCACACCTGGCCCCGGCAGGAAGTATCTCAAATCCCTCAATGACGTGTTGCCACGAGGGTCGTCAACGCCAATGTCGAAACGAAGGGTCTCCATCTTGCTTGAAACCAACGCAGCGGGTCCGGTCGATACGCGGGTCCAGAATTGCGACAATGTGTTCATGGTGGGAGGGGTGTATCTGCTGTCGATGGCGCTTCTGACCTATGGCGGCGTCAGTTCTCCCGTACCATATGTTGATCCCTCGTTCGCCTCACGCTATTTCTGGACGGAACTTGGTGTCGCAGCGTTGTTTGTCGCAGCGACCCTCTTCCTATTCGACCGGAGAACATTAGGACTTTCGTGGCCGGTGGCCGGCGATTTGAAAATGATCCTGCCGCTTGCCGTGGTCTTGCTAACCGCGGCGGGGAGTTGGGCCTATTCGATGATCGCTCTGCCGGACGGAAGGTCCGTCGATCTCGAAGCTGCTTTCGGCACCTTGCGAACGACGCTTGTGGTCGGCTTCGGGGAGGAGTGGATGTATCGGGGGCTTCTCTTTGTCTTTTTTGGCCGGCGATTCGGCATGAAAAAGGGGGGCTTCCTTGCCCTTCTGTTCTTCGGCATTCTGCATCTGATCAACGCAGCGTTCGGTGTCCCACTGGTCGCCGTGGCCTTCCAGTTCATCAATACCATGGTTCTTGGTTCATTGTTTCTTGCCGCGGCCGTGGGAACCCGATCACTCTTTGTACCAATGATCGCGCATGGTCTGTATGATTTCTTCGTTATCGACTCATCGAGGGTCACCCATCTGGGCGGTCCAACGGACGGCAGTTTCGTTCTGATTGGCACGGCGTTGGTGTGCAGTGTGGTGGCCATCCGGTTCATGCTCCGCTTCCATGGGGTCGAGCCGTACCGCCAAGTCGCAAAGTAGTCCGGATTCTGTCATCGTACCGCCAGAAAGGAGCAGTCGCATGCGGATCAGTTCGATGATTCTCGTCATGTTGCTGATGATGAGCGCTAGTGCGTTGGGGCAGAATGTCCTATTGTTCGAGAATGCCGCCTCACGCGATACGGTTCGGGTTGAGGCCACGGACTATTTGCGCCTGACATTCAAAGGCTATCTTGGGCAGGTCGACGGTGTCATGAACCATGTCGTTTCTGTAGGAGATTCGTCGGTGATGATGACGAATCTCGCCAGCGAAGACCAGATGGCACCGTACGAAGTGCGAATCGACGATATCAGAGGCTTCCGGCGGATGCCCAAGTTGCAGCCGCTGATCAAGCCTGTCGCCAACCTGACCGTTGCTGTTGGAACGATCATCATTCTCGACAACAGCAGCTTGTCGGCCACGAAGGTGTCGATCTATTCCGCTGTCGCCACCTTTGCAACGGGCTATCTATTGGATCTGATCTTCAAAGATGACATTAAGTTCCAAATGGCCGACGGGTGGACTGTTCGGGTCGTACCCGTCCAGCCGTAGTTTGTACACTTGAGGGCATCACGCGGTCCCTTGCTCAATGGTTTCCAGGCTCACGTCCTGCCTGCCCCGAGCGACCCCGAGCAAGTCCGCCAAAAGCAGACGCGTCGAGGGGGAGTCGAGGGGGTGGGTGCACAGAATCAGTAGGCAGTACTTTGATGTAAGTTGCCATACAAAAGCCCGGGCGAAGGTCCGGGCTTTCTGGTTGATGAACCGTGCTCGAAGGGCTCAGATCAGAGGCGCTGCCCTGCTACCGATCACCTGAGAACCGTAGCAACGTAGGATGCTGTCGCGGAGCCCAGTTGATGGTTTCATCGTCGACCGCTATCCGTTCTCCCCCGTCAGTCGAGCGATCGAAAGAAGGTACAACCTCAGCCGGTCTTGTCCGGCTTGGTCGAGGGCTTGTTCCTCGATGCGCGCAATGCGCTCGACCTCTTTCATCGCCTTGATGATGTTGGCGGGAACCTCAGCCATCCCCTCGGATGCGGCACTGAGATACTCGACCGCGGCGACGAGGAATTGCTGCATGTCGTCGTCGGTACGGGCGGTACGGAAGAAGTTCGCCAGACCCGATGACAGCCGGATCTCCCTCGGTCCGCTGAACACCTTCGCTGCGTCCCCTTTTTGCGAAAGGGCATGGAGCAGCACCGCAAGCTCGACGAAACTCTCGACCCGTTGGTATACGGGTCGCTCCAACAGACTCCAGGCACGCTCTCTCCAGCGTCGGATCTCCGCAGGGACGGACAACAACCGCTCGACCTCCTTCATCCAACGTCCATCGACAGCACCGCCGATGACAGTCCGCATCGACTCCGGGTCGGTGTTGAAGAGGTCCGCTTGCAGGACGACGGCGAGGTCGGGCCGCACCGTGGGAAGCAGCTGCGGGATGAACCGCGGGCCGTCGAAGAACTCCGACACGTCCACCCCATGCCGCCGTAGAAGCTCCTGCCGGAAGAGGGGCAGATACTTCGCCATAGCGTCCACATCCTCCCGTTGGGCCGCAAGCGCTGAATTGCCTGCTGGGAGCGCTCGTTCCAGACGCTTGAGGAACGTCTGTCCGGGATCATGGTACCACCTGAGGCTCTGCAGGATCTCGTAGACGGGCAGATGCGGCAGGATCCTGTCCGCAATGAAGGTGGGTGCATCTCCTTCGATCGAAGGATGGCGCGCAAATTCATCAAGCGCCCTGAAGAGTCCTGTGGTAAGTTGGTTCACGCCAAGCACGACGGTCTGGGCCTGGTTGTGGGCGATGGCCCGCAACAGGCTTCCGTACCTCGAGAAGGGTATTGTGGCGGCGATGCGCTCCAGGATGCGGCTGCCCTGTTCCTTCCCTCCTTGAGAAGGCCGGACGGTCGGCCGGTCCCGAAGCGGGGGAGTGGTCCGGGCGATGAAATACGAGATCAGGTGAATTCCAACGACATCGTCCTCCCGCCCGTACAGGATCTGGCGGAAGTTCTCTGTGAGGATCGGGAGGAACTGCCCCAACGCGGCGTCGCGCATGCCGACGGTCAAGCGTTCGAGGGCCTGCTCGCCCCGCCGCGAGCCCCGCAGACGACTCTCGCCGATCTCCTCGGCGGCCCTCACATGGTCGCGATGATGACGGCGCTGGGCTTCCGTCAGGTGGTAGAGCAGCTGGGCGTGGTCGTGTGCCGAAAGGTATCGGATGCGCTCGGCGACGGCACTCTGCAGCGTGCGAAGATCGCCGCCGGCGTGGATGCCGAGCATCGGCGTGGTGGCGTAGATCGCGCTCGTCCGGGCCGAGGCCCGCAAGTGCGTGCGGAACCGTCGACCGGCCTCCTCACTCCGGAGGAAGGCAGGGGAACCGGAGACCTCGGAATAGTACCCGCCCTGGCGCTGCATGGGCTCACCGCTTCCCATCTTCATTCGGACGGCGTCGGCAATTCCACGCTGCGACAGCCATTGGAGGAGCTGGAGCTTCGCCTCCCGGTAGAGGTGTTCGCCCGGCGTCTGACCGATCTGCTGGCTCAGATCCGAGCCGGCGATGAACACTTCAGACATGACCTCAGTGAAACGCTCGCGCGTGCTCTGGTCCATGCGGCGACTCTGCAGCGCGTACTCCCAGACCTTGTCGAGGTATGGACCCAGGCCTTGGACGGCGGAGCGGTCCTCGAAGAGCGGTACCAGTCGGACCGGGGGAAGGACCGCGTCGGCATGGTCTCGGAGGATGTGTTCGCGACGGGCCCGCATCTTTCGGTCCAGTGAGATGAGCGCGTCGGCCTTCGTGGTCATGCTGATCTGGAGGGCGAGCACCATGCCTGGATTCCCGTATCGGGCTCCGACCTCATTGATCTCGTTGATGTTGAAGACGGTGGTGTCGACGGCAAAGGGGTCCTGCGCGACGACCATGCTCTGATGAACGCGTGGCGTAAGGACGAAGCGTTTGAGGAGGTCCCGATACGCAGCGGCCTCACGGAGCAGGGGCTCATCGGAGAGGTGTCGTCCCAGCACCGAGATCCACTGGTGCAGCGCCTTGCGCAGGCGCTTGTTGAGGCCGAAGTAGTACTCGAGCGCCTCGACGCGCCGCCGCCGGAGGCCAAGCATCCGCCGCTCGAGCCGGTCGTTATGGTGCCAGAGGGTTGTGACAGGGTCGCGCAGAAGGTGCCACTGCATGGCCAGCTTGCGGGCACGCCCCGCCGTGTATTGAACAGGCAGGACCCCGCGATAGCGCCTCTCGAGGTGGTGCGTAAGTGTTGTGATCTCATTCAAGAGAGCGAAGAAGCGACGAATATTGCCGGGGAGCTGCTCGAGCTCCGTCCTGAGATCGGGGTCGATCCGGACGGTCTGATCGCGCGCACGCAGGCGTTCGAGGAGTACGGCCATGCGTCTGACGTTCTCGATCAGCACGGACGCGACGAGTCGGTGACCCTGCCCGGATGGCCTGTTGCTGCCGTCCCAGTCTCCCCAGAACGACAACATGGGCACGGGCATCGAGGCCGAATGCAGCTCTCCGTACATCTCGGCCGTGATCTGCGCATCCAGGTCGAGAAGTACCTCCTGCGCTTCATCCCCCGAAGAAATGGCCACGTCGAAACCGTGGAACTCGCGCACAAGGGCTTCGGCGGCGGCATCGATCTCGCGCGGCGAAATGGGCCGACCGGAGAGGAGGAGGCTCACGATGGCATTGAGCGAGGTCTCGGCCCGCAAGGAGTACATCTGGGTAGGATGGACTGTTCGGTCGAACAGCCGGCGTTGGAAGGCTCCTTCACGCCGGTTGAGGTCGTCCTTGACCAGCTCCTGATCCAATGCTCGCAAGAGCCCGCGGCCCTGCTCGCTGCGTGCGCGATCCATCGCGGCACGCACCACCGACTCACGGTCGTAGGCCCGCTGCCGGAAGGATGCCAGTCGCTCCGGCACGTACTCGGTGAGCAAGGCATGCTGCCGAGATCCGGATCGCTCGGCGTGCACCGAAGCCGGGAGGAGGCGCAGCGCTGGCGCGATCCGTTGCGTGATCTGTGCGGCGGTCTCCTCCCATCGGTCGACGAGTGCCGGAGGCGGTGGAGGCGTGGCCTTGACCGCGAAGGTCCGCTTGCGGTACTTGGCCTCTTCTTCGGCGATGAGGCGGTTGAGGTCGATAAGCACCCGCCGGACCTTTGTCCGGAGTACGGAGGCACCATCGGTTCCTCCAAGCGTGAGACGGAACGCCTTGCGACCGGTCTCGAATCCTTCTTCGGTGCGGGCGAAGGTCGTCAGCGGCACCATCCCGATGCCCTGCCTGGCCAGTCCCGCCGCGATCCAATCGAGCGAGAGTCCTGCCGGCAGCCGGTTGATGAACATCAGCGGATATAGACTTCCGTCAGGTGGTAGGATCTCGATGGCGAACGGATTGCGGTCGGCGGGGAGCTGCTGGAGTGCTTCATGCAGAGCGCTCATGCGGTCCGCCAGAAGCCGGTTGCGGAGCCGCCAGTAGGCCCGCGTGACATCAAGCGAATTGCGGTAGAAGAGGGTGGAAAGCATCAGGGCCCCGACATTGGGCACGATGGAGTCCGTCAGATCCCGCAGACGGCTGCGGAGGCCGCGGTGACGGATCTCGACGACACACAGTCGCGCCCCCGCCATACTGTCGGTCTTCGAGATCGAATGGACCGTGATGACGCGCGCCGACTGGTCAGAACTGATGGCTCCGGTGGCGACGAGATCATTGGCATGCTCGCGCAATGTCATGATCTCGGTGAGGTCCTCCGACGGTGCCACCCCGTCGTAGGAGAGGTCGTCGATCACCCACACGTTGCGATCGAGAAGCCAGCTGAGGAGTCGACGTACGTCTCTGGCCTCGAAGACACGGCCCGTGGCGTTGTGCGGATTGTTGAGGACGACAGCACCCCGATCAGCCCAAGAGGGATCATGCTCGAGACGTGCTGCTACAGCGCGGGTGATGCCGTCCACGTCCAGTCCGTACGAGGAGGTCAGCGGCACGGCGTGTACCTGGGGAAAACAATGCTCGTAGGTCCAGCTCAGGTCGGGGATGATGGCTTCGCGCAAGCCCCCGTGGAATCCCAGCAGGCTCAGCGCCGTGCGCGACGATCCGCTCACGACCACACAGCTGGCGGAGTCGTACGACGGGTGGTGGCGGACGAAAGATGAGCAGAAGCCCGCCTCGAGGGCCGAGATGACGGCGTCATCGGCGGTGGACCCGAGGACCCTCTGCAACAAAGATCGCGGGTCGCTGGCCAGGCCGGCAGGGTCGCGGCCCATGAAGCGTTGGAGGCTGGCCGCCAAGGGGCGATCCTCCATTCGCTCGGCAGCGCGCTCGAGCAGTTTTCCCGCGCGTTGCCCGGCCGCATCGATGAGCCGTTCGCCCAAGGACTCTGCATGGCGTGCGATAGAGCGTATGGCTCGTTCCGCCGGTGGATGGAATCCGGAGGCCTCCGTGGGCGGCTCGACGACGAATGGCTGGACCGTCGGGCGGTCTTCGGCTGTTGCCGGACGGTCGATGAGGTACGCCAGGAGTGTCGCTTCGGAAGCGGAGGGAGTTCCTTTCAGCTGAAAGTGCATCGTCTCGATCAGCGAAAGGTAATCCGCGTTGCCTGCGACGAAGACCAGGGAGAGGTTGCGCCATCCGGACCGGAGGATGCCAGGTGTGAGCAGCCGGATCACGCGGTCCACGAGCTTGGCTTCGCGGGCAAGCGAGAGATGGTTCGGAGCGTCGTTGGCTTCGACAAAGAACAGAGCCGACGTCAGGCTGATCGCCCGCAAGGACCTTCGCATTTCCTCCGACACCGTGGACCCGAGAATGAGAAAGGTCGGGGCCTCCGGGTGCTGGTCGGCATGCTGGCGAAGGGTCGCAAGCGCGTTGGGCTCGTTCGTGGGGAGATCTTCGCAGACGACGCCGTCGAAGCTGTGCATGTGGGGTGGCAGCTCGCGGTGCCAGAGGAAGACACGGGCGGGTCGTTGAACGAGGTGCTCACTCAGGGCGTGAAGGAAGACACGCAACGTTTCCACGACGCCGCCCGAGGCAAGGATGATCTCGCGACGACCTGAAGACTTGCCAAGGTCGTACGACAACGGCTCGGATTGGCGTTCGAGCCAATCGAGAAACGCGAGGACCGGTGCGCTTGGGGTCGCGCGCGCGAAACCGCCGCGAGGGAGATACGGGCCGCTCTGACGGACGAGGTCGCCGACGAGGTCGACGAGGTGGCGATCCTCCTCCGGCCACTCGAGGGCCTCGAGGAGCGCTTGGGACGCATCGTCCCCCTGGGCCGGATCACGCACATCCAGGCCGAGAGCGGCTCGCACGTACGCCGAGGTGAGTCGTTGTTCCTGGACCGGATTGCCGATGTGGAAATTGACCCGATCTTCCGGCGGCACGGCCGAGGTCGAAGTCGCCTCGCTGATCTCTGAGACCTTGGCCGCGCGGGTCGGTCGGAGGCGGAAGGCGGCGGGGAGTTCCGGCAACCCGTGATCCATGGGAGCCGGCTAGGTGGACTTCTTTTTCCTGACCGTCTCGAGCGCGCCCTGCAACAGACCGTGCAGCACGCCGATGAGGTCGTTCCCCTGAGGCATTTCGGAGGGGGAAAGTGACACCACGGTGCGGGCGTTCTTCAAGGACTGACTGGCTTCGGCGAGGCGGGCGGCCTGCGGGGTCAACAACAGGAGCTCGGGGTGGTCCTTGAGAAGTCGAAGTTCTTCTTTGTCGACGTCCAGCTGGAGTTTCCGGAGTCGCGCCTCATGGGCGGCCCGTTCGGCGGCCAGTGCCGATTCCTTCTCTGCTTGAGCGCGCTTGAGCTCGATCCTCCGAAGCTCCAGGGTATGTTCAAGCGACGCGATCTCTTCGTCGGCCTTCAGACGGGCTTTCGCCGCTGCGATGCGGGCCTCCTGGCTCAGGATCTCTGCCTGTTCAAGGATCCTGGCTTGCTCGCGCTGACGCATGGCTTCCGCGATCTGGGGGTTTGCCGGGTCGACCGAGGCCACGGTGAGCGACACGATCTCAAGCCCGTGGGCTTGCGTGCTGGCGCTCAGGTGCTGGACCAGGTGGTTGCGCAGACGATCTGACCCGATCTCATGGAGCTCCTGCTGCTCGGTTGAACCTTTGACCGCACCGAGCAGGACCATCTCCAGTTCCTTGGCGGCCCGTGCAACGGCGTCGGTCTTCCAACCGCCCACACGCATCAGCGTGCCAAGGTCCTTGAGCGATGGAGCGACCGTGACCGCCAACCGAACGCGGATCTCAATGTTCCCTCGGGCGGAGGCGTCGATGACCTGCGTGAACGAGTGAGCCGTGCGACTTACCGGAAGGCTGAAATGGCGTGGAAACAAATAGCCGGTGCGGATTGCCAGTCCTTTTCCGGTCTCGCGAAGTATGATCTGATCAGGCTTCCGGAGGCGATACTCGAACACCACGTAGGCGAGGACGAGGACGCACAGCACAAGGAGGAATTCCATGGGAACGCTCTTCGGACGAGATCGGGACGTGTTATTCAGTCATCATACGAACGCGCAATTCTTGGAAAATTGCAAGCCGTTTTGGTGCGATGACCTCCGGTGTCAACGGGTTGGCAGCGCCCATGGAGAGAAGGTGATCCGAGAGCCGAGACCGACGGCATGAGGCGGCAAGACGATCGCCGGGACGCCAACCACCGCCGGTGAGGAGGCGCATCTCGCCTCGGGGCCTTCGATCATGTCAAGGGTCGGTTGCATGTCAGTCGCGAATCGACAATATTGAATCCGCTCGATCGCCCTCAGGAGAGATCCACAGGAATTGGAAAACAACCAGCCGCACTTGCGGCGCGTTCTCGGCCTCTCTGACCTCAGCTTCTTCCTCATTGCCGCGCTGGTGAACTTGAACAGCGTCCCGGTCGTCGCGGGCGCTGGTCCCAACGCCATCCTCTTCTGGTTTCTGGGCTTCCTCTTCTTCTTCGTCCCACAAGGCATCGCGGTCATCGAACTCACGAGCCGCTTTCCACAAGAAGGCGGCATCTATCAGTGGAGCAAGATCGCGTTCGGCGAATTCCACGGTTTCATGTCAGGCTGGTGCTACTGGGCGAACAACATCTTCTACATCCCGACGCTTCTGTTCTACATGATCGGCTTCGCGGCGTTCATCGGGGGCGAAGCGACGGCTCCGCTCTCTGCCGATCCAGTCCTCCTGTCGCTGGCTTCGCTCGCCTTGCTGTGGGCGATCACCGGTCTCAATGTCTTGGGCTGGGGAGTGGGCAAGTGGGTCCAGCGGCTCGGGGTGGCAGGGACGGTGCTCACGACCGGCATGGTGCTGACAGTCGGGTATATTGCCCTCCAGACCCATGGCGCCCCCGCGACTGAGATGACGTTCGACCTGTCGACGGTCGCCGCTGATTGGCGCGTCCTTTCGCTTCTGAGCATCGTCTGTCTGAACTACGTCGGCCTGGAACTCGGGTCGGTCCTCGGTGACGAGATCAAAGAGCCGCGGCGCCTGATGCCCAAGGCGGCCCTGATCGCCGGTGGGGTCACCGTCGTGATCTATGTGTTGGCCACGTATGCGTTGCAGTTGACGATCCCTGCCGCCGAGATCGGCGTCATCGACGGTATCCTCCAGGGAGTACAGAAAGCTGTCACCGATCTGGAGCTTCCGTGGCTCGTCATTCCCATCGCGCTCCTCATGACCTTCAATGCCGCCGGGAACACGTCGGCGTGGCTGGCGGGGTCGGCGCGCATTCCGTTTGTCATCGGCCTTGATCGCTATCTTCCTTCCGCACTCGCCCGCCTTCATCCGAGGTACGCTACGCCGCACATCTCGCTGATCGTCCAGGGAATGGCCTCGAGTCTCTTCATCCTGCTCAATGCCATAGGGGCCTCGGTCCACGACATGTATTTGAGTCTTCTGCAGACCACGATCATTCTCCAGCTTATCCCGTACTTGTACATGTTCGCGGCGCTGTTCCGGTTCACGGTCAACGGACAGTCGGCCCTCGGCGAGAGCGGATACTTCCGTCGACTGGCGATATTGAGGCTGGCCGCGGTCGTGGGATTCGTTGTGACAACAGGAGGTGTGCTGCTTGCCTTCGTGCCAGGTGCCGGAGTGGAGAATGCGTGGGCTTTTGAGTTCAAGTTGGTCGCAGGGGTCCTGAGTTTCTTGGTTCCTGCGTGGTTCATCTACAGGATCCGCGAGAGGCGGATGTCGGTGGCAACGGAGGCGGATCTGGCGTAGGGGCGAGGAGACGACGCCAAGCGCCGTGCCTTCGTTCACGACAGGTGTAGAGTTGAAGCGGTGTGCGGCGGCCTCAAACACCGTCGTATCTTCGATCGAGGGGGATCGAACCGGTGATCGTACTCGGCGCCGAGGCTTGAGGATCACCTCCCACCATCACGGCTTGTTCTCAACAGCGACTCGCGCGGAGTCGATCCGCCGCTCCTCAAATCAGGTCCCCTCCGGCCTCCTGTCCGCTCGCCTTTCGGTGGCAGAACCCGTCAGCAGGAATGGGCCAGAAAAGGGGGGCCGACACTGTTGGTTCTTTGGCTGCCGGGGACTCCAGCAAACCAGTTGGGCCGACGATCCGGCGACCTCCGCAGCCTGGCCAGTACGTCGGCGCGATGTGCCTCGACCCACCATCTGTCAACCGAGCTTTCATCAGGGCGGAAACCTCTCTGATCTGGTGTCGTATCATCTGAGGCAGCCAGAGGGCCCTGACTTCATCCACCAGATCGATCTGGCCTCCCGAGCCAACCATGGAGACAGACGAGGAGGGATAGGTTCACGGACTCACGGTCAACCTTCGTGATACCGCAGGCATTGAAGCAGAGACATCCAGCCCAAGGGCTGACGGTTCGATACGCGGCCTATGCCGTATGCCTGTTCGTTGTGTCGTGCAGGTTCCCCGGCATCGGCGGTGCACCTGTCTCATGGAGCCAGGAGCGCCTGCTCGTGAGCCACGCGGGCCACATGGAGACGACCTTGGTGGACCTGCCGGAAGGCTACGACAGCACCATGGCTCTCCCACTCCTCGTGGTTCTTCACGGACGTGGCGGCACCGCCGAGGCGCTCCTCGCGTATTGTCGTGCCTTTCGCGTGCGGGATGTCATTCTTGCAGCTCCCGAAGGCCAGTATCTCAGCCAGAGTGGAGGTACGACTGGATACTCGTGGTATCTGGAGACCACAGAGAGACGAAAGTGGGCAGAAGCCGACCGTCGAAGCGTCGAGGGTGTCCAGGCGGCGATCCGTGAAGTCTGCTCCCGCCACAAAGTGAAAGGGGTTGTGGTCTTCGGATTCTCCCAGGGAGCTTCGCTCGCTTACATGGTGGGATTGACGTCACCGTCAACGATCGGAGGAATTGTTGCCGTGGGAGGCTCCCTTCCTGAGATCGATCGCGAGGGCGCATTGCTCTCCGCCTACCACATCGCGCGGGCCACCCATGTCAGGATCTTCATCGCAAGGGGCATCCACGATGCCAACGTCACCAGGGGAGAATACGTCAGGCAGGCCAACTTCCTGGCTGCCTATGGATACGACGTGTTCGCCCATCAATACGATGGAGGTCATCACCTCACAGGCGAGCTTTTCAACACGATCTTTGCGTGGATGAGAGAATGAAGGCCACGCGGGTCGAACCGAGAAACCCGGTCGATCGCTTGGGAATCTGTGTCCTCGGTCATTCGTGACTTGGTCGTGCGTCACCCGGACGGGCTGGACCCGCTCCACCGAACGGCCGAATCCGTCGCGTGAGATCTGTGATACCCCTCTTGGTCCGTGAGCCGGTTGGACGCCATCGGCCCCGGCAGAGTGCTCAGGACCAGGCCGTGCTGGTCGACGCATTCGATCGTCGTCCGGAAATCGCCCTCGGGTTGCATCTTCACCGTCAATTGGCCGTCGAGTTGTCGCCCCGCCTGAGCATGAGTTCGAGCAGAAAGCCGACGGTGGCGTTGTCTCATGGTCTTCCCCATCGAAGCCCGCCTCATGGTTCCGTCCCTTCCAAGTACTTGCTGAGACAGTCTGGCCAGGTCCCGTGCGAGAAGTCCACGTCTGCATGAGCTCTGACGTACTCTTCGATCTGTTGCCACGAGCCCGAGTCGTGACGGATCTTCCTGCACCATGTGCAAATGGGCATGATGCCCTGCAGCGCCTTGACCTCGTTGCGAGCTTTGATCAGGTGCTGCTCCACGCGCTGGGCGTTCAACACGACAAGCCCCACGATGATCGTTGTTATGACGCGCACAGGATCGTCGCCGTGGCCTGCAGGAGGAAGATGAACGAGCCGATGCCGACGAGCGGCGTGCGTGGGACGCCCGTGCCGGTGAATTGGATCGATCCAGAAACGAGCGGGAGCACGCTTGCCGCGAGTGCGGTCTGCGACATGACGATCGAGAGGATGTCGGGAATGAGCCCGCGCGCTCCAAGCAACAGGAGGCCGATGAACCCCGTGGCTCCGCTTCAGACCCATGACCGGAAACCGGAATAGGTCTTCGTGGCCCGGTGGAGGAACAGGAGATACAGGACCTGAATGAACAGAGCCATCGCCGTCTCGATGGCCAGTGTCCGGGTATCGGGGATCATGGCGTGGAAGGCTTCTCCGTCAGAAACACCCCGCTTCACCCGGTCGCATCCAATGCTCCCGTCACAGGCCCGCGCTCGTCGTACACGTCGTGCCCGAGGGCGTTCTCACAGTTCGGAATCGGGGGAAGCAACTCGATGGAAAAAGTCGCTACCTTTGCGAGGCCGCCGGCGGCCTGTCGGCGCGAGTCAGGAGAATGCCCCATGGAACCATTGACCGAACGAACGCTGACGAACGTTCTGGAGCGAAGCGTCCGACTCTTCCGTAATCGCCCCGCCCTTGGGTTTGTCGACGAGCCCCCGTTGAGCTTCTCTGATCTGCAGCACGAGGTCAATCATCTGCAACACTTCCTGCGCGAACAGGGCGTGACGCATGGCGACCGCGTCGCGATCCTGGGTGAGAGCAGTCCGAACTGGGCCATCGCCTACTTCGCGGTGACGACGATGGGTGCGGTGGCGGTGCCCATACTGCCGGAGTTTCACACAACGGAGGTACACCACATCCTCCGCCATTCCGGCTGCAAGATCGCCTTCGTTTCCGAACGGACCTACCAAAAGGTCGAATCGATCGACGAAGGCACGTTCCTGGCCGTCGTGCTTCTGGACAATCTTTCCCACGTCCATCCGAGGACGCCAAAGGACAAGCTCCGCACGCTGATCCGCGACGGCGGCAAGGAGCTCCGGAAGGTGCGGAACAAGGCCCTGAAGTTTGCCGGACGGCTCAAGACGAACGTTACGCAAGACGACGTCGCCTCCATCATCTACACGTCGGGGACGACGGGTCATTCCAAAGGGGTCGTTCTGACCCATCGCAACATTGTGTGGAATGCCGAGGCGTCGGCCCGGATCCCTGAGATCGGCCCGGAGGACCGAATGCTCTCGGTGCTGCCTCTGGCACACGTGTACGAATGCACGCTCGGTCTCGTCCTTCCGGTGCTTCGCGGGGCTTCCGTCACGTATCTGCGCAAGCCTCCCACGGCGCCGGTGCTCCTTCCGGCGCTCTCCTCCGTCAAGCCCACCGCCATGTTGACCGTGCCGTTGATCATCGAGAAGGTCATCAAATCAGGTGTGATGAAGGAGATCCAGAAGAAGCGCGCGATCAGAATGCTCTACCGCCTTCCGGTGTTTCGGCGGCGCATCAACAAGATGGCGGGCAAGAAGCTCAAGGCCATGTTCGGAGGCCACCTGCGATTCTTCGGGATCGGCGGCTCGGCCTTGGCGCCCGATGCGGAGCGGTTTCTCATCGAAGCGCACTTTCCATATGCCATCGGCTACGGGTTGACCGAGACATCGCCGCTGGTTGCCGGATGCAATGCCGAGACGTCGCGGTTTCGCGCGATCGGCCCTCTCTTGCAGGGTGTCGAAGTGAGGATCGAAGGGAGTGCGTCAGGAGCGGAGATCGGCGAGATCGTCGTCCGCGGGCCCGGCGTGATGGAGGGCTACTATCTCGATCCTGAACGGACGGCGGAGGTTCTTACGTCTGACGGATGGTTCCGCACGGGCGACCTTGGTTCTTTCGACAAGGACGGGTATCTCTATATCCGCGGGCGCAAAAAGAACGTGATCCTGGGTCCCAGCGGAGAGAATATCTACCCGGAGGCTGTCGAATCGGTCATCAACCGGTTCGACATCGTCCTCGAGTCGCTCGTCTTCAGCGATCAGGGGCAGCTCGTGGCACGCATCTTTCTCGATTACGAGCGGCTCGATGCCGAGTTCAGCGAACAGGGGCTGACGGAATCGCAGGCGAAGGAGCGGATCCGTCAGCTGCTCGAGCAGGTCCGTCTGCACGTGAACGAACAGGTCTCGGCGTTCTCGAAGCTCGCCCGCGTCATCGAGCAAACGGAGCCGTTCGAGAAGACGCCGACGCAGAAGATCAAACGGTATTTGTATGCCGATCCGGGAGAGCATCGGGCGGCGTAGCCGGCGACCTCCTGATCGTTTTCTGGTCCAAGGTGTACCAGCGAAGGCCCGCCGATGGCGGGCCTTGCCATTGTCGAGATGTCGATCGGTCACGTCGCTGGCGTCGACGAGGAAGCAGTGTCGCCAAAGAACCGGCGGTAGACTGGCACCCGGTCGATGATCGGTACGAGTGCCGCGGTCAGCACGATGCTGATCAGGATCGTCCGATACACGATATCCTGCAGGAGGGCCGCTTCGGCGATGCCGTATTGTGCCGGGAGACCGGCCAGGACAGCGGCAGCGAGCCCTTTCGGGACCATGACGGAGATGACCGACCGTTCGAACCACGGGATCTCGCGGGAGACCACCACTTTGGTAATGATCAATCGGCCGACGTAGACCACGGTCACGATCAACATGGGGATCAGGAAGGACTCGAAACCTTCGAGCTGCATCGACAGGCCGAGGTAGACGAAAAAGAAGACCTTCACCAGAAAGACGATCTCTCCATAGAATATCCGTTCGGTATCGTTGAGCCGGCTCCATTGCACCTGCTTGAGCAATGGCAGACGGTTGAAGTGGAAATACCGGAAGTTGGTGAGCGTGATGCCGAACGAAAGGGCCGTGATGGCTCCGCTGTATCCCAGCATCTCGGCGAAACCGTAGAGGATAAAGATGAAGGCGAAGGTGGTGAAGATGGTGTTCGGGAATTGACGCACACGATCGAGGACGAACAGCCAGAGGTGACCGCCGACGACGCCGATGACAGCAGCGAAGAGAAAGGAGGCAAGGACGCCTCCGACGACCTTTCCTGCGGTCGCGTGGGTGCTGACGATCGCCTCCAAGACGCCGTAGGTTAGTACGATGCAGAGCACATCCGTCAGCGAGGATTCGAGGACCAGCACCGTTCCGCTGGGTTCCTTCAGTTTGAGTCCCCGGACCATGGGAACGACGACGGCAGAGGAAGTTCCGCCGATGATCGTCCCCAACGCCATGCCGACGAGCCATGAGGTTCCGAAGGCCCACACCATCACGGCGGTGGCGATGGCGACGGTCGCTCCGAACGAGATCAGGGTCAGCGTGAGGGTCTCCCGTGCCGATCGAACGATCGTCGGGATCTCCAAGGTCGTGCCGCCTTCGACGAGGATGATGGTCAGGGCGATCGTCGTCAAGACAACACCGAGCTTTCCGAAGTCCTCAGGACCGACCAGCCCCAGGATCGGACCCGCCAGCAGGCCGAGGAGCATCAGCAGGAGGACGTCAGGAACCTTCGTTCGCTCAAAGAGCGCAGTGAAAAGATGCGCGACGAAGACCAGGATACCGATCGAGAAGACGAGCAGGGCCCACGGAAGTCACTCTTAGGTTGTTGGTGCGTTCGAAAATACGTGTCTATTGGGGTAGTTGAAAGCGACTTCGCGTCATCCGCTTGCTGATGAGCCATGCATTGCGGAACTTACCATCCTCGTTAGCCCGGCTCAACCCCGGGTCTTCCGGGCGCCCAAGACCATCTTGATTAAGGAGTCCACTATGCCACATATCCGCATATTGCTCCTGCTCGTTGTCGCGGTCTCTTTCGGATGCCAGGACAACGTTCCGACCTTCCAGAAGGGCCTCGCCTTCCATCGTGCGAACCAGATCGACAAGGCCAGGGAGGTCTTTGAAGCAAGAGCAGCCTCCGATAGTGCCGATGCCCTGACGCTGGCATACCTGGCCGATTCGTACCGCCGGACCGGATCGCCTGAGCGAGCCGTCGAAACGGCTCGTGGAGCGCTCCTGCTCGACCCGTGTCTTTCATTTGCCCACTACGTCATAGCCGAAGCAACGATCCCGGTGGCCCGCAACTGGTCAGGGACCAATGCCGACACTTCTTGGGCGCACCTGCTGGCGGCCAGCCGATGCGATCCGTCCGACGGACATCCGTGGCTCATCATCTGGGGCGAAGCGATACGCCGTGGCGAGAAGGCGCTGATCGGTGAGTCAACGAGGCGACTCGAGCAGTCGGCATTCTTCACTCCGGCGTTGCTGAACTACAACCGATGGGTGCTGGCGGGCCTTCCGCAAAAAGCCGTCCTCCTCACCAATGGCGACATGGATACCTACCCTGTGGCAATGCTGCAGGACGTAGAAGGGCTGCGGACCGATGTGGTGCTCGTGAACCGAGGCACGTTGAACATGGCTTGGTACGCGCGCTACCTGCGCGATGAGAAGGGCGTTCCGTTGCCGTTCGCAGATCGGGAACTGGACGCGCTTGCGCCGCGCCCTTCGGAGCGGGGTGAGCCCGTCCTGCCCTCTGATCAGATCATTGCAGGTTGGGCCAAGATGTGGCGTGAAGGGAACTCCCCGCGACCCATCGCCTTTGCATCGACCGTGGACGAGGAAGTGATCGCGAAGGTGGGCGATCCGCTGCAGTTCTGCGGAGCCTTCACGGCGGTGCTCAGGGAACGTCGAGACCGGCCCGACGTGACGACGATCGACAAAGCCCTCTCGTCGTTTGAACCCGAGGCGTTCTTCGGACCGTGGGTCAGCGATCAGGATCGAAGCCCGGTTCGACGGGTGGGTACCAAGAGCATCGTCCGGATCGTGACGAATGCCGCGTTGACACTTGCCGAACAAGCGGCGTTGAGAGACGACCGGAAGACGTTCGATCGCTGGTTGGCGTATGCAAAGGCGATCGAGAACGGTGCGGAACTCGGTCCGGTCTTCTCGGCGCGCATCCGTCAGCTCGAGGAGAAAGGAGTCCCTCCGAGACCTTAGCGCCTGATCCGATGCCGAACCGACCGGGTCGCGCGGCTCGTGCCGTTTCCCGTGGTTCTTAGCCTATGTCCTGTGAAAGAAGCATGGGAAACGAGCCCAGGCCACGCTCACGCGTAGCCGTGAGCAGGACCGAGGCATGGCCGAGGGGGGCACGAGTGATCGCTTCCAACACAAGATGTCTATCGGGAAGCGGCCCTAGCAGATACGGGGAAGTTGCTCTCCCGACAGCATGTCGACGACCCGCGTGCCGCCGATCGTCGTCCGCATGACGACGGTGCCGGGATGGTCGGCGACGACGGCGCCGATCCTGCGCGCGTGGCGACCGGCCGGATGCGCTTGCATGGCGCTCAACACGGGACCTTCCGCTTCAGGGGGAACGATCGCGATAAGAACTCCCTCATTCGCGACGTAGAGGGGATCGAGCCCCAGGATCTCGCACGCGCCCTGCACTTCCTCGGCGATCGGCAGCGCCGATTGGTCAAGTCGCATTCCGCGTCGGGACGACCGGGCGATCTCATTGAGAGCGGAGGCAACGCCGCCGCGGGTCGGGTCGCGCAGGACGTGAATATCGGGAAAGGCGTCCAGCATACCGGCCACCATGCCGTGCAATGCTATTGAATCGCTCGTCACCTGGGTTTCGAAGGCCAACCCCTCCCGCACGGAGAGGATCGCCACGCCGTGTGAGGCGATCGGACCGCTCAAGAGGATGACATCGCCAGGTGTCGCCCGTGCCGGATCGATGCGCACGCCTTGCGGTACGATGCCAAGGCCGGTCGTGTTGATGTAGATCTTGTCCCCCTTGCCGCGGTCCACCACCTTCGTGTCGCCGGTGACCACCCGAACGCCTGCGGCGCGGGCGGCTTCCCCCATCGACTGCGCGATCTTCCAGAGATCGTCCATCGGCAATCCTTCTTCCAGGATGAACCCCGCCGTGATGGCGAACGGCCGCGCACCGCACATGGCCACGTCGTTCACCGTCCCGTGGACCGCGAGCGATCCGATGTCGCCTCCGGGGAAGAAGATCGGGTCGATCACGAACGAATCGGTCGAGACGGCGAGGACGCCGCGTTCTACCGGCAGGGTCGCGCCGTCGTGAAGCGATCCGAGCGCCTCATTGGCGAAGGCCGGGAGAAAGATCTTGTCGATGAGATGCTGCGACAATGTGCCCCCGCCCCCATGGGCAAGAAGCACGTGCGGATAGTCGGTCAGCGGGATCGGGCAGGCAGCGCCGTCGAAGTCGGGTTGAACGCGGGCTAGGGTCATGGCGATGTCTCTATGGCCTGCGGGGGTCTCAGCCGTCCGTACGCATAGTAAGCGGCACACGCTCCTTCGGAAGAGACCATGGGCGCCCCGAGGGGCTTCTCCGGCCTGCAAACCGTTCCGAAGACCGGGCATTCATGCGGCTTCTTGAGGCCCTGCAGCACCGATCCGGCGATACATTCGGGCGATTCCTCTGCCGTGATGGTTCCGACATCGAAACGCACCTCGGCGTCGAAGTAGGCCAGCTCAGGCCGGAGCGACAGGCCGCTCATGGGGATCGTGCCAATGCCTCTCCACTGCCGGTCGATGGTGTGGAAGATCTCCTGCAGGAGTTGCTGTGCCGGTACGTTCCCTTCTCGCTTCACCGAACGGGCGTAGGCATTCTCGACCCCGTGCCTGCCCGCTTCCAGTTGAACAACGGCCAGCCGGATGCCTTCGAGAATGTCGAGCGGCTCGAATCCGGTGACGACAATGGGAACGCGGTAGCTCGCCGCCAAGGGGTCGTACTCATGGTAGCCCATGACCGTGCAGACGTGACCGGCCGCCAGGAAAGCCTGGACCCGATTCGTCGGGGAGGAGAGGAGAGCTCGGATCGCCGGCGGCACGAGCACCTGGGAGCAAAGAATAGAAAAGTTCTTCAAGCCAAGCCGCCTCGCTTCGCGAACGGCCATGGCGTTGGCGGGCGCGGTCGTCTCGAACCCCACAGCGAAAAAGACCACCTGTCGATCCGGGTACTTCTCCGCCAGCCCGACGGCGTCGAGAGGCGAATAGACCATGCGCACGTTCCCGCCGGCGGCTTTCACGCTCAGGAGATCGCGGTCGGAGCCGGGCACGCGCAGCATATCGCCGAACGAGGTGAAGAGCACATCGGGCCGGGAGGCAATGGCCACGGCCTTGTCAATGAGTTCGAGCGGCGTGACACACACCGGACATCCTGGCCCGTGGACCAGCGTGATCTCGGGCGGCAGGAGGTCTTCGAGGCCGTACTTCACGATCGTGTGCGTCTGCCCTCCGCAGATCTCCATGATCGTCCACCGACGGGTGGTCATGCGGCGAATCTCCGCCGCAAGCTGCTGAGCCGCGCGCTCGTCCCGGAATTCGTCGACGTATTTCATCCTACCGACCCTCCGGGGGCGTGTCTAGCTCGTCGAGGCCTTCGCCCATCTTCTCGAACATCCGGATCGTTTCCAGGGCCTCGGCTTCGTCCAAACGGCTCAACGCAAAACCGACGTGGACGATCACGTAGTCGCCCACGGCCGCTTCGGGCAGCCACTCCATACAAATGTTCTTCTGGATGCCGCCGAAGCTCACAATGCCCATCTTCGGCGTGGAATCGTTGTTCAACGAGATGAGCTTACCGGGAATGGCCAGGCACATGATGAATGGTCCTTTGAGACTCTTCGGATGGCTTCTTGGGTTCGGTCGAAAGAACGGCGACGGCGACCCCGGAATCGATCAAGAGGACGTCTCCGATGTTGGCATCAGGCACCAGGTCCAGCCGCGCGCAGATCAGGGCTCCACGTACGGTGGTCGATCCGGTCCGTGAAGGTCCCGACGTGTCGGTCGAACGAAGGACGGCTTCGTACGGATTCATGCGGATACCTCCGAGGCCTGCGTTGCCTCGAGCGGCTGGAGCCGGAGCGCCGCTGCATAGGCCTGGCCTGCTGAGATCCCTCCGTCGTTCGGCGGTATCCGCTGATGCCAGAAGGGTCGAAACCCCGCCCGACGGAGCCGTTCGACGGTCAGCGTCGTCAGGACGCCGTTCTGGAAACATCCACCCGTGACGATCACGTGCGGGATCCCGACAGTTGACGCCGCGGCGGTGATGCCCTCCGCAAGGGTCGAGTGGAACCGGCGGGCCAACGACGGGATGCTGCATCCGGCCGCAAGGTCCCGCAACAAGCATCGAACGGCCGGCTCCCAGTCGAGCATATAGTGTTGGCCAGAATTTCTCAGCGGGATATCGTAAGCAGTTGTGTCGTCGCTCCCTCGGGCAGCCCATTCCAACTCCATGGCGGCCTGTCCTTCGTGGCGAACCTTCTGACGGATCCCGAGGATCGACGCGACGGCGTCGAACAGACGTCCCGCGCTCGTCGTGACCGGGGATCGCACGCCTTGACGGATCATCTGCACCAGACTGCGTCTCTCGGCCTCGGTGAATGCGGTCAGCGTTGCAATGTCGGTCCGATCCAAGACGTCCTGTCCAAGGATCTCGGTCAGGACGGCAAGAGCGCTGCGACGAGGCTCCTTGATCGCGGCATCGCCACCGGGAAGTCGGAACGATCGCAGCGTTGCCGCGCGTCTCCAGGAACCGTGTTCCACGACAAGGAATTCTCCTCCCCAGATCGTTCCGTCCGTACCCAGGCCCGTCCCGTCCCACGAGACGCCCAACACCGGCCCCTCAAGATCGTGCTCAGCCATGGAAGCCAGAACGTGGGCCAGATGATGTTGAACCGTGACGGGAGCCGGAGACAGCTTCCTGGCGAACTGGGAGGAGACGTAGTCCGGGTGAAGGTCGCATGCCACGATGGAGGGCTCCACACCGTGCAACCCCGGAAGGTCACGGGCCGAGCGCTCGAAGGCGTTGCGCGCTTCGACCGTCTCCAGATCGCCGAGATGCTGGCCGACGATGATCCGTGTTCCCGAGGCGACAGCCACGGTACTTTTCAGGTGGGCGCCAAGGGCCAGCGTCGGGGGGAGTTCCCGGCCGACCATCAGGGGCAAGGGGGCGTAGCCGCGCGCCCGGCGGAGCACCTGTTCGCGTCCAAGGACGATGCGGACGATCGAATCATCGGCGTGCCGCAGGATCGGACGATCGTGGACCAGGAAGGCGTCGGCGAGGTCTCCCAGCCGAACCGCCGCTTCGTCTTCGTCGATGCAGATCGGCTCGTCGGAGCGGTTCCCGCTCGTGGCCACGACCGGCCGGCCGACCAGGCCCATGAAGAGATGATGGAGGGGATTCGAGGGAAGCATCACTCCCAGGTAGGGATTGGCGTTCGGGACGGCGTCGCTGAAGAGCAAGGACGCCGCGGTGCGCTCTGCGAGCACAATGGGAGAGGCCGTTGATCTCAGGATGTCGGTCTCGTCCGGTGAAAGATGAACATACGGTCGGGTCGCGTCGAGAGACGGCATCAGAAGAGCGAACGGCTTCTCCTCGCGGTGCTTGCGTCGTCGAAGCTCGGCGACGGCCGTGCCGTTGGACGCGTCGCACATCAGATGGAATCCGCCAAGCCCTTTCACCGCAACGATCAGACCGTCGCGGACCATCTGCGCCGCCTGCCCGATCGCATCCCAGCGTGAGGCCAGCGTCTCGCGCTGACGGTTACGCAGTTCGACATGCGGCCCGCAGACCGGACACGCGTTCGGCTGGGCGTGAAAGCGCCGGTCGGAAGGGTCATCGTATTCGCGTCGACAGGCCGAACACTGGTCGAAGCGCCGCATCGTCGTGTACGGGCGATCATACGGCAGAGCCGAGATGATCGTGAACCGCGGGCCACAGTTCGTGCAGTTCGTGAAAGGATAGCGATAGCGGCGATTGGTCGGGTCACCGATCTCCCGCAGGCAATCGGGACATGTCGCCAGGTCGGGCATGACCACCGCCGTACGCGCTCCGGCGTGATCGCTTTGACGGATCTCGAACCCCGAGTAGCCGACCGGTTCGAGCTCGAGCACTTCACAACTGTGTATCTGCGCGATGGCGGGCTTTCGCTGCTGCAGGAGCCTTGGAAAGGCAATGACCGCTCTGCGATCCCCTTCGACCTCCATGACGACGCCCTGGGGTGAGTTCGTGACCCAGCCGAAGAGTCCTCGTTCGACCGCCAACCGATAGACGAACGGACGGAAGCCGACCCCCTGGACGGCGCCGTGGATCATCACACGCGACCGGGTGCGGCCGCCCGTCGGCTGGGAGGCAGTCACGGGGTGAGCGCTTTGGTGGAAAGCCAGTCGCACCAGCTGTCAACGCCGTTTCCTTTGGTCGCGGAGACCTCGAAGACCTTCAGGCTCGGGTTGATGCTGAGCGCGTTGGCCCGCAGTTCATCCAGTCGGCAGTCGACGTAGGGGAGGAGGTCGATCTTGTTGATCACGAGAACGGATGCGCGCTGGAACATGGCCGGATACTTCAGCGGCTTTTCAGCTCCTTCGGTCACGCTGAGGACGACCACCTTGTCGTGTTCGCCCAGGTCATAGTTCGAGGGGCAGACGAGATTGCCGACGTTCTCGATGACGAGCAGCTTCACGCCGCTCAGCGGCAATCGTGCGATGGCGTCTCGGACCAAATTGGCCTCCAGATGGCATCCGCCGTTGGTGACGATCTGGGCGGTCGGGATCCGAAAACGTTCCAGCCGGCGTGCGTCGATGTCGGTCTGCACGTCCCCTTCCACGACCGCGATCGACAGACGGTCCGTGAGCCGCTCGAGGGTGCGTTCGAGCAGTGTGGTCTTGCCCGAGCCGGGGGAGCTGACGACGTTGATGACGTACGTGCCGAGTGATGCGAAGAGCGAGCGATTCTGACGGGCGATCTCGTCATTCTTCGCCAGCACGGTCCGTTCGACGGTGACGATACTCATGTTCGGTCCTGGTTTGATTCGGCGATCTCGATCGTGGCTACGCGCAGGTCTCGTCCGGAGCGTACTTCGGTATCGGCTGAGCCGCACGACGGGCAGAGGACAATGCCACTATCGTTGCTGAACTCTGTCGCGCAGGGTCGGCAGTAGCAGCGGAACGGCACGCGACGGATCACGAGGGCGTGCGGTGGAAGGCTCAGTTCGGCCGACAACGCTTCGAAGCAGAAGGAAAGCGAATCGGGCACAATGCCGGACACGTGACCCACATCGACCGTGACGTTGCGAATGTGGGGACGGTCGGAGGGCGGAACCAGATCGCAGACGATCGTCGCGATCGCGCGCGCGATGGAGAGCTCATGCATACGTGGTGCGATTTCCGCACACGCTGACAATCGCAAGAAATGTGCCTCAGGCGGGGGGCTCAGATGAGGGAGTTCGCGACCGTGTTTTGCAGTAATGAGAATCTGCGGCTGGTCTCTCGAAACCCTGAGAGAGCCCCCCTCGGCATGGACGGACTAGAGCGTACCGTAATGCTCCAAGACCTTGCGATAGTGGAAGCCATAGATGGAAAGCGTGATCGCCATGGGGAACGTCTTCGGATGGGTGAACAGCGACCAGAAGAACAGCCTCCAATACTCGACACGTTCTTTGCCGATGATCCCGAGGATCACGATCGATTTGACGAAGGCCTGCAAGTGTACGCGGCTGAGACGCATCGGCCCGGACGGGCCTGGCTGATATGTCCGCAGGAAGGTGCGCACGCGTTGATAATACTGTTTTGGTGCGTAGATGGACTCCAGCACCTGACGATATCCCTGGACGAGGGCGTCCAGATTCATCTTGGGAACGAAATTCATCGAGAAATCCGTATTGTCGCCGGACATCGTGGTCAGCAAACGTCCTTCATCGCGCAGGCGTCGGTAAAGTCGAGTGCCGACCGGCGCGTTCAGGAGTCCTACCATCGCCGTCACGATCCCGCTCTCCTGAATGAACTCGACCATACGGTGGAAGATCGTCGCAGGGTCGCTATCAAAGCCCAGGATGAAACCACCCTGCACCTGCAAACCATGCGTCTGCAATGACCGCACCGAGCTGAGCAGGTTGCGCTTCCGGTTGGGAGCTTTGCGGCATTCGGCGAGGCTCTCTTCGTGCGGCGATTCGATGCCGACGAAGACGGTCGTGAATCCCGCTTCGACCATCATCTGCATCAGCTCCCGATCGTCGGCCAGATCGAGCGACGCCTCCGTATTGAGCAAGAACGGCTGCTTCCTGCCGCGTCGCCAGTGGATCATCGCCGGGAGGATCTCGTTCTTCAGCTTTGTGCGATTTCCGATGAAGTTGTCGTCCACGAGAAACACCTCGTCGCTCCAGCCCCGATCGGCCAATGCGTCGAATTCTTTCAGGAGCTGTTCCACGGATTTGGTCCGCGGCCGGCGGCCGAAAAGCACTGTAATGTCGCAGAACTCGCAATCGAACGGACAGCCGCGAGAATACTGCACGTTCATGTTGGAATAGTGCTTCATCGTGATCAGGTCCCACGAGGGTACCGGCGTCGTCGTGATGTCGGCCCAGTCCGAGGTCCGGCAGATCCGTTGGGGGACGCCGGATGCCAGGTCCTTGAGGAACGAGGGAAGCGTGATCTCGGCTTCGTTCAGGACGAGGTGGTCGACATGAGCGAACTCATCGGGCCGGGCGCTGAACAAGGGACCTCCCGCCACGACCGTGCGGTGAAGTCGTTGAGCTCTGGCGATAACGCTGCGCGCGGACGACTCCTGGACGGACATCGCACCGACGAAGACCAGGTCGGCCCAGACGATGTCGGAGTCCGACAGCGCTGTGGTGTTCATGTCGACGACCCGCTTCGTCCATGACGCTGGCAGCATGGAAGCGACGGTCAGCAGGCCAAGGGGTGGGAAAACGGCACGCTTCGAGACGAATTTGATGGCGTGGCGGAAACTCCAGAACGTCTCGGGAATGGGGGGGTTGACGAGCAGGATCCGCATCGGCGTACCTCCTGTGCAGTGAGGGAGCGGGGCAGGCCCGACGCGTGAAGGGGGTAAGCCTCGATCATAATATACCGATTCCCACATTTGATGCAACCATCGATTCGCGCATTCGGAATCTCAGTCTTGACAGAGCCGCAGAAACATGAACAAGAGTCGATGGAATTTGCGGAGATGAATGGCTAGATTTTTTCACCGCGGCGACAGCCTTCTTGCGCCCCAAAGCACCCCGATCCACATTCATGCCCTGATCTCTTCGCCGTCCAGTGACCTCACCTTCGACGTCTCCGACATGAAGACCACCCACATCGAGCACATTGGCATTGCCGTCAAGGACCTCGCCGCGGCCATCAAGTTCTATGAAGAAGTGCTCGGACTGAAATGCTACGGCATCGAAGAGGTCGCCGACCAGAAGGTCAAGACCGCGTTCTTCCGCGTGGGCGGGACCAAGATCGAATTGCTCGAATCGACGGCCCCTGACGGACCGATCAGGAAGTTCATCGAGAAGAAAGGCGAAGGGGTTCATCATGTCGCGTTTGCCGTCGATGACCTCAAGGACGCCCTCGATCATGCCGCGGCAAAGGGGATCCAGCTTATCGACGCCGCGCCGCGCCAGGGGGCAGAAGGATTGAACATCGCCTTCCTCCATCCCAAGTCGACCATGGGAGTGCTGACGGAATTG
The DNA here is from genome assembly GCA_025454835.1 of Bacteroidota bacterium. Taxonomy (GTDB): domain Bacteria; phylum Bacteroidota; class Ignavibacteria; order UBA10030; family UBA10030; genus 2-02-FULL-55-14. Next base: position 277,880 of record JALONQ010000001.1, on the reverse strand, counting down.
TGCGAGCATCCCCGAACGCAAATCTAACCTCGCGCTGCCATCCGTCCGTTGCCCCATGATCCGTGCCGATCTTCAGTAGAAATTCCAGGACCCTCCTCCATGTCCCTCGACAAGAAGACCCTCGACCTCCTGCAGCGACAAGAAGAAGCCCGCCGGGCCGGCGGCGAGAAGCGCATTCAGGCCCAGCACGGTAAAGGGAAGCGGACCGCCCGTGAACGCCTCGAACTGCTCCTCGACGAAGGAAGCTTCGAAGAGTTCGATATGTTCGTGACCCATCGGTGCACGGACTTCGGGATGGAGCAACAACAGCCCTTGACAGACGGCGTCGTGACGGGATATGGCACGATCAACGGTCGTCTGGTCTTCGTGTTCGCTCAGGACTTCACGATCTTTGGCGGGTCGCTGTCAAAGGCGTATGCGGAGAAGATCGTCAAGGTCATGGACATGGCCGCTCGAGTCGGCGCGCCGCTCATCGGGATCGCCGATTCGGGCGGTGCGCGCATTCAGGAAGGCGTGGACGCGCTGGCAGGCTACTCCGATATCTTTCTGAAGAACGTCCTGTATTCGGGCGTCGTCCCACAGATCTCCGTCATCCTTGGCCCCTGTGCCGGCGGAGCCGTCTATTCGCCCGCCATCACGGACTTCGTCATCATGGCCGACAAGAACGCGTACATGTTCCTGACCGGGCCCAAGGTGATCAAGCAGGTGACGCAAGAAGACGTGACCTCTGAACAGTTGGGAGGGGCCGAGGTCCACGCGACGAAAAGCGGTGTGGCCCACCTGGTTGCTTCGTCCGAGGAAGACGCGATCGCACAAACCAAGACGCTCCTGACGTATCTGCCGCAGAACAACACCGAGGCGCCGCCGCGTGGCGCCTGCACCGACCCGATCGACCGGATCAGCGAGCGTCTCAACACGATCATCCCGGAGAACCCGTCGAAACCGTATGACATGCATGAGGTGATCCGGCTGATCATGGACCACGGAGAGTTCTTCGAGATCCAGCCCCGATTCGCGGGCAATCTACTCATTGGCTTCGCGCGGCTCAATGGTCGAACGGTCGGTGTCGTTGCCAATCAACCGAGCGTTCTGGCAGGCGTCCTCGACAACAACGCATCCATCAAGGGGGCGCGGTTCGTGCGGACCTGCGACGCGTTCAACATTCCGATCGTCACATTCGAGGATGTGCCGGGCTTCATGCCCGGTACGACGCAGGAGTATAACGGCATCATCCGGAACGGCGCCAAGTTACTGTTCGCCTTCGCCGAGGCCACGGTGCCGAAGCTGACCGTCATCACGCGCAAAGCATACGGGGGGGCGTACTGCGTCATGAGTTCGAAGCATCTGCGGGGCGATGTGAATCTCGCCTGGCCGACCGCGGAGATCGCCGTGATGGGACCTGACGGGGCAGTCGAGGTCATTTACCAGGATGAGCTGAAGAAGGCGGAGAGCCCGGCAGACAAGCGGAAGGAACTCAAGCAGATGTACGTCGAAATGTTCGCCAATCCATTTGCGGCCGCCAAGAAGGGCTACATCGACGACGTGATCGTTCCGGCCACGACCCGCATCCGGCTCATCAAAGGGCTCGAGATGCTGGGGACGAAGCGGGACGCGAATCCTCCGAAGAAACATGGTAATATTCCCCTGTAAGCCCGATGTGGCGGAAATGTGTTGGCCATGAAGAGCACAAAGCACATAGAGCCGCTTGGAATGGGATCAGTTCCGATCGAGAGTCGTCATCTCAATTTCTTCTCTGTGCTCTCCGTGTTCCCTGTGGCTATTGACGAAGAGGCTCTATCGTGACCTGGACTGATGCTTTGCTGATCACCGCGATGGGCATGGGTGTGACGTTCATCGGGCTGATCCTTACGAATGTTTCGATCAATCTGTTCGGACAGCTGATCAAGCTCCGTCGAGGTCCGACACCGGAGCCCGCCACGGCGGTCCAGCCAGCGACGACCGTCGCACCAGCGGTGGAGGTTCCCTCGACGCTGACGCCAGAGGTGCTTTCGGTCATCATCGCCGTCCTGGCCATCGAGATCAAGCTGGCGCGCTCATATCGGGCGAGCCGTTTCACGTTCAAGAGTCAGGAGCAGTCTCAGGGGTGGTCCGGCGAGGGCCGTCTCATTGTCAATCCGTATCAACGAGGCCGAATCTGATGCGCGACTATGTGGTGACCATCAACGGAACGGAGTACCGCGCGGAGCTCCGTGAACTGAACGCTGATTCCGCGACCGTAGCCGTCAACGGAGTCGCCTACGTGGTCGAGTTGAAGCAACTAGGCATCAAAGGCGACCTGTCGAAGCCTGCGGCGGCGGATCCGAAGGCCGCCGCCCGTCCTGCCGAGACGCCGAAACCCCAGGCGAAACCGATGCAGACCTCCGGAGGCGTCGTCAAGTCGCCCCTCCCCGGGCTCGTCTTGGATGTGGTGGCCAAGGTCGGCGATCAGGTGAAAGCCGGACAGAAACTCATGGTGCTGGAGACAATGAAGATGGAGAACCACATTCCCGCCCCGTTCGACGGCGTCGTGAAGAGCGTTCTCGTGCACCAAGGCGAGACCGTCTCCGAGGGCCAGGCGCTGTTTGAGGTCTCCCGTCCCGACATGACGACCTTGTAACGGAAGGGGCCCTTCATGTCACATCGTCTCATACGGTTCGTGATGTCGTTCGCGCTCCTGGCCTTGGCTGCCTCGGCGCTGCCGGGGCAGGAACGCTTCGCACTGTCATTCACGGGCAAGACCTATCTGAAGGTCTTCAGAGGCACGGCCGACGGAATGACAGACACGACGCGCGGTGAGCTCATGTCTGCGGCGAGGCGGACCGTCGGCTCCTTCCACGTGGTCTACCTCGATCAGTTCGAATCGATCGTTCAGGCCGATCTGTCCGACGGCGAAAGCACCGACCGGATCTCGGCGGTGGACATTGCGTCGTTGAACGAATCGGAGGTGAAGTTCACGCGGGAGAGTTCCGACGCGTACTTCGTGATCGGTCTCGGCGCCCGCCGTGGGGTTGAGACCGGGATGAAGGGATGGGTCTATACCGAGGTGAAAGAAGGCGGGCTCTTCCGGGTTCTGCGGGTGTCCGAGGACCAGAGCATCGCCGTCGTGACCAACCTCGAGGTCGAGACCCGATACCGGGACCTTCGTACCGGGGAATTCGAAGGGTACGCCGAGCAGATCTTGGGCGGCACGGGTTTCCTCAACTTGACATGGGGAAACCTGGTCATGATGGTGATCGGCCTCGTGTTCATCTATATCGCCGTGGCCAAGGATTATGAGCCCCTGCTCCTGGTGCCGATCGGGTTCGGTATCCTGCTGGGCAACATCCCCGTGCCGTTGTCGATGTTCAACAGCATCTCGATCTACATGATCGACCCTGTGACGCACAAGTTCGTGTTCAACACGACTGGCAACAGCGTCATGGGCATCTTGTACACGCTCGTGACCAACGGTGTGTTCCCGCCGCTCATCTTCCTCGGCATCGGCGCCATGACCGATTTCACGGCCATGCTATCCAATCCGAAGCTGGTGCTGCTGGGGGCTGCGGCGCAGCTGGGGATCTTCGCCACCTTCCTGGGGGCGCTGGCCCTCGGATTCTCGGCTGCCTCTGCCGCTGCGATCGGCATCATCGGCGGGGCAGACGGACCGACGGCGATCTTCCTGGCTTCGAAATTGGCGCCTTCCCTCATCGGTCCGATCGCGATCGCCGCTTACTCCTACATGGGCATGGTGCCGATCATCCAGCCCCCGATCATGCGTCTGTTGACCACGAAGGAAGAGCGGCTCATCCGAATGAAACCGGCGCGTGTCGTGCGCAATGAAGAGAAAGTGATCTTTCCGATCGCCGGCTTCATTATCACAACGCTCGTGGCTCCTGGGGCCATTCCTCTGTTGGGCATGCTGTTCTTCGGCAACCTGCTGCGCGAGACGGGCGTGACCTCACGTCTTGCCAAGACCGCTTCCTCAGCGCTCATCGATATCTGCACGATGTTGCTGGGCCTGTCGGTCGGTGCTTCGACGACCGCACAGGTGTTCCTCGTGCCACAGTCGGTGCTCATCTTCGTGCTCGGATGCCTTGCCTTCGCTGTATCGACGGCGGGCGGGGTCTTATTTGCGAAGGCAATGAATCTCTTCCTGAAAGACAAGATCAACCCGCTGATCGGCAGCGCAGGAGTATCGGCGGTACCGGACTCGGCACGGGTCTCCGAAATGGTCGGTCGAGAGTATGACCCCGACAATCATCTCCTGATGCACGCCATGGGGCCGAACGTCGCCGGTGTCATCGGCTCGGCGATCGTGGCGGGGGTGTTCCTGGGGCTTTTCTGATGATCAGGAGAATTCGGGAGCCACGACGTCCACGAAGGGATACGAATACTCACGAAGAGACGCGGGTCGATGCGTCTCTCTTCGGGGTCCATTTACATCGGTCGAATCCTTGGAGTCACCTATGAGCAAGATCCTTGCCGCCATCCCCAACGTCTGCGAAGGCCGAGATCAATCATTCGTCGACGAACTGACCGCTCGACTACAACGCGTGTCCGGGCTCGTCCTGATGGACGTGTCGCGGGATGCCAGCCGCAACCGGACCGTCTATTCGTTCTCCGGATCGAAGGAGGCGCTGTTCGAAGGCGGCTTGGAGCTCTATCGCTATTCGCTGGGTCATATCGACATGCGCAAGCACGAGGGGGAATATCCAAGGGTTGGCGCAGTGGACGTCTTTCCGTTCGTCCCTCTGAAGGATGTGACGATCGAAGAGGCCACCCAGATGGCGAGGGAATTCGCCGAAAAGGTGGCGGCGGAGTTCAAACTGCCGGTCTATCTGTTCGCCGAATCGGCGACGCGCCCTCAGCGTCGCAATGTCGACGACATTCGCGAAGGAGAATACGAGGGGTTCGAGGAAAAGATGAAGCAGGCGGAGTGGAAGCCCGACCTTGGGCCCGAGAGGTTCCCTCACGATTCAGGCGTCACGATCATCGGGGCTCGTCATCCGCTGGTCAGTTTCCGCGTCGAGCTGTCCAGCCGCGACGAATCGATCGCCCGCAAGCTGGCCGAGGCGCTCGAGACCTCGGGCGCGTGCGGCAACCTCGTGAATGCCAATCCGGGGCATGAGCCGGTCAGCAACCGGAGCCAGATCACCATCTCGATCACGAATTTCCGTCAGATGCCGATGTACCGCGTCATCGAGCAACTCCGGATGGAGGGCCGTCGCTACGGCGTTGCCATTCGCAAGGTGGAGATGATCGGACTCATCCCCGAGATCGTGTTCGTCGAGTCCGCCCTGTACTACATGGGTGTTCACGAGTTCAATCACGATCGGATCCTGGAACGGAACATTCAGCAGCATATGGACGAGAAGTTGTTCCTCGAGTGACGATCCGGACCCCAACACCGCTCCGTCGGGCGGTCATCGTCGCCGCTCTCGTCGCCGGCATCTCGAACATCCTGCCGGCGCAGGACCATTTCTACTTCTACCATCCCGAACAGCGCCGCGGCTCCGACGCCTTCTTCTCACCGTTGAATCTCCTCTTGAACGGTTCGTTCGATGCTCTCCGGACAGACCCGGCGAATAACCGTGACCTGCGCAAGATGTACTTCACCCGCACATCGACGATCGTCTGGTACAATCTGCGCGATCCGATCACCCGTATCAACGCGTATGGGTGGGGAAGGTTCTGGCGGGAAGAGTTCATCAACCTTAGCTTCGATATCGAAGAATTGCAGTTCCTGCCGAATATCGGCGACCATACGCTCGGTTACGGCATGCTGTATGCGAAGGTGACGGAATACTACCGTTATCACGGATACCCCGCCCCGGTCGTCTGGGGCGTGGGCACGTCGCTCGCATTCCACTATGTCAACGAGATGATGCAGGCGGGGTACGAGCTGAAGGTCAACGTCGACCACATCGCCGATATGTATGTGTTCAACACGCTGGGTTTCGTCCTCTTTTCCTTCGACGGCGTCAAGCGGTTCTTCTCGGAGGATGTGCAGCTCCTGGAATGGTCACTCCAGCCACTGGTCGTGCCCCGGAACTGGTATTTGCAGAATGTCGGACAGCAGTTTGTGCTGCGTTATCCGCTGCCGTGGGCCGAACGGTATGCGCCGTTCATCTACTGGGGGGTCAATTCCGTGGTCGGGCTCAGCTATCGCTACGACGATCGCCAACGCATCTCCATCGGGGTCGGGCAGTCGGTGAATGGCATGCAACGGCAGGAGCGGGGGACGGAATTCTGGCGCATGGTGCCTAAGCTGGACGGAGCCGTTGGTGTATTCTGGGACGACGGCGGGTCGCTCCTGATGGGGGCCGTGATCACGGGCCCAAAGGTGCCCAACGTTCAACTGAATCTCTATCCCGGCCTCGTCGATCTGTGGGGGATCCAGCCGGGCCTCTATCTCGGGGTTGGTGACCGCGATGGATTCATCGCGGGTGTGACCTTCATGTCGCTACCGGTGACGGTGGGGACGATGCGATGATCTCTGCGGTGACCGAGGGGAAAGAAAGGCAAAGCCCGGGACTTCCCGGGCTTTGTCGTTCAGATATAGAGCGTGGCCGGTCTCGTTCACATCGCTGGCCACAGCCACCCGAACGTCCCTCCGGTCAAGAGGGCGTACAGCAACCCATCGAACATCGACTTGAGCGTATTGCTCCAGGATTGACGCCACCAGATGGTACGCTGGATCTCCGCCATCGCGTAGCAGGCAAACGCCGTCACGCCAGCGAACCGGAAGACCGAGAGGTAATGCGCGCCAGGCTCCAGGGCGCGGCCCGCCACGTAGGCGGCAAACACGCCGACCAGGATCAAATAGAGGAACCATAGCGTCAATTCCTTCGTCATCGAGGGAGCCGTCCCACCCCAGATCGTCATCATGAGATTCGGACCCTTCTTGACCTTCTCCTGGAACTCGGCCGACCCGAACTCCTTCATGTCAGCGGCCTTCGGGAGTGCGTACTCGCCGTCGGGGATGTTGAGCTTCCGTAATGCATCGGCCACAGCATCCTCGTTCGGGAACTTGCGGAAATCATTGGAGTGATACTTGAACACCATGTGGACGAGCATACTCATGATGAACACGAAAACTGCCGAGACCAGGATCGGCAGCCATAGCGAAGCAATGGTAACCATACGCGATCTCCGAGAATGATGGATGGACGGTGGCCCTGACTGACCCCGCCTGGGACGTCCCGGGAATCTAGTCTACGGCGTTCCCGAAATCAAGAATAGAGAAGCCCGGACCACTTAAGGCCCGGGCTTCGTATGGAGGTATCCCCATCCTCTCCGCAGGATCCCGGAGGGGGCAGAGGTCAGTGTCGCTGGCCGATGGGTACCACGTCCCGCGTCTGGTGGCCGAGATAGATCTGGCGCGGACGGGCGATCTTCTGGTCGCTATCCTGCAACAGTTCCTCCCATTGGGCCAGCCAGCCTGACGTGCGCGGGATGGCGAACAGCACCGTGAAAGCGTCGGTCGGGAACCCCATCGCCTGGTAGATGATGCCCGAGTAGAAGTCGACGTTTGGATACAGCTTGCGTTTGACGAAGTATTCGTCTTCCAGGGCGATGCGTTCAAGCTCGATCGCGATATCGAGCAAAGGATTCCGCCCGGTCACCGAGAAGACCTGCTCGGCCGTCTGCTTGATGATCTTGGCGCGAGGGTCGTAGTTCTTGTAGACCCGGTGGCCGAAGCCCATCAAGCGCTTCTCACCGTGGCCTTCCTTCACGTCCTTGATGAATGCCGGGATCTTCTCCTTCGAGCCGATCTCTCTGAGCATCGTCAGGACCTGTTCGTTCGCTCCGCCGTGCAGCGGACCGTAGAGTGCGGCGGCCGCGCCAGCGCACGAGACGTACGGGTCGGCGTACGAGCTGCCGATGCTCCGCATGGCGTTCGTGCCGCAGTTCTGTTCGTGGTCGGCATGAAGGATGAACAGGATGTCGAGGGCACGTTCGAGTACGGGGTTGACCTTGTAGTCCTTCTCGAGCCGCTTGTACATCATCGCAAGGAAGTTGCCGGTGTAGCTGAATTCCTCACTCGGATAGACGTACGGCAACCCGAGACGGTGGCGATAGCCGTACGCGCCGATCGTCGGCATCTTCGCAATGAGACGGTAGATCTGTCGTCTGCGCACATCGGGGTCGTGGATCTGCTTCGCATCGGGATAGAAGGTCGACAACGCCGCGACGGTGCTGACGAGCATGCCCATCGGGTGGGCGTCGTGGTTGAAGCCTTCCATGAACTTCTTGATGTTCTCGTGGAGCATCGAGTGGCGGACGGTCCAGGACGTGAAGTCCTTCAACTGACCTTCCGTCGGCAGCTCGCCGTTCAGCAGCAGGTAGGCGACTTCCAGGTACGACGACTTCTCCGCCAATTGTTCGATCGGGTAGCCGCGGTACCGAAGGATCCCCTTGTCGCCGTCGATGTACGTGATCGTGCTCTTGCACGACGCCGTGTTCATGAATGCCGGGTCGTAGGTCATCAACCCGAAATCTTCCGGACCTGTCTTGATCTGACGAAGGTCCATCGCCTTGATGGTGCCGTCCTGGATCGGTACCTCGTACACTTTTCCGTTACGGCTATCGGTGATGCTCAGATGGTCAGCCACGATGATGACCCTCCTGATTGTGCAGCGTGTCAAGGTGATCTCTGGGTCGTTCGCCTGACGAACGGGCCTGAGGACTGATTTGATGCTGTCGAAAAAAATGTAGTCAGAGAGTCGCGGCGATACAAGAAGAAGCGTCAGGAATCAGCGATGTCTCAAAGATGAGAAAACCAGGAGAGGTGTAGCATTGGATTCCGAAAAATGAAAAGGGATCCCTCAGGTGGGAGCCCTGTGGCCTCCATGGCGGAGACAAACGATCGGTCCTTGAACCCGTCCCGGTTGTTGTCTCTGAAGATCGAATGGATGTCTGCAAATCGGTGAAGAGCCAGGCAGGATCTGAGGTGGGGCACGCAAGAACGTATGCACCCTCGCTCGTGCCATGGCAAGCACCATCATCGTCGTAGCGAACGACTCACCCAGAGGGGCATTCGGTAGTCGCGGTCTTCCGCAGTGTAGATCATGAGCAGGTCCATCGTGGGGAGGAAGCGCACGTAACCGCTTTCGTCCACGAAATCCCGCGGCTTGCCGAGGATGCCGAAGACGATGACATTCTGCCCGCGCGAGACCGTCGGTCCGCGCTGTTCGTATCCCGATTCCGAACGCAAAGGCGTATCCAGATAGCCGACGATGTTCACAGGATCATTGTTGCTGTTCTGGCCGGACACCTGGATGTAGTCACGTTTGTCCGGAATGATGACCGGTCGCACCGCGATGGTCCCCCGGAACGTCACGGTCTTGCCGATCCATTCTTGGCCGGACGTATACATGAGCTTGTTGTAGAAGGTGTAGTCGGCACGATCAAGGACCCGCTGGATCTCATGCGTATCCAGCCGTTCGGTCTGCGCGGCGGCGCCGGGCGAGAACGCCAGAAGCATGGCCCAGCTAGCGGCCGCCAAGATCAGACGCCTGACTTCAGGGTGTCGTAGGGCGTGCATTGACCTTCCGCCAGATCAGATACACGGGGATGCCGACGAGCACGATGACGAGACCGGGCCACGTGTATTGCGGTTTATAGATGAGCAGATCGATGCAGATGGCTGTTGCCACGATAATGTAGAGACCGGGGATGACCGGATATCCGAACGCCTTGTACGGCCGCTCGGCATCGGGCCGCGTCCTGCGTAAGATGAAGATGCCTCCCACGGTGAGGATGTAGAAGATGAGGACGGCGAAGATCACATAGTCCAGCAGGTCGCCGTAGGTGCCCGACAGGCAAAGGGCGGAGGCCCAGATGCCCTGAAACACGAGTGCCGCCGAAGGAACGCCCCGAACATTCAACTCTCCCGCGCGTCGGAAGAAGAGACCGTCCTTGGCCATGGCATAGTAGACCCTTGCGCCGGCCAGGATCAGTCCGTTGTTGCAGCCGAAGGTCGAGACCATGATGAGAATGGCCATGATCACGGCCGCCGTGTCGCCGAAGATGACCGACATGACGGCCGTTCCGACCCGGTCTGATGTGGCGAACTGAATGCCGCGTGCGGCGGCGTCAGCCCCGTCGGGGGATCCGACGACCGGAAGCACGAGGAGATACGCGATGTTCGCGAGCAAGTAGATGGCGGTGACAATGCCCGTGCCCAGGGCCAAGCTCAGCGGGATGTTCCGCTTGGGATTGATGACCTCTCCGGCCGTGAAGGTGATGTTGTTCCACGCGTCGCTCGAGAAGAGCGAGCCAACCATGGCCACTCCGATCGCCGCCAGCACCATCGAGCCCGTCAGCGGTTCGACGGTGAAGGTCCCGTCGCCGACGGCGCGCGTCCATGTTGCATCCCAGAAGGCGGCCCAGTTTGCGTCCATCGCGAGCGCATTCTGGCCAACGGAGATACCAAGCACGATGAGCCCAAGCAAGGCCGCGGTCTTGGCGATGGTGAAGGAGTTCTGCACCATCTTCGCCTCATGCACGCCCCGGATATTGACGGCCGTCAGAACAACGATGCTGACGATGGCGACAACCTGGGCGGGAGAGATGCGCAACCCGGCCACGGTGAGAAGTGTGGCGTTCTCCGACAACGACGGGATCAGGACGGCGGTGAATTTCGCGAACGCCACTGCGACGGCCGCGATGGTGCCGGTCTGGATGACCATGAAGAGGGTCCATCCGTAGAGGAATCCGATCAATGGATTGTAGGATTCACGCAGATAGACGTACTGGCCGCCCGCATTCGGCATCATGCCTGCCAATTCACCGTAGCTCAAGGCGGCCGCCATGGTCACGGCGCCGGTGATGAGCCAGACGAGGAGGAGCATGCCGGGTGAGCCGACGGTCCGTGCGATATCGGCGCTGACAATGAAGATGCCCGACCCGATCATCGAACCGACGACGATCATGGTCGAGTCAAGCAGACCGAGTTCTCGTTTGAACTCGCCGTGTGTGGAATGGTCGCTCATGGTTCCCGATCGTTGGTGGTCAGAACAGCAACAGACCTACCTGCCGAGATCGGTACTCTTCAGACAGCCAGGCCCGCCCGATACTTCGGTGCGGGCCTGACTGCCAAGATCAGTCTCCCAGGCAGGGCTGAGAAGCGGTCACTTGAGCGCTTGCTGGACCTTGCTGTGCTTGCGTCCGTACAGAAAGTAGATCACCATCCCGATCGCCAGCCAAATGAAGAGCCGTTCCCACGTGATCCACGGCAGGCTGGCCATGAGAGCCAGGGAGACGCCGATGCCCATGATCGGGACGAACGGCACCCAGGGGGTCTTGAAGGGACGGTGCAGGTCCGGCCTGCGCACGCGCAGGATCCAGATGCCAGCCGAGACGATGACGAACGCGAAGAGCGTGCCGATAGAAACGAGATGGCCCAGGTCGCTGATCGGCAGGAGAGCCGGCAGGAACGCGACCATGGAACCGACGACGATCGTCGACAGCCAGGGGGTCCTGAACTTCGGATGGATGCTGCCGACCCAAGCCGGAAGCAGTCCGTCCCGCGACATGGAATAGAAGACGCGCGACTGTCCGAGCAGCATGACGAGCATGACCGTGGCGAGACCCAAGATCGCACCAGCTTTGACGAGGAAGCTACCCCAGCCGATGCCGGCCACGTCGATGCCCACGGCAACCGGGTCCGGCACGTTGAGACGTTCATAGCTCACCATGGCGGTCAGCAGGCCCGACACGGCGATATAGAGGATGGTGCAGACGATGAGCGAGCCGAGGATTCCGATCGGCATGTCGCGCTGTGGATTCTTCGCCTCTTGCGCCGCTGTCGAGACAGCGTCGAATCCGATGTAGGCAAAGAAGACGACAGCGGCTCCGGTCGCGATGCCCGACCAGCCGAATTCACCGTAGGTGCCGGTGTTCTCGGGGATGAAGATCTTCCAGTTCTGCGCCACGACCTCGGGATGCGTCCAGACAAAATGTGTCGCGATCCCGATGAAGACCAGCACGATGCCCACTTTGACCACGACGATGGCGGAATTGAAATTGGCCGATTCCTTGATGCCGAAGACGAGGACGGACGAAACAAGCAGCACGATGACAAATGCCACGAGGTTGAATACTCCCGTCGCCATCGGAAGGCCGGTGATGTCGGTGCCCGCGGCGAGCGTGCTCACGGCCATCCAACGCTCATTCATGAAGACCAACGCCGTCCCCGGTGTGGCCGTGATCTCAGGTGGGATGTAGATGCCGAAATCCTGGAGGAAGCTGATGAAGTATCCGCTCCAGCCCGACGCGACGGTCGCGGCCCCGAGCGCGTATTCCAGCACGAGGTCCCAGCCGATGATCCACGCGAACAGTTCGCCCATGGTGGCGTAACCGTACGTGTAGGCCGAGCCTGCGATGGGGATCAACGACGCGAACTCGGCATAGCACAACCCCGCGAACGCGCACGCCACGCCGGCGAGAACGAACGACAGTACAATGGCCGGACCCGCGTGCTGCGCGGCGGCCTGACCAGTCAGGACGAAGATGCCGGCACCGATGATGGCACCGATGCCAAGCGTGATCAGATTCATGGGCCCGAGGGCTCGTTTCAGGCTATGCTCGCCAGCCTCCTGTGATTCTGTCAGAAGCTTCTCGAGCGGCTTGACGGCCAGCAGTTTGCTCATACAGTTTCCTTCCGGTTGAACATGACAACGTGACGTGGAATGCTGTGATGTTTCCCCTTTTTTGCGCAAGAATCAAGCGGAAAAACTCCGGACCTTGAACGACGGAACAGCCGCCCGGCTCTTTTAGTTATATTACATCAACCTCTACCTCCTCAAGAAACATGTCTCACCTCGAAGTTCCAGTGATCGAAGTCTCCGGACTCTACAAGACCTATGCGCACGGGGGACGACCAGTCGCCGCCTTGCGTGATGTTCACTTGTCCGTGGCCAAAGGAAGCTGTACGGCCTTGATGGGGAGCAGTGGCTGTGGTAAGAGTACCCTGCTCAATATCATCGGCGGCATTGATACTCCGAGCTCAGGCACCGTCAGCATCCACGGCCGTGAACGGAAAGGGCGCAACGAATCTGAATTGGCCCTCCTCCGGCGGAGGGAGGTGGGCCTTATCTTCCAATTCTTCAATCTGATGCCCACCATGTCGGTGCAGGAGAACGTAGCCCTCCCGGCGCTTCTCGACGCCCGGCCGTCAGGTTTCGTCATGGAGCGAGCGGCATGGCTTCTCAAGGAAGTGGGTCTGGACCACCGTCTCGACCACATGCCGCACGAGCTGTCGGGCGGCGAAATGCAGCGCACGGCGATCGCGCGGGCGCTCATCAACGAGCCGTCCGTCATCCTGGCCGACGAACCGACGGGCAATCTCGATTCCTCCACCGCAGCCCATGTCCTCGAGGTTCTGCTCGATGTTGTGCGGCGGAACGAGCGGACGCTGCTGGTCGCCACGCACAGCCACGAATTGGCTTCGCGCGTCGACCGCGTGGTCCACATGAAAGACGGTGCCATCCTCGATGCGTGAGCTGATCCGGTTCGTCAGTCTTCGTCATCTGGTGCGGGACCGCTGGCGCACCTTGCTCAGCATGGTCGGCGTCGCCCTTGGCGTCGCCGTACTCGTGGCCATTCGTCTCGCGAATCACACGGCCTTCGAAGCCTTTCGGTCGAGCGTCGATGTGGTAGCCGGCAGTGCGGACCTCCAGATCCTCTCCGTGGATGGGCAAGGCTTCCCCGACGGCCTGGTTCGCCAGGTTCGGACAGCCCGGGGCGTTAGGTCATTCGCGCCCGTCATCGAAACCGTTCCGGTCACCGCCTCCGACGAACGTCCCTTTTTGTTGCTCGGCGTCGATGTATTCTCCGAACGGTCTTTTCGCCGCTACACGGAACTGGCCGATCAAGAGATCGATCTCGCATCGATGCTCACGAACGAGGGTATCGTGTTGTCAGCCACGGTGGCGGAGGCTGAAGGGGTCAAGAGGGGCGATACGATCGGCGTCGTGATACGGGGGCGCGTGCGTCAGCTCGCCGTGGCGGGCGTCGTGGAGCCTGAGGGACCCGCCTCGGCCATGGGCGGCCGATTCGGCGTGATGGATCTGGGAGGTGCGCAGCGACTACTCGAACGCAGCGGCACCCTCGATCGCATCGATCTGTCGGTCGAAGATGCTTCGCTCATTCCGGAGCTGCAGGAGGCACTTCAAGAACGGCTGCCCGCCAATGTGGAGGTCGTCCGTCCGGCCAGCCGTGGCGAGCAAACGGAAAAGATGCTTCGGGCGTTCGACTTGAACCTGACGGCGCTCGCGGGCATTGCGCTGTTCGTGTCGATGTTTCTGATCTACAACACGGTCCTGACCGACGTGCTGCGGCGTCGAAAGGAGATCGGCACACTGCGCTCGGTTGGAGCAACTCCCGTCCAACTGATGGCCATGCTCCTGGCGGAGGTCAGCGTGCTCGCCGTCGTCGGATCAACGTTCGGCCTGGCACTGGGCATCGTCCTGGCGGAAGCCGCAGCGGAACAGGTCGCGGCGACCGTGACCGCGCTCTACGTGCTCGTCGCGGTTGAGGGGGTTCGCCTCGATGCACCGATCCTTCTGCAAGGCGCGATCTTTGGGTTCGTGCTTTCGTTGTTGGCGGCGGTGCCTGCGGTGAGAGAAGCATTACAGGTTCCCGTCCGGGAAACGATGCACACGATGGCCCTCGAGCAACGTCTGGCGCGGCGTCGAAGTCGCATGATCGTAGCGGGGTGCGTCGTTCTGGTCCTTAGTGGTGCGGCCTCGCTCGCTCCGCCGTTGGGAGACACACCCGTTCTGGGATTCGGTTCGGCGATGTTGCTGTTGGTCGGCTCCGCCATGCTGATGCCTGCGTTCCTGCGACTGGTCGCCGGGCCCCTCCGGAAGGCCGCCACACGGTGGCCCGGCGTCGAACCGCGATTGGCGATCGACATGATGACGACATCGCTGCATCGGTCCGCCGTGGCCGGCGGTGCGCTCATGGTGGCTGTCGCCATGCTCATCGGAGTCGATACGATGGTCGGAAGCTTCCGGTCCACGGTGGAGGTCTGGGTGCGGCAGACGATCCGGTTCGATCTCTTCGTGAGTCTGAGGTCTAACGCCATCTCGGCGAGTTCCCAGACCCCTGTGCCGGCGGAAGTCCTCCAGGAACTACGTGCTTGGCCGGCCGTGCGAACCGTCGATACCTTCCGCGGCATCCGCATCCCGGTGAACGGTTCAACGACCACCCTGGGGAACGTTGATATTCTGGCGGCGGACAGGGCCGGACGTCTTGTCTTTCTCGACGGTGACCGCAGGCAGATCTTGAGCGAAGCCGAAAGTGGCGAAGGCGTTCTGGTGTCGGAACCGTTTGCGCTGCGACGAGGGATCGGGCGCGGAGATCGGGTCTCGATCCCCACGCCGGAAGGGGTGCGATCGTACCGCGCGTCGGGCATCTTCTATGACTACACCTCCGACGCTGGGCTGGTGCTCATGCATCGCGGCGAGTTCATCCGGCAGTGGAAGGATAGCAGCGTGACGAACATCGCCCTGGAATTGGTGGATCCATCGTTAGCGCCCCAAGTGCAGGAGCAGATCGAACGTCGTTTCGGGTCAACCGTCGGGCTCCTTGTCCATACGAATTCCAGTCTGCGGGCGCACATCCTTGACCTCTTCGACCAGACGTTTGCCATCACCTATGCGCTTGAGCTGATCGCCGCGCTGATCGCCATCACGGGGGTTGTCACGACACTCCTGAGCATGGTCACGGAACGTCAGCGGGAGTTGGGACTCCTGAAAGCTGTCGGCGCCGTACCGGGGCAGATACGCCGCATCGTCCTCTACCATGGCGCATTGCTGGGAGTGGTGGCTGCGGTCGGGGGTGTCGTCACCGGTCTGGCGCTTTCGACGATCCTCGTGTACGTCATCAATCGGCAGTCGTTTGGATGGAGTATTCAATTCAGCGTCGATCCGACGATCCTTGTGGCGGTGCTTCTGGTGATACCCACCGTCTCGCTCCTGTCAGCGCTGTGGCCGGCCTCAATAGCCGTCGGACGCCCCGTGGCTGGCACCGTCCACTACGAATAATCACTTCGAGGTTGTATCGACCTATGCGACATCGTATCCATGTGTTGACCCTCACCGCGGCGATCGTGGCCATGACGATCACCGTGACCTGTCAGCGTCCGGCGCCGGAATTCGCCGTCGCGAAGCCGGGATATCAGTATTCCTTCCCTCGTGACCATGCTGCGCATCCCGCATTCCAAACCGAATGGTGGTACTACACTGGCCATCTTGCCGATGCCTCCGGCAATGCCTACGGGTTCCAGTTGACCCTCTTCCGACACGCCCTCAAGCCGCTTGACGAGCGTGAGAGCCCTGACGATGGTTCGCAGGGGCAGGTCCTGTTCGGCCACGCCGCCGTGACGGACGAATCGAAGGGAACGTTCCGGTATCGGGAAGTGATCAGCCGGGGAAGCAGCGTCGATAACGCCGGCGCTCGCTCGGACATCTATCGCACCTGGATCGACGAATGGGTCGTCGAGGGACTGGGTCGATTTCACCACATCCAGGCGATCGCCGATTCACTGTCCATCAACCTGGTGTTCGAGCCGCGAAAACCCCCCGTCGTCCACGGTGTGAATGGCGTGAGTCGAAAAGGAGAGGGGGCGTCGAATGCGTCGCACTACTACTCGATCACGAGGGCGGCGGTCGAGGGTGTGATCATGGATGAGCAGGGACCGACGGAGGTGACGGGTGAAGCGTGGCTTGACCGTGAATGGAGCACCTCGGTGCTTTCGCCCGGCCAAGTGGGGTGGGATTGGTTCTCCGTCCAACTTGAGACGGGGGAGGAACTGATGCTGTATCGGATGCGCCGTTCCGACGGCACGCAGGACCCGCATTCGAGCGGGAGCTGGGTCAACACGGGAGGAGCGTCGGCACATCTGGACCCGGCGCAATTCACGATCACGTCAACGCGCACGTGGAAGAGCCCTTCAAGTGGCGCCGTCTATCCGGCGGAATGGACGATCGAGGTCCCCTCGCAACGGCTGAGTCTGCGGCTCCGACCGACCGTTGCCGATCAGGAGCTGCGGACCGAAGAGTCGAGCCGGATCACGTATTGGGAGGGAAGTGTGAGGGTTGATGGGACCCAGCGTGATCAGCGGGTGCGAGGCCGAGGCTACGTTGAGCTGACAGGATATGCCGCGCCATTGCAGATGTCGACCTCGCGCTGACCTTGCCCGAAGGGGGAGTTCTGGGTATATTTATCCTTCAGGCCGAAATGGCGCCTGCCCGACTGCCGTCAGGTAGGCGGGCCCGGCTGACTGACTGGCGTCAGCCATTCGGGCAGGGAATTGGCCCCGACCTAAGACGTCGGGGCAGGCAGACTTGGGACGTTCGTGGACCTAACTCAGCACGTCCCTTGGCACATTTGGAGATTGAGCAGAGAACGTGCCGAGCTAGACCCAAGATCCAGTTTCAATGAGTTGGTTGTCTCAAGCCGAAGTGGCGGAATTGGCAGACGCGCTGGACTCAAAATCCAGTACGGCTCACACCGTGTGAGGGTTCGAGTCCCTCCTTCGGCACGAAGCATTGAAGAATGTAGGTTGCAAATTGTAAAACGAGAATTGGGAATTGCTGGAATGGCTTCGGCCGTCCGATTTCGTCCATTCCTCAGGAGTCGTGTTTGATGTAACTCTGCTACGATGCGTGGATCCCAACCCCAGTCGGCGCTCGCCGTCGTCGTAGCCGTCGTTCTCGCGTTCTCTCTGCCGTCGGTCCTGAGTGCGCAGTCATCCGGACAGCGCGTCGATTCCCTTCGCATTTCCGCGGCCGATTCGGTGCTCGTCCTCTCCTCTCTGTTCCTGCTTCGATCCTCCGTCTCCGTGAACATCGAAGGCATCGGGCCGCTTCGCGACGGCATCGACATGCACATCGATGCCGTGCGGGGCAGGGTCGCGTTGCTCCCCTCGATCCGCGGGCGCCTTTCCAATGATCCATCCGGCTCGCCCGCGATCGTGAGCTTCCGGCCGCTCCCGTTTGCGTTGCGGGAGACGTACACCGCGCCTTCTGCCGAGCGCATCACCAGCGCGGGTCGGCCGCGCGTGGAACCGGCTGCTCGCACCAAGACCGATGCGAACGAGTGGTTTGGCCGGGGCCTTCAGCGGTCCGGTACCATCGTTCGGGGCCTCAGCGTCGGTACGAATCGGGACGCTTCGTTGACCTCTGGCCTGCGGCTTCAGCTTTCAGGATCTCTCGCCGAGGATGTCAACGTCGTCGCAGCCCTCACGGATGAGAACTCCCCGCTTCAACCCGAAGGGAGCACCCAGACCCTCCGCGAGGTCGACCGGGTCTTCATCGATATTTCCGGCCGGTCGTACGGCATTACGCTGGGCGATTTCGTCTATGTCCGGACTCCGCAGCAGGGAGGAGCGTTCGGCGCGCTCTCTCGCAAGTTCCAGGGCGCTCAGGCGTCGTTCCAGTCATCCTCCATGCCGATGAAGGACCTGCGTGCTTCTGTGGGTGTCGTCGGAGCCAGCGCCAGGGGGAAATTCCACACGCTGCGCTTCCAAGGTTCGGAGGGGAATCAGGGGCCGTATCGTTTGACCGGCCAGAATGGAGAGCCACGTGTGATCGTGATCGCCGGGTCGGAACGCGTGACGATCAACGGCGAACAACTGGTCCGTGGCGAGGTGAAGGACTACGTGATCGATTACGCCTCCGGCGAGGTGTTGTTCACCTCTCGACGTCCGATCACCTCTGCCTCACGCATCGTCGTGGATTTCGAATACGCCGACCGGCAATACGCCCGCAACGCCATCGGCGCATCATTCGACGTCGTCTGGCGCGACAGCGCCGTTGTGGTCAATACAGCGCTTCTCCAGGAAGCCGACGATGCGGAGGCTCCGCTCGATCTGGGACTGACCGAGGAACTTCGCTCGCTCTTGCGCAACAGCGGCGCCGACCGTTTCAGAGCGTCCCTTCCATCCGTCCGGGATCTCGGCATGGACACCACGACGGGCCGGGGGGCCGGACAGTATCTCCGCGTCGATACGATGATGCTGGGACGAGCGTACTCCATCTACCGATATGCGCCGGGCGATCCAAACGCGCTCTTTGCCGTCACGTTCTCTCCGGTCGAGCGAATGCCGACCGACTCCGCCGGCTACGTGCGCATCTCCGCGGGGGAGTACCGCTTTGCCGGCATCGGTGCCGGCACGTATCTGCCCGTCCAGTTCATCCCACTACCGCAGTTGCAGCGAACTGCCCATGCCACGGTACGCGTTCGCCCCGTCAAAGGGGTGACGATCGTCGCCGACCTGTCCGGCAGTGTGCTCGACCGTAATCGATTGTCATCGATCGACGATGCCGACAACGACGGACAGGCCCGGCTGCTGGGACTCGAGTTGTCGAGCGGAGAGATCATGGTGGGGGGGATCGACATCGGACAAGCGACACTGTCGCTCTCACGACGCGTCATCAGCTCAGCCTTCGTATCGCCCGACCGCATCGATCCGGCGGAGTACGAGCGCCGATGGGACCTTTCAGGCCCACGAAGAATGGATGAGCGCAAGGACGAAGCCCGCCTCGCCTATGCGCCCCGCGCGTGGATCCGGTCGGAGCTGTTCATGGGGTCGGTCGGTCGCTCCGGTGAGGCAACGTCGACGCGGCGCGGCGGAAGAGTGACACTCGCCGACGGTTCGGGTGCGTCGATCACTGGAGAGACTGAGCGCTTGACGCGTGATCTGGTGGCGGCTCAGACGCGTTCAACGTGGCTGCGTCATGGACTGGACGGCGTGCTTCCCATCGGAGCCTGGCGTCCCGGCGTGCGATTCGCCTTGGAGGAACGATCCGACCGCCGGCTTGTCGTCGACTCGCTGACCGACGGAAGCTTCAGGTTCGTCGACTGGTCACCGTATATCTCGTGGCAACCCAGCCCCGTCTTTGCGGGACGAGCGGAGGTCCAGCTCCGCAACGAAGACAGCACGCTCGCCGGACGCCGCCATCCAGCGTTCACCGCGTTGACGCAGTCCTACTCCGCCGATATCCGTCCTTCGGAGACGGTGCAATCGTCGCTGGTCCTGAATCTGCGGCGTACGTCGTTTATGGAAGAATTCCGCAGGCGAGGGAACGGAGACGCCACCACGCTGCTCGTGCGGTCATTCACCAGGGCCAGCACCCCTCGGCGAGGTCTCGAAGGCGATCTCCTGTATGAGTTCTCCAACCAGCGTTCGGCCAGGTTGGAGCGGGTGTTCATCCGGGTCGCCCGTGGAACCGGCAACTTCCGCTATCTCGGCGATTCGAATGGCAACGGTGTCGCCGACGAACCGGAATATGAGCTGGTTCGATTCGACGGCGACTATGTGGCGTTGCTGCTTCCCGGTGAAGCGTTGGTTCCCGTGAACGATGTCAAAGCCTCTGTTCGAATTCGATGGAACGGAGTTCGTTGGCTGGGATCGGAAGGGCCGGCGTGGTTGAGGGCGCTTTCATCGGAGACCCTCGTTCGGATCGAGGAGCGAAGCTCAGATCCGCGTTCGGAGAATGTCTACGGCTTGCGTTGGGGGACGTTCCTGTCCAGTGCGACGACGCTGAGTGGCCAACAGATCGTGACGCAGGATCTCCACGTGTTCGAAGGGGACCCGGCGTTCTCGGTCCGTGTGCGGGCCTCAGAGCGACGGGCCCTCACTCAGTTGGTGTCGACGCCTGAGCGGGGTTACGGTAACGAACGGTCGCTTCGTCTGCGCAACCGTTGGAGCGAGGACTTGGGTCAGCAGACCGACCTGTGGGCACGTCGGGACCGAATGCTTTCGAACGCCACCAATCCCCGCGATCGTGATATCACGGCGGTCGGAGGGACGATCGACATGTCCATGCGACTCGACCGCCAATGGGAGGCGGGATGGTCGGTCGGGCTCGGATCGAACACCGACCGACGATCAGGCTCGGACGTGGAGGCTGCGACGAACGAGCAATCCGTACGGCTGGTCTTCGGATTGCCCCTTACCGGCCAGTTTCGGGGAGAGGTGCGGCGGGAAGAGTCGACCCTGTTCTCGTCCTCTGGAGTGGTCCCCGCCAGCCTTCCGTTCGAACTGACAGATGGCAAAGCCATCGGCCGGTCCTGGCTCTGGCGGATCTCGGGCGACCTGCAGGTGACCTCTCTGATACAGGTTTCCGTCGGATACTTCGGACGCCAGGAAGGGAGCAGCCCCGTCGTACACACGGCCCGCGTTGAGGCCAGAGCCGTGTTCTGAGATGCACGCACGGACGGGGGAAACAGGTCCCGTTCGCGCTCCCTTGCTCGGGCCATTCCATCACTCACCGGCATTGCCTTTCCGACCCTGATTCGCTAGGTTTCTCCCTGCGTAAGGCCGACCTCCACCATCCGTTCTGTCGGCAGGAACGGCTCGACCTCAGTGGACGCCAAGAGCGAACTGATGTGGTTGCATGCCGTGAAGGGAGAGGGAAGGTTGAGGATACGTCAGGCCGGTCAGTGGCACATGTTTTCTTCTCCAGATGACCCGCGATGAGACATTTCCAATGGTCCTCTCACACGACGAAGCTCGGTACGGTCTATGTCGCCTCGACCGACAAGGGGATCTGCAAGGTCGCCATCCCAGCTGAGACCAAGCGAGAGTTCCTTGCGTGGCTCGAGCGCGTGGCCGACGGAGGGACGATCACGGAGAACAGCCGGCGCCATCGCAAGTTCGTCGAGGAGCTGAACCGCTATCTGTCGCAGCGGCTGGTGAAGTTCACCTCGCGTCTCGACCCCATCGGTACGGACTTTCAGAAGCACGTGTGGAAAGAGCTTCGGAGGGTTCGGTACGGCACGATGATCACGTACAAAGATCTGGCCCATCGCGTGGGAAGAGACGGAGCGTACCAAACGGTTGGAAGGGCGAACGGAGCGAACCCCTTGCCGATCGTCATCCCATGTCACCGCGTCGTCGGCAGCGACCGGGGTCTCGTCGGCTATGCTTCCGGCATCAAGACCAAGGAGTTCCTTCTTCGCCTCGAAGGAGCCTTGTTGATCTGAACCTATGTCCAAGGCCCAAGAGGCCGGCAAGTGTTGCCGGCCTCTTGTTTTTTTGGTACCTTGGTTGGTTGCGTGATCACATCCTCCCCTTCTTTCTCTCCACCTCATCGCATCCACGGAAGTGTCGTTTCTCAAGGACCTGAATCCTGCCCAACAGGACGCTATCCGGGCGGTGAACGGGCCGGTAATGATCATTGCCGGGGCCGGAAGCGGCAAGACCCGCGTGCTGACCTACCGGATCGCGCACCTCCTGGCTTCGGGCGTGCCTCCTTCGTCGGTCTTGGCCCTGACATTCACGAACAAGGCGGCCGGTGAGATGAAGACGCGCATCCAGCGGCTGGTCGGTGAGAAGGCGGCCGACCTCTGGATGGGGACGTTCCATTCGGTCTTCGCCCGTATCCTCCGCCGGGAAAGCCAGCTCATCGGCTACACCAACTCCTACACGATCTACGACACCGATGACTCTTTGGCCGTCGTCAAAACGGCCATGGAAAAGCTGAAGCTCTCCACGCAGCAGTTCAACCCCTCCGGCATTCGGTCGCGCATCTCCTACTCCAAGAACCAGATGCTGACGCCGTCGGAGGCGGAAGCACGCAGCAAGACGATCCTCGAAGAACACGCCGCGCGGGTCTATGCCGAGTACGACAAGACGCTCCATCGCTGCAACGCGATGGATTTCGACGACCTGTTGCTGAAACCCATCGAGCTGTTCGAGCGCTTTCCGAAGACGTTGGAGAAATACCAGCATCGGTTCGCGTTCGTCCACGTCGACGAGTTCCAGGATACGAACCGGGCCCAATATCGCGTCATGCGATTGTTGGGGGACCGGAACCGCAACGTGTGCGTCGTGGGCGACGACGCGCAAAGTATCTATTCCTTCCGCGGGGCCGAGATCCGAAACATCCTCGATTTCTCGAAGGACTACCCCGACTGCCAGACCTTTCGCCTGGAACAGAACTATCGATCGACGAAGAGCATCATCGGCGTGGCCGACGAGCTCATCCGGCAGAACACGAACCGGCTCAAGAAACATCTATGGACCGACAACCCCGTCGGCGATCCGGTGACGGTCGTGCAATGTGCCGACGATCAGGACGAGGCGCTCCGCGTCGTCCAGGTTGTACAAGAAGAGGTGGGACGCCGCAAAGGAGACCTTCGCGACATCGCCGTGCTCTACCGGACCAACGCCCAGTCCCGTGCGATCGAAGATGCGCTCAGGAGAACGGGCATTCCGTACGTCATCGTGGGCGGTATCCGGTTCTACGAGAGGAAGGAGATCAAGGATGTCCTTGGCTACCTGAGGATATTGGTGAACCCGCTCGACGATGCCAGCTTGTTGCGGGTGATCAACACGCCCGCGCGGGGCATCGGCGACACGACGGTCGACCGTCTGCGAGCGTTCGCGACCGCACAGGCCCTTTCGCTCAACGACGCGCTCGCCCGCGTGGGCGAGATCGTGGAATTGAACGATCGTGCGCGTCATCACCTCCGCCAGTTCCGGGCCTTGCTCGACAAGTACCGCCAGTTGCGGACGACGCTGTCGCTCAGCGAATGGCCCAGGGCACTCGTCGACGAGCTGGGATTCCTGACATCGTTCAAGGAAGAGCGGACGTCGGAGTCCATGGCTCGGTGGGAGAACGTGCAGGAGCTTCTCTCCGCCATCACCGAATTCGCTCAGCAGGGAAACGCAGCGACACTCGAGGCGTTCCTCGAAGAAGTGTCGCTCGTGGCGGACATCGATCGGTGGGAAGGGACGGCGAACGCTGTCACCCTGATGACCCTCCACGCGTCGAAGGGATTGGAATTCCCGGTCGTGTGTGTGACTGGTCTGGAGGAGGGACTTCTACCGTTCACGTCGGCGGCATTCGACGACGTCGACGTGGAAGAAGAGCGCCGGTTGCTGTATGTCGGCATGACGCGAGCCGAGAAGCGCCTCTATCTTTCCTACGCCCAGATGCGCTATCGGTTCGGAGAAGCCTCGTATCAGACGCCTTCTCGGTTCCTGGCGGAGCTCGGTGATACGAACGTCCACCAGGTCGCTCTTCGGATCCCCCGGGCCGCGGCACACGTCCCGA
The DNA here is from genome assembly GCA_025454835.1 of Bacteroidota bacterium. Classification (GTDB taxonomy): domain Bacteria; phylum Bacteroidota; class Ignavibacteria; order UBA10030; family UBA10030; genus 2-02-FULL-55-14. The sequence continues at coordinate 253,824 of JALONQ010000001.1, read as the reverse complement.
CGTTGCGCCGGCCTTCACCGCCGGCCCGCAAGCAGTCCGCTCGCCCGGCCGACGATCACTATGCCAGCGACCAGATGCCAGACTACGAGTCGGAGTCGCAGGAGGTGCTCGTGCTGAAGAAGGGGATGATGGTGCGGCACGAGATCTTCGGCCGTGGCAAGGTCGTGGATCTGAGCGGCACCGGAGACAACCGGAAGGCGGTCGTAGACTTCGATCAGGCCGGGCTGAAAAGCCTGATCCTCAAGTTCGCGAAGCTGCAGAAGGGGTAGCCTGATCTACCGTTCTGCGCGGCGAACGTAGCGAGGAGAGTTGGTCGATCACATCGATGCGGCGGTCGTTTCACCCGCATGGTGCCTGCCTGTTCTGCCGGCTGGCGGGCGCCGCGTGAGTTGTTCTGAGGCTACGCCTGGCCAGAGACCCGGCTGGAACTCACGACCACCACGCGATGCCAGTATTCGCGGTGGATGTAGTGCGTGATGAGCCCTTGGAACAAGGGAACCTTCGATGAGGGGAGGATGACGTAGAGAACGGAGGGGGCGCCGCTGCGTGAGTTTGACTGATCCAGAAACACGTTCCACTGCGTGAGGGCGTGGTTCGATTCGAGATCGCCATTCCCCGTTTTCGCTTCACCGATGATGTAGCACTTCCGCGCCGGGTCGTAGGCATACACGTCCGGCGCTTTGTCTTCCTGGTCACCGTAGCCGTCGTTGCTCAGCTCGTACGGCGCCGCATAGCCCGCCACTCCGTCCGCCGCGCTCACCGTGAAGCCTTCGTGCGCGAGCACTCCCACCAATTCTTCGATCAGCGTCGCATGAGTCTGCTGGTCGGCTGGCGTGCGCTTCGTTGGCATGGGAGGTGGAGCGTCGCTCGTCCGTCAGGAAGCGAGGATCCGCTCGTAGTACTGCTCGTAGAGCGCGACGATGCGGCTGCTGTCGAATTCCGCCGCCCGCAGGCGCGCCGCCTCGGCGAACACCTGGTGCTTGGCCGGGTTCAAGAGCAGGTCGATCGCGTACTTCGCCATACGGTCGATATCCCCGATCTCTGCAATGAATCCGGTCTGGCCGTGCAACTGCAGTTCGGGAAGCCCGCCCACGCTCGAGCTGATGACCGGCACGCCGCACGCCATAGCCTCGAGCGCCGAGAGGCCAAAGCTCTCCGACTGGCTGGGCATGAGGAAGAGATCGCCTGATGAGAGCAGCTCGACCAGTTCCACCTGCTTGCCGAGGAATCGGACCGAGTCTTGCAGGCCGAGCTCGCGGCTGAGGAGCTCGCATGTGGAGCGGTCGGGTCCGTCGCCGATGAGCAGCAAGGTCGAAGGGACCTTCTTTCGGACCTCGGCGAAGGTCTTGATCACATCCTGGACGCGCTTGACAGCACGGAAGTTCGAAGTATGCATGAGGATCCGGTCGCCGGGGTGGCTGTAGCGCTGCCGGATGTGGTCGGCTGGAACGCGGCGATACACCGTTGTGTCGACGAAGTTCGGGATGACCTCAATGTCCTTGGCGATGCCGTAGTTCGTTAGCGTCTTTTCGCGCAGGAATCGCGAGACCGCGGTCACGCCGTCGCTTCTCTCGATGGCGAACTTTACAACAGGCAAAAAACTCGGCTCAAGGCCAACGAGCGTAATATCCGTCCCATGAAGCGTTGTAATGACCTTGGGTTTCGTCGATTGTAGGATCTCTTTGGCCAGAAACGCGCTGGCGGCGTGTGGAATGGCGTAGTGACAATGGAGGACGTCCAGCTTCTCATATTGGGTCACTTCCACCATTTTGCTCGCGAGTGCCAACGTATACAGAGGAAAATCGAAGAGCGGGTAGGAGGACATCTCCACTTCATGGTAGAAGAGGTTCTCCAGGAAGCCGCTCAACCTCATCGGCATGGCGTAGGAGATGAAGTGGACCTGGTGCCCCCGCTTGGCGAGCGCCTTGCCCAATTCGGTGGCCACGACGCCACTGCCGCCGTAGGTAGGGTAACACGTTATGCCGATCTTCATGCTCTTAGTGTAGAGAGAATTGCCCGTGTATTCAAGAAACCTCGAGGTCGCAGACGTGCGAACGGCTGTAATATTGCCCAGATTGCGGGGGAAGGAACTTTGTTGGCTGGCCTTCGGTTTTCCACTGGTCGGCAGGTTTCTGAGCGGGTCCAGTCCCGCCTGTTTTGCCGGGTCCTGTCCCGGTTGCTTCCTTGACGACAAGTGCGTACCATATGTCCACAAGACAGAGGACGATTCAACTCCCTCTGTCTTTCTTTTGACCCAATATCGGACTCCTGAAGTCGGATTTCAATGTTCCAACTCTCCAAGAAGGTCGAATACGGGCTCATCGCGTTGCGGCACATGGCCATGCATCCGATGGGACAAGTGTTCACGGCCAAGGAGTTGGCGCGCGAGTACGATGTGCCGTACGAGCTTCTGGCGAAGGTCCTCCAGAAGCTGGCCCGGGCTGGCATCGTGCATTCCACGCAGGGGGTCCGTGGAGGCTACGCGCTCGGCAGCGATCCCAGGGCGATGACGGTGGCGACGGTCATCCAGATCATCGAAGAGGAGAAGCCGATGATCGCCGAATGCTACGTAGAAGGGCCTGACAGCTGTTCGATCTTCGATAGTTGCACGATCCGTAAGCCGCTCGGAAAGGTTCAGCGAGACCTCAACATTCTATTCGACAAGATGACCATCCATCAGATCATCTGACGAGCACACCATGGCCTCCATTGCACAACAGATCATCGCACGCGACCGTGAGTTTCTGCAATTCCTCCGGTCGCGATATCATCTCTTTCACGCTTCGAACGTCTTCTTTCGTGATCTTCATTATGGCGTCATGACCTACCTTGAGCAACAGAAGCTGGCGCAAGGGTACGTGGCGGCGGAAGAGGTGACGAGGGAGGTCGTGGCGCACTTCGAGAAGGACGGAATTCTGAAGCCGCTCGATGAGCGGACCTGGGTGCTGATGCTCGAGGAGTTCCGCGCTGTGTCGAAGAAGCCCGTTCCCCCGGCCCCGGCCCCGAAAACCTCGGTGGCACCGGCAGCGCCGCCTTCGGCGGCCACGACGCCTGCATCCTGACGAGTGACGAAGACACGACACACACCATGAGCACCGAGACCAAGCAGATCGAAGAGCTCGCCGATCGCGAGTACAAGTGGGGTTTCGTAACGGACATCGAAAACGACTCGGCCCCCAAAGGTCTGAACGAAGACATCGTCCGCTTTATCTCGGACAAGAAGGGAGAGCCCGACTGGCTCCTCGAGTGGCGCCTCAAGGCGTTCCGGGCATGGCAGAAGATGACGGAGCCGAAGTGGCACAATGTCACGTATCCCGCGATCGATTTTCAGAGCATCATCTACTATTCGGCCCCCAAGCAGAAGGTGACGCTGAACAGCCTCGATGAACTGGACCCCGAGATCCGTCGGACGTACGAGAAGCTGGGGATCCCTTTGCGCGAGCAGGAGATGCTCGCCGGCGTCGCCGTCGACGCGGTCTTCGACAGCGTCTCGGTGGCGACCACGTTCAAGGAGAAGCTCAAAGATCTGGGCATCATCTTCTCCTCCTTCTCCGAGGCGGTTCGCGAGCACCCCGAGCTCGTCCGAAAGCATCTCGGCTCGGTGGTACCAGCCAGCGACAACTACTATGCGGCGTTGAACTCCGCCGTCTTCTCCGACGGCTCGTTCTGCTACGTGCCGAAGGGTGTGCGGTGCCCGATGGAGCTGTCGACGTATTTCCGGATCAATGCCGCCAACACCGGCCAGTTCGAGCGAACGCTCATCGTGGCCGAGGAGGGGGCTTATGTGAGCTACCTCGAGGGATGCACGGCTCCGATGCGCGATGAGAACCAGCTGCACGCCGCCGTCGTCGAGTTGGTCGCCGCCGGCGATCGGGCCAGCATCAAGTATTCCACCGTCCAGAACTGGTACCCCGGCGACAAAGAGGGCAAGGGGGGCATCTACAACTTCGTGACCAAGCGCGGCAAGTGCGTGGGCGTCGGCTCGAAGATCTCGTGGACGCAGGTGGAGACCGGCTCGGCCATCACCTGGAAGTATCCCAGCGTCATCCTGCAGGGCGATGAGTCGGTCGGCGAGTTCTATTCGGTGGCGGTGGTGAACAACTACCAGCAAGCCGACACCGGCACCAAGATGATCCACATTGGCAAGAATACGAAAAGCACGATCGTGTCGAAGGGGATCTCGGCGGGCAAGGGTCAGAATTCCTACAGGGGTCTCGTGGCCATCAAGAAGGGGGCGGTCCATTCCCGCAACTTTTCGCAGTGCGATTCGTTGCTGCTGGGCGACACGTGCGGCGCGCACACCTTCCCTTACATCGAGGTCAAGAACACCTCTTCCCGCGTCGAACACGAAGCGACCACCTCGAAGATCGGGGAGGACCAGATCTTCTACTGCAACCAGCGCGGACTTTCGCGCGAAGATGCCGTCAATATGATCGTCAACGGTTTCTGCCGCGAGGTCTTCCGGGAACTGCCGATGGAATTCGCGGTCGAAGCGCAGAAGCTTCTCGGCGTGAGCCTTGAGGGTAGTGTCGGCTGATGACCAGTGTCGTAACCACAAGGATCACAAAGAACGCAGAGAGGTATTTCCAACTGATGTGCGCAAGGGACCTTTGATCAGATCTTTGGGATCTTTGTGTCCTTTGTGGTCAACTACTTAGGAAGATCAATGCTTGAGATCAAGAACCTCCACGCCAGCATCAACGGCAATGAGATCCTTCGCGGCGTCAACCTGAAGGTGAGCGCCGGTGAAGTGCACGCGATCATGGGCCCGAACGGCTCGGGCAAGAGCACGCTCGCTTCGATCCTCGCCGGCCGCGAGGTGTACGATGTGACCGACGGTCAGGTCCTCTACAATGGCCAGGACCTTCTCGAGATGGACCCCGAGGAACGGGCTCGCGAGGGGGTGTTCCTCGCGTTTCAGTATCCCGTCGAGATCCCGGGCGTCACCAACTCGTATTTCCTGAAGACCGCCCTCAATTCCATCCGAAAGCATCGGGGCCTGGAAGAGCTCGATGCCGTCGATTTCCTGAAGATGGTGCGGGAGCGGATGAAGCTGGTGGAGATGGAGGAGAGCTTCCTGAACCGCCCGGTGAACGAAGGCTTTTCGGGAGGCGAGAAGAAGCGGAACGAGATCTTCCACATGGCCGTGCTGGAGCCGAAGCTCGCGCTTCTCGATGAGACAGATTCGGGCCTCGACATCGACGCGCTCCGTATTGTCGCCGACGGTGTCAACAAGCTCCGCCGGAAGGAGAACGCGACGGTCGTGGTCACGCACTACCAGCGCCTGCTCAACTACATCGTGCCCGATTTTGTCCATGTGCTCGTCGACGGAAGGATCGTGCGGTCGGGCGGGAAGGAACTTGCGCTGCACCTTGAAGACAAGGGCTACGAATTGATGCGCGAAGGCTCAGAAACCACGGCCCGACGGGGCTGACATTCGTAGGCCCCTGGCGTCTAACGCACGTCGGAGCAATTCAGACGAAGACATGGACCAGCGATCGCACTACCAGGAACAGTTCAACGCCTTTGAGCGCACACTCAACGGCGACGCCGCTTCTCCCGTCCACGCCCTGCGGCGGACGGCTATGGGGCACTTACAACAGGTCGGGTTTCCGACTTCCGCGGACGAGGAGTGGCGCTTCACGAATGTGCAGCCGATCTCCAATCGGTCGTTCACGCCCAGCATCCAGCCTCCGGCGTCGTCGCTCACGTCGAGCGAGATCGAGAAGCTGACGGTGCCGGCTCAGGACCGTTTCGTCTTCATCAATGGTCACTACGCGCCGTGGCTTTCGTCGGTGAAAGTGCCGAACAACGTCAGGGCGATCAGCCTCGCCGAGGCCAGGTCGACTGATCGTCAGATGATCGAAAGACATCTCGCGCACTCCGTGAAAGGAACGGAGACGGGCTTCACGGCGCTCAACACGGCCTTTCTGTTCGACGGCCTGTATCTGCACGTGCCCTCGGGTGTCGAGATCGCGGAACCGATCGTTCTCGTCTACGTGGCTGACCGGTCGGCGGCCGAGACGGTGATCCAACCCCGTAACCTCATCGTTCTCGAAGAACGCGCTGCGGCAAAGGTCGTCGAGTTCTACGTTTCGAACGATGGGGGCAGCTACCTGACGAACGCCGTCACTGAAGTGGTGCTCGGCAAGAGGGCCCGGCTCGAGCACGACAAAGTGCAGTTCGAGTCGCTGTCGGCATTCCACATGGCGGTCACGCACGTTGCACAATCGAAGGAAAGCGTCTATCGCTCGAACAACTTTGCGCTCGGCGGCAAGTTGGTCCGCAATGAACTGACCTCGGCCATGAATGACGAACGGTGCGAGTGCACCTTGAACGGCCTCTCGCTGGGCACGGGCGAACAGCTGATCGACAACCATACGACCATCGACCACGCAAAACCGAACTGCAATTCGTGGGAGGTCTATAAAGCGGTCCTGGCCGGGCGCGCCAGGGGCGTCTTCAACGGCAAGATCTTCGTCCGCAAGGATGCGCAAAAAACCGATGCGAAGCAGACGAACAAGACGCTTCTGCTTTCCGACGAGGCCACGATCGACACGAAGCCGCAGCTGGAGATCTTCGCTGACGACGTCAAGTGTACGCACGGCGCGACCGTCGGACAGTTGGACGAGCAACAGGTCTTCTATCTTCGCTCACGAGGCATCGGCGCCGACGACGCTCGGGATATCCTGACCTTCGCCTTCGCCGACGAGGTCGTCGGCCATGTGAGCATCGAAGCCGTCCGGGACCGCCTGGAACAGATCATTCACCTCCGGTTGGACGAAGGCCGGGTGGCTTGACCATGCCTGCGAACACCCTCTCGAACGAGCAGACCGTGGCCGGCGTCTTCGACGCGGAGGCGATCCGGGAGGAATTCCCGATCCTGGAAAGGCGTGTGCACGGTCGACCGCTCGTCTATCTTGACAATGCTGCGACGACGCAGAAGCCGCTGCCGGTGCTCAGGGCAGAGGACTCCTACTACCGCACTTTGAACTCTAATGTACACCGGGGAGTCCATCGACTGAGCGAGGAGGCGACCGAGGCCTACGAAGCGAGCCGGGAGTCGGTGCGACGCTACCTCAACGCGGCGAGTACACAAGAGATCGTGTTTGTCCGCGGCACGACGGAGGCCATCAACCTCGTCGCCGCGACGTTCGGGCGGACGCATCTTGCCCCGGGCGACGTTGTTCTCATCTCGGGACTCGAACACCATTCGAACATTGTGCCGTGGCAGATGGTCTGCGCCGAAAGGGGCGCGACCCTGTCCGTGATCCCGATCGACGACCGGGGCCAGCTTCGGATGGACGAGTTCGGTCGATTGCTGACAGACCGCGTAAAGATCGTCGCCGTCAATCACGTGTCGAACGCCCTCGGAACGGTCAACCCGGTTCGCGAGATCGTCGCGAAGGCGCACGCACGGTCGATCCCGGTCCTGCTGGACGGCGCGCAAGCGCTGCCGCATGGTCCGGTCGATGTGAGGGAATTGGAATGCGACTTCTACGCCTTCTCCGGCCACAAGGTGTTCGGGCCCACCGGCATCGGTGTCCTGTACGGTCGATCGGCCCTGCTCGGTTCGCTGCCTCCCTATCAGGGGGGCGGCGACATGATCAGGTCGGTGACGTTCGAAAAGACCGTGTACAATGACCTGCCGTATCGGTTCGAAGCGGGAACGCCGAACATCGCCGGGAGCATTGGACTCGGAGCCGCGCTGGACTATCTGTGGAAGCTCGATTGGCCTGGAATCCGCGCCCACGAGCGAGACCTTTTGTCATATGCCACCGAGCAGATCTCGACGGTGCCGGGTATCCGATTGATCGGAACGGCTGAAGAGAAGGTAGGCGTGCTGTCGTTCGTGTTGCAGGACGTTCATCCTCACGACATAGGCACGATCCTCGACCAGGAAGGCATTGCCATTCGCACCGGCCATCATTGCGCCCAGCCGGTCATGATCCGCTTCGGCATCCCGGCCACGGCCCGCGCGTCATTCGCCTTCTACAACACGAAGGCCGAGGTCGATGCGCTCGTGGAGGGCGTCCGGCGCGTTCGTGAAGTGATGGGCGTATGAGGGACGATCTGCGGTCGCTGTATCAAGAGATCATCCTCGATCACAATAAGAACCCGAGGAATTTCCGGGTCCTCGAGGGTGCCGACCGCGTGGTGGAGGCGTACAATCCTCTTTGCGGCGACCACTATACGATCTACCTTTCCCTGGAACAGGGCGTGATCCGTGAGATCACGTTCCAAGGCTCCGGCTGTGCCATTTCGAAGTCCTCTGCCTCCGTCATGAGCACGATGTTGAAGGGAAAGACCAGGCAGGAGGCCGAGGAGTGGTTCCGCCGTTTCCATCATCTAGTGACCGAAGGGCTCGGCGCCGATGAGGATCCGGAGAGTTACGGGAAGCTTGCCGCCTTCTCAGGCGTCAATGAATTTCCGGCCCGCGTCAAGTGCGCCATCCTGGCGTGGCACACGATGAAGAGCGCCTTGCAGGATCCGGCCGCCAGCACGATCTCAACTGAATAACGGAGGGACACGATGTCGACGGAGACCCAGCTGCGACCCGAGATGACGGAAGAGGTCCTGATCACGCCCCGTGCGATCCAGGAGGTGCGGAAGATCCGGGCCGAGAACAGCATTCCAGAGACCCACGCGCTGCGGTTGGGCGTGAAGGGAGGGGGCTGTTCCGGCCTGTCGTATGTGCTGGCGTTTGATGACGGCCGTCGGGAAGGCGACACCGAGTTCCGCTTCGAGGATGTGACCGTCAAGGTGGATCCCAAGAGCTTGTTCTATCTTTCGGGCACGACGCTTGATTTTTCCGACGGGCTCAACGGCCACGGGTTCGTGTTCAACAACCCGAACGCGGCCCGCACGTGCGGTTGCGGTAGTTCCTTCGGAGTGTGACCATGTCCGCCGACGGTCCCATGGCCGCGCCTCTGTCGTTCCCCACAACCATCCAGGTCGGGAGCCGCGAGGTCGAGATACGTTCGCCCCTGTCCTTTCAGGTGTGGGAGGCGTTACGTCAATGCTACGACCCCGAGATCCCCGTGAATATCGTCGACCTCGGGCTTGTGTATGAGATGAAGCTTGACGACTCGATCCCAGGGGAGGCGAACGTCATCGTCCGCATGACGCTGACGGCCCCGGGATGCGGGATGGGCCCGCTGATCGCCGCCGATGTCAAGCGCCGCGTTCAAACGGTTGAAGGGGTCCGCAATGTCTTGGTCGACCTGACGTTCGACCCTCCCTGGACAACCTCCCTGATGTCCGAAGGGGCGCGCCTGATGTTGAACCTACCCTGACCCACCACTGCCTTCCGCGAGCCCGACATGGCCCAAGAGATCGTCCTTTCCTTCCTTCGCTGGTCGCATGTCATCAGCGGCGTCGTGTGGCTCGGATTCGCCTACGTCTTTGTCTTCGTTCTGCTCCCCGCATCCGCGGCCGTCGGCGCGGAGCTCAAGCGCACGTTCGCTCTGTCGCTGCATCGGCGGTTGTTCGCCTTCGTCCGGTGGGGGTCGCTCATCGCGTGGGCTTCCGGCGTCGTCATGCTCGGTATGCTGTATCATTCGGGCGGACGGATGTTCGACAACGCGTCGTCGGGATGGAATGCCGCCGCCGGGATCGCGGTCCTTCTGGTCTTCCTGTTGTTCAGCGTCTATGACGCACTCGCCCGTCATTCCTTTTTCTCGGACCTTCGGCGACTGGGACTCCTCGGACTGCTTGTCACGATCGCCATGGTGGAACTCATGAGCGGACCCGCCGGCATGGGATATTCGGCCGTCTTGATTCACATCGGCACCATGTATGGCACGATCATGACGGCGAACGTCTGGATGCGCATCTGGCCCGCGCAGCGAGAGGCGCTGGCCGCATGGCAGAACGGGCGGGAGGCCGACACCGCCCGGTTGGCTGTCGCCGCGCAGTGCAGCCGGCACAACGCCTATCTTTCCGTTCCGCTGCTGTGGACGATGCTCGCCCAGCACACGGTCATTCCGGGAGCCCTGAGCCCGCTCTGGTTCTACGGCGTGATCATCGTGGGCTGGGGTCTGGTGGCCCTCCTGGAGTCTCGCACGACGGTCCGGCCCGCCGCCTGACGGTTCTTGCAACGCGTCCCCTGAATCGCTACTTTACGCTCGACGGAGGCTGCGATGGAGAAGAAGGACGATCTGCGGAATCTCGAAGAGATCCAACGGCCTCCGGCGGCCGAGCCGCATTATTGGATGTACTGCGTGAATTGCGGTACGCTGCTCGACAGTCGCAAGTGCAAGCTCATCTGCCACACGTGCGGTTTCTACCATTCCTGCAGCGAGCCGTGATCAGTTGCTCAAGCATCTGACCTCGCTTTCCTCAGTCCCTCCCGATCCCGCCGACCGATCATGGTGCTCACCCTTGGTTCTCGACGATGTGACCTTGCTGCGCGCACGCATCTCATGGGCGTGCTGAACGTGACGCCTGATTCGTTCTCGGACGGCGGGGCCTTCCGCTCAACCGACGAGGCATTCCGGCATGGCGTGCAGTTGGCCCGGGATGGGGCTGACATTGTAGACGTTGGGGGCGAATCGTCCCGTCCGGGTTCTGTGCCCGTTCCCGTCGAAGTGGAGCTTCGTCGCGTGATCCCCGTCATCGAACGTCTTTCGCGGGAGACAGATGCTGCCATTTCGATCGACACGACCAAATCCGATGTCGCTCGGGCTGCGGTCGACGCGGGGGCGACCATGGTCAACGACATTAGCGCCGGCACGGCCGACCCGGCCATGCTCCCCTATGTGGCTCGCGCTGGCGTGGCCTACGTGGCGATGCACATGCGCGGTACGCCGAGGACGATGCAGGAAGCGCCGACGTACAGCGACGTCGTGCTTGAGGTGACCAGGTTCCTCATCGACCGGGCGCTGACGGCGAAACGGGAAGGCATCAGCCAGGTCATTATCGACCCCGGCATCGGTTTCGGCAAGACGTTGGAGCACAACATCCGCATCATCCGGGATATCCCGGTCTTGGTCAGCACGGGCTATCCCGTCCTCGTCGGTCCGTCGAGGAAGTCCTTCATCGGGATGATCCTCGACGTACCGGTCGAAGAACGTCTTGAGGGAACGGCCGCCGCCGTCGCCGCATGCATTTTCGCCGGCGCGCATCTCGTTCGCGTACATGATGTCAGAGCCATGAAGCGCGTGGCGGCCGTGTGCGATGCGCTGAAGCCTCTTTCCTTGCTCTCCGGGTCGTGAGCGATCCCTCTACCGGCTGCGTCGCCGTCGTGCCGGCCTTCCAGGCGGCTTCGACGCTGCCGTCCGTCCTGACGCGCCTCGCCGTCCACATTCAGCCCGCCCGGACGCTTGTGGTCGACGACGGCTCCACCGATGATACTTCGGGCGTTGCCCGTGCATTTGGCGTGATGGTGGTGCGACAAGAGCCAAACCGGGGCAAAGGATCGGCGCTTCGGCGTGGCATGTCATGGTGGAAGGATCGAGCGGACTGGGAAGCGCTCGTGACCCTGGACGCCGACGGTCAGCATGCTCCTGAAGACCTGCCGGCGTTGATCGCGCAATGGTCACGCACCGGCGCCGACGTTGTGCTTGGTTCGCGACGCTTCAGCGGCGTCGGCATGCCGTGGGAACGCCAGCTGTCCAATCGGATCACGTCGGCGCTCGTGTCATGGCGGACCGGGGAGACCATAGCCGATTCGCAATGCGGCCTGCGTCTGCACAGCCGTCGCGCTGTAGAATTGGTCGTCACAGCATCGGACGGGTTTGAGGCGGAGACGGAGTTCCTTCTGCGTGCCGCGGAGTTGCATCTGCGGTTCAGTTCGGCCCCGATCCGGACCATCTATGCCGGTGAGCGAAGCTCGATGACATACTGGAAGACGACCAAGGCGTTCGTTCGAACGCTGTTCAAGGAGGTATGATGCCCCGATTCGTCGAAGAACGACGCGAGCTGATCGACCTGCTCCGGTCGAGAGGGATCAAGAATGAGCGAGTGCTCGGAGCGATGATGAAGGTGGAACGCCATCGATTTGTCATGCCGACCTTCGTCGACTCGTCCTATCTGGATCAGGCCTTGCCGATCAGCGACGGTCAAACGATCTCACAGCCTTACACGGTCGCGTTCATGAGCCAGGCGCTGGAGGTGTCGGAGGGAGCGAAGGTGCTCGAGATCGGGACCGGTTCAGGCTATCAGGCGGCCGTTCTGGCTGAGATGGGTTGCCGGGTGTTTACGATCGAACGGCACATGGCGCTGCATCTGCAGTCGCGGAAATTGCTGCAATCACTCGGCTATCGCGTCGCAACGCGTTCCGGCGACGGGACTGTCGGCTGGTCAGAGTATGCTCCGTACGACGGCATCATCGTGACAGCGGCGGCCCCTTCCGTGCCGGATCCTCTCATCAAGCAACTCGCCGATGGCGGTCGCCTGGTCATTCCCGTCGGTGGTCAGGCGGAACAGAGCATCCGCGTCGTCACGCGCGCCGGCGATGAGTATGTCCAGAAGGATGTGGAAGGATTCAAGTTCGTTCCGCTGATCGGAAAAATGGGATGGGAGAAGTAGTCGTGAAGCCCGCCCGCGCGACGGTGGTGGCTGTTGTCGGACCGACGGCGGCGGGAAAGTCGGCCGTTGCTTTGGAGATGGCCCTCCGGACGAAGGGCGAGATCATTTCGGCCGACGCCAGGCAGGTCTACCGATACATGGACATCGGAACGGCCAAACCGAGCGCCATGGACCGAAGCAGGGTCCCGCATCACCTCGTCGATATCCTCGAGCCGAACGCAGACTATAACGCCGGTCGATTTGCGGAGGATGCCCGTTCGGCGATGAGGGATGTGCTCGCACGCGGGCGTCTGCCTGTCATGGTCGGAGGTTCAGGGCTGTATCTACGGGCCGCTCTCGACGGGTTGTTCTACGGCCCGCACGCCGACCCGGGGTTCCGGACCCGTCTTGAAGCATTATTTGCTGAAAGGGGGGAGGCGGCCCTGCGTGAGGAGTTGCGGGCGGTCGATCCCGGGACGGAGGCCCGTATTGAAAGAGGGAAGCCGCGACGACTCATCCGGGCGCTTGAAGTGCATGCGCTCACGGGCGTGCCTCTGAGCGAACATCACCGGAGGCAGGATCGTGTCGTCGAATTCGATGTACGGTGGATGGGCATCATGCCGTCGCGGGAGGAACTCTACCGTCGGATCGACCTCCGGGTCATTTCGATGGTCGAGCAAGGACTGGTCGGCGAGGTACGCGGACTGATCGCGCGAGGATTCGACAGGAGGATGAACGCCCTGAACACGGTAGGATATCGGGAGGTGTTCGACATGCTCGAAGGCGTCACGGACGAATCCACCATGGTGCGCAGGATCCAGGACCACACGCGTCAGTATGCCAAGCGCCAAATGACCTGGTTCCGGGCGGACGGACGCATTCGTTGGCTTGACGATGTAGATCGACGTCCGCCGGGCGAGCTTGCATCCGATATCACTTCAGCGATCGGTGCCTGAAATTGTGGTTGAACTTCTCCGCGTGTTGTCGTATCTTTTCTTCTGACTGGGACGCGGTTCGTTCCAGTTTTTCGTTGACGTGACGGGCAGATGCAGATCATCCTCCATCACGTCTGACTCCATACTTCGTACTTTGTACTTCCTACTTCTTACTTGTTTCGGGGCGTGGCGCAGCCTGGCTAGCGCGCTTGGTTCGGGACCAAGAGGTCGCGAGTTCGAATCTCGCCGCCCCGACGACATCACAAAGGCATCCCCCCACCGGGGGATGCCCTTTGCGTTTCTGGGGGGATATGGACGGCCTCTAGTATCTCTATGTGCTGGTGACCATTCGGACTGGCCGTGTCTGCGTCTGTGTTACAGAGGACGTTGATCGTCGCCATTCGCAGCATGAGCGTGGTAACGTGCGGTCGATGAAGGCCTATCGACCGTGGCGAGTGGTTCATGTCGAGGCGGTCGCAAGCAGAGCGGAAGCCTTACCGCGAGAGCGATACCGCTTCCAGTATCGACATGCCCTCATCACAACGAAAGCCCGGGTCGCTCCGGGCTTTCGTCTCTGCATCGGTCTCCTGAGATCACTTCGATTCAAGCACAAACACGCCGTTCCATTCCGGCTTGGGCGGATGGATCTGGTACAGGCGCATCCGTTCGATATAGAGATTGCAGACCGGGTCCTCGGGCCAGTAGGTCATGGCGTGTTCCATGTAGGCGATGCCTTCATCCCACCGGCGTTCGGTATAGGCCTTCAATCCATCCTGATAGACCCCGAGGAACATCTTCGTCTTCTCGGGCACCGATCGTTCTGCCACGTCCAGCAATTCAAAGATCCGGACGGGTTCGCTCTTTCCGGCGACGACCACACGGTCAACCTCGCGCGTCAGAACCTTGCCGGCCACCTTCTGATGTGTCATCTCGCTGATGAGGATGGCCGTGCCGTATTGCTTGTTCACTCCCTCCAGCCGTGAGGCGAGGTTGACAGGATCGCCGATGGCCGTGTAGTTGACCTTGGTGATCGAGCCCATGTTGCCGACGGTGCAGATGCCGGTGTTGACGCCGACCCGTTGCTTGAGCTCGACGCCGGCGATCTGCTTGATCTTCGGGTTGATCTTCGCCAGGCGCCGTTGCATCTCTAGGGCCGCCAAACAGGCGTGCAACGGCGCGTCCTGGTCGGCTACCGGTGCGCCCCAGAAGGCCATGATCGCATCTCCGATGTACTTGTCGACAGTCCCTCGCGTGCTCGTGATGACCTTCGTCATCTCGGTGAAATAGGTATTGAGGAGCTTGACGAGGACCTCATCCTCCATCTTCTCAGAGATGCCCGAGAACCCCTTCAGGTCGGTAAAGAGCAGGGTGATCTCTTTCTTCTCTCCGCCGAGCTTGAAAAGGTTCGGGTTGTCGACCATCATTCGAACGACGGTGCTGTCAACATACTTTCCGAACATGTCCGTGATCATCCGCTTCTGGCGCCCCTCCGTCGCGGCCCGATAGGAGACGGTCGTGACGAACGCAAACGAAAGGCTGAAGATCGCCTCGACGACGGGCAGGATCATCCCGGCTTCGGAGAAGGCGAAATACGCCACGATGAGGTACAGGATGAGAGTGCTGATCAAGGCCACAACGCCCAGGCGCATCGACGACTGGTGAGCGACGGCGCCGACCAGGATCGTCAGGGCGAGAAGGACGAGGATCGTCAGGGCACGGGGTGCGTGTTGGGCAAAGTGCCCGCTCGCGATCATATCGTAAATGTTGGCGTGCGTGATGAAGCCCGGGGTGCTTTCCGACACGGGCGTGGCGTAGAAATCACTCAGCGAGCGAACGGTCGGCCCGATGATGCACACCTTGTCCCGGAATTGTTCAAAGAACGCCGCATTCCGGTCGCGGGCGGCCAGCAGAATATCGTAGAAGCTGACCGAAGGGAACACGTCGGGCGTGCCGACATAGTTGATATTGATCTCACCAACGTCGCCCGTCGGGATCTCGAGGGTGCCGACGCGAATGATCATCCCGTCCTCGGTCATCTCGAACCGAAAGTCTTTCGCCGTCCAGCCCTGTTCCTGGATGGCGAGCGCCAGCCCCAGTGTCGGATAGAGCTTGCCGGCGTAGTCAATGAAGAGCGGCGCTGATCGTATCACTCCATCCAGTGTGTCAGGGATCAGACTGATGTGGCCCACCCCTGTGCTCGCGTATGCGAGTTCCGGGAACGGATAGTCGTTCAGATACGGAGCTTTGGGAAAGCGATGGCCGCGCGGAGCGGGGATCCCGAATTGTCCGATGACCGAATCCAGGGAGTTGTCGACCTCGCGTGGATCCACCCGATTGGAAGGAGTCAGCGAAGGAATGAACGGGCCGATGACCTGGATAATGCCCTGGGCATTCGCCAGGTACTGGATCATGCGGACCTCTTCCGTCGAATCGCCGCGCTCTCGCGGTGGCAGCGGCACATCCAGGCCGACAGCCAATGCGCCGGAATTACTCAGGAGCGTCATGACGGCGCCATACTGATCGCGGGGGATCGGCCAACCCAGATTGCTGTCGGTGAAATCGTCGATCCGCACCATCATGATGCGGTTCGTCCACTCACGGGTTCCGCGCGCCCTGAGGACGACATCCTGCGCCGTCCGCTCGAGTTTTCGGAAGATGTCCGACCCGATGGTCACATGAAGCAAGGGTGATTCGAACAGAAGCAGGGCCAGAACAAAACTGAGAAGGGCGAACCAGACGCCTGTCAGCCGCTTAAGCGAGGTCTTCATGGGTCGATAGGAGGGGTTGAGGGCATGCAAATGTACGCGCGACCATTGCCAGATGCAATCGTTACAATTGCGTAAGGACTTGTGCCATTCCCTTCAACCCTTGGTTGACAACGGGTCCATATTTGTGTAGGTTTTTTCGCTATTCCATCTCACTTCTTCTCTGAGACCATCGTGTATCGTTCCACTCCCGTCTCGCTCCTTCTGCTCGTCTCGTTGGGCTTCATGGCGATGAGCGCAAAGGAGCCGCATGCCCTTGCCATCGCTGCCAAGGGTGATACGCTCCACCCTGGGGAACCGGCCCCGGTCTTCGTCATGCGCGACCTTCTGACGGACAATCCCACCTTCCTGAGGGACTACGTCGGCAAGCCCCGTCGGCGCGAGTCCAAGATCCCGCAGCCGCACATCGTCGTACTCAGTTTCTGGGCGACGTGGTGTCAGCCGTGCAAGGTCGAGATCCCGCTGCTGACGGAGCTTGAGAAGGAGTTTTCCGGAAAGCCCGTGAAGTTCTTTCTCGTCAATACGCAGGAAATGGCCGATGTGACGGAGGACACGGTCAGGTCGGTCTACAAAGCCCGGGGATACAGCCTTCAGTGCCTCATCGACGCCTCGGGTCGATTTGCGAGGAACTACACGGTCCGCGGATTGCCGATGATCGTCGTCGTCGACCAGGACGGAATTGTGAGGAAGGTCAACAGAGGTTTCCATGAGAATTTTCATCTTGAGATCAGAAATATGCTCAATGAGTTGCTGACGGCACAACGCATGAACTGAAGCATCCCACACATTCGGGAGCGTCGATGCGCACACGTTGCTACTCACTTCTTCCCCTCGTTCTCCTCCTGATCGGCTGCGGCGGCTCCAAACCGCAGATCGCGAAACCAAAGATCAATATTTCGATCATGGACTTCGAAGCCCGGGCCGGCGTCCAAGCTCCGGAAGCGCAATCGGTCGGCGACGCGCTCGCCTCACTCCTCACCCAGACCGCCCGGTTCAATGTCGTCGACCGGAAGCAGATCCAGGCGGTCCTTCAGGAACAGAGTTTCCAAGCCGCCCAGAATCCGAACGCCGGACTCGGCCAGGCGGCCAGCGTCCTGGCAGTCCGGAAATTCGTCACCGGCTCCCTCGGGAAGCTGGGCGAGAACTACATTTTCAGCGTCAAGATCACCGATGTCGAAACCTCCGGCATCGACCTCTCGATCTCGCGTACATACGACGACGATCTCGAGGACATCATGGACGAGTTCCTTCCGGAGATCGTCAGCGAGATCGTTGCCGCCGTGGACGGCGTACAGAAGAAGTAGCCGTTCGTTCCGTTCTTTCCATCGACCTCACCCCACGAGCAGAGGAGTCCTCCCTGTGACTCTCATGTCCCGCACCATTCAGGCGGCCCGCCCCGCCATTGTGGCCTACCTGACCTGTATCCTCACACTGGGAACCTTCGCGCAGCAACGAACCCAGCGCCCGCAAGCCACGCCGCCGAAGAAACTCAACGTCGCCGTACTCGATTTCGACGCGAGGGGTGGCCTCTCGAAGGAAGAGGCGGCAACCTTGTCCGATGCCTTCCAGACAGAGATCGTCTCCGTCGGAGAATTCACCGTTGTCGACCGCCAACGCATCCGTCAGATCCTTCAGGAACAAGGGTTCCAACAGTCCGAGGCCTGTTCGCAGGTCGAGTGCATCGTTGAAGCCGGGAAGATACTGAAGGTGGAGCGGATGTTCGCCGGCACGATCGGCAAGGTCGGCTCGCTCTTCAACGTCAACATTCAAGTCATCGATATCGCCACAGCTCAGATCATCTCCAACAAGTCGCGCCAGCATCGGGGGGATATCGAAGACCTTCTGTCTGAGATCATCCCGAACATGGCCAGACAGATGGCGGGGGAGATGGTGGGCAAGCAGTTTGATGCCGTCGGCGGAGGGGGCGGGTGGCTGTGGTATGCCGCGGGTGCTGTTGTATTGGGCGGCGGCGCGGCCGCCGCGATCTTGCTGAAGCCGAAGAAAGAAGAGGGGGGCACGAGTGTGGAGGCCCTCCCGCCGTCACCGGATCTCCCGTAGCGCTCGAGGCCATCGTGAGCCCCGTCTCACAGCATCGCCTACGATCAGCGTTGACACCAAGGATGTTCGCCATGACTCTCCGCCGCTCCGTTCTCACGCTCCTGACGTTGTTCATCGGGGGCCTACCTACCCTTGCCCAGAACACTGGCTCGATCTCCTTCAATGGAACGCCAGACCGCGTGCGCGTGACCGACGTGAACACCGTCCTGCTCCCGCGCACGGCCTCAGCGTTGGCCGTCGGCGGCACTTCGCTGACGGTTGAGGCGTGGGTTTACATGTTCGCGCCACCCGTTCCCGGAGGGCAATACACGATCGTGGCTCGCCCGGCCAACAACGGCTTCGTCGTCGATCCGTTCCAGACCTATGGGCTCTTGGTGAGGACGGATTCCGTGAGTCTCACGACTCACCTGATGTTTGCGATCTCCGACGGCGTGACCCCGATTGGCGGCGGCAACGAAGTGGCCGTCGTCGATGCCAGCACGATGCCGATGGGGGCGTGGGTGCATGTGGCCGGCAGCTATGACGGGACCACGGCTCGATTGTACGTCAACGGCACGGAGGCGGCGAGCGTTCCGGCGAGTTTCGCGGTGGGGGCGGGCAGCACCGGGTTCTACGTGGGCGGGACATCGGCCGACAACTTCCGCGGCCTGATCGACGAAGTACGCTTGTGGAATGTTACGCGAAGCGGCGCGGAGATCTCGGGCGCTATGAGTTCTGCGCTCACGGGGAACGAGAGCGGCTTGGCTGGCTGCTGGCAGTTCGATTCGACGCTGCCGTCGGGCACTACGATCTGGACGCCGGATCTGACGGCGAACAGCAATGATCTGCAGGTACAGAATGCCCGGCTCGTCTCATTCCCGGCGGGGTCGTTGGTTCAGTTCGCGGCGACGAACATCGGCGCCACGTTGTTGTCGGCCGTGACAGACGTGCCCTTCGCTGCCGCCGTGGTATCGAACGGATGGCCGGCACCGGTGCATTCGCTCGTCTCTGGACCCGTCGGCATGGTCCTCGACGGAGACTCGCTCCGGTGGACTCCGCAGGATTTCCAGTTCGGAAATCAGATGGTGATTCTCGATGCCGTGAACGCCGCCGGAAGCCTCCGTGACACGATCTTCGTGTATGCGGAACTCGTGCGATCGATCGAGAACGATACGAGATTCGACCTGACCAACAGAGGAAAGCTCGGCACGTTTGGGCGATATGGCAAGGGGATCGTCGTCAACGGAAAGAACGGGATCTACACGGCCGACGTCAGCGTTGTCGACCGGAACGACGGCAGGTTCGCGGGCGGGCTGTACACGGCCGCCAACAGCTTCGCGCCGGCCGATGGCTTCACCGCGGTCCCGAGCATGGCGATCGGGTATTCCGCACTTCGGACCTCCTTCACTGATGCGTGGGAGGCCGCGGCCACCCGTATCGGTCTGCGAGTGATCCAAACCTCCTACATTAAGTTGGGCATACCGGATCATCAGTACACCGTCGTCGACTATCAGTTCGTCAACGAATCGGGTGCTCCGCTCGACGACATCTTTCTTCAGGTCACGGCGGACTTTGACGTTGGCGTGCCGACATACAACCTAGCGGCCTACGACACAGCGTTGGGATTGGTGTATGCGGTCGAATCAGGGGGAGCCACCAACGGAGCAGCGTACGGCATCCAGGTCGTGGGAGACAACCGGCGGCCGTCGGGCATGGCGGTCTGGAACGCCGACGACAATCTCTATGTGCGCAATCGCGAGAATCTGCAAACCTACACGCCGTTCGTGACGGACCCGTCCGACGTGCGCGGGCAGATCTCGGTCGGACCGTACAGCGCCGGTGTCGGCGACACGATGCATCTGACGGTGGTCTACCTTGGGGCGCCAAACATTGACCAATTGCGCGCTTCAGCGGCCAGGGCGAAACAGATCGTCAGCGATCCTACGACGGTCGACGCATCGCCGACGTTGACAGAGGTCGAGCCGAATGGGACCGCCTTTACGCCAAACCTCATCACGTTGGGGACGAAGATCGAGGGAGCGATCGACTATCAGGCGGACGTCGACTACTACCAGTTCACGCTGACGACGGAGGATACGGTTCAGTTTGTCGGGGCGCTGGGAGCGGGTTCGAATGTCCGATACAAGTTTGAGCTGTACAACAGCAGCGGCAACATGGTCCATGGCAGTTCCTGGTACCTCATGGCAGACCAGGACCAATTCATGTCCCTGGTTCTGAATCCTGACACATATTCGCTACGTGTGCTCCACTTCTACAACTACGCCGCCAACTATCCTTCGAAGCGACCGTTCATTAAGGGCTCGAAGGAGGAACAACTCGAAAGCATGGCGAAGGAACGGGCGCTCCGCACGCGCGTGTTGGCGCCACAAGACACATCGGGTAGCTACTCCATCCTCGTGCGAAGGTTCGCCCCGATGCTCACCCGGTTGGGATATCGTGGCGCTGACGGCATGCGCGAAAACCTCGCGTACGTCTATCAGTTCCTCTATCCCGGCGAACTCAACGTCTCGGTGGAAGTGGAATACGGCACGTCGACGGCCTACGGACAGGTCCACTTCGTTGACATCTTCCACGCCCCATGGGCGTATTCTCCCTCGACCCAGATCCCCGGCCTTCAGCCGGCGACGACGTATCACGCCCGTTTCAGGGCGACGGGATCGTTGGGTACTTCGTACGGACCGGATTTCACGTTCTCGACCCCTGAGCGGAGCGGGAAGTGGACGCGTCAGGAGTTGACTCCGGGGGGAGGACACTATCTCGTTGGATCCAAGGTCCTCGATGATCGGGTCGCCTTCGCGGCGGGGTCGTACCTCTTTCGAACGACAAATGGCGGCACCACCTGGCAGGACGTCAGTCCGCTCTACACATACCCTCACTACAGCCGTGCCATTGACTTCTCGAGTTCCGGCGTAGGTTTCAGCGCAGGCTACGGCTACTATCCGGTGGTGAAGACGAACGACACTGGTACGACGTGGTCCTCGACTTACACCGGTGCCTACGCAGATCTTCGCGATATCGCTGTGGATCCAACGGGACAGTACATCATCGGCGTTGGATATGGCGGTGCGGTGATCGCTTCGACGGACTACGGCGCAAGTTGGTCTACCACGACGGTCCCGGGCCCATACGCACTCGTGTCCGTCGACTTCGTCTCGCCGGGCGTCGCCGTTGCGGCCGGCGACGACCGCTGGTTCTACCGCACCACGGATGGTGGTGCAACGTGGACCGGAGTCGCAAACATACCGCATCCGATCTACTCGATCGACTTTGCGAATTCTACGACAGGATACGCTGCGGCCTGGGCTGGGATCTATAGTACGACTGACGGAGGTGCGACATGGCTGCCTCGAAGTACGGATGTCTATAACATCGTGTCCGTCGGCATGTCCGACACCGAACAGGGACTGGCCGTCGGTTACGATGGTCGAGTCTATCGCACGACAGACGGCTGGCTGACCGCGACCTCGGAGAAGAGTGGGACGGTGCTCTACCTGGTAGACGTCTCGAGCAACGGGACGACGGACATGATCGTCGGCGATCGGGGCACCGTCTTGCGCCGCGGGCTTCAGTTCGAGGCAGAACCCAACGATACGCTGTCGACGGCTTCCACGATACAGTACAATGCTGAAGTCGAAGCCGCCCTCGACCCGATGCGCGAGTACGATTGGTATCGGTTCGAAGGTGCGGCCGGCGACACGATCGAGATCTCCACGTTCACTCCGACCACCTCCGATCTGTTCGGAACGTTCTCGCCTTCCTTCGCGCTCCGCGACCCGTTCGGCGCGCTGACCTTCCGAGACTGGAGCGCCACGATCCCAAACCAAGGCTATGAATCGCGGCTCGTACGCGTACTTCAGGCCACCGGGACGTATCACATTCGGGTGATCGACAACCGGGGGACATTGGGGGCATCTCCCGGTGCCAAGTATCGCTTAACGCTCCGACGCGCTCCGGTTGCTGCCCCGCGTGTCTTCGCTGTCGGGTTTCAGGGACTGTTCAGCGATCGGATCACGCTGCGCGCGTCAGTGCTGCCGTATGCCGGTAGCACCACGGGTGGCATCGCGTACGGCACGACTCCCGCACTGGGATCAACGGTTGCCTTCGAAGGTGCCCCAATCACCGGCGTGAACGCCGTCGTGCCTCGGGCCCCGATCGCCGGCTTGTCACCTTCGACCGTCTACTACTATCGCCCGTTCGCGCAGAATGAATACGGTTCGGCGACGACCGACTCACTCTTTCAGTTCACCACCCCGCCCCCGGCAAATGGTTGGGAGCTTCTACCCTCGGGCACGCAGACCGCACTGCTGAGCGTCGACTTCGCCGGTGAATCTGGCTTCGGCTTCGCGTCCGGGGCAGGAGGGAACATCCGACGCACCTTCGATGGCGGCCGTTCATGGGATTCCGTCGCGGCGTTCACGACGCAAACGCTCTATGGTGTTCACGTGCCTTGGTACGGCGCTGCCGTGGTCATCGGCTCGGGCAACACGATTCGAAGGACTGTCGATTACGGTCAGAGCTGGTATCAACCTGCCACACCGTACCCGACCACTGGACCGTCATGGCTCGACCTCTCATTCCTCAACGATCTTGAAGGGCTTGTGGCCGGCGCGAACATCGTCATGAGAACGACCGATGCGGGCGATTCGTGGACGTCGCTGGCCCCGATTCCCGGGCAATCGGTTCGGGCCATCCAGATGGTGAGCCCCACGAAGTACGTCACCGGTAACACATCCGGGTCTGTCTCCATCTCCGCAGACGCTGGACTGACGTGGCAGACGCGATCTGTCGGCACGACCGGTCGCAAGGAGGCGATCGTCTTCTTCAACGACATGGTCGGGGTGGTCGGATCGCCGGCGGAAAACACCATCTACCGCACGGTCGACGGCGGCTTCTCCTGGAATCCCATCACGCTTCCACTGCCCGCGACCACGGGCATTCGACGAGGCGCCATCCACCGGTCGTCAGGTGTCGGGTATCTCGTCTCGCTGGAAGGAACGGTGTTCGTCTCGACGGACCAGGGGGCGACCTGGCAACCATCGTTCTCAGGTTACCAAGGATTCCTGTACGCGGCGCAGCCGGAACTTCCCGAGCTGGTGCATCTCGTTGGCGAGTTCGGAACGATCTTCGTCCGCGATACGCGCCCGGCGAATGTCACCATGTCCGTCGACATGCGCTCGGCGATCCGGTCGGGACTCTTCAATCCAGCCATCGACACCCTGGCGTTGCGCGGAAGCCGCGCACCATTGGCGTGGACCGGATTCAATCAGATCCTGACCGATCTGTGGTCCGGGGTGACCGACTCGATCTACCAGGCCTCCTTCTCGACGCCCGACCCGGGGCTTCTCGAATACAAGTTCGTGATCCGGCATCGCGGGTACGACCTCTGGGAACGAGCGATGGTCACCAACCGCACCGCAGAATTGATGCGCGGCAGCAGCGGGTATTGGCATGTCTTTGACGACCGCGCTGAACAGTTCGTGCAATTGACGGGACAGTATGACCGTGACGTGAACACGCTCGGACTCTACCACTTGGATGAAGACACGCTCAGCAACGTTGTGTGGGGAGTCTCGGGCCCGCTGGCGGTGGACCAGTCGCCACAGTCGAACCATGGGAGCTACAACGGTCCCGTCATGGTGGACGGCCGTCACGGACGCGCGAGGTACTTCCCCGGACAGCCAGGTATCGGCATGACGCTGGAGCGCGGGATCCTGGTGCCGTTGGGTCCGTCGTACTCATTCACGATCGAATTGTGGACGAAGCTCGACCAGTACCCGTCGTCGAACGGGGCGGCAGTCTATTCCGGCGGCATCTACGACGCTTTCATCGGCTTGAGCACCACCGGACGCTTGCGGGCCGGCATCAGGAATGGCGGCGGCACGATGGTGACCGATTCGTCGTCACGGCCCGTGGAACTGGATCGGTGGGTACACCTGGCAATGCAGTACGACGCCACCGGCAAGATCCTGCGCGGATTCATCGACGGTCAGAAGGTCATGGAATCGGCGTTGGGCGTCGGGTTCACCACCGGCGCGACCTTCAGCCAGGCCTTCATCGGGGGAGGACCGGGCCTCGGTGTGTACCGGGGTACCATCGACGAAGTTCGGATCTCGCGCCGGCTGGTCAGTCCGTCCGAGTTCTACCTGCCCTTGCCGCCATCGTTCGCCTCGGCGCAGTCCGGCAATGGACGCGTCCGGATCGTCTGGACGAGTTCCCTGGCCGGGCTTCCGGTGATGCGTTACCGAGTCTACCGCGGGTCGGACAGCACGGCGATGGCGCCGATCGACAGCGTGAGCAATTCAATCACTGAGTATACCGACACGACGGCGGTCAATGGCGCCCTCTACTATTATCGCATCGCTCCCGTCGACGTCAGCGGATTCGAAGGCCGGCCGACGACCGCCATGCGCGGGACCCCACTACCGCTGCCGGCGCTCCTGAGTTCGTCGCCGACGCGTAATGCTCAATTCGCTTCATCCTCGAACGTCGTGCGGCTTTCCTTCAACACGGACCTTGATACCACGAGTCTCGCGACGTCGGCCGTTCGCGTGTCGGGCCGGTTGAGCGGCAGACGGCACGTGGCGCAGCTGCTCTACGATACGGAGCTCCGCTATGTGGATGTGGTCCTGGACTCCGCGTTCATCCGGGGCGACGAAGTCGAGGTCGTGGTCCTACGATCGGTCCGTAACATCAACGGCGACAGCCTCATCGCGCCGGCGATCTTCCGATTCCGGATCGGAACGACGGGGGGGACGGGCGTCATGACGGCTGTCTCCGCGAACACGGGAACCGGCGGTCCGGCCTTGCTTGCGGCGGGAGATATCGACAGGGACGGCGACGCCGATATCGTCACGGCGAACGCTTCTTCGAACACCCTCACGGTCTTCCGGAACGACGGACGAGGCGCCCTCTCCGTTGCCAACACGCTGCCGCAGTCGGGCGGGCCGCTCGGCATCGTCCTGTCGGACTTGAACAACGACGGGTGGACGGACCTGGCCGTGACGAATAGCAGCGCCGGCTCCGTGACGAGATGGCTGAACACCGGCGGCGGCAACTTCAGCAGTCCTTTGTCGATCACCGTTGGCACGGCTCCCCATGGCATCGCAGCCGGCGACATCGATGGTGACGGCGACCCCGACCTTGTGGTCGCCAACAGCGGAAGTTCCTCCTTCACGGTGCTGACGAACAACGGAGCGGGGAATTTCACTACTCTCACGTACGGACCCGT
This sequence comes from Bacteroidota bacterium, assembly GCA_025454835.1. Classification (GTDB taxonomy): domain Bacteria; phylum Bacteroidota; class Ignavibacteria; order UBA10030; family UBA10030; genus 2-02-FULL-55-14. The sequence continues at coordinate 228,328 of JALONQ010000001.1, read as the reverse complement.
TGGAACGCAACCGACGGCGGTCGCGCTGGCCGACCTGAACCGAGACGACCAGCTTGACATCGTCGTTTCGGCGACGAGCGACGGCGTGGTACGTCACTATCGAAATGCGGGCGGCGTCTTCAGTCTCTTCCATGCCATTTCCCTGGGAGGCGGCGCGTACGGTCTTGCGGTAGCCGATATGAACGGCGACGGGATCAACGATCTGATCACCGGCCTGAGCGTAACCACGAATAATCTGCGCATCGATCGCCTGAATGCGCAGGGAACGGTCGCCGGCACCTCCAGCTTCACCGTCGGCACCGATATTCGCGGCGTCGTGGTCGGAGACTTCAACGGAGACGGGCTGACCGATGCGGCGGTAACGGATCACGCCACGAACACGGTGCGCGTGCTGGGCAACAACGGCAGCGGTGGCTACACCGAACTCTCGTCCACGCCGGTCGGAACGAATCCCTGGGGTCTGGTCGGCGGCGATCTGGATGCCGACGGTGACCTTGACCTCGTCGCGGGGAACCAGAATTCAGCCCTCGTTTCGGTGCTCAGGAACAACGTCGACAATTCGCCTCCCGCGCAGGTCCTGGAACCTCTGATCAGCGAAACGAGCGGACGGGTGATCCTGCAGTGGACGGCGAACCCAGAACCCGACGTGACGCGGTACGTGATCCTGCGGGCGACGCCCCCTCTCGGCCTGACACGGCAAGACAGCGTTGCGGCGGGGACGACGTCATACGTCGACATGAGCGTGACCGACAGCACCGCGTATCAGTACGTGATCCGTGCGGTCGACCTCGCGGGGAATGAGGGTCCCAATTCGTTCTCTCGTTGGGCGACGCCGCATGCCCGCCAAGCGGGCGAGTATGCTTCGAATGACACGTCGACGGTGCTCCTTCTGCCGTTCGCGGAACGAAGCGGCGTGATCTACAACATCGATGCCACCCCCAATGGCCAATCTGGCGTTGCCGTGGGTGGGCACACCTCCGTTCCCGGCAAATTCGGGCTCGCGCGAAGTCTCTCGGGTGGTCAGTACCTCCGATTCCAGGGACGGGACTACTACGCCCCGACGGGTCCGTTCACGATCGAGGCGTGGGTGAACCCAGCCGCTGTCGGCGCTGGAACGATCGTTCGGAAGGATACCGCGGTCTCGAGTGGATACGCGTTGGTGTTGTCGCCCACAGGGCTGCCGACGTTCCAGGTCATGCAGCCGGCGGCGAGCGTGCAAGGGAGTACTCCGATCGCGGCCGGACAATGGACGCACCTGGCCGGCGTTTTCACTGGATCGACCATCGAGCTCTATGTGAACGGTCTCCTGGCGGGCAGTACGGCCGTTGCGGGGCCGCTGTCGATCGGTACGCAGTTCCTTGCGATCGGGGCGATGCCGACGTTGCCAGCGACCTCATACTACACGGGCTCCGTCGACGAGGTGCGGTTGTCGAAGGTGGCCCGATCGCCGTTGGAGTTCAACGTACAGCTGACGCCGCGCTCGCTGGCAGCCTCGGTCGCAGGCACGACGATCAACCTGAGCTGGCAGAACGGGGGAGGGGCGTCACCGCTCGCGAGATACCGGATCTACCGTGGGGCCGATTCGACCTCAATGGTCGCGATCGACTCCGCGACGGCAACGACCTATTCGAACACGGACCTCGATCTGGCGACGCAATATTTCTACCGGGTCACAGCCGTCGACGTGACAGGAACGGAATCTCCGAGGAGCTACGCCGCATCGGCGATGACCTCTTCGGCTCCGCAACAGGCGACCGTGTCACCGTTCGCCGGAAGTTCGGCGGGCAACTTCGACGCGTCGGGTGAATTGGCGCAGTTCGATCTGCCCGAAGGGGCGGCCTTCGATGCTCTTGGCAATCTCTACGTCGCCGATGCGGGGAACGGAAGCCTCAGAAAGATCACGCCTCTCCGGGTGGTCACGACGCTGGCGACCGCCATGGGAACGGTGGCCGGCGTAGCCGTCGATTCGGTCGGCAACGTGTTTGTGGCCTCGTCGACCCATCACAAGATCTATCGGATCTCGCACACGGGTGCCAAGAGTACGTACGCCGGAAGCGGCAATGTCGGCATGGCTGACGGAGACAGTACCGAGGCGGAATTCAACGCACCGGCAGGAATCGCGTTCGATCGCAGCGGTAGCTTGTATGTCGCCGACCGGGGCAACAACGTGATCCGTCGTATCTCTCCGCTGCGTTTCGTCGAATTGGTCACGGGCAGCGCGACGGGTGCCGCGGGATTTGCGAACGGCACTGGGACGACGGCTCGGTTCCGATCGCCGTCGGGTCTGGCCCTCGAACCGGCCGGAAGCTTCGTCCTCGCGGATGCCGGGACCAACTCGATCCGTCGGCTGACCGTGGGGACCGGAGGCAGCGTTTCGGTCTCAATGATCTCCGGACTCGACACCACGGCCGGCTCGACCGACGGTCTTGCCTCGGTGGCACGATTCAACGGTCCGACGGGTGTGGCGGTGGACCAGGCCGGGAACATCTTCGTGGCCGATCGCGGCAACCAGACCATCCGTCGTATCTCGCCGGCGAGCGTTGTCAGCACGATCGCCGGCTCAGCGCTCGCGTCGGGCTGGGTCGACGACCTTGGCACGACGGCACGCTTCAGCGCTCCCGCCGGACTGGCCGTCGATCCGACGTCGACCCTCCTGGTAGCCGATCGCAACAATCATCGCATACGGCGTGTTGTGACGAACTACGTGCCGTCGGTGTTCACGGCCGACGCGACGACGGTGACCGCGACGAGCGCCACCCTTGTCGGATTTGGCAACCCGAATGGGCTGAGCACGACGTACTACTTCGAATACGGAACCTCGAACGCCTACGGCACGCAAAGTTCTCCCGTTTCGCTGGGCCTGGGGGCGCTGTTCCTCCAACGGTCGCTGGCCGTCAGCAGTCTGTCGGCGAACACCACGTACCATTACCGCCTGGTGGCGTCGAACGAGTCGGGGACGACGTTCGGTACCAACCGGACCTTCACCACCTCGCTGCCGGCACCCGGGACACCGACGTTGACCTCGCCCGACAGCGCCGCGACGGGCGTCACGATCCAGCCCACGCTGGCGTGGACGGCGGGTCTCAACGCGCAGACGTACCGACTCCAGGTCTCGTTCGCGTCGAACTTCCCTTCGCTGATCGCTCAGGACTCGGCCATCTCGACCTTGAGCGCGACGCTGTCCGCTCCGCTGCTGCATGACACCGTGTACTACTGGCGCGTCCGATCCGAGAACGTCACGGGGGCCAGCGCCTACACTCCGACGCGCTTCTTCCGCACTATCGTCGACACGCCCGACGTGCCCACCCTCGCCGGTCCGGCGAACTCCGCCACCGATCGGCCGGTCTCGTTGTCGCTGTCGTGGAACGCGTCGGCCCGGGCGACGACGTATCGGTTGCAGGTCTCGGCGAGCAATACGTTCGGAGTGCTTTCGTATGACGACAGCACGCTGAACGGGACCTCGGCAACCGTCTCGGGCCTGGCCAATCTGACCACGTACTACTGGCGCGTGAATGCCAAGAACGCCGGGGGCGTCAGTTCGTTCTCAACCATCCGGCAGTTCACGACGATCATTGCCGTGCCTTCGGACCCCGGCCTCACCTTGCCGGCCGACAGCGCCGCACAGCAACCGACGACGCTGACCTTGACATGGACGGCGGCGGCCAGGGCATCGACGTACCATCTCCAAGTGTCGACGAGCGAGTCGTTCTCACCGCTGGTCGTGGATGACAGCACCCTCGTGGCGACGTCACGGGTGGTCTCGTCTCTCACCAACGCGACGACGTATCACTGGCGGGTTCGCGCGAAGAACGTCGGCGGCACGACGGCCTACGCGCCCGCGAGGCGATTCACGACCATCATCGGTGCTCCGACGACGCCGACCCTCGCCGGTCCCGACAGCGGCGCGATCAACCAACCGCTGTCTGTCACCGCCATCTGGCTCCCGGCTGCGCGCGCCGAGCGGTACCACGTGCAGCTCTCGACCACGAGCAGCTTCGCGTCGACCCTCGTGAACGACAGTACGGTGACCGATACCGCCCGAGCGCTGGGCGGCCTCTCGAATGATGCCTCGTACTTCTGGCGCGTCCGTTCGATGAACACCGGCGGCGCGAGCGTTTACTCGCCGACGTGGACTTTCCGGACCGTTGTGGCGCTGCCGGAGGTGCCCACGCTCGACGCTCCGGCCGACTCTGTCGTCGATCAGCCGGTGACGTTGTCGTTGTCCTGGACGGCGGCGCTGCGGGCGTCGACGTATCGGTTGGAGATCTCGACGGATGCGTCCTTCACGTCGCTGGCGCATGTCGACTCAACGATGACGGCGACCTCGAAAGGCGTCGGCCCGCTGGCCTTCAATACACGATTCTACTGGCGTGTCCGGTCTCAGAACGCGGGAGGCGCCAGCGCGTACTCCGCCGTCCGCACATTCCGGACGATCCTCGAACCGCCGGCCGTGCCGGTGCACGTCTCGCCCGACACGACGTTGACCAATGTACCGACGCTGGCCACGTTGAGGTGGCGGAGCGCGGTCCGTGCGGCTTCATACCGACTGCAGGTCTCGCTGTTCCAGAATTTTGGCGTCATCATGTACGATCAGTCCGGCCTGACGGATACGGTGCAGACGGTCGGCCCGCTGATGAACGACACGACCTACTATTGGCGGGTGTCGGCTTCGAATGCGGGGGGCACTTCGGCCTTCTCCGCGCCGTGGAAATTCCGGACCATTGTGCCGGCTCCGAATACGCCGTCGCTGGCCGCTCCGATGGACGGGACGGGAAATCAGCCGATCGGGATGACCTTCTCGTGGAGCCCGGTCAGTGGCGCAACGTCGTATCGTCTTGAGGTGTCGACATCGGGCGATTTCTCGACGTTCTTCTTCCTCGATTCCACGATCACGGGTACGTCTCGAAACGTCACGCTGAACTACCTGACCGAATACTTCTGGCGCGTCCGTGCCCAGAGTGCCGGCGGGCCGGGGTCGTATTCGTCGACCTGGAAGTTCGTGACGATCATTCAAGCGCCCACGGTCCCCGTGCAGGTGGCGCCCGACAGCGGATCGACCGGACAGCCGACCACGGTCCAGTTACAGTGGAGGAGCGCACCGAGGGCGGCGAGCTACCAGGTGCAGGTCTCGCTCATTTCGAACTTCTCGACGACCGTGGCGAATGTCGCCGGCGTGACGGACACCGCGTTGCAGGTTGGACCGCTCCAGAACGACACGGAGTACTTCTGGCGCCTCAATGCATCGAACGCGGGCGGCACGACCGCGAACTCACCGATCTGGCGCTTCCGGACGATCGTGGCGGTCCCGGATGCCCCGACGCTGGTCACTCCTGCATCAGGTGCCGGAAATCAGCCGGTGACGGTGAACTTTGCGTGGAATGCGGCGGCGCGTGCTGCGCAGTATCGTCTCGAGGTCTCGACCCAGCCGTCGTTCTCGCCGCTCACCTTCGTCGACTCATTGATTACCACGACGACGCGTCAAGTGGCCCTGTCGTACGCGACCGAATACTACTGGCGCGTCAGTGCGCGGAACGCCGGCGGCAGCGGCGCGTTTTCGCCGACGCAATCCTTCACGACCGTCGTTCAACAGCCGGGTGTTCCGGCGCTGATCGCTCCTGACAGCGCGGTCACGGGGATTCCGGTGAACGTGGAATTGAGGTGGCGCGGGGCGCCCCGAGCGACCAGTTATCAACTGCAGGTATCGACGGTCGCCAACTTCTCGACGACGGTCACCAATCAACCCGGGTTGACCGATACCGTCTACGCCCTGGGCCCGCTCCAGAACGACACGGAGTACTTCTGGAGGGTCAATGCGTCGAACGCGGGCGGAACGACGTCGTACACCCCGACATGGCGGTTCCGCACCATCATGGCGGTCCCGGATGCACCGACGCTGGTCACTCCTTCGTCAGGGGCGGGAAATCAGCCGGTGACGGTGAACTTCGCTTGGAATGCGGTGGCGCGTGCTGCGCAGTATCGTCTCGAGGTCTCGACCCAGCTGTCATTCTCGCCGCTCGTCTTCGTCGACTCGTTGATCACCACGACGACGCGTCAAGTGGCCCTGTCGTACGCTACTGAATACTACTGGCGGGTCAGTGCGCGGAATGCCGGCGGCAGCGGAGCGTATTCGCCGACGCAATCCTTCACGACCATCGTGCAACAGCCGGGTCTGCCAGAGTTGATCGCTCCCGACAGCGCGGTCACAGGGACCCCAGTGAACGTGGAATTGAGGTGGCGCGGGGCGCCCCGAGCGGCCAGCTATCAGCTGCAGGTCTCAACAGTCGCCAACTTCTCGACGACGGTCACGAGTCCGGCCGGGTTGACCGATACTGTCTACGCCCTGGGACCGCTCCAGAACGACACTGAGTATTTCTGGAGGGTCAATGCTTCGAACGCGGGAGGGACGACCTCGTACACGCCTCCATGGCGCTTCCGAACCATCGTCGCGACCCCGGATGCTCCATCGCTGGTGGCACCCGCTTCCGGTGCCGGCGACCAGCCGGTCACCGTCACCTTTTCGTGGAACGCCGTTGCGCGCGCCGAGCACTATCGGCTTGAAGTCTCTACGCAGCCAACCGTGACACCCCTGTTTTTCGTCGATTCAATGATCACGACGACGACGCGACAGGTGACCCTGTCGTATGGGACCACGTACTATTGGCGCGTCCGGGCGCGCAATGCCGGAGGATCCGGACCATATTCGCCCACGCAAGGGTTTATCACGGTGGTGCAGCTGCCCGAGGTGCCCGGGCTCGTATCGCCCGACAGCGCGGCGAGGAGCATCGCCGTCAATGCGCAACTCATCTGGCGATCAGTGCCGCGCGCAGCCAGCTATCGTGTGCAGGTCTCGGCCAATTCAAACTTCTCGACAACGGTCACCAACCTGGCGGCCCACCTCGACACCACGGTGAACGTCGGTCCGCTGGCCAACGATACGGACTACTTCTGGCGCATCAGCGCATCCAACAGCGGCGGGACGACGGCTTTTTCGCCGGTATGGCGCTTCCGAACGATCATGGCGCTGCCGGCCGTGCCCACGCTGGTCAGTCCAGCCGACGGTGCGCAGGACGTGTGGACAACGGTTTCACTCGCCTGGTCGTCGGCGCTTCGGGCGTCATCGTACCGTCTGCAAGTATCGACGGATCCCACCTTTGTGAGTGCGGTGCAGGAGTTCGCCAGTCTGAGTGGCACGTCGCAGTTGATGCCAAGTCTCGCGCATAATACCACCTACTACTGGCGCGTCCAGGCGGAGAATGAAGCGGGGGGCGGGGGCTACTCAACGGTGAGGTCCTTCCGGACCGTGGTCGCGGCTCCGACGTCGGCGCCGACGCTCGCTTCTCCGGCGGACAACGCGCAGGGAGTGCTCCCCACGACATCGTATGCCTGGAATGCGGTCTCCGGTGCTGCGCATTATCACTTCCAGATCGCGACCGGGAACACCTTCACCAGCGTGAGCCACGAAGACTCGACGTTGACGGCGTTGACAATTTCGCCGACCTCCCTGGCGTTCGAGACGACGTACTACTGGCGCGTTCGCGCCAAGAACGCGGGAGGTAGCGGTCCGTGGTCGGCGATTCGCAGTCTCCGTACAGCGCCTGCGGTTCCGCTGGCATCGCTCTCGCCATCGCCGGTGGACTTCGGGTCAGTCGAGGCCGGCCTCGCCACGGCAGACCAGATCATCACGTTGTCGAATTCGGGCGGCGTGTCGTTGAACGTGAATTCGGTGACGCTGTCTGGCACCGACGCCGCTTCATTCGCCATCACGACAGGTACCGGATCATTCTCGCTCAATCCTGGCGCGACCCGACAGATCACGGTGCGGTTCCAGCCGAATTCCCGAGGTGCGCGACAGGCGACGCTCGTCGTTCAGAGCAACGACCCGCGATACTCGGGCGGGCTCGTCGACACCTTGAGCGGATTCGCCACGGACAACACGCCGCCGTATAACGCTGCGGTGACGGCCTCGGCAAATCCCTCGTCGTGGACACGTTCTCTTCCGATCACGTTGTCGTGGTCTCCGCAGGTGACGGACGTCTCTGGCGTGACGCACGTGTGGATCTCTCCGGGCATGGTCCCGAGCGTTTCCAACCCGGGAACGCGGACGGCATTGACGAACCAGTCGTTCACGGTTCCAACCCCGGTACAGCACGGCGTGGTCTTCGTGTACTTCTATTTTGAAGACGGCGCGGGCAACAAGGACCTGAACCGGCGGTACGTCGCCTCCTACAAGTACGACGCGGCGGACCCCGTGATCGCGCACGATACGGCATCGGTTCCGGAGGTGACCATCCAGTCGGGCGTTGCCTCCGGCCCGGTGACCATCACGGCGCAGGCGACGGACCAGCTCGGAGGCGCGTCGGGGATCAAGTCGTTCACGTTGGAGTACCGCCGCGTGACCGACCCAAGCTACACGGCGCTGTCGATGAACGGAGGCTCGACGCAGATCCCGGCCGCGACGTTCGTGCTGAACGGTGGACCGGTCGGCGTCGACTACCGGTTGATTGCGATCGACTCCGCCGACAACCGTGTGGCGACGAGGGTCTATTCGATCCGTGTGAAGTCGATCGATGCGCCGCCGCCGCAGCCGACACCGCTCGTCTCGGTGGCCGCGTTGGCCCCGGGCACCGACCTCGTGAAGGCCTACCGGTTGTTCTCGGTGCCATACAACCTGGCCGACAAGCGTCCAAGCCAGATCTTTCCGCTTTCGACGAACCTCGGTCCTCATGCACAGGACGGAGTGGCCTACGCCAACTGGCGATTGCAGCGTTTCAACGGCGGAGTGAAAGAGGACTACGAGGCATTCAAGGACCAGCAGGCTTTGACGCCCGGTTCTGCGTTCTTCCTGATCGTCCGTTCGAACAACAAACGGATCACGGTTGGCTCCGGCAGCGTCGTGAACGCGCAGGACATGAATGACGTCGGGATCGACCTCCGCTTGGGCTGGAACCTGATAGGCAATCCTTTGCTCCGTGACATCGCCATCGACAGTCTCCAGGTGGCGAGTGGTGCCACGATCCAGCAGCGTGCGGCGTTCACGGGTAGTGGGACGACGAGCGGGTGGGACATGAATCCGCTTGTCCTCAAACAGTGGGAAGGTCTTGCCGTCCGTGTGAGCGCGCCGACCCGGCTGTTGTTCCGGACGATCGGCTCACAGCCGGGCCTCGCGGATCCCGACCTTCCGGTTGGCCGCCTGAGCGTGGCGGAAGCGGTGGCGAGCGGAGAGGGTGTCGGACAGAGCTGGTTCATCCCGTTCGGGGCGTACCGCACCGACAATGATATGCTGGACCTCGGCGACGCCATCGGCATGGCTGCCGGCGCCGAAGACGGCCCCGATCGCTTCGATCACTTCCAGCCGCCGTTCGTTGGTACGAGGAACGTGGCTCTCTTCTTCGAGAACGAAGGCGAGGCCATGATGCAAGATATCCGTCCGTTGAGCGTGCGGGGCGGCGTCTGGGAGATGAAGGTCGTGACGGGGGATGAAGGGGCGATGATCAGGGTCTCCACGGGCGGCCCGGTCGCGCTGCCTGACCCGTCGTTCGAGGCGTTCCTGGTCGATCTCGATCAGAAAATGGCCTACGACCTGCGCACAACCTCGGAGATCATGGTCAATTCAATGAATGGGAGGCGCAATTTCCGCGTGGTGGTCGGCCGCAAGGACTTCATTGTCGAGCAAAGCGCGGGAGTGGACCTCTATCCGAAGGAGTTCCAGGTCTTCGCCAACTATCCGAACCCCTTCAACCCGGTGACGATGATCCGGTATACATTGGCGGAGCGTGGTCAGAGGTTGTCGGTGACCTTGCGTGTCTATGACATGCTGGGTCGTGAGGTCGCAACGCTGGTGGACCGTGAACAGTCGGCGGGCTACTACGAGGTGCCGTTCAACGGTGCGGGCCTGAGCAGCGGTCCGTACTTCTACCGTTTGCAGGTCTCCGATGAGACCGGACGCGCTCTGTTTGCCCGAATCCAGAAGATGGCGCTGATCAAATAACACTCGATTTCGACCAAGGAGTTTCTCATGAAACGATGGATGATGCTCGTAGCCGTGATGGGCATGGCCGCCGTCGCATTCGGCCAGGACCGGCGTGACTGGCCTCGGATCATGGTCATCTTCGACGAGCGGCTGGACGGCCAGCCATCGGACGGACGTGTCGTGGCGGCCCGCATCGAGGAACTCTTCCTCGAGAAGGGGTTTCGTCTCGTCGACAAGTCGCAGTTCGAGAACGTCACAGTCCGCGATATCGCCCTGGCCGAAGGGAATCCGGCGAGAGCCAAAGAGATCGGCATGCGGTACGGGGCCGAGCTGATCATCGTGGGCAAAGCCTCAGCGATGATGGAAGGGGAGAAGGAATTCTACGGGGTCAAGAGCATCGAGTATGCGTCGAAGGGCGATGCCAAGGTCATCATCACCGACACCGGTGAGTTGATCGCCGTCAGCGCGAAGAATTCCAAGAAATCTGCCAGCGGCCGTTCGACCGCAGGAACGCTGGCGTTCCAGGCGCTGGCCGAGGCGATGGCTCCGGACCTCTATGTGAAGACGCGGTTGAAGATCCTCGACGAATCGAAATCGACGAGGATCGTTCAGATCGCGCTGCTCGGCATCGACGCGAAGCTCCTGAGCGCCCTCGAGCGCTCTCTGCCGGCGGATATGACAAGGATCGAATCACTTCGCCTCCGATACATGGAGAAGGACGGCGCGGTCTACGAGGCGACGATCGTCGGTTCGCTCGACGATCTTCGGTCGGAACTCGCGCAGCGGGATGACCTCGTCATTATTGGCGTGACGGGGACCAGGATCGACCTGAGCACCAAGGAGAACGTCGAACGGGCGAAAGGATCGTCGGTCGCCACAAGTCCGCTCGAGATCACCGACCTCGTCGTCGAGAATATCTTCCCGTCTCAGGTCAATTACTACGCGTACAATCCGCTCGCCACGATCACCATCGAGAATTCGAGCAAGACCGCGGTGAAGAATGTCAAGGTCTCGATCCTCCTGCCCGGTTACATGTCGCTTCCCTCGGAGCAGATCGTCCCCTCGGTGGATGCGGGCGCCAAGCAGTCGTTCAAGCTGGCAGCGACCCTTGACGCGAAGCAGTTGTTCGACCTCAACGCCAACACGGCGGCACAGGTCAAGGTCGAATTGACGTATGTCGCCGGCAACCAGCCCCAAACGCGAAGCCTCGTCAAGCCGGTCACGATCTATAGCCGGAACACCATCTCTTGGAGGCGCGGTGAGTCGGTTGGCGCCTTCGTGACCGAAGCGGACGAGGCCGTGGTCAACTTTTCTCGGTTCGTCGTCGGATCGCTCTCGGGCAACGAGAAGTTGCAGTCAAAGCTGCCGCGGAACATGGTCAACGCGATGGCGGTCTGGAACGGTATCCGGGCCCATGGAATCGCGTATGTGAGCGACCCCTGGAAACAGGCCGAGGGCGACATCCTCGACCTGATCCAATACCCGCGCGAAACGCTGGCGTCGAAGACCGGTGACTGCGACGATTCTTCCGTGCTCCTCGCGGCATGCCTGGAGAACATCGGCGTGCGAACGAAGTTCTTGGCGACGAACGACCACATCTTCATCATGTTCGATACGGACCTTGTGGCAAAGAACGGGTTCATGGTGAGTCAGAACGAGAAGGATTACGTGATCCACGAGGGCACCGTCTGGGTCCCTCTGGAGACAACGATGATCACCAAGCCGTTCATGGAGGCGTGGAAGACGGGGGCAGAGGAATACTACGCCAATGCGTCGGGTGGCGAGGGGAAGCTTGAGATCATCGATACACGAAAAGCCCAGGCAGCCTTCCCTCCGGCGAACCTCCCGGCGGGAAAGCCGGTCAGCACTCCGCCTGCCGACCGGATCGCCACACTGGCGGTGCAGGATCTGGCGGACTACGAATACCAACAGAGCCAGTACGTAGGCCAGCAGGCGGCGAACCTCGCCGCCGACACTTCGCCGGCGGGGAAAAACAAGGCCGCGATCTTCCAAGCGAAGGCCGGTGAATACGACGCCGCCATCGCGCTGCTCCAGGGTCTCAATACGCCGGAGGCGCTGAACACGCTGGGCAACGTCCACATGCTGCGGAACGAACTCCCGGTCGCGCAGGAGCAGTTCCAGAAGAGCTTGGCGCTCAGCGATGCGGACGGAGGGGTGTACATGAACTTCGGCCTGGCGCGATATCTATCGGGCTCGACGGAAGACGCCGTCGAATCGTTCCAGGTGGCCATGTCGAAGTTCGAAACGCCGGAGAAGGCATTGGAGGTCCTGGGCTTGGACAAGATCCAACAGGCGCTCGGCATGCGCGGCGCGCAACAAGGTACTCGGCAAGTCTCGAAGAATGAGCTCTTCGACCTCCTGAATCAATCATTGAAAAGCCTGCCCGACAAGAAGCAAACGTCCACGCAGGCCTATCGGGTGCGCGCGAAATACAAGAACGAACAGAACCGGTTCGTCTTCGGGGGAAGGCGGGGGGCCGATCCGACGCAGATCGCCAGCATCAAGGAGTATCTCTACTGGAAGGAGTAAGCGCCTTCTGTTTCGACGTGCGCCACATCGAAAGCCCGCCTCGGCGGGCTTTCGGCTGTACGGACAAATTGTAACTCCTTCGCGATTTGGCTACATTGGGTCATAGAGGTGACTCCGACCGATGCTGACCGACCCCCGAATTCCGATCGTTGCGATCGTTGGCCGCCCCAATGTGGGCAAATCCACGCTCTTCAACCGCTTGGTGGGAGAGCGCGATGCCATCGTGTTCGACACACCGGGCGTCACCCGCGACCGGAAGTACGGCACCGTTGAATGGGCAGGTCGCACATTCACCGTCATCGACACTGGCGGCTACGTTCCCCGTTCGGACGACGTGTTCGAAGAGGCCATCCGGGAACAGGCCCATTTGGCCATCGAGGAGGCCGATGCCGTTGTCTTCGTGGTCGACGCGATCACAGGGTTGACGCCGCTGGACAAGGAACTCTCGGACATTCTGCGAACATCCGAAAAACCTATACATCTGGCGGTGAATAAGGTGGATTCGGAGTATCGGCAGCAGGGGCAACCTGAGTTCTATCGCCTGGGTCTGGGAGAGCCCCATTCGATCGCGGCGCTGGGAGGCCGGGCCATCGGAGATTTTCTCGACGTCATCACCGATGGATTTGCCAAGAAGGCCCGCATCCCCAGGGACAAGCGGCTGAAACTTGCCGTCGTGGGAAAGCCGAACGTCGGGAAATCCTCCCTCGTAAATGCCCTGCTCGGCAAGCGCCGTCAGGTGGTGACGGATGTCCCCGGCACGACACGCGACCCGATCGATGCGATCCTGAACTTTCAGGGGGAGGAGGTGGTACTCGTCGATACCGCCGGTCTGCGGAAGCGCTCGAAGATCGAAGAAAGCATCGAGTTCTACAGCGCTCTCCGCACGCTGAAGGCGCTCGATCGGTGCGATGTGGCCATCATCATTCTGGATGGGTCCCAGGGGGTCGACAAGCAGGATGTCCACATCGTCGATGAGGTGGTCGAACGGCATCGTTCGGCGGTCATCGCCGTCAACAAGTGGGACCTCGTCGAGAAAGAGACCAATACCGCGCTACAGTACGAAAGGGCGATCCGGTCCCGGCTTGGGCTGCATGAGCACTTTCCGATGGTCTTTGTGTCGGCGCTCACCCGGCAGCGGGTGACAAACGTGATCGAACAGGCCCGAATCGTCGACGCCGAACAGCGTCGCAAGATCACGACGAGCAAGCTCAACAAGCTGCTGATGGCCGACATCGAGGCCACGCCTCCGTCGGCGAAGGGACCCAAAGAGATCCGCATCAAGTACATCACGCAGGTAAAGACCGCCCCTCCGCTGTTTGCCTTCTTCTGCAACGAGCCGAAGCTCGTTCCGGAGAACTACCGTCGCTTCCTCGAGAACCGCCTCCGCCATCATTTCGGCTTCGCCGGCGTCCCGATCGGCCTCACGTTCCGGCCCAAATGAACCGTCACCCACGATCGATCCCATGCCTTCGCACGTCCATGTGATCCGTCACCCGTTCGTTCAACGCGACGTCACGATCCTCCGCGACCGTCGCACGTCGAGTCCGTTGTTTCGGTCGGTCCTGCGTCGTACCGCCACACTCATGGCCTATGAGGTGACGAAGGACCTCCCGGTGCGGCGTCTGCCCGTTCGTACACCGCTGGAGAAGACCGAAGGGACAGCGGTGAAGCCGGCGATCGTCCTCGTGCCGATCCTGCGGGCAGGATTGGGAATGGTCGGGGGATTCGTGGAGGTCATCCCCGACGCCCGCGTGGGCCACATCGGTCTCTATCGGGACGAAGAGACGCTCCAGCCCGTCGACTACTACTTCAAGGTGCCAAAGCACTTGGGCAAGGCCTTCGTGATCGTTCTCGACCCGATGCTCGCAACCGGAGGAAGCGCGGCAGCGGCGATCACCTTTCTCAAAGGAAAAGGAGCGCGTTCTATCCGATTCGTCTCCGTCGTTGCAGCTCCCCATGGGGTCCGCACGCTGCGCAAGGCCCATCCAGATGTGGAGATCTATACGTGTGCGCTTGACCGGACCCTGAACGACCACGGATACATCCTTCCCGGCCTCGGCGATGCCGGCGACCGGATCTTCGGAACGGAATGAGCCGCTGGATCTGCTTCCTGCTCGCGGTGACGGTCGGATCCGCCGCCGTGCACGCGCAACGCTCGGGCGAAGCTGAAGCGCTCCTAGTGAGGGGTCTGCATGCCGCATTGGAGCACGACTATGCCGATGCCCGCGCATCATTCGACGGGGCGGCGAGATCGGCTCCCGAAGACCCTGCGGGGGTGGTGTTGTTAGCCGGCCTCCTGTACCAGTCTGCCGAAGACCTGAGCGTTCCGTTCGACCGGCGTGCGTTCGATTCGTTGCTCACGTTGGCCGAGGTTCGGGCCACGTCGGGCCGAGGAACGCCACCGACAGACCGTATGATGTGGCGCGCCACGGCCCGCGGAATGCTCTCGGTCGTCGAATCGCGATCGGGTCAATGGATGGCGGCGATACGGGATGCGCTGGCATCGGCCTCTGAGGCGCGCTCGTCGCTGGGCCAGGTTCCTGACGTCGCCGACGCAGGCCTTCCGATGGGCAACTACCTGTATTGGCGTTCGCGCAAGACGGAGGCGCTTCAGTGGCTTCCGTTCATCCCCGATGATCGCGAGGAAGGGATACGGCTGCTCGAGCGGTGCGCTCGGGAGGGGAAATTCCACAAATGGGCGGCGATCAGCAGCCTGATCTGGATCCTCCACGACGCACAAGAGCTGGGACGCGCCGAGTCGTGGGCTCGCACCGGATTGACGGCCTATCCTCGGAATCGCACCTATCTCGCGGGTTCGGCGAAGGTCCTCGAATCGCGCGCCCAATACGGTGAAGCGGCGAACGCGTGGCGATCGATCGCCGCATCGCTGAGGCAAGACCCGGCGGCCGGTCGATATGCTCTCTTCTCGGCGGTCGTCAACGAGGCGCGTTGTCTCCGCATGGGTGGGGATCCTTCGGCCGCTGTGAAGGTCCTCCTGGCCGTCGTCCCGCCAGCACCGCGAGAGGTGCCTGACTGGATCGTGCAGCGGCTTGCCGCCAAGACGAAGGAATATGAAGAGCTCCGGACCGCTCTGGCCGCAGAAACAGATCCCGCGGCAACTCTGAACGGCGGCCGATAGGCTCAGATCGACGTGACCTCCCTTGTTGAACAACGGTCCATATCCCAAGAAGCTCGAAGATCTTCTCGCCGCATGCCGAAAACACCTGCGGACGGTGAACGAAGACCTCATCCGGCGTGCCTTCGCCATGTCGGTCGAGGCGCACAAGCATGACCTTCGCGCCTCGGGTGAGCCGTATTTTCTTCATCCGTATGAAGTGGCCCTGGTCGTGGCCAAGGAGATCTCGCTCGACGACGTCTCCGTGGCGGCGGCGTTGCTTCACGACGTCGTGGAGGACACGCGCTTCGAGCTGAAGGACATCCGCGCCGAATTCGGCGACACCGTGGCTGAGATCGTGGACGGCGCGACCAAGATCACGGACATCTTCGAAAGCCACGAAGTTCGGCAGGCCGAGAGCTACCGGAAGCTCCTTCTGTCGATGGTGAATGACATCCGGGTCATGCTGATCAAGTTCGCTGACCGTCTGCACAACATGCGGACGCTTGAGTACCTCCCTTCGGACAAGCAAGAGCGCCTGGCCCGCGAGACGCTCGAGATCTACGCCCCCTTTGCTCACCGCTTCGGCCTCGCCAAGATCAAGTGGGAGTTGGAAGACCTCGCCTTCAAGCATCTGCACCCGACGGACTACGAACTGATCGTCCGACAGCTGAAAGCGACCCGCAGGCAGCGCGAGCACTATATCACCCAGTTCGTGCAGCCGGTCCGCAAGCGGCTCGACGCCGAGCAGGTGGCCTTCGAGATCGAGGGACGGCCGAAGCATCTGCTCAGCATCTACAACAAGATGCAGCGCCGTGCCAAGCCCATCGACGAGATCTACGACCTGTTCGCGGTCCGCATCATCCTCGATACCAAGGATAGCAACGATTGCTTCCTGGCCTACGGGATCGTCACCGAGGTGTACAAACCGATCCCGGAACGGTTCAAGGACTACATCTCCGTTCCCAAGAAGAACGGCTATCAGTCGATCCACACCACGGTCGTGGGGCCGGAGGGCCGGCTTGTGGAAGTGCAGATCCGAACGCGGGGAATGCATGATGTCGCCGAACGCGGCGTCGCGGCCCACTGGATGTACAAGGAAGGTAAGGCCACGCTCGACAAGGAGCTCGAGAGCTGGGTCAACTGGGTGCGCGAACTGTTCGAGCAGAAGGACGAACAGACGCCGAGGGAGCTCATCGAGAGCTTTCGTCTCAACCTGTACCAGGACGAGATCTATCTGTTCACGCCCAAAGGCGACCTCAAGATCCTTCCGCGGAATGCCACCCCGATCGACTTTGCCTTCGAGATCCACTCCAACGTCGGCTTCCATTGCATCGGCGCCAAAGTGAATGGCCGCATCGTTCCCCTCAACACGCAGCTTCGCTCAGGCGATCAGGTGGAGATCATTACGAGCAAGAATCAGAAGCCCAATCCGGATTGGGAGCAGATCGTCGTTACCCACAAGGCGAAATCGGCCATCCGGCGATGGGTGCGGGAGGAGATCCGCAAGCAGGCGGAGACGGGACGCGAGCTCTTCGACCGCAAGTTGAAACGGGCCAAGCTCCATGTGAATGAGGATGAGCTGGCGAAGTTCATCCATACGCTCCGGTACGAGAACCTCGGCCATTTCTACCGTGAGGTGGGTGCCGGACGGGTGGAAGTGGATGCGCTGATCGAACAGCTGGAACTGCGCCAGAAACGCCCCATGGCGGAACAGAAGGGCGCGCCCGAGCAGGCCGAGACGCTCTTCAACAAGTTCCTGACGAGCGCGCGTGAGATCGCCACGGGCATCAGCATGTTCGGGGCGGGCGACAACTTCATGCACCAGTATGCGAAGTGCTGCAACCCGATCCCGGGCGATGCGATCGTCGGATTCATCACGACGGGCGAAGGGATCAAGATCCACCGCAAGGACTGTCGGAACATCGTTTCGCTCCGGCTCGCCGAGAGCGCCCGCATCGTCGAGGTCAGCTGGCCGGCGGCCTCGGAAGCGGAGTTCATCGCCGCCGTGCGGATCTCGGGGAAAGACCGTCCCGGGCTCCTGAGCGATGTCACGCATGCGATCTCGACGTTCCAGAACACCAACATCCGCAGCGTCAACATGGATTCAAGGGGTCCGATCTTCGACGGACAGATCATTCTCCAGGTGCGGGACACAGAGCACCTGCACCGGGTGCTCGACAAGGTCCGGAAGGTGCCCGGCATCATGGAAGTGGAGCGGTTTGTCGCATGACCCCGGCCGGACCTCTGGAACGCATCCTTGGAGTTGACGTCGGCACGCGACGAATCGGGCTGGCGCTGAGCGATCTGCTGGGCATTACGGCACAGCCGATCAGCGCCGTCGAGCCAACGGATGCCGGATGGAAGGCCCTGGCGGAGCTGATCGCGCGCGAATCGGTTCGTCTCGTGGTCGTCGGCCTCCCGCTGAACCTGAAGGGAGAACGAGGGAAGGCCGTGGAGGTCATGTCTGCCTTTATCGTCCGGCTGAAGGCGACGACGGGCGTCGAGGTCCTGGAATGGGACGAGCGATTCACGACGACGATGGCCCAACGAACCATGCGCGACGCGGCAACCAAGAAGCGGCGCGAGAAGCGGGACGGTTCGCTCGACTCGATGGCGGCCGCGATCCTTTTGCAGAGCTACCTTGACAGCACCAAGCACTCCCGCGTCTGTTGATCCGTCCTCCGGGTATCGTTGGAAGACCCTCATCGGAGGCGTGTGGGCATGCGTGCGACGACGCCCGATCCTGACAGCGGGCGCGTTCGTGACGACGGTCTTTCTGGTCGACTTCATGCTCCTGCCGTGGAGTGCCCTCACATCCCTCCAGAAGAAGAACCCCGCGCTCACCGCTTTCCAGCAGTCGTTCATCGACCGGGAACGGGCGGAAAAGCGGAAAGGGACGGTCACAAAGCATTGGAGGTCGATCGACCGCATCTCCGAGAACCTCGTCGCCGCGGTGATCGTGGCAGAGGACGGAACATTCTGGAGCCATGAAGGGTTTGATTGGTTCGAGCTGAAGGAATCACTCGTCCGAAACATCAAAGAACAGCGGGCGGCTCGCGGAGCCAGCACGATCACGCAGCAACTGATCAAGAACCTCTTCTTGTCTCCGTCCAAGAACCCACTCCGCAAGTATCATGAGTGGCTGTTGACGTGGTACGCCGAACGGACCTTGACGAAGCGACGGATCCTCGAGCTCTATCTGAACGAGATCGAGTGGGGCCGCGGCCTCTATGGCGCTGAGGCGGCGTCGAGGCGGTACTTCGGCGTGAGTGCGTCGGAATTGACGCGTGAGCAGGCGGCCCGGCTCGCGGCGGTCATCCCGAACCCGGTCCGATTCCATCCGTTGTCCGGGTCGAAAAGCGTGGAGCGACGCGTGGCGACAGTGTTGCGTCGACTGGAGGCTAAGGATCGTGTGCGAGGACGCGTGGAAGACCTGCCGGCGGAACCTGAGGCCGACGAGATGCCGAGTGACACCCTCAATGACAGGCCATGAACTACCGCGACGTTGATGCGTTGATCGAAAGAGGTGAAGGGTTCGAGGTCGAATTCAAGCGCAAGGTGTCGCGCCCGGAAAAGATCGCGCGCACGTTGATGGCGTTTGCCAACACCCGTGGTGGCACCGTCCTGTTCGGGGTCGATGACGACAAGACCGTCGTCGGGGTGAACAGCGAGAAGGAAGAGGTGGAGATGATACGGATGGCCGGGTCGCTGTATATCGATCCGCCGATCGATCCGGAGATCGACATCGTTCCCTACCGGGGAATGGACGTCATCGTCGTCACCATCCCGCAAAGCGACAAGAAGCCCCACGAGCTGGTCCGAGACGACTCGCACGAAGGCGAGACCCGGGTGTACATCAGGGTGAACGACAAGACGGTCGCAGCCAGCAAAGAGGTGGTCAGGATCCTGAGGTCGGAGCGGCCAGATGCGCCCCCGCTGCGCATTGCGATCGGCGACCATGAGCGGCGGCTGCTGGAATACCTCGACCACGAGGAACGGATCACGGTCAAAGAGTTCAGCAAGATGGTGAACATCTCCGACCGGCGTGCGTCACGAGCCCTGATTCAATTGGTCCGCGCCGGTATGCTCCGCGTCCATACGCATGAGAAGGAGGACTTCTTCACGCGCGCGTTCGACTAGTTGCCGGCGGGAGAGGAACCACCACAAAGAGCGCGGAGATCACGAAGAACAAGGGATGGTACGTGTCGGGACGCAGTGCTCTTTGTGTCCCCGGTGGCAAGCGCCGTTTCCAGCGCAGGATTCCTTTTCGAAAGGTCGCATTAGCGTTCGCCGGCTCGGAGCTCGGCGCAGACCAATTGCAGCGCGATGCCGAACGCCACCGCGACATTCAGGCTGTGTTTGGTTCCGTGCATGGGGATCTCGACGGCTCGATCACACGATTCGAGCACGGCGCCGTCGATACCGCTTACCTCATTGCCGAAGACCAACGCGATCTTACGTCCTGACGAGATCTCCACCGGCAGGGGCACGGAATGCGTGGTCTGCTCAACGGCCCACACCTCCCAACCCTCCACGCGACAACGCCTTACGGCCTCCGACGGATCTTGTATGTAGCTCCAGGGGACGGTCTTGGTGGCTCCAAGCGCCGTCTTGTCGATCTCTCGACGGGGCGGACGCGGCGTGTAGCCTGTCAGTATGAGTTCCTCGAGCCAGAAGGCATCTGCGGATCTGAAGATCGACCCAACGTTGTAGATGCTGCGCACATTGTTCAGAATGGCGCGCACCGGCAGTCGGGGTTTGAGTCCCGCTTCAGAAGGCCGTCGGCGGTGTTGGATCTCGTCGAACGTGAGCTTACGCATGCTGCAAGATACGCGAATTTTGGGGCAGCGTAACGCCCGCCGATAAGCTATTGGATTGCTCCGGGAGGGAAAAAGGTCTATATTTATAATCCGTCTCCAAATACGCCCTTGAGACCGCTCGTTATCGCCATCGACGGACCGGCAGCTTCCGGCAAGAGCACCACGGCCCGACTGGTCGCGAACGCGCTTGGCTACCTCCATATTGACACGGGAGCCATGTATCGGGCTGTGACGTTGGCGGTCTTGCGGCGCGGGGTCGATCCCTCCTCGGCCGATGCGGTCGTTCAAGTGGCGCAGAGTGTGAGGGTTGAGCTGATACCGGCGCCGGACGGTTCTCATGTCTTGTTGGACGGGGAAGAGGTCTCGTCCGCGATCCGGAAGCCGGAGGTGACGGCGAACGTGAGTGCGGTCAGCAGCTACCAGCCGGTACGCGACCTGATGGTCGATCTACAGCGACGGCTTTCTGCCGGTGGCGGCGCCGTGTTGGAGGGACGAGACATCGGAACGGTCGTGCTTCCTCAGGCCGATCTGAAGATCTACATGGTCGCCAACGTGTCGGCGAGGGCACAGCGACGTCAACGAGACCTGGCGGCTGCCGGGATCGATGCCGACGAGACTGCGCTCGTGCATGACATTCAGGAACGCGACCGGAAAGACTCGACGCGTTTGGCGAGCCCGCTGCGCAAGGCGCCGGACGCGATGGAGGTTGATACCTCTGACTTGACCATCGAACAACAGGTCCAGTTGATCGTGCAGAAGGCAAACGCGATCTTGAAGGGACGAGCATGAACGTGACGATCGACCGATTCTCCGGATTCTGCTGGGGGGTCGTGCGCACCATCGAGATCGCCGAGCAAGAGCTGGCCCAAGGGCGTCAGTTGTACTCGCTTGGAGACATCATACACAACCCGATGGAGATCAAGCGCCTCGGGGAGAAGGGTCTCCAGACCGTCCAGGTCAAGGACCTCGACGCGGTCAAGGGCGGTACGGTCCTTGTACGTGCGCATGGTGAGCCGCCTTCGACGTACAAAAGGGCGATGGAGCTCGGCATCACGATCGTCGATGCGACGTGTCCCGTCGTCACCAAGGTGCAGGAGCGGATCAGAAAGTTCTACCTGGAAGGTTACCAGGTCGTCATCTTCGGCAAGAAGGACCATGCCGAGGTCATCGGTCTGCTCGGTCAGACGAACGGCGAAGCGATCGTCATCAAGGCTCTCGACGAGATCGGCGTGGTGACGATGGACCGAAAGACGGTGTTGTTCTCGCAGACGACGATGGACAAGCCGACCTTCTACGCCATCCGCGATGCGTTGGCGGCAAAGATCAAGGAATTCGTTGTAGGTACGATGGAAGACGAAGCGATCGACTTCCACGCCAAGGACACCATCTGCGGCCAGGTATCGGGCCGGGACAAGAAGATCCGGGAGTTCGCCCTGGCCAATGAGGTTGTGGTCTTCGTTGCCGGCCGGCACAGCTCGAACGGCAAAGTGCTGTACGACATCGTACGGACGGAGAATCCGCGAACGTATTTCATCGAAGATCTCCCGGAGCTGGAGGTCGCCTGGTTCGACGGAGTGCAGACGGTGGGCATCACGGGCGCGACGTCAACGCCGCAGTGGCTCATGGAACGTGTCAAAAAAGAGATCGAACGGCGCTTTGCGCCGGCCATGGAACGTCAACAGTCATCCCCAATCACGACACCTCATCACTCAACCTGATGTACCCATCTGGCAGCCGGCGGACCGCGTGTCGATGACTGGCGCGGAGCGACGGCGATCGGATGGCGCCCCGAGACCTGGGGTCACTTGGAGGCAGTATGGCAGCAGCAAAGAAGGGCGGTTTCAACGCGGAAGACCGCGGGTATTCCGAGAACGAATACCAGGAACTCGCAAAGATGTATTCCGGCACGATGGGCTCGATCTCCGCGCAGGAGATCGTCAAGGGCCGCGTCGTCCACATCTCCGACGACAAAGTGACGGTGGATATCGGCTTCAAGTCCGAAGGCACCATCGCCGCGTCGGAATTCACGAACCTCAAGGACCTGCGGGTTGGCGACGAGGTTGAGGTCTTCCTCGAAAGCGTTGAGAACCGTGACGGTCAATTGGTGTTGTCCCGCAAGCGGGCCGACTTCATGCGCATTTGGGAGCGCGTCGTCCGCTCGAGCCAAACCGGCGAAGTGGTCCGGGGCCGGTGCGTTCGTCGCACGAAGGGCGGCCTCGTGGTCGACCTGTTCGGCCTCGATGCCTTCCTCCCGGGCTCGCAGATCGACGTGCGCCCCGTGCGTGACTTCGACCGCTTCATCGGCGAGGAGATGGACTTCCGCGTCGTGAAGGTCAATCATCCCTCCGAGAACGTCGTCGTGAGCCACAAGGTCCTCGTGGAAGAGGAGTTGGCGACGCAGCGCAAAGCGATCCTCGAGAAGCTCGAAAAGGGCCAGATCCTCGAAGGCCACGTGAAGGCTATCACGGACTTCGGTGTGTTCGTCGACCTCGGCGGCGTGGACGGCCTCGTCCATATCACCGACCTCTCATGGGGCCGCGTCGGCCATCCGTCGGAGTGCGTGAAGCTCGACCAGACGGTCACCATTGTCGTGCTCGACTACGATGCCGAGAAGAAGCGCATCTCGCTCGGGATGAAGCAGCTCATGGCCCATCCGTGGGAGAATATCGACCAGAAGTATCCGGTGGGTACGAAGGTCACCGGCAAAGTGGTCTCGCTCACGGATTACGGCGCGTTCGTCGAGATCGAAAAGGGCATCGAAGGCCTTATCCATATCTCCGAGATGAGCTGGACGCAGCATGTGAAACACCCGTCGCAAATGGTCTCGATGGGCCAGATGATCGATGCGATCATTCTGTCGCTCGACAAGGACGGGAAGAAGATCTCGCTCGGCATGAAGCAGCTCGAGCCCGATCCTTGGACCACCCTGATGCTGAAGTACCCGATCGGCACCCGTCATACGGGCACGGTGCGAAACCTCACGAACTTCGGCGTCTTCGTCGAGCTCGAAGAGGGTGTGGACGGACTGGTGCATATCTCCGACCTGTCGTGGACGAAGAAGATCCGGCATCCGGGCGAGATCGTGAAGAAGGGAGACAAGCTGGACGTGACGATCCTCGGGATCGACGTGGACCAGCGCCGTATCTCCCTGGGTCACAAGCAATTGCAGGACAACCCTTGGGACAGTTTCGAGAACGCCTACAAGACCGGCACGGACGTGGAAGGCAAGGTCGTCCGGATCATCGAAAAGGGCGTCATCGTTGAGCTGCCGCTCGGGGTCGACGGATTCGTGCCTCTTTCGCAACTGTCGCAGACCCCGGTCAAGAACATTGCCGATTCGTTCGAGCCGGGCGAAAGCCTGCTGCTGCGGGTCATCGAGTTCGACAAGGAAGGCAAGAAGATCGTCCTGTCGGCCCTCGAGTACTTGCGGGGCAAGGAACAGCAGCTGGTGGATGACTATGTGAACAGCCACAAGCTGACCCCGATGACCATGAAGGATGTGCTGGCTTCACCGCCAGCCGCCGACGGCTCGTCGAACTGATCCACATCAGGCGGTAGATTCGGGAAAGAGTTGTTCGACGAGTTCGGGCAACTCTTTTCTATTCTCGGACGCCGCAGAAAAGACCCACTGTCGCGGCGTGAAGGCCTTGAAGGCGGTGGCGTTTCCGCGTCTTGGCGGTTAACATTCTTCACCGCGGAGTTGCGGGGCACGTTAGCATCATACGCTCTTGGCGGTACTCTTCCTTCACTCTATGCGCAGAGTTGCCCTCCATACGTTGGGCTGCAAATTGAACTACGCTGAGACCGCGACGATCGGACGCACGTTCGAGCGCGTGGGCTACCGGGTCGTGCCGTTCGATGAACCGGCCGACGTGGTCGTCCTGAACACGTGCAGCGTGACGGAGAAGGCCGACAAGGAATGCCGTCAGATCGTCCGTCGGGCGTTGCGCCGATCGCCCGGCGCGTTCGTCGCGGTGGTCGGGTGCTACGCGCAGTTGCGTCCGCAGGAGATCGCCGCCATCGGGGGCGTAGACCTCGTCGCCGGGTCTGAACGCAAGTTCGAGCTCGTGGACCTGATCGGCGATGGCGCGAAGACCGCTCTGCCGAGGGTCGTCACGACGGAGGCATCGTCGGACGTCGCGATCGCGGCCACGTCAGCCGGGGCAGACCGTACGCGCGCCTTCCTGAAGATCCAGGATGGCTGCGATTATGTGTGCTCGTTCTGCACGATCCCGACGGCGCGTGGATTGAGTCGAAGCGTTCCGTTCGAATTGGTGATGGAGGAAGCCCGAGGTCTCGTGTCGGAAGGCTATCGCGAGATCGTCCTCACGGGCGTCAACACCGGCGACTATGGGACAAAGGCGGGGAAGTCATTGCTGCAGGTCTTGCAGGCGCTAACGACGCTCGACGGCGTTGAGAGGGTCCGCGTCAGCTCGATCGAGCCCAACCTGCTCGACGACGATCTGCTGGACTTCTGGCTGCGGAACCCGAAGATGTGCAAGCACTGGCATATTCCGCTCCAATCGGGGTCGAACAGCGTGTTGGCGCGGATGCGACGACGGTACCGGGCGGAGTGGTATGCGGCCCGCGTGCGGCAGATCCGCCGGGCGGTCCCGGACGCCTGTCTCGGGGCCGATGTGATCGTGGGCTTTCCGGGCGAATCCGATGAGGAGTATTCTGAGACGGAATCCCTCCTGAAAGAACTTCCCGTGTCGTATCTTCATGTGTTCACGTATTCTGAACGGCCGGGCACGCCTGCGGTCGAGATGGCGGCGCCGGTTCCAGCGGATGTGCGGGCGGCACGGAGCGAATGCCTTCGCCAGCTGAGCGCGCGAAAGCGGCGCTTGTTCCACGAGCAGTTCGTGGGTCGAACGATGACCGTGTTGGCTGAAGGGCGAACGGAGCATGGACGCGCCACGGGTCTCACGGAGCACTATGTTCGCGTGGAGTGGGAGTCGGAGGATGCGAGCGCTCCCGGCTTCCAGGAGGTGATGATCGATGCGGCCAATGAAGAAACGTGCGTCGGGCGGCTCCTGCGGCGCGACACAAGCGATGAAAGGGCAACATCCTATGCGGCGTAAGTTCGGCGTGATACTCAGTCTTGTGCTGGCGGTCTCCTCCTCTCAGGCTCAGTGGAAGGCGGATCCGCCGGCTGTCGCAGGCGGGACGACCGTGACATCGTTCATGAAGTCGAGGGTGATGCCGCAGGATGTATCGACCGGGTCGTCCGCCGGGCGACGCTCCGTGCTGGTGGCCGTGGCGGCTTCCTTGATCCTACCCGGAGCCGGCGAGTTCTACGCAGGCAATTTTGAGGAATCTGGTCAGTACTCGCTCGGTGCTGAGGCGGCTTTGTGGATCACCTATGCTGGGTTCCATTTGCACGGCTCCTGGGTGCGCACCGATGCGAGAACGTTCGGCACGCAGATGGCCGGAGTCTCGTTCGACGGAAAGGACAGCGACTTCGAAGTAAATATCGGCAACTTCCTCACCGTCGAAGCATACAACGACACGAAGTTGCGGAACAGGGAATTCGGCAAGCTCTACACCGACCCGGCCTACGCGTGGGCATGGACCTCGGACGCCGACCGGAACCGCTTTCGCGAGGAGCGTATCCGGAGCGACCGGATCTTCCAAGCGGCGAAGTTCGCGGTCGCAGGTTTGGTCGTGAACCGGATCATCTCGGCCTTCGCTGCCGGCAGAGGTGCAGCGGCTGCGAATCGGGCTGCTCGCCGGGCCGAATGGGGCATTGGCATGAACGCTGGCGTCGATCAGGCCGGAGCGCCGGCATTGGTGCTGAACATTGAGCACCGCTGGTAAAGCGGAGGACCGTTCTTGCTGACGGTAGAGGCATGGCCCACTGGAAGATCGTCCTCGAATACGACGGCACCGACTTCAGCGGCTGGCAACTCCAGCCGAATGGCCGGACGGTCCAGCAGGAATTGGAACGGTCGCTCCAGCAGATCACGGGGTCCGCGGTGCGTGTGGCCGGGGGCGGTCGTACCGACGCCGGGGTGCATGCACGGGGACAAGTGGCCACGTTTTCGTGCGAGAAGGCCCTGACCCCCGAGGAATTGCGGCGCGCTCTGAACGGCGTTCTGCCTGAAGACGTGGTCGTGCACGAGGCAACGTTGATCGATGACCGTTTCCATGCGCGATTCAGCGCGGTGGCCCGGAACTACGAGTATACGATCGCGGTCGGACCGACAGCCATCGATCGGCGGACGGCGTGGTCGTGTCCCTATCGACTGGATGCCGACGTGCTCCGAAGGTGCGCGGACAGGGTGTTGGGCGAGCACGACTTCCTGTCCTTCGCGAAGGTCGGCTCTGATGTGGAACACGGACGATGCATCGTGACCCGGTCTGTGTGGGTGATGACCGACCGCCGGTGGGTGTATCAGGTCCGTTCCAATCGATTCCTGTATGGCATGGTACGGGCGTTGGTCGGAACGATGGTCGACATGGCGCGGGGCTATCGGCAAGAGGCTGATTGGGATGCCATGATGGCCTCGAACGACCGTCGGAAGGCCGGGACGGCCGCACCTGCGTGCGGCTTGTGCCTCGTCTCGATCGAGTATTGACCCAGATCAATCAGAAAGGCTCGTAGCGTATGTCGTTGCGTTCATGGATGCGAAGTGCGGTCGTTGCGATCGGGGCGTTGCTCGCCGGCAACTGCAGCGGCGGCTCGGTGGGGTTCAATGTCTTTCCTGACTCGAAGGATGTTGAACTGGGAAGGCAGGTCGACGGCGAGATCCGTAAATCACCGCAGGAGTACCCGATCCTTCAAGGTCGGCCTGACGTCAAGGCGTATGTCGAAGCGATCGGTCAGGCGATTCTCGCCTCCCCCGAGGTCAAGAAGAAAGGTCAGTTTGCCTACCAGTTCGAGATCATTCACGACGACAAGACCATCAACGCGTTCTGTACGCCGGGTGGTTACATCTATGTCTATACGGGCCTGCTGAAATTCCTGGACAACGAGGCCTCGCTCGCCGGGGTCATTGGACACGAGATCGCTCATGCCGAACGCCGCCACGCCACGCGCCGCATGACGACGCAGTTGGGATATCAAATGCTCATCTCGGTCGTCCTTGGCGATGCGCCCGGGCAAGCGGCACAGCTGGCGGGCAACCTGTTCACGGGGCTGGCGCTGATGAAGAATAGCCGGGGTGACGAGACGGAATCCGATACGTATTCGTTCAAGTATCTCCAAGCCACGCCCTACTATCCCGGCGCCATTCGGTACTTCTTCGAAAAGGTCCAAGGGGAGAGCGGTGGTCAGCGGGGTGGGTCCGTCGAACGGCTGCTGTCAACGCATCCGTTTCCGCAGGACCGCTTCGACCATATCAACAAGATGCTCGCGGAGATCGGTGATCCTGCGCCGACCGAAGCGAACTTGTTCGCCCAGCGTTACCAGGAATTCAAGTCGAAGCTCCCGTGAGTGGGCCGGAGGCTCGATCCGACAACGCCGTCAGGGAGGCGCTCCATCAGGTGGTGGATGGGCGCCATCTGACACGGCATCAGAGCGCGGCGGCCATGGACCAGATCATGTCGGGTCTGGCCAGTGAAAGCCTCATCTCCGCTTTCCTGGTGGCGTTGAGAATGAAGGGGGAGACGATCGAGGAGATCGCTGGTTGTGCTGAGGCGATGCGGTCAAAGGCTGTACAGATCCCCGCCGACCAGCATCGCCTGATCGACACGTGCGGTACCGGAGGGGACCACAGCGGGACCTTCAACATCTCGACGACCGCGGCCATTGTGGCTGCCGCGTCGGGGGCGCGGGTGGCCAAACACGGGAACCGTGCTGTGTCAAGCCGGGCGGGGAGCGCAGACGTACTGCGTTCGCTCGGCCTCAACATCGATCTCAGGCCCGACCAGGCGGCTGCGGTGCTTGAAGACGTGGGCATCACGTTCATCTTCGCCCCGACGGTCCACACCGCCATGAAATACGCCATCGGCGTCCGGAAGGAACTGGCGATGCGGTCCGTCTTCAATCTCCTCGGTCCGCTGACGAATCCGGCCGGGGTCCGACGTCAGGTGCTGGGAGTCTACGACCCTCGGCTGACGGAACCGTTGGCGGCGGTCCTGGGGGCATTGGGGGCCGAGCATGCCTGGGTGGTCCACGGTGAGGGCGGACTGGATGAGTGCTCCCTCGCCGGCGCGACGCGAGTCAGCGAATGGAAGGATGGGGTCGTCCGGACGACGGAGATCCGTCCAGGCGATGTGGGGATTGCCGAGGCGCCGCTGTCGGAGCTCCAAGGTGGAGACGCCGACACGAATGCCGCGATCATCCGGAGTGTGCTCGACGGTGCGCGCGGGCCAAGAACGGACGTTGTCGTGCTGAACGCCGGCGCTGCTCTCGTGGTGGCCGGTGTGGCGTCCGATCTGTCCGAGGGCGTTCGCATCGCCTCCGATGCGCTCCAGAGCGGACGCGCCCGCCGAACGTTGCAGTTGTGGAACGAAGCAACCCGAACAGCGATATGATCCAGCGCATCACCCAACTTGTTAAACGTCTCCTCTTCCGGCGTGGCATCTCCAAGGCGCGGCTGTCGGAGGAAGAACTGAAGCTCGTCATCGACGCCAGCACGCAAAGCGGCGCGATCGACAAGACGGAGCATGAGCTCATCCGGAGCATCATGGAATTCTCCGACATCACGGTCAAGGAGATCATGGTGCCGAGGCCGGACATCTCTGCGGTGGACATTTCGGTCCCGCCGAACCAGCTCATTCGCCGCGTGATCGAGGAGGGATACTCGAGGTATCCGGTCTATCGGGCTTCGATCGACACGATCGTGGGGGTCGTATATACCAAGGACCTGCTGAGCCTCCTCGAACACCGGAATCTCATCATTCTGCAGGACATCATTCGGCCAGCGCTCTTCGTACCCGAATCGAAGAAGATCAGTCACCTCCTCCGGGAGTTCCAGGCGTCGAAGACGCATCTCGGGATCGTGGTGGACGAGTTTGGCGGTACCGAAGGACTGGTCACGATCGAAGACATCATCGAGGAGATCGTCGGCGAGATCCACGACGAGTATGACGAGGTCCAGAAGGGACCGGTCACGACGACAGGGGGCGTGAGCATCGTCGACGGACCCATGAATATCGCGTTGTTCAACGAGCAATTCGGCGCGACGATCCCCGAGACGTCTGACTATGAGACACTGGCTGGCTTCCTTCAGAAGACCTCCGGCAAGCTGCCCGACGTGAATGAGGAGATCCGGTACGCGGAATTCATCTTCGTGATCGTCAGCAAGAGCGCGCGACGCATCCGTCAGGTTCGAGTGACCAGGGTCCCTCCTCCGGTCAGCCCGCCGGAGTCGGATTGAACCGGCTCGAAGAGATCGTCGCTGAAAAGCGGCGCGAGGTGGATGCGCTCCGTCGCTCGAAGGGCGAGGAGTCGCTCAGCCGCGAGGCGGCGCTGGCTCCGCCAACGCGGGGATTCCGGTCTGCGCTCGTGAGCGGACGCCCCTCGGTGATCGCTGAGGTGAAACGGGCCTCTCCGTCACGCGGTGTGCTTCTTTCGGAATTCGACCCAGCGGCCATTGCTGCCGACTACGTCCGGGGAGGGGCCGACGCCGTCTCAGTCCTGACCGACCGACGGTTCTTCGCCGGTTCCAACGATCATCTTGCGGCCGCGCGTGACGCGATCCCGGTCCCCGTGCTCCGGAAAGATTTCATCATCGATCCCCTGCAGATCCTGGAGGCCCGCGCGCTGGGGGCTGACGCGATCTTGCTCATCGTGCGCCTGCTCGACGACACGATGCTACGAACATATCACGCGTTGGCGTCCGGATGCGGGATGGATGTGCTGGTCGAGACGCACGACGAGCGCGAGGTGCTCCGCGCCGTCGACGCTGGCGCGTCGTTGATCGGCGTCAATAACCGCGACCTGAGCACGTTCGTCGTTGACCTTGCCAGGTCCGAACGGCTCAGGCCGATGATCCCGGCGGGTGTGACGACCGTGAGCGAAAGCGGCATTCTTCTGCCCGAGCACGCCAAACGCATGGTCGAGGCAGGGTTTGACGCCATCCTGGTCGGCGAAGGAGTCGTGAAGGCTCCGGACAAGGCGATGGCGGTCCGGAGAATGAAAGATCATGCAGGCGCAGGACCTCTTCGTTAAGATCTGTGGGATCACCAATCTTGCCGATGCGCAGCTGGCCGCGAAGGTCGGAGCCAATGCGGTGGGGTTTGTGTTCCACAAAGGCAGCGAGCGGTACATCGACCCGGAAAGGGCGAAAAGCATCTGTGCGGCCCTCCCGCGACATCTGACGAAGATCGGTGTGTTCGTTCATGCCGACAGGCCGGAGATCGCCCAGACGGCCAAGGCGGTCGGCCTGAGCGCCGTTCAGCTGGTAGGGGACGAAGGGCCCGACGATCTGTTCGGATACGAGTGGAGCGTTTTCAAGGTCTTCCAAGTGCGTCCATCCTTCGACGTGGAGTCCATGCGGAACTTCGTCGTTGATGCCTTCCTGCTCGATGCGTACAAGAAGGGGGCCTACGGCGGAACCGGGAAGACCTTCGATTGGAATCTGGCCGTGAAGGCAAAATCGTTCGGACGCGTCATTTTGGCCGGCGGGTTGACCCCGGAAAATGTCGGGGACGCGGTACGATTTGTTCGGCCCTATGGTGTGGATGTCAGCAGTGGCGTCGAAGCGAGGCCCGGAAAGAAGGACGAACGGCTGGTCCGGGAATTCGTCGCGCAGGCGCGTAATGCCAGTCTGTCCATTGAGACTTTATGAGCGCAGAAGAAGAGACGCACAAGGGATGGGACCTACCCGATGCGACGGGCCATTTCGGCCGTTTCGGCGGTCGCTATGTCCCCGAGACGCTGATCTCGGCGGCTGATGCGCTGACCTCGGCGTATCTCGAAGCCAAGCAAGACCCCGCGTTCAGGGCAGCCATTGAGAAGATGCTCCGCGATTTCGTCGGTCGGCCCACGCCGTTGTGGCGGGCTGATCGTCTCGGCGCCGCTGCGGGCGGATTGAAGATCTATCTCAAACGAGAGGATCTCTGCCACACAGGAGCCCACAAGATCAACAACACCGTGGGACAGATCTTGCTCGCTCAACGCATGGGGAAGCGTCGGATCATCGCGGAGACGGGTGCTGGTCAGCATGGTGTGGCTACAGCGACCGTGTGCGCGCTCGTGGGGCTTCCCTGCGTCGTGTACATGGGAGAAGAGGATGTCGCAAGACAGGCGCCCAACGTCGCTCGCATGCGGCTGCTGGGAGCCGAAGTACGCGTCGTTACTTCGGGCAGCCGCACACTCAAGGACGCCACAAGCGAGGCGATCCGCGATTGGGTCACAAATGTTCGAGACACCTTCTATATCATCGGGTCAGTCGTCGGAATGCATCCGTACCCCATGATGGTGCGCGATTTCCAGAGCGTGATCGGTCAGGAAGCCAGGGACCAGATCCTGAAGGCCGAAGGCACGTTACCTGATGCCATTGTCGCCTGCGTGGGAGGGGGCTCGAATGCCATGGGCATTTTCGCGCCGTTCCTTCGTTCGGGAGATCGAGTGAGATTGATCGGAGTCGAGGCGGCGGGTGAAGGCCTCGAGACGGGCCGTCACGCCGCCTCCCTCACCAAAGGAACGCCGGGCGTGTTGCACGGTGCCATGCAGTACCTGCTTCAGACCGTTGACGGACAAGTGCAGATGGCGCACTCTGTTTCCGCCGGCCTGGACTATCCGGGCGTTGGTCCGGAGCATTCGTATTTGAAAGAACAGGGCCTGGCTCATTATGACTCGGTCACGGATGCGGAAGCGTTGGAAGCCGTGTCCTTGTTGTCGAAGACGGAGGGGATCATCCCCGCTCTGGAGACGGCCCATGCCATCGCGTACGTCGTGCGGGAGGGAAAAAAGGGGACGCTGACCGGGACCGTAATCGTCAATCTTTCGGGTCGGGGCGATAAGGACCTGGCGACCGTCATCGATCGACTGGGCATGGTATGATCAAGCTCGCGTTTGACGCGCGGAAGTATGAGGACTACGGCATCGGCACGTATGTTCGGCGCTTGCTCAAGGGCTTCGCGCAATCACACGACGGACCTGAGTGCACCGTGTTCGTGGGGCCTGAATTCCATCCGCGATCACCATTTCCATCGAGATGGCGCATCCAGACGCTCCCCTACAAGCCCTACAGTGTGGCGGAATTTGTCCGCTTTGGGCGGGATGTTCGCCAGAGCGGCCGAAGCCTGTTCCACACCCCTCACTACACAACCCCGCTTGCTCCGGGTGTTCCAACGGTCGTGACGGTGCATGATTTGATCCACCTGCGGTTTCCCGAGTATTTTGGCCTGCCTCAACGCACCTATGCGCGCTTCATGGTCGGACATGCCTGCCGCACCGCCGAACTCGTCCTGACTGATGCAGAGGCCACGAAGCGCGACCTTGTCGAGATGATCGGCGTGAGGGAGTCTAAGATCCGAGTGATACCATTGGGCGTCGGCGAGGAATTCGAGCCTGCCACCCCCGAAACGATCGCCGCCGTTCGCAAGAGGCGGGGGCTGCCTGATAGATATGCGGTGTTCTTGGGTAATCCAAAACCGCACAAGGGCATCGATATTTTGATGGAATCCTTTAGAGCGAACTCGTTCAAATCAAAGGAGTTATCTCTGGTTGTCGTAGGTGGTTCCGAGGCGGATGATGCGACCATTCGGCAGATGGCGGCAAGGGCAGGGATTGCCGACAAGATGATGCATCTGCGGCACTTGCCTGAAGAGGAGCTTCCCGTTATCCTGAGTGCAGCCCGGATGCTGGTCATGCCGTCTCGTTGGGAGGGATTTGGCCTTCCTGTGCTGGAAGCCATGGCTTGCGGGACTCCTGTCGTTTGCACCACGGCTGGGTCGCTCCCCGAGGTGGCCGGAAAAGCTGCTTCGTTTGTCGAGCCAGACGATTCGGGCGGGCTGGCTGATGCGATCTTGTCGTTGGATCAAGATGAGGCCATGCGGTCGTCATTGCGACAAGCAGGCCTACTGCATTGTCAGCGTTTTCGTTGGGAGCGTACTGTGCAACAAACGCTGGAAGCCTACTCGTCGGTCTTATGAAGCCATCCCGGCGCATCGCGGAGAAGATCGGTGTCTTCGGAGGGACGTTTGACCCCCCACACGTGGGTCACTTGATCATCGCCGAGAGCGCCCGCGAACAGTTGGGACTTTCAAGGGTGATCTTCGTGCCAGCCGCCCATGCCCCTCACAAGCGTGGGAGGGGAACAACGGCACCACTCCACCGGCTCACAATGACGAGATTGGCCGTTCGAGGCCACCGAGGTTTTCGCGCGTCGGATGTTGAGGTTCGGCGAGGCGGCGTTTCGTATACTGTCGACACCCTTAGGCAGTTGCGAAGGTCCCACCCGAAGGCTGCGCTGTGGTTGATCGTCGGGAGCGACAATTTCCGGGAGATCTACTCTTGGCGAGAACCGGACGCTCTGCTGCAGATGTGCCGCCTGGCGGTATACCGGCGACCAGGATTTCCGATCTCAGCTGCTGTCAGGCGTCGGACGGCGGTCGTCGTGCTGGAAGGCGGATCGCTTGACATCTCCGCCACTGTCATCCGCGCCCTCCAGGGGCGGACCCGCTCCATCCGGTTCCTGGTGCCACCCGCCGTGGAATCATATCTCCGAAAGCACCGTCTCTATCGGCCGGCCAATCGCAGGTCCAGACCATGAGTAAGAAGACCTTCCCGAATACGAGTTCAGTGCCAGACGGCGAACTCCGCCGCCTCCTGGCCACGGACCATCACGACCCATTCACGATCCTGGGCGCGCATTCTGTGAAGCGCAAGGACGAGCAGGGGGTGGCGATCCGGGTCCTTGCCCCCGACGCGTCGGGCATCGACGTTTTGGCGGACGCGAAGGTGGCGAAGATGTCGGCGATGGTGCTGGCGCATCCCGACGGTTTCTTCGAAGCCTGGTTCCCCAACGTCAAGGAGGTCTTCGCGTATCGGCTTCGGTTCACTTGGAAGGCCGGCGGCCAGTGGGAGACGGCAGATCCGTACTCGTTCTTGCCGATCCTGACGGACGAGGACCGATATCTGTTCAATGCCGGCGATCATCACCGGATCTACGAGAAGCTCGGTGCCCATCCGCGCAACGTCAACGGTGTTGACGGAGTCTCGTTCGCCGTCTGGGCTCCGAACGCCCGGAGCGTCAGCGTCATCGGCGGCTTCAACACGTGGGACCCGCGGCGCCACCAAATGCGGGTGCTGGGTAACTCAGGCATCTGGGAGCTGTTCATCCCGGGCCTTGGAAATGGCGATCTCTACAAGTTCCAGGTGCGCGGAAACGATAAGGAGTCGCTCGACAAGACCGACCCGTATGCGACGGAGATGGAGATCCGCCCGAAGACAGCGTCGGTCGTCAATTCTCTCGACGGCTACGATTGGAAGGACGGGTCGTGGATACGTGAACGACCTCAGACGCAGGATGCGCGGCGTCCAATGAGCGTCTACGAGGTCCATTTGGGGTCGTGGATGCGGAACGTCTACGCCGAGAACCGTTGGCATACCTATCGGGAATTGGCGCATCTCCTGGTCGATCATGTCAAGGCGCGCGGCTACACGCATATCGAGCTGATGCCCGTGATGGAGCATCCCTTCGACGGCTCGTGGGGATACCAGGTGACCGGCTATTATGCTCCGACGAGCCGGTTTGGTCATCCACACGATTTCATGTACTTCGTCGATCATTGTCATCAGAACGGGATCGGGGTCATCCTCGACTGGGTCCCGGCTCATTTTCCGAAGGACGACCACGCGCTCAGCCGTTTCGACGGCTCGGCGCTGTATGAGCACGAAGACCCGCGGAAAGGGGAGCATCAGGATTGGGGAACGCTCATTTTCAACTACGGTCGAAGCGAGGTCAAGAACTTCCTTCTTTCCAACGCGCTGTTCTGGGTTGAGAAATACCACATCGACGGGCTCCGTATCGATGCGGTTGCCTCGATGCTCTATCTTGATTATTCGCGAAAGCCGGGTGAGTGGATCCCGAACCAGTATGGGGGCCGGGAGAATATTGAGGCGATCGCGTTCGTGAAGGCGCTCAATGGGCTCATCCACCACTACTATCCGGGCGTCCTGACCGTCGCCGAAGAGTCGACCGCCTGGCCGCAGGTGACCGGAGATCTGTCACATGGAGGTCTCGGGTTCAGCATGAAGTGGAATATGGGCTGGATGCACGATACGCTCGAGTACTTCACCAAGAATCCGGTCCATCGCTCGTACCACCAGGGAAACCTGACCTTTGCGCTGCTGTACGCATTTTCCGAACGGTTCCTGCTGCCGCTTTCGCACGACGAGGTCGTCCATGGCAAGGGAGCGCTTCTCTCAAAGATGCCCGGGGATGAATGGCAGCAGTTCGCGAATTTGCGCTCGCTGTACGGCCTGATGTACGCCTTCCCCGGCAAGAAGCTGCTGTTCATGGGAGGCGAGATCGGCCAGCGCGCCGAGTGGGACCACGACCGTCAGCTCGATTGGTTCGTGTTGCAGTACGACCTTCACCGCGGTGTGCAGCGTCTGACGGACGACCTCAACCGCTGTTACCGGACACTGACGCCGCTGCACGAGGTCGACTTCTCCTACACGGGCTTCGAGTGGGTCGATTTTCACGACGCGCACAACAGCGTCATCGCATTCCTGCGCTGGAATCATGACCGGTCAGAGCATGTGCTCGTCGTGTGCAACTTCACACCCGTTCCCCGGCCAAGGTATCGGGTCGGGGCGCCGTACAACGGACGGTATGCCGAGGTGGTCAACACCGATTCGACCGCCTACGCTGGTTCGAACATCGGCAACGGGGGCGAAGCGTGGACGGAGGCGGTGCCATTCCACGGACGGCCGAACTCATTGGTGCTGACATTGCCGCCGCTGGGGGTCTTGTATCTTCGACCATCAGCGTAGGGGGACGCCCTCAAGTATCACAAGCAAGAGATTGAAATCGCGCACGCGAATTCTTATCTTTGCACCGGTTCGCCTCCCAGCATACCCGCCCCCGTAGCTCAGATTGGATAGAGCAGCGGTTTCCTAAACCGTTGGTCGGAGGTTCGAATCCTCTCGGGGGTACTCAGGGGAAGACCCCAGGGTTGGCCATTTTCGGAGGATCTTCAGCCGCCAGGTGCCAACCGGCATTCGACAATCATCAATTCCGTTCCTGCTGTCACTCTCTCCGGCCTTCCCATCGTGAGAATCTCCCGATCGTTCATCCCAACTCTCAAAGAGATCCCCGCCGACGCGACCATTCCCAGTCACCGACTGATGCTTCGCGCGGGGCTCATGCGTCAGTTGACGGGCGGAGTCTACGCGTATCTGCCGATGATGGTGCGCGCATTGCACAAGGCGGAGCGCATCATCCGAGAGGAGATGAACGCCATCGGCGGGCAGGAATTCCTGCTGCCGGCGCTCAACCCTGAATCGCTGTGGGTGCAGACCGGCCGCCGAAACATCCCGAATTTCATCTTGAGCGTGAAGGAACGCGACCTCGTACTGGCTCCGACGCACGAAGAAGTGATCGGCTGGCTCGGGGCGATGCACATCCAGTCGTACAAGGACCTTCCGCAGATCTGGTATCAGATCCAGACGAAGTTCCGGAACGAGCCGCGTCCCCGGTCGGGTGTACTTCGCGGACGACAATTCACGATGAAGGATTCGTACACGCTCGACCGGACCTGGGAAGACCTCGACACAGGCTACGATCTCCATGCCGAAGCCTACCGCAAGATCTTCTCCCGGTGCGGCCTGAAGTTCTTTGTCGTTGGGGCATCGAGCGGGGCGATGGGAGGGACGGGTTCCCAGGAGTTCATGGTCGAATCGGAGCATGGCGAGGACACGGTTGCCAAGTGCCCGGCATGCGACTACGCGGCCAATCTGGAGATCGCGACGTCAGGCCTCTCGGCAGTCGGCCGCGCAACGGACCATGGCGCTCCGGAGAAGATCGACACGCCGAATGTGAAGACGATCGATGAGCTAGCCGCCTTCCTGAATGTCCCGCACGAACGGCTCGCGAAATCGCGGATCTATCTGCACGACAGCAAGCCGGTCCTGATCCTCACGGTCGGCAACGACCAGGTGAACGAAACGAAGCTGGGGGCGGCGCTGGGGGGCGGCGAGTACCGTGCGGCCAGTCCCGAGGACCTGCGTGCGACGACGGGAGCGGACGCCGGATCGATCGGTCCGATCGGGTTCAAAGGCCGGATCATTGCCGACCTGCGATTGAAGAATGCCAACGGCCTTATCAGCGGAGCGAACGTCAACGACCTTCATCTCAGGAACATCGACCTGACGCGAGACGTGCCGAAGCTGGAGTACGCCGACGTCCGATCGGTCGAGAACGGCGAGCCGTGTCCTTCCTGCGGTCAGGCCCTACGGGTCACGAATGCGATCGAGCTCGGCCATATTTTCAAGCTCGGGACCAAGTACTCGGAGGCGCTGAACATCCGCTATCTGGACGAAAGCGGGCAGTCGCAGCTGGTCATCATGGGCTCGTATGGCATCGGGCTCGAGCGAATTCTCGCCTGCGCCATTGAGCAGGGGCACGACGAGAACGGGATCGTGTGGCCGGCGGCGCTCGCGCCGTTTGATGTGCATGTCGTGGCCGTCAACATGAACAATTCCGACATCGTGCTGCACGCCCATCAGACTTACCGGCAGCTCCAGCAGGCCGGGCTCACGGTGCTGCTCGATGACCGGTCGAGCGTCTCGCCAGGGTTCAAGTTCAAGGATGCGGACCTGCTCGGCATGCCGGTGCAGGTGATCGTCGGCGAGAAGGGGCTGAAGAACGGCCAACTGGAGCTGAAGGTGCGCAAGAGGGGAGAACGTTCCATGGTTCCCGTCGACGGAGTCGTGGCCGGAGTCCAGGATCTGCTCAAGTCGCTGTAACGGTTGGCTCTCCCGGCCGGTCGGCGCGGATACGTCCGGCCGACCGGCTCGCATTTCTTGCGACATGCCGCCGTATTCACGTGGCACGTCTTGCGTCCGGCGGGTTTCGCTCGTCATGCTTCCAATCTCGGGTCGCTCGGTATGATTCCTGCCATTCCACTCGCTCTCATTTCCGGTACGGCTCGAACCGACCTACCGTCGGCCCCCTCCATCAGTCCGTGGGACGGCTCCACGGTTGGTCAGCACGGGATCTGCGGCGAAATGCACATCGATGCTGCGATCGCGTCGGCCGTGCACGGGTTCAAGGCAACGCGGGATCTTGCATCGTTCGAGCGTTATGACATTCTGCGGCGCGTGGGCGGACTGCTGGAAGCGAACGCCGAATGGTTCTCCACGATCATCGCGCGCGAGGTTGGCAAGCCGCTGAAGTTCGCCCGCGTCGAGGTGCAGCGGGCGATCGCGACGTTCACGATCGCCTCCGAAGAAGCGAAGCGGATCGGCGGTGAGATCCTCCCGCTTGACCTGAATGAGGCCTCGCGCGGACGCGTCGGCCTCGTCCGGCGCTTTCCGATCGGCGTGGTCGCCGCGATCAGCCCGTTCAACTTCCCCCTGAACCTGGTCGCTCACAAGCTGGCGCCGGCCATGGCGGCCGGGAACGCGTTCGTGCTCAAACCGGCGTCGACGGCATCTCTGACCGCTCTTGCACTGGGATCGCTGATCGTCGAGGCCGGGTATCCGAAGGAATCGGTGAACGTGGTCCCGGCTCCCGGGCGAAGCGCGGAGCGGCTGGCCACCGACGAACGCGTCGGGGTCTTGACCTTCACCGGGAGCGCTCCCGTGGGCTGGGCCCTCAAGGCCAAGGCGGGGAGGAAGAAGGTCGTCCTCGAGCTGGGCGGGAATGCGGGCGTGATCGTCGATGCATCGGCGGACCTTTCTGACGCGATTCCCCGGCTGGTCTCGGCGGCGTTTGCATACTCCGGTCAGGTATGTATCAAGACGCAACGCATCCTGGTGCATCGCTCGGTGTATGAGCGCTTCATCGAGACATTCGCTTCCGCTGCGGATGCGCTCCCGGTCGGCGACCCGATGGATCCGAATGTCGTCGTCGGGCCGATGATCGATGAGGCTAATGCCATGCGTGTTGAGACGTGGGTGGATGAGGCCGTTGCGGAGGGGGCCAGAGTGCTCACCACCCGCAAGCGGTCGGGGCGCGTTGTGCCCCCC
Organism: Bacteroidota bacterium; assembly: GCA_025454835.1. GTDB lineage: Bacteria > Bacteroidota > Ignavibacteria > UBA10030 > UBA10030 > 2-02-FULL-55-14. The sequence goes on along the minus strand of JALONQ010000001.1, from coordinate 188,777 downwards.
ATGGTGTTGACGAATGCGGCGCCCGCCTCCAAGGTGGTTTGTGAGGAAGTGTTCGGACCCGTTGTCACGCTCGAACCCTTCGACAGCTTCGAGGATGGTGTCCGCGAGGTCAACCGGTCCGCATTCGGATTGCAGGCCGGCATCTTCACCAATGACCTGAGCCACGCGTGGAAGGCGTTCGAGGAACTCCAGGTCGGCGGGGTCATCGTGAACGACGCCTCCTCGTATCGTATCGACCATATGCCGTATGGCGGGGTCAAGGAATCCGGGTTCGGACGCGAAGGGGTGCGGTATGCGATCGAGTCCATGACCGAGCCGCGCCTGTTCGCCCTTAGAACCTCTTGAGATTTGCGCACAAACGCAGTGTTCACTGATGTTGGAGCCTTGGGCTTCTGCTCCAAGGCTTTCGAATTTGTTTCGCATTTCGTATTTCAATATTCGTGCTTGCCGCTCTGATGCCTGAATTCATCCATCTCCACAATCACACCCACTACAGCCTCCTCGACGGTGCTGCCACGGTCGAGGGATTGGTGCATGCCGCTGTTGAGAACAAGATGCCGTCGGTGGCGTTGTCGGACCATGGCGTCATGTTCGGCGCCGTTGAGTTCTACAAGAAGGCCAAGAAGGCGGGGGTCAAGCCGATCATCGGGTGCGAGGCGTATGTCGTCACCAAAGGCAGCCGGTTCGCGCGAGAGGGAACGGAGCGGGGTGGAGGCAGTTCGGGGAAGTATCACCATCTCCTCCTGCTGGCCAAGGACCTGCAGGGCTATCACAATTTGATGAAGCTCTGCACGATCGGCCACACCGAAGGCTTCTACTCCAAGCCCCGCATCGACGCCGAGGTCCTGAACCGCTATCGTGCCGGGATCATCTGCACGTCAGCGTGTCCTGGAGGCGTGGTGGGGGCGCACCTGAAGGAGGGGCGCTACGATGATGCCCGGGAGTACGCCGGCGTCTACAAAGAGATCTTCGGCAACGACTTCTACATCGAGATCCAGAACCATGGGATGGATGTGGAGGTCCCGATCCTGCGGGACGCGCCCAGGCTCGCGAAAGAACTCGGGCTGAAGTTGGTGGCCACGAACGACTGTCACTACGTGGCGCCGGACCACGCCATGCCGCACAACATCATGCTGGCGATCCCCGACGCCACGGCGGCCTACACACCGGACATCTCCAAGCTCCGCTATGGCACCGACCAGCTCTACTTCAAGTCGGCGGCGGAGATGCACAAGCTCTTCAGAGACCAGCCGGAGGCGCTCCGCAGCACGCTCGAGATCGCCGAGCAATGCAACGTCGAGCTCGACCTCAAGACGAACCATATGCCGGCGTTTCCCATTCCCTCCGAAGCGGGGGTCAAGGATCCGAACGCCTACTTTGAACAGCTCGCCCGCCAGGGCCTCCAGAAGCGCTACGCTGCCGTGACGCCTGAAATGAAGGCTCGCATCGACCTCGAGATCGAGACGATCCAGCGGATGGGCTACGCGGGCTATTTCTTGATCGTGCAGGACTTCATCGCGGCGGCTCGTGGAATGGGCGTGCGTGTCGGTCCGGGACGAGGCAGCGCGGCCGGCAGCATCGTGTCGTACGCGCTGGGCATCACGAACGTCGACCCGCTTCTGTACGACCTGCTGTTCGAGCGCTTCCTGAACCCCGAGCGAGTATCGATGCCCGACATCGATATCGACTTTGCCGACGACAAACGTGACAGGGTCATTGAGTACGTCCGGCAGAAATACGGCGATCAGTCGGTCGCGCAGATCATCACGTTCGGCACGCTCTCGGCTCGCGCCGTCCTCAAAGACATCGGCCGGGTGCTCGGCATCCCGCTCGGCACGATCGACTCGATCACGAAGCAGATACCGGTCATTCAAGGGAAGGTGACGCCGATCGCGGAGGCGCTCGAGACCATACCGGACCTGAAGTGGGTGAAGGAGAGTACGGACGAGAAGATCCGCCTGCTCATCAAGACGGCGAAGGTGCTGGAGGGGATGAATCGTAACGTGTCGACGCACGCGGCCGGGGTCGTCATTGCGCCGGGACAAGTGAGCGACTACGTGCCGATGTACAAGACACCGCAAACGGACCTCATGACGCAGTACAACATGAAGGACCTCGAGGATGCGGGCCTGCTGAAGATGGACTTCCTCGGCCTTCGGACGCTGACGGTGATCGATGACGCGGTGGCGATGGTAAAAGAAGGTCATGGCGTCGACCTCGACCTCGACCGCCTTCCGCATCCGGACCCGAAGACGTTCGATCTGTTCGGGAAGGGGCAGACCGTGGCCATCTTCCAGTTCGAAAGTTCCGGGATGCAGGACTACTTGCGCAAGCTGAAGCCGAACACGATCCACGATCTCGTGGCCATGAACGCCTTGTACCGGCCGGGTCCGATGGAGAACATCCCGAACTTCATCGATCGCAAGCACGGGCGGCAGTCGATCACGTATCTGCACCCGAAGCTCGAGCCGATCCTGCGGGATACGTACGGCGTCATCGTGTATCAGGAACAGGTGATGAAGATCGCGAGCGAGATCGCCGGGTTCTCGCTGGCGCAAGCCGACCTCCTGCGGCGCGCGATGGGGAAGAAGGACAAGAAGCTGATGGAGGAGCAGAAGGCGAAGTTCGTGAAGAGCGCTTCGGAACACGCCATCGACGGAAAGATCGCCGGCGAGATCTACGACTTGATCGAAAAGTTTGCGTCGTACGGCTTCAACAAGTCGCACTCGGTCGCGTATTCCGTCCTCGCCTACCAGACCGCGTATCTCAAAGCGCATTATCCGGCCGAGTACATGGCGGCCACGATGTCGTCGGAGGTCGGCAATACCGACAAGATCGTCCTCTTCATCGACGACTGCCGGAAGCTGGGCATCGACGTGCTGCCGCCGGACGTGAACGAGAGCGGGGTCAGTTTCGTCGTCACGCCGAAAGGCATTCGCTTTGGCATGAGTGCGATCAAGGGTGTGGGCGTCTCGGCCGTCGAACAGATCGTAGCGGCCCGAAGCAAGGACGGCCGGTTTCAGGACATCTTCGACTTCGCCGCTCGCGCCGACCTGCGTTTGAACAACAAGCGCTCGCTCGAAGCCATGGTCCAGGCCGGAGCCTTCGACTCGCTGGAAGCGAACCGGGCGCAGCTCTTCGCGAGCCTCGAAGCGGCTATCGCCTATGGGCAGGCCCAGCAGGAACAGTCGGGTCGCGGTCAGTCGAATCTCTTCGACGCGGGAGGCATCAGAACCCAGGTGCGTCCGACCCTCCGGACCGTGGAACCATGGTCCGAAACCGAGAAGCTACAGCGAGAGAAGGCGGTCCTGGGCTTCTACGTGTCAGGCCACCCGCTGCTGCGGTACAGCGATGAGATCGAAGGCTTCGGCTCGGCGGTCCTTGGTGCGCCAGAGACCGTGAAGCCAAATTCGACGTTGCGCGTGTTCGGCATCGTGACGGATGTCAAGAAGAAGATCGACAAACGCGGCAACACGATGGCGTTCGTGACGCTGGAGGACTTCACCGGCAAGGCAGACTGTATCGTCTTCAGCGACCCGTTCCAGAAATATGCCAAGTTGCTCGAGCCCGGCTCCATCGTCATGGTCTCGGGAAAGAACGACGGTTCGGAGGAGCAGATCAAGATCATCGTCAATGAAGTGCTGGCCGTTGACGAGGTGCGAAAGAAATTCACGAAGAACGTCGTGGTCACGCTCCGTCGCGAAACGGCCACTCCGGACACGGTCAACGCGCTCGCCGCCGTGCTGGAGAAGCACCCAGGGACATGTCCCTGCTACCTTCATGTGGTCGGTGGCGAAACGAACGGAAAATCCCTATATTTGTCGAGGAAATTCTCGGTCAATCCAGATCCCCGTTTCACCGACGCAGTCCGGCGCTTGCTTGGCCCCGGTTCCGTACGGTTGCAGGGATGAACGCCCAAGGAGCCGCTATGAAGCCGTTGGAAATGACAGACGCAAATTTTGACGCCGAAGTCCTCAACTCCGATGTCCCTGTCCTCGTGGACTTCTGGGCCGTCTGGTGCGGACCGTGCAAGATGATCGCCCCGACCGTCGAGGAACTGGCGAACGAATACCAGGGCAAGCTGAAGGTCGGCAAGGTGGATGTCGACAACAATCAACAGGTGGCCATGAAGTTCGGCATTCGTTCGATCCCCACCTTGCTCGTTTTCAAGGGCGGCAAGGTCGTGGATCAGATCGTCGGCGCCGTACCCAAGAAGGCGCTCATCGACAAGCTCAGCAAGCACCTGAACTGACGACCGAACATCGGAATGCGAGATCGTCGGCCACCGCGCCGAGGTCTCGCATTTCTGTTGAAAAAAGGCACTCACGCAAAGACGCAAAGCACGCAGAGGCCGCAAAGAAAAGAATGTGTTTTGTGCCTTCTGTGCCGCTTTGTGGCTCGCCTCACACCTGAGAGATCCAAATCCGTGATCACGTACCCCAAACGCACACACACTTGCGGCGAGCTGCGAGCGACGCACATCGGACAGACGGTCACTCTTACCGGTTGGGTTCAGATCCGCCGGGACCTGGGCGGGCTCATTTTCGTCGACTTGCGCGACCGCTACGGCAAGACGCAGGTCGTCTTCGCCTCGCAGTTCGACGAAGCCACGTACGAGGCCGCAAAGGTCCTGCGATCAGAGTTCGTCCTGTCGGTGACCGGCGTGGTCGCCGCGCGACCGGCCGGACAAGAGAACGGCGAGATGCCCACCGGCGCGATCGAGGTGGATATCCATGCTCTGTCGATCCTCAACAAGGCCGAGACCCCTCCGTTTGCCATCGAAGAAGAGAGCCAGGCGGGCGAGGACGTGCGCCTTCGATACCGGTACCTGGACCTGCGCCGTCCTGACATGCAGCGAAACCTGCTCCTTCGCCACCGCGGCTACCAGGCCGTCCGGTCGTACTACGACCGGAACAACTTCGTCGAAGTGGAAACGCCGATCCTCATGAAGAGCACGCCCGAAGGGGCTCGCGACTTCCTGGTACCGAGCCGGTTTCATCCCGGAAAATTCTACGCGCTGCCTCAGTCGCCGCAAACGTACAAGCAGATCCTTATGGTGGCGGGGTTCGACCGCTATGTGCAGATCGTCAAGTGCTTCCGCGATGAGGACCAGCGTGCCGACCGCCAACTGGAATTCACGCAGATCGACGTCGAGATGTCGTTCGTCGATGAAGACGACGTCATCGCCATGACCGAGGGGTGTGTCGTGGAGATGTTCCCCGCGCTCATCGATGTGCACGTCAAGGCCCCGTTCCGCCGTCTGACGTATCACGCGGCGATGGAGCGCTACGGGAGCGACAAGCCGGACCTGCGCGTTGGCCTGGCGTTCACGAACATCTCCGAAGCAGTGAGGAATAGTCCGTTCCGCGTCTTTGCCGACGCGGTGGCTTCCGGTGGAACGGTCTCAGCCATGGTGGTGCCCGATCAGGCCGCGATGTCGCGCAGCCAGATCGACGGGCTCACCGATCTCGCGAAGGCGCAGGGGGCAGGCGGTCTGGTCTGGCTCAAAGTGCAGGCCGACAAGGTGGACGGCAGCGTTGCGAAGGTGCTTGGACCCGAAGCGACGAAGCAACTGGCCGATGCGTGTGGCGCGAAGGCGGGAGACCTCGTGCTGATCATGTCCGGCGCGTGGAGCAAGACGCTCACGATCCTCGGGTCGCTTCGCTTGGAAGTGGCGGCTCGGCTGAACCTGATCCCGGAAGGGAAATGGGAGTTCCTGTGGGTCACCGATTTTCCTCTCCTCGAATACAGTGAGGAAGACAAGCGTTACGTGGCGGTCCACCATCCGTTCACGTCGCCGAAACCGGAAGACGTGCATCTCCTCGATACGGAGCCGTTGAAGGCCCGCGCTCGGGCGTATGACCTGGTGCTGAACGGCAACGAGATCGCCGGCGGGAGCATCCGGATCTTCGACTCCGGATTGCAGGCGAAGATGTTCCAGTTGCTCGGCATCGGGCCGGAAGAAGCGCAGCGCAAGTTCGGGTTCATGCTCGATGCGTTCAAGTACGGCGCACCGCCACACGGCGGCATCGCCTACGGGTTCGACCGCCTCATCATGCTCATGGCGGGCCGCAAATCAATCCGTGACGTCATCGCCTTTCCGAAGACCAGCAGCGGACTCTCGCTGATGGACGATGCCCCGTCGCTCGTCGACGATCGGCAGCTACAGGAACTCAAGATCAAGATCGACAACGCGTGATGAAGGACCGCATCCGCATTGCTTCGGGTCAGGGCTTCTGGGGGGATCTTCCGTCCGCTCCCCTCGACCAGGCCACGCGCGGACCGATCGACTACCTCGTGCTCGACTATCTGGCCGAGGTGACCATGTCGATCCTGCGGAAGCAGATGCGGCGCGATCCGGCTCTGGGGTACGCCAAGGACCTGGTGCCTCTGATGCGGTCGCTCCTGCCGCTCATGCGTGAACGCGGGTTCCGTATGGTGACGAACGGCGGAGGCGTGAATCCGAGGGCGTGCGCGGCCGCGATCCTGGCGGAGGCAAAGAAGCACGGCCAGAAGGGGTTCAAGGTTGGAGTTGTGACAGGCGACGATATTCTCGACCGCATCGACGGATTCGTGTCACAAGGCATTCCGTTGGCGAACATGGAAACGGGCGAGCCGGTCACCACCGTTCGTGAGCGCCTCGAAAGCGCCAACATCTACTTCGGGGCCGCGCCGATCGTCGAGGCACTGCGTCAAGGGGCGGATGTGGTGATCACCGGTCGAACCACCGACACAGGTCTCACCCTTGCACCGATGATCCACGAATTCGGATGGAGGTTCGACGATTGGGATCGTCTGGCCGCCGGAACGGTCGCGGGGCATATTCTGGAATGCGGGGGTCAAGCCAGCGGCGGCAACTTCCTTGGAGATTGGCGCTCGGTGCCCGATCTGGCCGACATCGGGTTCCCTATCGCCGAAGCACATGCCGACGGGACTGTTGTGATCACGAAGCACGAAGGGACGGGCGGACTCGTTTCTTCCGCCACGGTGAAGGAGCAGCTGCTGTACGAGATCGGCGACCCGCGGACGTACATCACGCCCGACTGTATAGCGGACTTCACCAGCATTCGCCTGGACGAGGTCGCACCGGACCGCGTTCGCGTCCATGGCGTGCAAGGCCGTCCGGCGACCGACTCATACAAGGTATCGATGGCGTATCTGGACGGCTACACCGCCTTTGGGACGCTGACATATGCCTGGCCCGAGGCCCTGGAAAAGGCGAAGGCTGCCGACGGGATCCTGCGTGAACGGCTGAGGAAGGCCGGACTCGAGTTCGAAGAGGTCAGAACCGAGTATCTTGGACATTCGTCGAGTCACGGCCATCTCTCGACCGCGGGCAGCGAACCGGAAGAGGTCGTGTTGCGCATCGGCGTCAAGGGATCCGATCCGGCGGCCATTGAACGATTCGGCATGGAGCTCGCGCCGCTGATCTTGACCGGACCTCCGTCGGTAACGGGATTTGCGGGAGGGAGACCCAAGCCCAGCGAGGTGATCTCGTATTGGCCGGCGTTGATCCCCAAGACGGCGGTAACTCCGACAGTGGAGATCCTCGAGGTCTGAGCGATGGAACCACAAAGAGCACGAAGAACCTCGAAGGAACACGAAGGGGAGATTTGCAGTGCGCCGTTGTTAGGGGAAAACAATATCTCTATTCGTGTTCCTCGTGTCAGGGACCTACCCTCGACGCTTCGTGTCCTTCGTGGTTGACCTGTCCAGGACAGCATGGCGCGCATTCGTCTCTACGATATCTGTCACGGCCGTTCGGGCGATAAAGGCGACACCGCCAACGTCGGCATCATCGTCCGGAAGCCGGAGTACTACGACCTGATCCGTGAACGACTCACGGCCGAAGTGGTCAAGGCGCATTTCGGAGAGATGGTGCTCGGCAAGGTGGAGCGCTTCGAGCTTCCGAACCTCGGTGCCCTGAACTTCTTGCTGCACAAAGCGCTCGGCGGCGGCGGGACGCGCTCGCTCAAGAACGACGCACAGGGAAAGACCCTCGCGGCGGCGCTGCTGCGGATGGAACTCGAAGTGCCTGCTGAACGGGCCGCGGAGATCAGAACTGACAGCCGCAAAGAACGCCAAGAACACAGAGAACGCGCAGATTGAAAGCTATTTTGCAGAGGTCCAATCCAACATCTTCACTTTGCGTCCTTGGCGTGCTTGGCGTGCTTGGCGAACAGGCACGCGAATCCTGAGCGCAATCTTTCAACTCGACAATGCTGACCGACCTCACCGAACGACTCGACGAATATCACGAACGCGTCGCCGCGCTCCGTGGATTCCTGGCATTCGACAAGCTTCGCGACGAAATGGCGGCGCTCGAAGCGAAGACCCAGGCGGCCGACTTCTGGAACGACAACGTCTCCGCCCAGAAGGTTATCGCCCAGGTCAATGAGCGCAAGGGCTGGATCGAGTCGTGGGAGGCGCTTGACAAGGCCGAGAAGAACCTCAGGGAACTTGTCCAGATGGCCGAAGAAGCGGGGGACGAATCCATGCGTGGGGACGTCGAGCATGAGTTGAACCTCCTTGATACGCGCATTGCAGAGCTCGAGCTGCGGAACATGCTCCGGAGCGTCGACGACGAGAAGAGCGCCTTGCTGACGATCCACTCCGGTGCCGGGGGCACAGAAGCCCAGGATTGGGCGGAGATGCTGCTCCGGATGTACACACGCTGGTGTGAACGAAATGGCTACAAGGTGCAACTCGCCGACCTGCAAGACGGCGAAGGGGCAGGGATCAAGAGCGCGACGATGGAGGTCGTCGGGAAGTATGCGTACGGCTATTTGAAAGCAGAGAGCGGGGTTCACCGCTTGGTTCGTATTTCGCCGTACGATGCTAATGCCCGACGCCACACGTCATTCGCCTCCGTGTATGTCTATCCGGAGCTGGAAGATGACGTCGCGATCGAGATCAATCCGGCCGACCTTAAGGTCGACACGTACCGTGCGGGCGGCAAAGGCGGACAGAACGTGAACAAGGTCGAAACGGCCGTTCGCATTACGCACATTCCATCCGGGGTCGTCGTCGCTTGCCAACAGGAGCGGTCGCAGTTCCAGAACCGCGAGCGTGCGTTGAAGATGCTCAAGTCGCGCCTGTATCAGCTCCGGCGCGAAGAGGAAGAGGCGCGTCTTGCATCGATCGAGAGCACGAAGAAGAAGATCGAGTGGGGAAGCCAGATCCGGTCGTATACGTTCCAGCCGTATCAGCTCGTGAAAGACCATCGCACGAATACGGAGATGGGCGACGTTCAAGCTGTGATGGACGGCGATATCGACCGGTTCATTAAAAGCTATTTGATGGAGACGGCAGTCCAAAAATGAGTCCCGTGCGACGACGACGTCGAAATCCGATCCATCGTTGGATCGCGTTTCGCCACCTGACCTCTCGCAGCAATCGTGGCTTCTTGTCGTTCATCACGCTCATTGCCATGGCGGGAGTGACGCTCGGGGTCGCGGCGCTCATCATTACGTTGTCCATCCTGAACGGTTTTGAGACGACGATCCACCGCAACGTCGTGTCGTTCACGGCCCACCTTCAGCTCTTCGCTTTCCAGAATCAATTGCTTCCCGAGCCCGAGCGTACGATCCGGACGGTGACAGAGCGGTATCCCGAGGTCTCAGCCATGGCTCCATATGTCACGCGCGAGGGGATGGCGCGCACGGACAAGGACGTTGACGGTGTCCTGATCAAGGGGGTCGATCCGGCGAATGACATTTCGGCGGCACAGACGCGCCTGGTCGAGGGGACCTATGACCTCGCCGAACGCGATTCGGGTCTGCAGTCGGTCATAATCGGGAAGCGGTTGGCCGAGAAGCTTGGGGCGCGGATCGGTGACCGTGTCTTGCTCTACGCGCTCGGCGGGTCGTCGATCTCGATCGGGCAGACGCGGATCTTGCAGGTCATCGTCCGCGGCATCTACGAGACGGGCATGGCAGACTACGACGGCAGCGTGGTCTACATCGATCTTCGGAACGCCCAACGGCTGTTCCAGATCGGGCGCACCGTATCGGGATTCGATGTGCTCGTGAACGACCTTGCGTCGCTGGACCGGCTGTCGAGGGAGGTCCCCGAGCAGCTGGGATATCCCTACTACGCACGCACGATGTACCAGCAGTATCGCAACCTGTTCACCTGGATCCAGCTTCAGAAGAAGCCGATCCCGGTGATTCTCGGGCTCATCATTATTGTCGCGACGGTGAACATCGTCGGGACGCTGCTGATGATGGTCATGGAAAAGGCAAGGGAAGTGGGGACGCTGAGAACGCTTGGGATGAGCAGGAAGATGGTCGTCCGCATCTTCCAGTGGAAGGGCATGATCATCGGCATCGTCGGGACATTGCTTGGGAACATCCTCGCGTACGGCCTATGCTGGGTGGAGCTGACCTACCGCTTGTTTCCGCTTCCTTCGGGGGTGTATTTCATGACGCACGTGCCCGTCCAGATGTCCGCGTGGGATTTCGCACTCGTGAGTGGATTGTCGCTCGTGATGTGCTATGCGGCGTCGGTCTTCCCGGCGCGGGTGGCCGCCTCGTTGGACCCCTTGCGCACGTTGAGGTTCTCCTGATGCGGTACGAGACGTTTATCGCGCTTCGGTATCTCCGGTCGCGCCGCAGTTTCGGTTTCGTAACGTTGATCTCGGCGATCTCGATTATTGGGATCACCATCGGTGTCGCGGCGCTGATCATCGTCCTCTCTGTGTTCAACGGGTTCAGCGGGCTCGTCACCTCCATCCTCACCTCCTTCGATCCACACGTCCGTATCGAACGCCCCGAACGCTCCTCGGCGGAATCGTATGGACCGATCCTGACCGCCTTGCCGGAATTCGCCGATGTCAAGGGCGCATCACCATTTGTCGGCGGCAAAGCGTTGGTCATTATGCGGAACGCCACGCGCGTCATCAACGTCAAAGGCGTGGATCCGGCGACCGTCGAGAGCGTCTCGGGTTTGCGCGAGAAGATCGTGCTCGGCGAGCCGCTCCTCGACTCTAATGGTGCCCCGGGGATCATTTTGGGAATGACGCTGGCCGATCGGCTGGGAGCGGTCGTGGGGGATACGCTGGCGATTGTCAGCCCGGCGTCGGCCCTGCCGGCCATCGCGCAGTTGGGAATGCCCCTGATACGCCGGTTCGTGGTCCAGGCGATGTACGAATCGAACAACAAGGACTACGACTCGTTCTATGCGTTCGTGACCCTTGCCAGTGCGAAGGACCTGTTCCGAACGGGGGACAAGATCGACGGCATCGATGTGCGCCTCGCGTCGATCACGCAGTCCGGACGTCTGAAGAACCAGCTCGAAGATCGCTTCGGATCGAGCATTCGGGTCCTGACATGGTACGATCTGCACCGGGAACTCTATACGGTCATGCAGATCGAACGGTGGGCGGCGTACGTGATCCTCTCGCTGATCATCGCCGTAGCGTCGTTCAACCTCCTGGGATCATTGACGATGACGGTCATCGAGAAGACGCGCGACGTCGGGATCCTGAAGGCCATGGGTGCCAGTCCGAGGAGCGTGGCGAGGATCTTCCTTGGCCAGGGGATCTTGGTGGGTGTGACCGGAACCGTGCTCGGTACGGGCCTCGGGCTCCTGGTCGTCTGGTTACAGGATGTCTATCACCTCTTTCCGCTCGACTCGACGGTGTATATCATCAGCGCACTTCCGGTCGAAGTGCGGTGGACCGATATCGTTGTGGTGGCCGTTGCGGCGATCGGCCTCTCGGCTTTGGCCGCGCGTTCGCCGGCGCGACGAGCAGCACGATTGATCCCCGTGGAGGCCATTCGATGGGAGTGACCCGCCGTCCGGTTCTTATCAGGACCGAGAATCTGTGGAAGGAATACCGTACCGGGAAGGACCAAACGTTGCAGGTCCTCAAGGGGGTGGATCTGGAGGTCCGCAGCGGCGAGATCGTCGCGATCGTCGGGCCTTCGGGATCAGGCAAGAGCACGCTGCTGCATTTGCTGGGCGGGCTCGACCGCCCGACGTTGGGCCGGGTCTTCCTGAACGACCGCGACGTCTTTGCGATCCCGGAAGAGGATCTGGTGTCGTTCCGGAATTCCTCCCTCGGGTTCGTCTTTCAGTTCCACCATCTTCTGCCCGAATTCACCGCGCTGGAGAACGTTTGTATGCCTTCGCTCATTGCCGGAAAGACATTATCGAGCGCGAAGATCCGAGCGGAGAGGTTGCTGACGGACGTGGGGATCGAGGCGCGACTGCATCATCCGCCGTCGGAGCTCTCGGGGGGTGAGCAGCAGCGGGTGGCCGTTGCGCGAGCGTTGATGAATGAGCCGGCTTTGGTGTTGGCTGATGAACCGTCGGGAAATCTTGACGAGGAGAATGGGTCACAATTGCATCGGCTCCTCCATGAGTTGTCAAAGGAACACGGCCTGACGATCGTGGTCGCCACGCACAATCAGGACCTGATGAAAAAGGCCGACCGCATCATGCGGCTTCATGAAGGTAAGCTGGTGCAGGTAAGGCATTGAGCCCGGGGAGATTTAAGGGAGAGAATGGAAAACTTCGAATAGAGGATATGTCTTGGCTGGAACCGTCAAGTCTGTCTTGACAACTGGGCTTTTTCGTGAGATATTGGAACCCATTAGTGATTGCCGACCCCCTCGACTCGGCCCGTTGGGCCTCGACCGAGGCAAGCCACTGATCACTGATTACTGACCTCTGACTTCTGACCTCTTTGTTTATGGCCAAGACCGAATCCCGTCCCAGCTCGCGCAAGAAACAAGCTCCTGAAGCGCTGCCGTTCACGCGAGTGAACTATCAGATCATGATCGTCGGATTGGCGTTGATCTTGGCGGGCTACATTGCCTTGTCGCAGGAACCGTGGGATGGATTCATGCCTCTCGTGTTGGCCCCGATCCTCCTGGTGCTGGGATACGTGGTGGTCATCCCGCTGGGCATCCTTTTTCGCTCGAAGACAGAAGAGGTGTCTCTCGAATCGGCGGAGCGGTCAGCATCCTGATCGCGATCGGTTTCCGCCGCGACCCCGTTCGTTGAAAGTCGATTCTTTTCTCAGTATCTTGTCCTCCTGCAGCATCGGAGGGCGCGTAGCTCAGGGGTAGAGCATCTGCCTTTTAAGCAGAGGGTCGCTGGTTCGAAGCCAGCCGCGCTCACAACATTGAAAATTGGAAAATGTAAATTGGCAATTGGGGGGAACGAGAAGCCCAAATTAGTGGTCTTCCACAATTTTCTATTTGCAATGTTCCATTTTCAATGTTCTGCGGGAGTGGTGGAATTGGCAGACACACCATCTTGAGGGGGTGGCGCTCACAAGGCATGCGGGTTCAAGTCCCGCCTCCCGCACCAAATGAAGTCGCTGATCCTTGGAATTCAAAGCGTGAACCGCCAAGAACCTGCCTGCCGGCAGGCAGGCGCCAAGGACGCGAAGAACGCAAAGCAGAATAGAGTTGAGAGGGACCTCCTTCATTGAGTAGGTCTCTTAAGTGTAAGGGGTAGATTCTCCTGATGACGGGTTCAAGCCGACCGAATCCCGCGCAAGCGGGATGAGGAAGGCCTCGGACGTTGTTTGTCCGGGTCCCGCCTCCCAGCCGGAGGCCCAATACAACTGTCGCGCAGCGACAATCAACCTTTCCGTCAGCACCAAGTGGCTGACTGGATTGTGAAGATATCGTAACAAGCACTTCGGACCAACCAGAGGGACGGCGAACTTCGTCGTCCCTCTTGCCATTCTAGCTTATGCCGACGGCCTCCATCGACGCACCCCGTTTCCGCTGGTATCTCTCGATCGCCGTGGACCTCTCGGTGGGTCAGCGATCGCGGGCCGAGCGCACCATGCGTCGAGCCCTCGCCTCCGGTGTCGTCCGCGCCGCCGACATTGCCGAGGTCATCCTGCATCTAGCGCTCCTCTGCGGCGTTCCCACGACGCTCGACGGTCTTGAACGACTTCACGTTGTGGCCGGCCGCCTTCCGTTACGGCGCGATCGACCGTCGCTCGCCCGAGGCCGGCGTGCCTTCCGCAGGATCTATGGAGCACAGGCGAATGCGGTCCTCGCACGTCTCCGATCCCTCGACCCGTTCCTCGAACGGTGGGTGCTCCGCGACGCGTACGGCACCATCTTCTCCCGACACGGCCTTGAGCTGCAGGAACGAACCCTCCTGACCGGACTGATCCTCGCCATGCAGGGGCTGGATCGGCAAATGGCGTCCCACATTCGAGGCACGCTCAGACTCGGCGTCACCTGCCCCGAGGTGCTTCGTTGGATCCGGGCGGCGGAACGACGTTCGGGCGGCACGCTGGCGAACGCGCGTGCGTCGCTCGAGCGATTCGCTCATTGAACGTTCATTGCATTTCACTCCCCCCGTTGGTAAGTTGAGTCGCCATGGCTGAACGCATTCATGTGGTCGTCACCGGCCTCGTCCAAGGGGTCGGTTTTCGGTATTTTGTGCAAGCCAGGGCCATTAAACACGAGGTTGGCGGCTGGGTGCGCAACAACGACGACGGCTCGGTGGAAGTGCTCGCTGAAGGAGAGGCGGAAGACCTCGATGCCTTCCTCGATGCCCTCCGCGTCGGACCGCGTGCCGCGCAAGTGAGCGATCTGCGTATCGATCGCACGCTTATCGCCAATCCAGTCAGAGGTTTTGACATCCGGTGACCTTGCATGACTCAAAGCGTGTCCAAGTTCGCTTCCAACAAAGCGTTGCCGCAGAGAACGCAAAGAACGCAGAGATCGCCGGGCAATTCGCCTTTGCGCTCGATGCCTTCTTTGCGGCCTGCGAAACGTGCCGCCGTTGCAGTCCCGCTGCGGATCGGCTTTGGATATGACATCCACCAGTTGGCGCCCGGCAAGGTCCTGACGTTGGGCGGCGTGCGTATCAAGAGCACCATGCGCCTCGTGGGACATTCGGACGCCGATGTGTTGTTGCACGCGATATGCGATGCTCTCCTGGGCGCAGCGGCGTTGGGGGATATCGGCAAGCACTTTCCGAACACCGACCCGAAATACCGTGGGATCTCGAGCCTGAAACTGCTCGAAGCAACTCGGAAATCGATCGTGAAGGCGGGGTACGTTGTCGTCAATGTGGATGCAACGGTCGTCCTCGAGCGTCCGAAGATCGGCAAGGCCACAATGAAGATGCAGTCGCGGATCGGGAGGACTCTCGGTATTCCGGCGTCAGCGGTGTCGGTCAAGGCGACGACGAACGAATCACTCGGACCGATCGGGCGAGGAGAAGGCTGCGCGGCCATGGCTGTGGCGTTGGTGGCCAAAAGAGTATGATGTCCGTGAAACCCGAAGGGTTTCCTTTCCAACTGCCCCGGATTTGAATCCGGGGCAGAGGCCTCAGCCAGAGGAAGCTCGTGCCCGCGCCCAACACATGGATTCTTTCGAGTTGCGGCATGAGGAGCAGTAATAGAATCGCTGGCCCCAGAAGGCACAGGATTTTCAGAGTACATCTCTTGTGCATACTGCTCTTGGCGATCGTCTGGCAGGCACATCAACCACCCCTACCCCTCCTTGGAAAAGGAGGGGAGCGTTCTGTATCGTACGAGGGTCATGTGTGCTCCAACGGCTCGCATGTGGGAAGGACCTGCAGTCACATCTCAGAGCTTCAAGGCTTTCAAAATGTGAATGATCCTGTCCGCACGTACTGATACGGCTTCGTGGAATCCATCCTCACATATCTCACCGGGCTCGACCCTTGGGCCATCTACCTGCTCGTCGCGGGCATTGCGTATATCGAGAACGTCTTTCCGCCGTTCCCGAGTGACGTGCTCGTGGTCGCCGCGGCATCGCTGGCGGCGGTGGGGCAGGTCAACGGTTGGGTACTCATTACGACCACCACCCTCGGGAGCACGCTCGGGTTCATGACGATGTACGCCATCGGCCGATGGATCGGCATCCATCTCCTTGAATCCGGCAAAGTGAAGTTCCTGCCTCCCGACCAGGTCCGAAGAGTTGAGGGATGGTTCCGACAGTATGGATATGGCGTCGTCGTCGCGAACCGTTTTCTGGCCGGCACGCGCGCGGTGGTTTCGTTCTTCGCGGGCATGTCACGCCTGCCGATCGTTCCCAGCGTCGGTCTCTCTTTTGCCAGCGCCCTGGTCTGGAACTTCATCCTCGTCCAAGCCGGCCTCGCACTCGGCTCGAATTGGGAACGGATCATCATCTACCTTGACGCCTACGGAAAGACGGTGACGTCGGTCGTCGTGGTCGTCACGCTAGGATACATCGCCTACCGCGTGTTCGGACCGAAGAGCGGCGCCAAGAAGGAGGGACCGTCGGCATGAGCCAGATGCTCTATCGTTGGGATGTATGGCTCTTTCACATGCTGAACGGTACGTGGACGAACCCGTTCTTTGACGTGGCGATGCCGTTCGTTACGGACCTGAACAAACAGTCGTGGATGCTGGCCTTCATCGCCGCGTTGATCGTGTGGGCGCTGTGGAGAGGAGGGACGAGGGGCCGGCAAGCGGTGCTCGTGCTGACCTTGACGATCCTCATCATGGACCAGTTCAGCAGCGCGGTGCTGAAGGACCTTTTCTTGCGGCCGCGCCCTTGCCATGAGCTGACCGACGTTCGATTGCTCGTCAGCTGCGGTGCGGGAAAATCGTTCCCGTCAAGTCATGCCGTCAACACGTTTGCCGGTGCAGTGGTGCTTGGGTTCTTCTATCCGCGCGCGTGGTGGTATCTTCTCGGATACGGGGCTCTCGTGGCCTATTCGCGTATCTACGTGGGCGTGCACTATCCGTTCGATGTCATCGGGGGCGGCATCATCGGGGCCGCTGGAGCAGCGTTGATCCTCTGGGTGAGCGGCAACGTGGTCCGTTTCATCCGCCGCCGGCAGGCCGCCGAACCCGGACGGGCCGCATGAGCCTGCCGTCGGGCTGGTATCGGTCCCCGATCCTCCGTTCGCTCGTCAGCGGGATCTTGCTGGGTGCGGCATTCCCTCCGTCGCCGGTCCCGTCGATCGCGTTCGTGGCACTCCTGCCCTGGCTCACGGTCTTTGACCACGAGCGGTCGTTCGGACGCATGTTCCGTTCGTGCTATGCGATGCTCTTCGCTTTTCATCTCACGACGGTCTATTGGACGGGCGGTTTCGTCCACGGCCGTGACGAATGGATGATGGCCGCCGGCGGGGCACTGCTCGTGTTGCACCCGTTCTTCTACCTGCCGTTCATCATGGCGGCCTGGGGTGTCCGCCGACAACTTGGACGTGTCTGGGGATTGGCCGCATTCGTTCTCTTCTGGGTGACGTTCGAGTTCTTCCACGCCCGGGGGGAGTTCAGCTTCCCATGGATCGCGCTTGGCAACAGTCAAGCGTCGGACATTCTGCGCATCCAGATGGCCGAACTCGTTTCCACGACCGGCCTCTCGCTGCACATCCTGGCCTTCAACGCCCTCAGCTTCGCGGCTCTGCAACTGACGGCGGAACGACCTTGGCCCGCCGGCCGACGTGCCATCCTCCCGCTCGTGTCGCTCATGGCCTTGGTCTATGCCGGACCGATGGTGTACGGTTGGTATCGGATCGCGGGCCTCGAGAGTGGGTCTTCAGGGCAGCGTCCTGTGCACGTGACAGTCGTCCAGCCCGATATCGATCCGTGGGAGAAATGGGGCAGGTCGAGCGGAGAGAAGTGGCTCGTGTATGAGCGCCAACTGGAGGTGCTCGATTCCTTGACGCGCAGCCGGGCGGTGGATGAGCCTGACCTCATCATCTGGCCGGAGACGGCGACGCCGTTCCACGTGCTGCTGCCGGGCTATCGTCCCTGGCTTGATGGCATCCAGCGCCTTGTGTCGAACGTCGGCGGGGTCCTGGTGACCGGACTGCCGCATGCGCGATACTTCGACAAGGCTGACGCGCCGATCACCTCCCGGCGCATCGGCGACACGGACCGGTTCGTGGAATCGTACAACAGCGTGACGACCATCGCTTCCGATGGAACCCTCGGCCCGATCTACGGCAAGGTAGTGCTCGTGCCTTTTGCAGAGCGCTTGCCGCACGCGGAAGCTCTGCGGTTTCTCATCGAACCGCTGATGTGGAATGTCGGCATCAGCAGTTGGGGACAGGGGACTGACACCACGGTCTTCAGAACGAAGACGCGGGACGGCCGGGAGATCGCCTTCTCAGCGATGGTCTGCTATGAGTCGGTCTACCCCGAGTACGTCCGCGCGTTCGTCGAACGGGGAGCCCGGATCCTCGTTGTCGTTACGAACGACAGCTGGTGGGGGAACACGTCTGGCGCGTATCAGCACGCTGCCTATGCATCGCTCCGGGCGGTGGAATTCCGCAGGTGGGTTGTCCAGGGCGCCAACGGTGGGATCTCGCTGGCCGTCAGTCCCGCGGGCCACGCGATGCGACGTTCTTCGCTGTACGAACGGACGGCCTGGACGGTTCCAGTCTTCCAACATGATGAAATGACGTTCTACGCACGGCACGGAGATCTTGCCGGAATGGCCTCGGTTCTGGGGGCCGCGGCGCTCGGCGGTTTGGCCTTGTTGGATCGGTTCCGACGAAGGAAGACATCATGATCGATCTACGAAGTGACACCGTGACGAAGCCGACGCCTGCCATGCGGACGGCCATGATGAATGCCGAGGTGGGAGACGATGTGTATGCTGAAGACCCGACGGTCATCAGGTTACAGGAGCGGGTCGCCGACATGTTGGGGATGGAGGCGGCGTTGTTCGTTCCGAGCGGAGTGATGGCGAATCAGACGGCGATCAAGACGCACACCTTACCGGGGGACGAGGTCATCGTCGAATCAGGGGCGCACATCATTCAGTACGAGACGGGAGCTGCTCCGGTCATCTCAGGCGTCCAACTACGCACGTTCACGGCCCCGCGCGGTATTCCCTCCGTGGACCTGATCGCGCCGTTGGTTCGCGGTACGAACTACCACCTGCCGGTGACGAGGTTGGTGTGCCTCGAGAACACGCACAACAAGGCGGGCGGGACCGTCGTGCCTCTGGATGTCGTCAGCTCGATCCGCCAGTTCACGAAAGAACGTGGGATCGCGCTTCACATGGATGGCGCCCGGATCTGGAACGCTTGCGTCGCCAACGGCACGAAACCCGCGGAATATGGCCGTCTCGTCGATAGCATGTCGGTCTGTTTCTCCAAGGGTCTCGGGGCACCGATCGGGTCGGCCATTGTGGGAAAGAAGGAGTGGGTCCTGAAGGCGCGACGCGTGCGAAAAATGCTGGGCGGCGGAATGCGTCAGGTGGGCATCATTGCGGCCGCGGCGCTCTACGCCTTGGAGCATCATGTGGACCGACTGGCGGAAGACCACGCGAACGCGAAATTGTTCGCCGACATCGTCTCCCGTTCGGACACGCTCACGATCGACCGGTCCACCGTGGAAACGAACATTGTCGCCATGGATGTGCTCAAAACAGGGAAGGACGCCGCCGAACTTGTCGCGATGGCGAAGCCGCACGGCGTGCTGTTGACGGATATGGACCCTCGCACACTGCGCGCCACGACGCATCTCGATGTGACCGCTGATCAGGTCGTGAGCGCGGCTCAGACGCTTCTGGAACTCGTTCCCTAATAGCCATCTCAAAAACACTTCGCGCGCCTGCCTGCCGACTGCGCCCGCCTGACCGCGAACGGCGGGCAGGTCAGCAGGTAGGCCGGGTCGTTGCCTGCCCGCCCTGCCTGCCGCGCGCGGCACGCAGGCAGGCGCTACGCTCTGGCAGGCGGGCGCGAAACGCTTGTTTCTCTGAATTCTGAAAATGTGAGACCGCCTCTGGTCTGTTCTTTGCGTTCTATGTGTTCATTGCGGCCATCTCCCTTTCAACTTCGTATGGATCGCACACTGTTCTCCTTTTCGATTCCTCTCCAGGTCCGCAACTACGAAGTGGACTGGCAGGGGATCGTCCACAACGGCAACTACCTGCTCTATTGCGAGGTCAGCCGGATCGAGTACCTGAAGCGGCTCGGTGCGTCCGTGAACATCACGGCGATCAACAACGAGTCGCGCGTGGTCCTTGTTCGGAATGAGATCAACTACCTCAAGCCCGCCCGATTGGGCGAGGAACTGTGTGTCCACACCCGCACGTCGTGGATCAAGAACAGCAGCTTTGCGATGGAAGGACTGATCGAGCGCCCGTCGACCGGAGAGGTCCTGGTCGAGAACGTCGCTATCCACGCCTGGCTCGATCCGCTGGCTGACGTGTCGATCCCCGTGCCGGCATCCTTTCGCGAGCTCGTCCGCCGCTTCGAGGGGGACCGATGCCAGTTGCTGGGCCGGGCTGAGGTATGACGACGTTCGAAGAATTCCGGCAGCTCGCCGAGCACGCCAACGTCATCCCGGTGGTCCAACGCGTCCTGGCAGATACCGAGACTCCGGTCTCGGTCTATCTGCGCCTTCGGGAACGGTCAACGCAGAGCTTCTTATTGGAAAGCGTGGATGGCGGCGATGCGATCGCCCGATATTCCTTTCTCGGCGCAGACCCCTTCATGGTGGCGCGCATCGAGGGATCTCGCCTGCGACTCGAGCCGCGTCATGACGACGTGTCGGTCCTCCCATCCCTCGTCGATCCGGACGATCATCCTATCGAGGGACTTAAGAAGATCTTCCGCTTCATTCGAACTCCGCAGATTCCGGGCGTGCCCCGGTTCACGGGGGGCGCCGTTGGGTTCTTCGGATTCGAAACGGTGGCGTTGATGGAGCGGCTTCGCGTGGTTGAACGCGAGGATGGCCAGCTTCCCGACGGCGTCCTCCTCTTCTGCGACACGGTCCTTATCTTCGACAACGTCCTCCGTCAGGTCTTCTTGATCTCGAACGGCTTCGTGCCCTTCGAAGGCCGGACGGAGACACATCTGCGGTCAGAGTATGACAAGGCGGTGGCGGAGGTGAGGCGGCTCGAAGAGCTCTTGCGACGTCCGGTCGATCCGGAGCTTGCCGCGCCACGGACGGTCGGTGATCGGACCTCGGCTCCGACGCAAGAACGATTCGAAGGTTGGGTGCGGGCGGCGCAAGACTACATTCGCGCGGGCGACATCTTTCAGGTCGTTCTTTCGCAGGAGGTGCAACAACCGTTCGACGGAGATCCGTTCACGCTCTACCGCATGCTCAGGCGACTGAATCCCTCCCCGTATATGTATCATCTGCAGCTAGGCGAGAGCGCGATCATCGGCGCTTCTCCGGAGATGCTGGTGCGAGTCGACGGCAGGTCGGTGGCGACACGGCCGATCGCCGGCACGCGTCGACGGGGTGCGACCCCTTCGGAGGACGAGGTGCTTGCGGCCGAATTGCTCGCCGACGTCAAAGAACGGGCGGAACACCTGATGCTGGTCGACCTCGGCCGGAACGATCTCGGACGCATCTGTTCTTTCGGTACGGTCTCGGTCTCGGCCTTCATGCAGGTGGAGTTCTTCTCGCACGTCATGCATCTGGTTTCCAACGTACGGGGAGCGTTGCGCGAAGACGTCTCCGCGTTGGACGCCCTCATGGCTTGCTTCCCCGCCGGGACGCTGAGCGGGGCCCCCAAGCTCCGTGCGTTGGAGATCATCGCAGAGCTCGAGCGAGACCGGCGAGGCGTCTATGGAGGAGCGATCGCGTACCTCGACTTCTCCGGGAATATGGACTCCTGCATCGCCATCCGCACGATGGTGTTGCACGAGGGAAGGCTCCACTTGCGAAGCGGCGCCGGCATCGTCCTCGATTCACGGCCTGCTCGCGAATTCGAGGAGACCCAGGAGAAGCTTGCGGCGACACTCAGGACGTTGGATGACGTCTCGCTGATGAGCCGAAAGGGGGGACCCACCGCATGATCGTGGTGATCGACAACTACGATTCCTTCACGTACAATCTCGTGCAGTACCTGGGCGAGCTGCGGCAGGAGGTGAAGGTTGCGCGGAACGACGAAACGACCCCAGACGCCGTGCTCGCGATGGCTCCGCGTGGGATCGTCATCTCGCCGGGCCCGTGTACTCCGGCTGAAGCGGGCATCTCGGTGGACGTTATCAGAACGTGCGGTCCGACCATCCCGATTCTGGGGGTCTGTCTGGGCCACCAAGCGATCGGAGCCGCCTACGGAGGGGTCGTCAGGCGCGCGAGCGAGATCGTCCACGGCAAGACCTCGCGTATCCATCACTCGGGTCGAGGGGTCTTCCTTGGCATTCCATCGCCGTTCACCGCCACCCGATACCATTCACTTGTGGTCGACCGCGAAACCGTCCCGGCAGATCTCGAGGTCACGGCCTGGACTGACGACGGGACGATCATGGGCGTGCAGCACCGTCGCTTTCGCGTGTTTGGGGTGCAGTTCCATCCCGAATCGATCGCCACGGAATTCGGCCACGATCTCTTGCGAAACTTCCTGGCGATGCGATGAGGAACTGGATCGCCCTCATGGTGGCGATGGTCTTTGCCGGGTGCCGTGGCACCGATCGTGATCCTGCCACCGTGGAATTATGGACGCTGCAACTCTCCCCCGCCTTCGACGAGTACATGGCGGAGGTTGTCGGGCAGTTTGAGGACCAGCATCCGGGGGTCAAGGTGAAGTGGGTGGACGTCCCGTACGAGGGGTTCACGCAGAAGTTCATCGCCGCTCTTTCGGCAGGAGAGGCCCCGGATGTGGTCAATCTTCCGGCCGATGTCGTCCGCCAGTATGTTCGCCTCGAAGCGCTCGTTTCCCTCGATTCTCTTGTTTCCGCCGGACAACTCGCCGACTATCTTCCCGCGGCCATCGACCCGATGCGGGTCGATGGCGCGATCTACGCCGTGCCGTGGTACCTGGCCACGAAAGTGCTCGTGGCAGATTCGGTCGCGCTCAACGCGGCCGGTTTCTCAGGTGCATTGCCGGCGACGTTCGATGGCATCCTCGAACTCGCCCGGGCATATCACCTGCGAACAGGCAAGCCCGGATTCTTCTTCAACCTCGTCGTCGACAGCTACCTGTTGCAGGTTCTCGAGAGCGAAGGGATCTCGTTGGTGTCGGCAGACGGGAAACGGGCGGTCTTCGCAACTCCAGAGGCTGCCCGCGTCCTGGAGCGTTGGCTGGAGGCTTTTCGCCGGGGAGCCTTGCCAAGGGAGTCACTCATGGCTGGTCACCAAGGTGGCATCGACCTGTACCAGGCAGGTGCGGTTCCGTTGTTCGTGGGAGCTCCGCAATTCTTGCGACTCATCGAACAGAATGCTCCCGATCGTCTCCGGCGGACGACGGTCGCTCCGGCGCCGGCCGGCGCTGCGGGCTGGAAAGAACTCGACGTCATGGCCTTGGCCGTGACGAGCAGGGCGACCAATCGGCCTGCGGCGGCCGCGCTGGCGGAGTTCATGACGTCGGCGGCCCCTCAGATCGCTTTCTCCCGGCTCGTCCCGGTCTTCCCGTCGGTCCGATCTGCGCTCAGAGACCCGTTCTTCGGCAAGATGGACTCCTCGCTGACGACCCGTTCGCGTATCATCGCCGCCGAACAGCTCTTGCACGCCAGGGTCCTGCGGCCGTCGATCCCGCAGTATGCGCGGCTTCGCGAGATCTTCAAGGAACAGATGCTCGCGTGCTTTCTGGGCCGCCGATCCCCCGCCGAGTCTCTAGCCAGCGCTCAGGCTCAGTGGAATGAGGTCCTTGCGGAGCCATGAGTCGTCGCTCGACCATCGTCATGTTCCTTGCCCCGGCAGGGATCTTCCTCATCCTCTTCACGGCGGTGCCGTTCCTCGAGGTCATCCGGATGTCGTTTGAGCGACACTCGTTTGTGCGCGAGCCTGCCTGGGTTGGGCTTGAGCACTACCTGCGTCTCTTGGACGACCCGTCAGCCTTGGCCGCACTCGGGAACAGCCTGATCTACCTGCTCGTGACCCCGGTCGTCATTCTTCTCTCTCTCGGGCTTGCGCTGCTGCTTCGATCGGCGGGCCGAAGCAGTGCGACGCTGCGGCTGATCACATTCCTTCCAGTCCTCACGCCCATGGTGGTCGCCGGGATCATCTGGCGCTGGGTCTTTCAGGAAGATGTCGGACTGTTCAACGCGATGCTCCTCGCCAGCGGTGCGGTCTCCACACCGGTCCCCTGGCTGACGTCGTATCCGCTGAACCTGGCGACGGCCATGTCGTTGACCGTTTGGAAGGGACTGGGATACTATGGCCTGATCTTCCTCGCGGGATTGACGGCCATTCCGAAGGAGGTGGAGGAAAGCGCCGAATTGGAGGGGGCGGTGGGGTGGATGAAGTTCTGGCACGTGATCCTGCCGATGATGCGTCCGACGGTGATCGTGGCATCGATCATCTCTGGCATTGCGGCGCTCAAGGTCTTCGACGAACTCTACGTGCTTTCGCCGCACGCGCCTGCGGCGCAGAAGACGATCATGCCGCTGATCTACCAGATGGCATTCGTCGACCTCCGGTACGGCCCCGCGGCAGCGTTGAGCGTGATGCTCTTCCTCGGGCTGCTGGCCTTGTCCGTACTGCAGATGAGGATGTGGAGGGACGAATGAGGCGCGCCATCCGTTGGGCGTTCATGGCGTCGCTGATCGTCGTCCTTACGGGGCCGTTCGTGTGGATGGTGTCGACCTCCTTGAAGGGAACGGAGGAGATCTTCGCTGTCCCGCCAACGTTGATCCCTGCAGACCCCCAATGGACTAACTTCTCTGAGGTCTGGCGTCAGATACCGTTCGGTACCTACGCGCTCAACAGTCTGATCGTGGCATGCGCGGCGGTGGCGCTCATGGTCGGTCTTTCGGCTGCCGCGGCGTTTCCGCTCGCCCGGATGCAATTCCGGGGGCGCTCGATCATCATGGGGGCGCTTCTGGCGAGTCTTCTGATCCCGGAGCAGGTGTTGCTGGTGCCGCTCTACGGCTTGGTGATGCAACTTGGATTGCTCAACACCCTGCCGGGCATCGTCCTGCCGTTCGCAGTGAATGCCTTCGGGATCCTGTACCTTCGTCAGTACTACATGACGATCCCTCGGGAATTGGATGACGCCGCGGCGATCGACGGCTGCTCACCGTGGCGCTACTGGTGGACGATCCTCTTGCCGCTTTCCAAGCCGGCCCTGGGCTCGCTTGCGGTGCTGACATTCGTCAGTTCCTGGAACAGCCTCCTTTGGCCGCTGATCGTCGTGCGGGATGCTTCGGTGACGACCCTCCCGGTTGGCCTGACCGGTCTATCGACAGCCTTTTCGGCGAATTTCAGACTCGTGGCCGCCGGTGCTGTGCTGTCCCTGCTTCCGGCGATTCTGGTCTATGTGGTGGGTCAGAAGGCGTTGATCGAAGGGCTTACTCGCGGTGGAGTAAAAGGATAGGCTTAAAGGCTCTCTTGCTTCTTCAAGAAGGCGGCCGTATATTGAAATGTTTCGGAATAGCCCGCTGGAACGGGCTATTTTTTTTGCTATGAACCCAATGCGCGAACGTCTGATCCCGATCGTCACTCCCGTCGTTGAACAGGCAGGGGCGTATCTTGTCGACCTCGTCTTCACGTCAGACCACCGCTCTCGCCTGCTTCAGGTCCTGGTGGATACCGACGTGGGCGTATCCATCGACACCTGCGTGAAGATCAGTCGCGAATTGGGTCCGATCCTCGATGCCGTCGAGGGTCTACAGGGCCCGTTCCGGATGGAAGTGACCTCGCCGGGCGCCGACAAGCCGCTGCGGATGCTGCGACAGTATCCACGGCATGTTGGCAGGCCGTTCCGTATCAAAGCTCGCAGCGGCGAGGGCACAACGACCTTCCGAGGACGGCTGCATTCCGTAGAAGGCTCGACCCTCAGCTTCGACGTGGAAGGAAACGCCCCGGTCAAGGTGGCCTTCGACGACATTCAAGAAAGTTACATCGAACTGCCGTGGTGACCCTGCCCGACGGCCATCGCCGTCGGGAAGGACAGGCAAGCGCCACGAGCGGTCCGTTTTGGAGGAACACATGAATCACGAGATCGTCGACTCATTCTCACTCATGGCCCGTGAGAAGGGGCTCGACCGGGACATCCTCATCGGCATCATCGAAGACATCTTCGGGATGATGGTGAAGAAGAAATATGGCCTGAACGCCAAGTACGACATCGTCGTGAACATGGACAAAGGCGACATCGAGATCTATCTCGAGAAGGAGGTCGTCGCCGAGGTGACCGACCCCAGCACGCAGATCTCGGTGCAAGAGGTGAAGGAGAAGACCGGCGAAGCGATGGAGCCCGGCGAGGAGTTCGTCGAGATCATCCCGATGGCCGATTTCGGGCGCCGCCTCGTCATCAGCGCCAAACAGAACTTGAACCAACGCATCAAAGAGATCGAGCGCGAGACGATCTACAACGAGTACTCGAATGCCGTCGGCGAGATCGTCGTCGGCGAGATCTACCAGATCCGCAAGGGG
Organism: Bacteroidota bacterium; assembly: GCA_025454835.1. Classification (GTDB taxonomy): domain Bacteria; phylum Bacteroidota; class Ignavibacteria; order UBA10030; family UBA10030; genus 2-02-FULL-55-14. The sequence goes on along the minus strand of JALONQ010000001.1, from coordinate 162,505 downwards.
CGCGGCGAGATCCTCGTCATGCACAACAAGTCGGAGATCATCCTCCCGCGCAGTGAGCAGATCTACAAGGAACGCTACAAGAAGGGCGACACGCTTCGGGCGGTCGTGAAGGAGGTGCGCAAAGGCACGGGCAATCCGACCGTCATCATTTCGCGCGCCGATCCGCAATTCCTCGTCCGCCTGTTCGAGATCGAGATCCCGGAGATCTACGATGGTATCATCGAGATCAAGCGCATCGCTCGCGAACCGGGCGACCGCGCGAAGGTGGCCGTGCTGTCGCATGACGAGCGCATCGATGCCGTGGGCGCTTGCGTCGGCATGAAGGGCGTACGCATCCACGCCATTGTGCGTGAGCTTAACAACGAGAATATCGACGTCATCAACTATTCCGAGGATCCGCTCGTCTTCATTCAGCGGTCGATGGCGCCGGCGAAATTGAAGGAAGTCAAGGTCGATGCCGAGACCAAGAAGGCGTCGGTTCTCGTCGCCCAGGACCAGGTCTCGCTGGCCATCGGTCGCGGAGGGCAGAATGTGCGCCTCGCGTCGAAGCTGACGGGGTACGATATCCAGGTCCTGAAGGAAGGTGTCGAGGAGGAAGAGTATGACATGGATCTGTCGGAGTTCCGCGAGGAGCTTGGCGATGTGCTGTTCCACAAGTTCTTCGACGAGGGCTACGAGACCGTTCGCTCCGTGATCGAAACGCCGAAGTCGGAGCTGATCGCCGCGCTCGGCATCGAAGAGACGAAGCTCGACGAAATCGTCGAGATGCTGCGACAAGGCCTGGAAGAGGCCGAGGTGGAGGAAGATGAGAGTAGCGCGGCCGACAGAGTGCCGAGCGCTCCGCCCGCGACGCCGGACGCTCCGGCCGAGAGCGACCGAACCGAGGCCTGACGCACGCTGCGTGACCGGAAAGCACAGACATCCGCATGGCTGAAAAGAAAGTCAAGATCTACAATCTGGCGAAAGAGCTGAATCTCGCCAGCGACACGATCCTGGAGTTCCTCCACAAGAAGGGCTTCGAGGCGAAGAACCACATGTCGACCGTGACGGACGACATGTTGCACGCCGTCATGGGCCACTTCAAGAAGGAAAAGGACGTCGCCGACCGACACAACCGGAAGGTGCAGGAATTCCGCACCTCCCGGAAGAAGGACGTGCCGGAGAAGAGCGAGAAGAAGGCCGCCGAAGACGTGCCCGCAGAAGAGACGCCGGTCGCCGCCGAGGACGTTCCGGTCCTCGAGCCCGAATCCTTGCCAGAGGCCGAGGCCGCGGTGTTCGCCGAAGCGGTCGAGGCCGCTCCAACGCCAGAGCCTGAAGCTGAGGCGCCGGTCGGTGATGCGGGGGTCGAGGTGGTCGCCGTTGCGGAAATTCCGGAGGCGCCTGTCCCCGAGACGCCGGCGGTTCCCGCTGCGCGGCGTCCGCAATCGCCTCTGGAAGCCCTCCAGGCGCGGCAGACCCGAGGGCTGACGATCAAGGGCAAGCTCGACCTGACGAAGGCGGCCAAACCGGCCCCTGGCGCAGAATCGGAAGCTGACAAGAAGAAGAAAAAGAAGAAGAAGATCCGCACCGAGCCGACGAAAGTGGCGACGAAGACGCCGACGGCCCGTGAAGACGAGGAATCCAAAGCGAAGAAGAAGAAGAAGGGACGGCGTGCTGAAGTCAACGTCGCAGACGTCGATCGCGCGATCCGCGAAACGATGACGGAAATGACCGAGGACGCGGTGGCAACAGCCCGGGCCGCCGTCAAGAAGAAGAAGAAAGAGCGTCGCGAGGAAGCTGAAGCCCGATTGCACGAGGAGCAGGAGCAGGAAGCTTCGCGTCTGCGGGTCACGGAGTTCGTTTCCGTTGGCGAGCTCGCGAACATGATGCGCGTCTCGGTCGCCGAGGTGATTCAGAAGGTCATGGGTCTCGGGATCATGGTGTCCATCAACCAGCGGCTCGATAAGGACACGATCACGCTCGTTGCGGACGAATTCGGCTTCCAGGTGGCGTTCCAGGATGAGTTTACTGCCGATGAACTGGAGGACTACGAGGACGACGTGTCCACGCTCGTCGGCCGGCCTCCGGTGGTCACGATCATGGGCCATGTCGACCACGGCAAGACCTCGCTTCTGGACCATATCCGAAGTGCCAACGTTGTCGCCGGGGAATCGGGCGGCATCACACAGCACATCGGCGCGTACGAGGTGCAGACCGCCAGCGGCCGCCAGATCACTTTCCTCGACACCCCCGGTCACGAGGCCTTCACCGCCATGCGAGCGCGCGGAGCCCAGGTGACCGACATCGTTGTCCTGGTGGTCGCGGCTGACGATGCGGTGATGCCTCAGACCCTTGAAGCTATCAGCCATGCGCAGGCGGCCAGCGTGCCTATGGTGGTGGCCATCAACAAGATCGACAAACCGGATGCGAATCCGGAGCGCATCAAGCAGCAGCTCGCGGAGCGTGGATTGCTTGTCGAAGAATACGGCGGCAAGTGCCAGGTGGTGGAGCTTTCGGCAAAGACCGGAAAGAACATCGACCTCCTGCTGGAGAAGATCGGCCTCGAGGCGGACGTGCTGGACCTGAAAGCCAACCCGGACCGTCAAGCTCGGGCGGCGGTCGTCGAGGCAGAGCTCGACAAGGGTCGCGGTATCACGGCCACGGTGCTCGTTCAGAAGGGGACGCTGCGCATCGGAGATGCGTTCGTCGTCGGCATCTGGAGCGGTCGTGTGCGTGCGATGTTCGATGAGCGAGGCCAGCGGGTGGAAGCGGCCGGCCCGTCGCGGCCGGTCCAAGTGATCGGTTTCGAGGGCATTCCGCAGGCCGGCGACCCGCTGATCGTCGTTGAAGACGAGCGTGAAGCGCGAGAGGTGAGTCTCCGCCGTCAACAACTGAAACGGGAGCAGGACTTCCGTCAGAACCGTCGCCTGACGCTTGACGACATCTCCAAGCAGATCAAAGACGGCCAGGTGCGTGACCTGCCGGTCATTGTGAAAGCCGACGTCGACGGATCAGCGGAAGCGCTCGCCGATTCGCTCATGAAACTGTCGACCGAGGAAGTGAAAGTGCAGGTGATCCACAAGGCGGTGGGTGGCATCTCCGAATCGGATGTGCTTCTCGCCGTGGCGTCGCAGGCGGTTATCATCGGCTTCCACGTGCGTCCGAATTTGAAGGCCCGTCAGCTGGCCGAGCAGGAAGATATCGACATCCGGCTCTACAGCATCATTTACGACGCGATCAACGACGTCAAATCGGCACTGGAAGGCATGCTCGCGCCGACGGTTTCCGAGCAGATCACGGCCACCGTCGAAGTGCGCGAGACGTTCAAGATCTCGAAGGTGGGGACGATCGCCGGTTGCTATGTGCGTGACGGCAAGATCCACCGGAACGCGCGCGTGCGACTCGTACGCGATGGCGTGCAGGTGTTCGACGGTTCGCTCGCATCGCTGAAGCGGTTCAAAGACGACGTCCGTGAGGTGGAGCAGGGGTACGAGTGCGGTCTGCATCTCGAAGGATTCAACGACCTCAAGGTGGGCGACGTCATCGAAGCCTACCAGAGCGTCGAAACGAAACGTAAACTGAGCTGACGAACGGCCGTGGGCATGCGAGCGGAACGGGTCGCCTCCGTCATCAAGGAGGAGGTCGGCCGGATGTTTCAACGCCGGTTCAGCATGGATGAGGCCGGCCTCATGACGGTCACCGATGTACGGGTGACGCCGGACCTGCGGCAGGCCAGGATCTTCGTGAGCGTGTTCGGCGATGCAAAGCGAAAAGAACGCTCGCTGAAGCTTCTGGAGGAGCACAAGTCGGCGATCCGGTCAGAGGTCGGCAAGGCGGTGCGGTTGAGGCTGACGCCCGAGATCGTCTTCGTGCTGGACGAGTCGATGGACCACGCCATACATCTGGAGAAGATCTTCAAGAAGATCCACCTGGATGAGGCGTCCCGCGAGGATGGCGCTAACGACAAGGCGATCCCCTGATGCCAGTCTGGGATTTCAACGTGTCGGGAGAGATCCTGCTCGTTGACAAGCCGGATCGATGGTCGTCCTTCGACGTGGTGCGGAAAGTGCGGAACATCTTCCGCGTGCGGAAGATCGGCCACGCCGGTACGCTCGACCCCCGCGCAACGGGGTTGCTCGTCATCTGCACAGGACCGAAGACGAAGCTGATCACGGAATTCGTCGGTTACGACAAGGAGTATACAGGAGGTTTTCGCCTGGGGATCACGACCGCCTCGCACGACCTCGAGACGCCGGTCGAACTCGAGCGGTCCTGGGCGGCCGTGACCGAGTTGGCCCTCCGAGAGGCCTGTGCGGGTTTCATCGGCACGAGCCGACAGACGCCGCCGATGTATTCCGCGGCGAAGGTCAGGGGAAAGGCGCTTTACAAGTACGCACGCGCCGGCAAGACGGTCGAGAGGCCAGACCGTGAGATCTCGATCCCCGAGTTTGAGGCGACGCGCGTGGACATGCCCAATGTTCAATTTCGGCTTGTCTGTTCGAAAGGGACGTATGTTCGTTCCGTGGTCCACGATCTGGGTGAACGACTCCAATGCGGCGCGACGCTAACAGCCTTGAGGCGCGAACGGGTGGGCCCTTGGTCGGTCGCGGACGCTTGGACGATCGAGCGGTTGATCGAAGCGGCGGCCGCCATGCAGATGCAGGATGGACATGCAGTACGCACGACGGCTTGAAGAGATCGGTCGAGACGCCGACACGGTGGCAACCGTGGGTTCGTTCGACGGGGTCCACTTGGCACACCGGCAGATCATCGGCGAGGTGGTCCAGCGGGCCAGACGCCGGAACGGACGAAGCGTTCTGATCACCTTCGATCCGCATCCGCGAGAGGTTCTCCGCCCTGGCGCGAATGTCGTGTATCTGAGCTCTCCCGAAGAACGCCGGGATGTGATCGCTCCGATGGGTGTCGATGCGATGCTGGTGCTTCCATTCACCGTTGAGTTCTCGCGCCTCAGCTCTCGAGAGTTCGTGGAGCGCTTTCTCGTTCACGGCACGGGGCTGGCTGAGATGGTCGAAGGGTACAATCACCACTTTGGCCACAACCGGGAGGGAAGCGTCAGCTCGATCCGTGAGCTGGCGAAGGAGTATCGCTTCGAAACGTACGCGGTTCCGCAGCTGAACGTCGGCGGAACTCCGGTGAGCAGTTCCGCCGTCCGGTCGTTTCTTGAGGAAGGTAAGGTCGAGGCGGCCGCTGCGTTTCTGGGGCGACCGTACGATGTGACGGGGATCGTCATTCCGGGGGATCGTCGCGGCCGCACGCTGGGTTATCCGACGGCCAATCTGGCGCCATCCTTCTCGCGCAAGATGATCCCGAGGAACGGCATCTACATTGTGGGCGTGGATGTGGGCGACGGGATCGGACGGTACGGACTGGCAAGCATCGGTGTACGGCCGACGTTTCATTCGGCCGGTCCGCGAACGATCGAGGTGTTCATCCTCTCGTTCGACCAGGACCTCTACGGGCGCACGATCTCGACAACCTTCCTGGTTCGGTTGCGCGACGAGGAACGATACGACGACGTGGCCTCGCTCATCCGCCAGATGGACAGGGACCGCGCGGCGGCCGAAGCGTTTGTGGCCGCTCGACAACGATAGCATTCAACCATCATCAACTTCATTTTTATGCAAGGAGCTGCAATGCCGATCACCAAGGAGCAAAAGGCAGAGCTGACCAAGAAATACGGCAAGGGTCCGTCGGATACCGGAGCACCGGAGGTCCAGATCGCGGTGCTGACGGCCCACATCAACAGTCTGTCGCCGCACCTGGAGTCCAACAAAAAGGACCACCATTCGCGACTCGGACTGCTCAAACTCGTCGGCAAGCGACGTCGCTTGCTCGACTATCTTATGTCGAAGGACATCACGCGCTACCGTAAGATCATCCAGGAACTGGAGATCCGTAAGTAATGCAGACCGCGACGCGTCAATAGGGGCGCGTCCAGACAAGGGAAACTATGAAACAGACTCAGGAAATCCTCCTCAACGGCAAACCGTTCACATTTGAGACCGGCCGCTTCGCGAAACAGGCGGACGGTGCCGTGATGGTGCGGTATGCCGATACGATGGTGCTGGCGACAGTCGTCGGCGCGCGAACCCCCCGTGAGGGCATCGACTATTTCCCGCTCCAGGTGGAGTTCAGGGAGAAGACTTCAGCCGCCGGCAAGATCCCCGGAGGGTTCTTCAAGCGTGAGGGACGTCCGACCGAGCGTGAGATCCTCACCGCCCGGTTGATCGACCGTCCGATCCGTCCGATGTTCTCCGACGGCTATCGGAACGAGGTCCAGATCATCGTCACCGTCTATTCCTCCGACCGACAGTACGACGCCGACGTTCTCGGTGCGTGCGCCGCTTCGGCCGCGTTGATGGTCTCCGACATCCCCTTCGACGGCCCGATCGCTGAGGTTCGCGTCGGACGTGTGAACGGCGAGTTCATCATCAACCCCACGTACGAGCAGATCGACTCCAGCGACCTCGATATCTCGGTCGCCGGCACAGCCGATTCGATCGTCATGGTCGAAGGAGAATCGAAGGAGATCTCTGAGAAGGACATGCTCGACGTCCTGAAGGTGGCGCACGATGCGATCAAGTCCCTTTGCGCGGCCCAGGTGGCGCTGGCCAAGATGGTCGGCAGGGCCAAGCGGGCGATCGTGATTCCCACGCCTCCCGAAGGGCTCGAAGCTGCTGTGCGACAGCGTGCGGCTGCTCCGCTGAAGGAACTGGCTCGTACGATCCTCTCGAAGGAAGAACGCTCGCTGCAGACCGAAAAGATCTATACGGAGGTCACGTCGGCGCTGCTTGAGCAGTTCCCCGACAAGGAACTGGTCATTCACGAGGTCCTGCATGGCCTCGAGAGTCAAGCCATGCGGTCGACGATCCTGGATGAGGGAAAGCGGCTCGACGGCCGCAACCTGACGCAGGTCCGTCCCATCACGATCGAAGTAGGCGTTCTGCCCCGAACGCATGGTTCTTCATTGTTCACGCGGGGCGAGACGCAAAGCCTGACGTCGGCAACCCTCGGCACCAAAATGGATGAGCAGATGCTCGATGGCCTCCATCCTGAGACGTCGAAGCGCTTCATGCTCCACTACAACTTTCCGCCCTTCAGCGTCGGTGAGACTGGTCGTCTCGGCGTCGGACGCCGGGAGATCGGCCATGGCAATCTCGCCGAGCGGGCGTTGAAGAACATCGTCCTGCGTGAGAGTGAATTCCCCTACACCATCCGTGTCGTTTCGGATATCCTCGAGTCGAACGGCTCTTCATCAATGGCCACCGTCTGTGCGGGCAGCTTGGCGCTGTTTGACGCCGGTGTGCCCATGTCGAGGGCTGTTGCCGGCATTGCCATGGGCCTCGTCAAGGATGGCGAGAAGGTCGCGGTTCTCACGGACATCCTCGGCAACGAAGACCACCTGGGCGACATGGATTTCAAGGTCGCCGGTACGGAACGCGGCATCACCGCGTGCCAGATGGATATCAAGATCAAAGGGATCTCCTTCGCGATCATGGAGAAGGCTCTGGCCCAAGCGAAAGAAGGCCGGATGCACATTCTCAAGATCATGACGGAGGCGCTCGCGACGCCGCGTCCGGAGCTGTCACCGTTCGCACCACGGCTCCAGACCATCAAGGTCCCGGTTGACATGATCGGCGCGATCATCGGACCGGGTGGAAAGATGATCCGCCATATCACGGCAGAGAGCGGCGCCGAGATCAACATCGAAGACGACGGCACCGTCACGATCGCAGCGGTCGAAGGTGATTCGGCGGCCAAGGCCATCGCCATGATCAATGCCCTCACGGAGCTTCCTGAGGTCGGCAAGGTGTATCACGCCACGGTCAAGAAGATCACCGATTTCGGCGCTTTCGTCGAGATCATGCCGGGCAAGGAAGGCCTCGTGCACGTCTCCCAGCTCGACGTGAAACGTGTTGAACGCGTCGAAGACATGTTGAAAGTCGGCGACGAGATCGACGTGAAGCTCATGATGATCGACTCCGCAGGCAAGATGAGCCTCAGCCGCAAGGCGTTACTGCCCGGTGGAGAGATGGCGATGGAGGAGATCCAGAAGCAGAAGGAACGTCGCTCCTCCGGACCCGGCGGCGGTCGCGGTTTCGGCGGTCGACCCCCTCGTCGCTGATCGGACGATGTCGTAGCAGATCCACACGATCCTCTCCATGGCCGTCTGGCGGTGGGGAGGATCGTTCGTTTCGTGACAGACACATGCGCTCGATGAAACCCCTCAAAGGCGAAACAAGGCTCCCGGGCGACAAATCGATCTCGCACCGCGCCCTGATGATCGCATCCTTGGCCAAGGGCACGTCGCGCTTGCGCGGAGTATCGGCTGCCGCCGATCCGCTCAGTACGATGGCGTGCTTGGGCAACCTGGGCGTTCAGATCAGCTCGAACGATGCGGAGACGGTCGTCACCGGTGCCGCTCAGGGCATTCTGAGAGCACCAACCAAGATGCTTGATTGCGGGAATTCCGGGACCACCATGAGGTTGCTCTCGGGGATCCTCGCCGGACAGCCGTTTGGCGCCGAACTGAGCGGGGATGCTTCGCTCCGGCGAAGACCCATGGAGCGGGTCGCAGAGCCATTGCGACGCATGGGGGCCGTGGTCGAGACAGCCCCAGAAGGGCGTCCACCCGTGCGCATCACTGGCCTTCGGCCCCTGCATCCGATCAGTTTCGAGCCGAATGTCCCGAGCGCTCAGGTCAAATCAGCGGTGTTGTTCGCGGGGCTCTTCGCGGATGGGGAGACCTCGGTCGTGGAGGCTACACCCACACGTGACCACACAGAACGACTGCTGGGACTCGCTTCGAGCCAAACCGATCGCGGCATCAGAACCGTCGTGCGCGGTGGATCGGAGGTCGCTCCGTTGGACATGCAGATCCCCGGTGATTGTTCAGCGTCGGTCTTCCTCATCGGCGCTACGGCGATCGTCACGGGGTCGGAGATCCTCATTCGAAACGTGGGCGTGAATCCGCACCGAGCCCGTGTCCTGGACGTTCTCCGACGGTGGGGAGTCGTGATCAAGGCGACGGGGGATCGGGTCTGCGGGGGAGAGCCGGTGGCGGACCTCATCGTCCGGACAGGGGAGGCAAAGGGACCCTTGGTGATCGAAGCCTCGGATGTCCCGGCGTTGATCGACGAGATCCCGGCGCTTGCCCTCACGGCCATGGCCACGGGGTGCAGCTTTCGCGTCACGGGAGCCTCCGAGCTTCGAACAAAAGAATCCGACCGGATCGCGGTCATCACGGCAGGTCTCCGTTCGCTTGGCGTTGTCGTGGACGAGTGGCCCGACGGCTTTGCTTTTGAGGAGACGAACAACGTACTTGGCGCCACGATCCGCACGGAAGGTGATCATCGGATCGCGATGGCATTCGCGATCGCCTCCCTCCGACACCCTTCCATCCAGCTCGACGATCGTTCATGCGTTGCAGTGTCGTTCCCGGACTTCTTCGCGACCCTGGACCGGCTCCATGGTCGATCGCACTGAATCCTGTCAGGAGTCAACATGGCCAGCGTACGTCTTGAGCATGTCAAAAAGGTCTACGAGGGAGATATCGTCGCCGTCCACGATTTCTCGCTCGACATTCAAGACAAGGAGTTCGTTGTCCTCGTTGGCCCTTCGGGCTGCGGCAAGTCGACCACGCTTCGGATGGTGGCGGGGCTCGAGGATGTGACAGCAGGCACGATCTCGATCGACGGACAAGTGGTGAACGATGTTCCGCCGAAAGACCGCGACATCGCCATGGTCTTCCAGAACTATGCGCTGTATCCGCATATGACGGTCTACGAGAACATGGGTTTCGGGCTCAAGCTGCGGAAGTTCCCGAAGGACGAGATCGACCGACGTGTGCAAGAGGCTGCGAGCATCCTCGGGATCGGCGAGGTGCTCGAGCGGAAACCCAAGGCCTTGTCAGGTGGACAGCGTCAACGGGTCGCGGTGGGTCGGGCCATCGTTCGTAAGCCAAAGGTCTTCCTGTTCGACGAACCCTTGAGCAATCTCGATGCGAAGTTGAGAGTACAGATGCGGACCGAGATCTCACGCCTCCATCAGCGACTCGGGGCGACGATGATCTACGTGACTCACGATCAGACCGAAGCCATGACCATGGCAGACAGGATCGTGCTCATGAAGGATGGCCGTATCCAGCAGGTCGACAGCCCGCTGGGCATCTACTCAGGCCCGACCAACAAGTTCACGGCCGGGTTCATCGGCAGCCCGGCGATGAACTTCTTCGAAGGGAGGATCCAGCGCCAAGGCGCGTTGTCGTTTCGGGAGACCGGCGGCCCGCTGCAGATCAAGGTTCCGAAACGAGTCGAGGACCGGTTGAAGCCCTACATCGGCCAGGAGATCGTGCTCGGCATACGCCCTGAGCACTTGACCCGCACATCACGACAGAAGAGCGCGACCGTCAAAGTGACCGTCGATGTTGTCGAACCGATGGGGAATGAGGTGTACGTCTACTTCGTGACCCGTCCGGGGGGAAGCCAGCATGTGGCGCGATTGGGGACGGAGAATGTTCCCGAGCGGGGCAAGAGCATCGACCTCTCCGTCGACGTAGCGAAGATCCTGTATTTCGACAAGCGGTCGGAGGAGGTCCTCTAGCGATTCCTGCGTCGCGCAAGCGAGCGCGCAAACGGCGCACCGGCGCAGGTGACGAGTTGGCGGCCCTTCTTCGTTGGTGTCGGCGGGAAGTGCAAGCCAATAGAAGCGGCGGACCCCGGTCTGCCGCTTCGTCGTTTCAGAGCTTGATGATCTGGTGCTTGAAGACGTCATGCCGCAATTCGCCGTCGAGCCAGCGGACGAATTCGGGGCCGTACTTGTTCAGGTAGTACAGGACGTTGAGGGCGCGCTCCTGGAATGCGCCTCCGGGCAACAGGAATACGGCAGCCTTGTCGATCTGTCGAAGATAGACTTCGTGCTGGCGCTGCTGCGCGGCGAGCGTCTTCTGTTTCAGCACATCGACCTGAACGCGGATCTTGCTGAGGGTTGCGTCGAGGGGCGGAAGGAGGGTCGGGTCGATCTTCTGAAGGCCGGTTCGAAGTGCGTTGAGCGTCTCGTCGATGGAGGTCACCGTCGCTCCGAAGAGTTCCTCGGTCTTGAAGTCCGACACCTCCAGCGCAACACGGTTCTTGATGCTGTCGAGGTTCGTGAAGATATCGACGGGAGGGATAGCGAATCGGGTCAGGACTTTGTCGACGCGCTCTTCGATGATCGTCGCGGACGCGCGCGGATAGATGATCGGAGCCGGAAGGTCGAAGAGGGGATACAGCGGCAGCAATTGCGCGAAGTAAGCGACCTCGGCAGGACCCGCGACGTACGCGACCGTTGGCAGCATGGTGTCCTGGCAGATCGGTCGCAAGACGACATTTGGGCTGAAAAGCTCGGGCGATGTCTTCAGGAGAGCGAACATCTCTTCACGCGAGAAAGTCTGCCGCACGCCTTTCAGCGAGAAGCCGCTTGGATGTGGCTCGATGGGATAGCGCCCGCCGTGGTGGAAGAGGAACGCGTTCACGGGACGGGGCTTGACCTGTGCATGATAGTGCTGTTCAAGAAGATCGCTGCGCTCGATCACCACTTGACAGGTATTCGGGTCCTGACGCAGTTCCTTTGCAAAGACGGGAGCGACCAGCTTCTTCAACTCGACGTCGTCCGGGTCGATGAAGATCAACCCGGCGTGTTCAAGAAGGTTGTTCAGGAACTGCACGAACGCCTTCGTCATCGTCATGCCCGGCTGATACGAGGCCCTCACCAATCCCAGAGCGGCTTCGGTGAACTCGGTAGGCGTCAGACCTGCCTGGATCGCACCCAGCATGGGTTCCAGGTTGGCTCCCATGGTATGTCTCCCGACCGGGCCGAGGTTCTTACCCTGCAGTTTCGCCTCGAGTTCGTAGGCAAAAGAAGCGACCTCATTTGCGGCGGTGATCAACTTGACCGTGGAGACCTCAGCCATGTCGTGGTCTTCGCCTTCGATCCAGAAGACCGGCACCACATCATAGCCAGGATGCTCTTTGGCCAGTTGTGAGGCTAGCTTGACGGCCGTGATCGCTTTGTACAGGGTGTAGAGTGGCCCTCCAAGAATGCCGACTTGTTGACCCGTCACGACAGCAACGCAGGTTTCATTCAGCAACAGGTCGATGTTGGCCAGAGTCCGCACCCCGCATTGGAAGTCGCGGTTCTGCCGGGAGAGTACCCTCACGAGCGTCGATCGGTCCAAGGAACGATCGCTCACCTTGCGTATCGTCCGTTCCCACGACGTTCGGTCCCGAAAGTCTCCTGGGAAGTAGGCGGCGACTCTGCTAGGGTCAGTCATATAGTCTGCAAAGAGCCGGGAGACTCCAAGGTCCGACGAAGTAAGCTCGGCAATATCGATAGTTTGCATGAGGTGCCTGTCTGTTTCGTCAAATATATCAATGATTTGCGGGCCGTGCAAAAGAAGGTTTTGTATATTCCTTCATGGCACTAGCGGCAAGTGGTCCGGGACAACGACTTCTGGCCTTCATACAACTCGTCAAACCAGAGTTGACCGGGCTGACGGTCATGACCGGCATGGTGGCATTTCTGTTTGCGGGAGGCCGACCCTTCGACCTTCAGGGGGTGCTCTACGTCGGAAGCTTCATGCTGCTGGTCGGTGGTAGCGCCGCAGCTTGGAATCAGGTCCTGGAGCGCGGACATGACGAACGGATGAAACGAACAGAACGCCGCCCACTACCCTCAGGGAAGATCCGACGGCTCGAGGCCATGATCTTCGGATCGACCGCTGGTGTGCTTGGCGTGGCGGGCCTGGGATGGAAGTTCGGGATCCTGCCAGCATCGCTGGCATTGGCAACGCTAGCGATCTACCTTGCGGTCTATACGCCTTTGAAGCGCCGAACCTCTTGGAACACCCTTGTGGGGGCCATTCCGGGTGCTCTCCCGACCCTGATCGGCTGGTCAGCGGCCGAGCAAGCCATATCGCTACCCGGTTGGATCTTCTTCCTCATCTTGGTGTTGTGGCAGTTTCCGCACTTCTTCTCGCTGGCGTGGATGTATCGTGCTGACTATGCCAGAGCGGGATACCGGATGCTGCCGCTCGAAGACGACATCCAAGGAACTCGAACAAATCTTGTCAATCTATTGTCTATCATAGGGTTGATCGTTGCGACGTCAAGTTTAACCTTGACACATTCAACTGGGACGATCTTCCTCGCTCTGGGCCTGACGGCCGGACTCTGTTTCTTGGGGGTCGCATGGACGGTACGTCTCCAACAGAGAACGGCCGATACCGCTTCTTCAGGTCGCATACCTCGAAAGCTGTTTTTCGCCTCACTCATCTACCTTCCAGTGGTTCTGCTGGGCGCGTTGCTCGACAGGATCTGACGGTCGCCTCTCCGCGGCACCCTTCCCTTCGGCACGAACAGATCGTCGGCCCCAAGGGGCTCGAGCGAGCCCATCGAAGCATACTAGAATGCCGCGCGTGATCTCCTGATATGAAGCGATCTGGCAGGTCGCGGAAGATCGATTACGACCCCGCCTGACCATGTGGCCCGATGCATCGGCGGGCATGACGCCAAGACAGCGACAATCCTATCCGCGCCAAGTTCGCCCGCCGGAGGCATTGCACAAAGGCGAGCGGCGACAGCTTCATTCCATGCGAAGTAATCCGTCCCGGCAATATTGCGTATCGCTTCGTGATGGTCTCGATGGACGTTCGGCTGGCACACTTGGCTGGTGCGGTGGGACGTTCCTCCGGATGTGCCGTGGCGGTCAATACTTTGATCTCCAACGGGTCTTCCAACGGCTCGCCAGAGCCCCCTCGCTGAATGCAAAGCGTGAGGAGGTGGAGGGCCGTCGCATCCCATATCGGAGCGACATTGGGTGTTGACTCGTCCGACGCTATTGCGGAAAACGGAGAAGGGCGTGGCGAAGAAGTGCAGTGAAACGATGCGAAGCTTCGCGCGCAGTGGCGGTCACTTCATCGTGGGTCAACTTTGTGTCTGAGATCCCGGTCCCCATGTTCGAGATCAACGAAACACCAGCGACCCTGAGTCCAAGTCGATTTGCTTCGACGATCTCAGGGACCGTCGACATTCCGACGGCGCTTGCCCCGATGGCCCGGAGCATGCGGATCTCGGCAGCGGTCTCGTAGGAAGGACCGTGAACCCATGCGTAGATGCCCCGGCGCATGGGGACCTTGGTCTCATGCGCAGAATCGACGAGAATCGTCTGCAACTCAGCGTCGAACGCTCGGCGGGGGATCTCGGTGGAATCGGTTGTGGGGGCCGGGCCTGAGGCAGGATTGAGCGTAAGGACGTCGTCGATCAGCATGAGGTTGCCAGGCTGGAATGACTGGTCGATGCCGCCGGCAGCATTGGTGATCAACACCGATCGCACACCCAACGCATACGCGAGTCGAATGGGGGCCACCGCCGTGGAAATGTCCCCCGATTCGTAGTAGTGAACCCGGCCCTGAAAGATGACCAATGGGGGAGAGATGCGGGGGGCAGCCGATATCCTTCCAAAATACAGTGCTCCCGCATGACCGGAGACGGTAGATCGCGGGTAGCCGTCGATCTTGTCGGCCGCCACGCGGCCTGAGATCGTGAGCTGCGACGCGAACTCGCCCAGGCCAGAGCCAAGGATTACGGCCACCGCCGGTCTCTCGACTCCCTGGCTAAGGAGCTCCTTGGCTTGGGGTCCAAAGTCGAGTCCGATTCCCATCTATCCGACCAGAATACCCGCGATAGTTGCCGTCAGGAGCGTGGCGAGAGTGCCACCTAGCACAGCACGAAGCCCAAGCGATGCGATGTCCTTCTGCCGGTTGGGAGCGAGGGGCCCAATTCCCCCGATCTGGATGGCGATCGAAGAAAAGTTGGCGAAACCACACAGGGCGTACGTCGCCATGAGGATGGACTTCTCAGAGAGCGCATTCGCTTTGACGAGCGCGGCCAGATCCAGATAGGCGACAAATTCATTCAAAGCGACCTTCGTGCCGATCAAGCTGCCGAACGAAAGGGCGTCTGCCCAAGGAACACCGATCCCGAAGGCCAGGAATTGCAGCACGACTCCGAAAAGGAACTGGAGCGAAAGCTCGGTAGGTTTTTGGTAGAACTGCGAGAGCCATCCGTTCAACCCGGAAATGCCCCCCAGCCATCCAAGCAATGCATTCACCATGGCGATCAACGCTATGAATGCCAACAACATACCGGCGACATTGAGAGCAAGTTTGAGCCCATCGCTGGCGCCCGTGGCCGCCGCTTCAATGATGTTGGAAGCGTTCTTCTCGACCTTGAGTTTGATCGTGCCCTTCGTCTCGGGTTCCCCAACCTCAGGATAAAGGATCTTGGCGATGAGCAAACCGGCCGGCGCCGCCATAACGCTTGCGGCCAGAAGTTGAACGGCGAATTTCAATTGTGCGTCAGCCAGCACCAATCCTTTGGCATCGGCAAACGACTGGCCCAGCATCTGGATATAGCTGACCATGACGCCCCCGGCGATCGTGGCCATGCCCCCCACCATGATAGCGAGGATCTCCGAGTTCGTCATCGTTCCGATGTACGGCCGAATAAGGAGCGGGGCCTCGGACTGGCCGACGAAGATGTTGGCCGTATTGGACAAAGACTCCGCCCCGCTCGTCCCCATCAACCGGGCCATGACCCAGGCCATCCCTTTGACGACCGTCTGCAGGACCCCGAGATAGTACAGCACCGACGTCAGGCATGAGACGAAGATGATGGTGGGGAGCACTTGAAAGGCAAAGAAGAATCCCAGACTTCCTTGGCCGCCGTTCAGCGCAAGATTCCCGAAGACGAACTGCGCGCCTACGGTCGTGAATCCCAGCAATGCCACCACTCCATGTCCAAGCGCGTCGATGCCGTCCTTCAGCCAGCCAAAGGGTCCGAAGAAGGACCGCAGTTGTTCTGAATACAGGATGAAGATGGCGAACACGAGTTGGATCGCCAGACCACTGGCCACGAGGCGCCAATTGATGCGGCTTCGGTTGTTGGAGAACAGCAGGGCGATGCCCAGCAGCAGGATGACGCCGCCGATGCCGCGAACGACTGAGATGAGATCCATACGATCGGGAGGAGGTCAGTGGGGGTTATGCCGATGACAACGGCGACAGCGGGCTTCGTACAGGTCCTTGGCGCCGACGACGACCCTTTCCTGTGAATCGCCTGTGCGATAGGTCCGGTCGGCGGGATTTCCGCAGACGACACAAATGGCGAGGGTCTTGGTGATGTATTCCGCGACGGCGAGGAGTTGCGGGATGGGATCGAACGGCTTCCCTTGAAAATCCTGGTCCAGGCCTGCCACGATGACCCGGCGGCCTTCATGCGCCAGCTGTTCGCACACGTCGACGAGGTTCATATCGAAGAACTGCGCCTCATCGACTCCGACCACCTGAGCGTCGCCCACGAGTTTCAGGATCTCGGAGGCGTCGGTCACCGGCGTCGAGATGAGGGATTGCTCGCTGTGGGAGACGATCCGTTCCCGGTCGTAGCGGTTGTCGATGACGGGTTTGAATACGGCGACCGTTTGCTTTGCGATCTGGGCGCGACGTAACCGGCGGATCAGTTCCTCGGTCTTACCGCTGAACATGCAGCCACAAATGACCTCGATCCAGCCAACGCTGCGAGGGACGACATGAAGTGCTGAAGTATCCATTACCGGGGGCGATGGCGTAAGCGGAAGAAGGTGGCGTCGAAAGCGTACGGCAGAAGCGTCTGCAGTCTATGGACCCGCGTGCGGCGAGAGGGGGCAATGAGGATCACGTCGATGTTGCCGGCCATGTCTGAGATGACCTGGCGACAGGCTCCGCAGGGAGGGGTCAAAGGATCGGTATCGGCGGCGACAGCGATGGCGACGAACTCCCGCTCGCCTTCTGAGACGGCCTTGAAGATCGCCACACGCTCCGCACACATGCTCAGTCCGTACGAGCTATTCTCCACATTGCATCCCGTATAGACCTTGCCGCTGGCGGTCAAGACCGCGGCGCCCACCGCGAAACGGGAATACGGCGCATGGGCAAAGGAGCGAGCCCGAAGGGCGACCAACCCCAGATCTTTGTAAGGCTGCTTCATCTTTCGAAGTCGGACGTGCGAGACAATATATCCAAATCGGACGGCATCTGCAACGAAGGAGCATCGTCATGAGCGGAAGTTGTGTCTCGGAACAAAGCTCAGTACCTTCGATGACAATGGCTCGTCCGAAAATCTATCAGCGATTCACCCGGGAGCGACTGCGCCGCTTGGCGATCGTCTCCGGCCTCCTCGTTGCGGTCTTCTTCCTCGTCGACGACGTCATCATGCCCTTGTACACGGCTCAAGGGCGCACCACGATGGTTCCGTCAGTGCTCGGCCTGACCGTCGACGAAGCGAAGGAGGCGATTCGCAAGGCCGGACTTGAACCTCGGGAAGCCGAGACGAGGCCCGACAAAGCTTACAAGGTGGGAACAGTCGCATTCCAGAACCCGCCCCCTCAAGCCACGGTCAAATACGGTCGCGGCGTCTATCTCACCATCAGCGGCGGCGAGGTGTTGGTGATGGTCCCGGCGTTGCGCGGCAAGTCCCTGCGCGAAGCCACCTTCTCCCTTGAACGGGTGGGCCTTCGTATCGGCGAAGTGCGATACGAGCCCTCGGACGAGATCTTCATGAACACGATCATCTCCCAGACGATCGACGCCGAGCGAAAGGTGCGGGCTGGTTCGGCGATCGGGGTGCTCGTGAGTCAGGGGAAGGTCGGCGAACAACGCGCCGTCCCCAATCTGACGGGCAGGTCCCTGAACGAGGCCCGGAAGCTGCTGCTCCAGGCCGGTTTCGTTGTCGGCTCCATCTCGTATCAAGCCAGCCTGGACCTCTTGCCGAATACGATCATCGATCAATACCCCCGACCAGCTGAGATGGCTCGCTACGGTCAGATGATCGACCTCTTCGTGGCTCAGCGAGTCGAACCGCCACTTGACGCGGAGAACTGACGTGGACCTCGTCATCGCCCCATCCTTGTTGGCGGCCGATTTCAACCGGCTGTCGGAGCAAGTACGCGCCGTCGAACAGGGGGGCGCGCCATGGCTTCATCTCGACGTCATGGATGGTGACTTCGTTCCGAATATCTCGTTCGGGCCTCCGGTGATCGCATCCCTGCGTGCAACCACGCGAATGGTCTTCGACACGCATCTGATGATCTCCCATCCTCAGCGGTATGTGGAGGCCTTCCGAAAGGCCGGTGCGGACGTCATCACGGTCCATTGGGAGGCTTGCACGCATCTGCATCGGACGCTCACGCTGATCCGTGAGGTCGGCGCCAAGGCCGGTGTGGCCCTCAACCCGGCGACATCAGTGGACCTCATTCGGCCCGTTCTCCACGAGATCGACCTGTTGCTGATCATGTCGGTCAATCCGGGGTTCGGCGGACAGCGGTTCATCCCGGCGACGATCCAGAAGCTGCAACAAGCGCGGGATCTCGTCCGCGGCTCGGGTGCTACGATACGCGTCGAAGTGGACGGCGGTGTGGACGCCGGCAATGTATCGGCGTGCGTGGCGGCCGGAGCCGATACGATCGTGGCGGGCACCTCCATATTCGGAATGGCCGATCCGGCCGAGGCCGTGCGGCACCTGATCTGCGCATCACATTCAACGACCACCGTGTAACCTCCCATGCGGTACGCACTGACCAATATGGATGTCGTCACACCGTTCCGTCATGTGGAACGGGGCATCGTCCTTATCGAGGATGGGATCATCGCCGGCATCGGAGGTCCCCATGACTTCCCCGTACCGAGCGATATTCCGGTCTATGACCTCGAAGGCAAGATCCTGGCTCCCGGTTTCATCGACCTGCTTGTTCACGGAGGGGGGGGGTATGGCTTCGCCGATACAGACCCTGAAGCGGTCGGGAAGGTGTCGGACTACTTCTTTGCCAACGGGACCACCGGCTTCTGCGCCGCGCTCTACAGCAAGCCCGAAGCAGAGATGGTCGCCGATGTCGAACGGATCGCGGCGTTCGCTGAGCGGACGAAGGGCAAGGGGAACGTCTGGGGCATTCATTTGGAAGGTCCGTTCATCAACCCGGAATTGCACGGGGCGATGAAGAAGGAGTATCTCTGGAAGGCGAACCTGGAAGGCTGGAACCAATTGCAGGCGGCAGGCAGAGGATTCATTCGGTTGATGACGATCGCTCCTGAACTCGATGGGATAGCCGACATCATGCGGGCCGCCGCACGGGCGGGCGTGGTCCTCTCGATCGGACACTCGACGGCCACGTACGAAGAAGTGTTGTTCGCGATCGACAATGGCGTCGCGCACGTGACGCACATGTTCAACGCCATGCGCCCGTTCCATCATCGGAAGCCGGGCGTGGTGCTGAGCGCCCTCCTGCATAACGAACTGAAGATCGAGCTGATCGCCGATGGTATCCACGTGCATCCAGCCGTCATGAAGTTGATCTATCAAGTGAAGGGCTCGGGTGGGATCATCCTGGTGACGGACGCGATCCGTGCCTCGGGAATGCCCGAGGGCGAATACGTTTTCATGGACCAGAAGATCCTGATGAAGGACCGGCGGGCCTATCTCCCCGACGGGACGCTTGCCGGCAGCACGTTGACGATGAACCAGGCCGTCAAGACGATGGTGCAACAGGTTGATGTCCCACTCACGGATGCCGTCCGCATGGCATCGCTGAACGGGGCCAAAGTCCTCGGCCTCGAGCACCAGAAAGGGATCATCGCCGTGGGGAAGGATGCCGACCTGGTCGTGTTCGACAAGGACTTCGAAGTTCACATGACGATCTGCGAAGGCGAGGTGCGGTATCGCCGGTAGGTTGCTTGATCGGTCAGGGAACGAACGAACGCCGTCGGAACGCAAGGTCCGGCGGCGTTCGCATGATTCCCCTTGACAACGAGCTCCGCATGACCTATCTTTGTGAACCAATAGCTTGTTATCACCTCAGATAGTAAGGTCATCATGCATTTAGACCAGATAGATGTGACCATCCTCGAGATCCTGCAGAAGAATGGCCGAACGCGGCGGAACGAACTGGCCGAACGGGTGGGCCTTTCGCTCCCCGCGACCAGCGAGCGGCTCCGAAAGCTCGAGGAGAACGGCTATATCCAGGGATATTTCACCAAGGTCGCTCACAAGCTCCTCGGCAAGGACATCACCGCGTTCGTGACCGTGACGGTGGATTCCTCGAAGCATTTCCATGCGTTCACCGACCACGCCACCGCGACGGACGAGATCCTCGAATGCCACGCCATCACCGGCGACGGCACGCATCTGTTGAAGGTCCGCACGGACAATACGGCGTCACTCGAAAAGCTCCTGGCGAAGATACAGTCCTGGAACGGTGTCACGAAATCCACGACGATGGTCGTGCTCTCCACGACGAAAGAAACGTTTCGGATCAAAGTCCCCCTACCATCCTAACTCTCACAGCAGGAGCCTCCATGGCCAGATCGAAAGGGAACCCGGAGATCGACCGGGTGTTCAAGCTCATCAAAGAACACGGCGTCAAGATCGTGGACCTGAAATTCACGGACATGCTCGGACAGTGGCAGCACGTTTCCGTGACGGTCGGTGAATTCGACCCCGATCACTTCGAAGACGGTCATGGCTTCGACGGGTCGAGCATCCGGGGTTTCCGCCGTATCCACGAAAGCGACATGCTCCTCTATCCGGACCCTTCGACGGCATTCATCGATCCATTCACGGCCGTGCCGACACTCAGCGTGACGTGCGACATTGCCGATCCGATCACCAAGGAGCCGTATTCGCGGGATGCGCGCTACATCGCCGAGAAGGCGGAGAAATACCTGCGTTCGTCCGGGATCGCCGACACGGCCTATTTCGGCCCCGAGCCGGAGTTCTTCATCTTCGACAACATTCGCTTCGACCAAGCGTCGAATTTCGGGTTCTATTTCATCGACTCCGAAGAGGGGATCTGGAACAGCGGATCGGATGCCCGGCCCAACCTGGGTCATCGGATCCGTCACAAGGAAGGCTACTTCCCCGTGGCGCCGTTGGATACGCTCCAGGACCTGCGTACGGAGATGGTCCTCACCATGCAGCAGGTGGGCATCGAAGTGGAAGTGCATCACCACGAGGTCGCGACCGCGGGCCAGACCGAGATCGACATGAAGCGCACGACACTCGTCAAGATGGCCGACAACTATCAGAAGTATAAGTACGTGACCAAGAACGTCGCACGTCGGCATGGAAAGACCGTTACCTTCATGCCAAAGCCGCTCTACGGCGACAACGGATCTGGCATGCACGTGCACCAGAGCTTGTGGAAGGCGGGCAAGCCCCTGTTCGGCGGCAGCAGCTATGCCGGACTGAGCGAGATGGCGATGTACTACATCGGCGGGATCCTGAAGCATGCGCCGGCCCTCTGCGCCATCACGAATCCCAGCACGAATTCTTACAAGCGCCTCGTGCCCGGCTATGAAGCACCCGTGAATCTGGCCTACTCGCAACGCAATCGCTCGGCCTCGGTGCGCATCCCGATGTATTCCTCGAACCCGAAGTCAAAGCGGATCGAATTCCGCTGCCCGGACCCACTCTGCAATCCCTACCTCGGGTTCTCCGCACTGCTCATGGCAGGGCTTGACGGCATCATCAACAAGATCGACCCGGGGAAGCCCCTCGACAAGGACATCTACGAGATGACGCCCGAGCAGCTCCGCGACGTGCCCAGCACGCCAGGTTCCCTCGATGAGGCCCTGCAAGCGCTCGAGAAGGATCACGATTTCCTTCTTCGTGGCGATGTGTTCACTCAGGACGTCGTTGAAACGTGGCTCGACTATAAGCGGACGCGCGAAGTGAAACCAATGGCGCTCCGCCCGCATCCGTTCGAGTTCATGATGTACTACGACGCCTGACCGGAACATCGGCGGTCGGACCTTGGCGGTCCCGGTTCTCCACATCGAGGGGGCCGGGACCGTGCTGTTGAGTGCGCTCCCATTGCTTCTGCGGCCGCTTTTCGGTAGGTTTTCAACGATCCAATGGAGTACACACGGCTAAAATACGAGATCCGCGGCCGCTCGGCGATCATTACGTTGAGCCGTCCCGAGAAACACAATGCGCTTGACGACCTCATGGTCGCCGAGCTCGGGCAGGCATTCACGCACGCATCGCGCGACGGAACGGCCAAGGTTGTGATCCTTCGTGCCGAAGGAGAGTCATTCTGTGCGGGCGCCGATCTTGCCTACTTGAAGAAGCTCTCTGAATACGACTTCAATCAGAACCAGCGCGATTCGCAGCAGTTGATGAAGCTCTTCCTGCAGATCTACACGCTGCGGAAGCCGGTCGTTGGGCTTGTCCAGGGGCCCGCACTGGCGGGCGGATGCGGTCTCGCGACGGTCTGCGACATCGTCCTGGCGGCTCGCGAAACGGCGACGTTCGGCTACACCGAGGTCCATATCGGGTTCGTCCCGGCGATCGTCATGGCGTTCCTCCTGAGGCGGGTCGGCGAAGGTCGTGCCCGTGAGCTGACGTTGCGTGGCCATACGATCAGCGCCGAGGAAGCGTACCAGATGGGGCTCGTAAATCGTCTCGTGCCGGCGATGCAACTCGACGAAGAAGGGGAGCGGCTGGCGCAGGAGCTGGCCGACCGCAACTCAGGGTCCTCCATGGGACTCGTCAAGGAACTGCTCGGCCGGATCCACGGGCTCTCGACCGCGGATGCCCTCGATTATGCCTCGAATCTCAATGCGCTCACCCGGATGACGGAAGAGTGCAAGAAGGGCATCGCGGCCTTTCTGAACAAGGAACCCCTCCGATGGTAGACCCGTCGCCGGATGTTGTGAAAGCGCTCACTGACAAGATCCGGACCGTTCCCGATTTTCCAAAGCCCGGCATTCGTTTTAAGGACATCACCCCGATCCTTCAGGACCCGTCCTCGTTGCGCCTCGCTGTTGACGTGTTCGCCCGGCGGTATCAGGGCACTCCGGTCGATGTCGTCGTTGGGGTTGAATCGCGCGGGTTCATTCTCGGTGCGCCGTTGGCCCTTCGTCTCGGTGCGGGCTTCGTTCCGGTGCGGAAGCGCGGCAAGCTTCCTGCTCCGGTGCGCCGCGCGTCGTACGCCTTGGAGTACGGTACGGACGAGATCGAGATGCACGCTGACGCGTTCCTTCCCGGAGCGAGAGTGCTCCTGCATGACGACCTGCTCGCAACGGGGGGAACTCTGGGTGCCGCGATCGAACTGATCCGGGAACTCGGAGGCAGCGTCGTCGGAGTCGCCGTCTTGGTCGAGTTGGCCTTCCTGAAAGGCGCCGCCCGGCTGGCACCCCACGAGCTCTTCTCCGTTATTCGTCTCGATGTTGAATGAACGTTCGTCGGGCCCCCTCTGGGGCCCGCCTTCTTCATGCTCCGCATCGGCTCATACGCCCCCGACTTCGAGCTCCGGCTCCACAACGGTCTGCGCTTTCACCTGTCCGACCAGCGGGGGACGAAGAACGTCGTGATCTACTTCTATCCGAAGAATCACACGTGGGGATGCACGCGGGAAGGCTGCCTGTTTGGGCATCACATCCGCGAAATCGAAGAACTTGACGCTGTGCTCGTCGGCGTGAACGGTGAGTCGCTGGAAGACCACCGTGCCTTTGCGGAGGAATTCAAGTTCCCCTTCGCGTTGGCCAGCGACCCACAGCTGGAGGTCTGCCGCAACTATCGCGCGCTCTGGCTGGGAAGCAAGGCGATCCGTCGCGTGACCTACGTCCTCGACAAGCGGCAGATCGTGCGGGGAGTGGCCCACCATGAGTTGCTGATCGACAAGCACTGGACGTATGTGAAGCGCATTCTGACCCAGCTCCGCGACGAAGAGATGGTGCGAACGTACAATCGCAAATCATGGGACCTATGAAGACGATCATCGAGCCGTTCAAGATCAAGAGCGTCGAACCGATCCGTTTCACGACGATCGCCGAGCGGCGTGAGATTTTGCAGAAGGCGCACCATAACCCGTTTCTCATCCATGCCGAAGATGTCATGATCGACCTGCTGACCGATTCGGGCACCTCGGCCATGAGCGCGCGTCAATGGGCGGGGATCATGGACGGCGACGAATCGTATGCCGGGTCGAGGAGCTACTATCGATTCGAAAAGGCGGTGCGCGAGCTGACCGGCCTCACGCATATTATTCCGGTGCACCAAGGACGAGCCGCGGAGAAGATCCTGTTCACCCTGGTGGGCGGAAAGGGGAAGAGGATCCCCAGCAATACGCATTTCGACACGACGCGGGCGAATATCGAGTACTCCGGCGCAGAGGCCGTGGACCTGCTGAACGAAGTAGGGAAGCATCCGCATCAGCGGGCGGACTTCAAAGGTGATATCGACCTGGCCGCGCTTGATGCGTTCTTGGTGAAGGAGCGGAGGGAGCACGTGCCGCTGTGTATGATCACCGTGACGAACAACTCGGGCGGAGGACAGCCCGTGTCGATGGCCAACCTCCGGGGGGCGCGCGACGTCACGAAGAAGCACGGCATTCCGCTCTTCCTCGACGCCTGTCGTTTTGCCGAGAACGCCTACTTCATCAAACTGCGCGAACCGGGCTATGCGAATCGATCGGTCGTCGAGATCGCGCGAGAAATGTTCTCCTACGTCGACGGATGCACGATGAGCGCCAAGAAGGATGCGCTCGTGAACATGGGCGGATTTCTGGCCCTGAACGACGGCGCGCTCGCCGTCCAGGCACGGAATCTCCTGATTGTCACTGAAGGTTTCCCGACGTATGGCGGGCTCGCCGGACGTGACCTTGAAGCGATCGCGCAGGGGCTCGAGGAGGTCGTTCAAGAGGACTATCTTCGTTACCGCATCCGCTCCGTCGAATACCTCGCGGAGAAGCTTCTGAGCGCGGGAGTTCCGATCGTCGAGCCCCCGGGCGGTCATGCGATCTACCTCGACGCCAAGGACTTTCTCCCCCACGTGCCTCCACACGAGTATCCCGGACAGGCGGTCGCATGTGCGCTGTACGTCGAGGGTGGCGTTCGAAGCGTCGAGATCGGCTCGGTCATGTTCGGCAAGTACGGTGCCGGAGGCTCGTTGATCTCGCCTCCGATGGAACTGGTGCGTCTGGCCATTCCACGGCGCGTTTACACGCAAAGCCACATTGATTACGTGGCTGAAGTGGTCATCGAGGCCCATCGGCATCGAATGGAGATGCGCGGTTTCCGCATTGTCGAGGAGGCGCCGATGCTTCGGCACTTCACCGCCAAATTTGCCCCTCTGTGAACCCGTAGAAAGTCATTGGAGGCGGCCACATTTCTCGCTATCTTCTCTCATTGATCGACTGCGAGCGGAACCTGACCCCTCCATGACGTGCACAGTCTGCGGCGCCGAGAATCCTTCAACGGCGACGGTTTGCCACACATGTAAGGCCTTCCTCCAGAACCGGGTCCCGACGCTCGACCTGTTCAGCACCGCTTGGCGGACGATGACGGTCCCTTCGCAGGCTTTTCATGAGATCGCGATCGCTGAGCACAAGAACTACGCCGTCTCGTTGTTCGCCGCCGCCGGCATACCAGTTGTTGGGTTAACCGTGGCGTGGGTGCAGGCGGGCGACGTCGTAGGAGGTCTCTTTGAGACCACCGGGGCCGTTTTCGGGGCCGGCCTCGTTGTCGGGGCGTTGCTGGGTTTGCTCACCGCCCTCGTACACACGCTCTCCTCGGTGATCGTGCGAGGCGACGTCTCATACCGGCGTTCGCTAGGCGTCACGGCCTACGCCTTGGTGCCATCGGTCGCCGTGGGCCTGGTGCTGATCCCGATCGCTCTGCTGACGTTCGGCGAGCATTGGTATGTCGGCAATCCGCCTCCGTCGACCATCAACGCGGCTTCGTTCTGGACGATCGTCGTGCTGCACGCGCTTGCGGCGCTGTGGTCGTTCGGTCTCCTCGTCATCGGCGGGCGCGTGGCGCTGCGAATCGTTCCGTGGCGCGCACTCATCGTTGCAAGCGCAAGCGTCGGCATTGTTGCGGCCGGTTGGATGTGGCTGGCACGCTTCGGCCTGCGCCTTCTGATGGAATCACCGATCTCGTCAATTCCTGGAACCTGATCACGTCACGGCGGACATCTCACTATGGCACGGTATATTCTGCAGATCTCGTACGATGTGCTTCCTGGCAGGCGGGAGGAGTTTCTGTCTCTTGCTCAGGAGATGAAGGCCCACTTCGGCGTTGCAAAGAAGAAGGACTATGCGTTGTACGAGCTGAAAGGAAAGGGACTTTCGGTCGTCGAGCAGTTCGTCTGCGCGTCCAAGGAGGAGTTCGACGTGCTCGAAGATGACCTTGACGAGCGCGGCGAAGCGCTCGTCGACCGCCTGACCGGGCTCATCGCCGGCGGGTCGGCACGCTACGCCACCCTCGTGGAGCTCTGAAACGAGAAGGCCCCCGGATCCTCCCGGGGGCCTTCGTCTGTACCGACCGCTCGCGCTCAGTTGCGTCGTTCCAACGTGACGGTCACGGTCAGCGTCCGGTCACCTCGCCTGACGGTGACAGGCACCGAGTCTCCCACCTTGTATTCTCCCAGGGCGTACGTGTAGTCGTACAGATTCTTGATGTCGACCTTTCCGAACTTGATGATCACGTCGCCCGCCTGAAGACCGGCCTTTGCCGACGGACTTCCTTCACGTACTCCTGCCAGCTTCATGCCTTCCGACTGTTCACCGAAATCCGGGATCGTGCCGGTGTACACGCGACTGCTGCGTCCGTCACCGCCGCCCATGGGCCGCGGCATCTCGGCTTGCACATAGACCGGACGGCCCGGCGCGTCTCCCAAAGCCCGCATCACCTCGGCGACCATGTCCAAGACCTGTCGCGTACCGTCCGCGTTGATGAGTTGCCAATCATCGGACGGGCGATGATAGTCTCCGTGCAGATCGGTGAAGAAGTGCAGGACGGGTATCTTCTTGGTATAGAACGACGAATGATCGCTGGGGCCAAAGCCGTCCTTGTTGAGTTTCAAGACGAACGTTGAATCGATATTCTTGGAGCTCACGAGCGAATCGAGTCCAGCGGCGGTCCCGACGCCGTAAACGATGAGCTTCCGGTCGGTGAGCCGCCCGATCATATCCATGTTGACCATGGCTGCCATGCGCGAGGTGGGCGTTGACGGCGCATTCACGTACGCCGACGAGCCGAGGAGGCCCATCTCTTCTCCAGCGAAGGCCAAGAAATAGACGGTACGCTTCAAGCGGTGAGATGGTTCCGCAAAGTAGTGCGCGAGTTCCAGGACGCCCGCCGTGCCTGAAGCGTTGTCGTCCGCGCCATTATGCGGCGCGAGCGTATCGGGCCGCAAGGATCCGGAATCCTCGCCACCCATGCCTAGGTGATCGTAGTGGGCGCCAATGACGATGATCTCATGATTCAGCTTCGGGTCCGTTCCTTCCAGCATGCCAACAACGTTGTCGGCCTTGGCTCGCACCAATTCCACGTCGGTCTGCAGGTCAAGCGTGATCTGATCGAACGCGAAGGAACGCGGTTGTTTTGACGACATGATCGAATCCTGCAGTATCTTTAGCGCCTGCTTCGGATCGCCGATCCATCCCTCGACCAGCGCCCGGCGCATCGATATGACGGGTAGATCTGCGCTCCCGGCCTGCCGGTCGTAGCTCAGTTTCATCGGAACATCCGTGTCAGTATCGGCCGGGCCGATGATGACCACGACCGCCGATGCGCCCTTTTCCTTGGCCTTCAGCACCTTGGCTCGAAGCGATGTGCTCGCCTGGAATTCCATGGGCGGCTTGTCACCCCACGGGGAATACCGCATAATGACAACGGCCTTGCCCTTCACGTCAATGCCGGCATAGTCGTCATAGCCACGATCCGGGAGCGAAATGCCGTACCCGGCGAAGACGACGGGCCCGTTGAAGGAAGCCGACGCTGAGAACCCTAACGGGCGGAAATCGTCGTTCACGCGCAATGAGCGGCTCTTGCCCTTTGCGGAGATGGCCAGGCGATTGCCCTTTCCGAGCCTGGCCGCCGAAACAAACTCGAAGGTGTGGCGATACGATCCGTCGGCGCTGGCCGGAGCGACGCCGAACGCCCGGAGTTGTTCCTCGAGATAGGCCGCCGCCGCTGCGCCGCCGGGCGTGCCCGATCCGCGCCCTTGCCATTCGTCTTGGGCCAGGATGCGGATATGCCTCATCACATCGTCGGAGGTGATGGCGGTGGAAAACTGTGCCTTGGCGGTCGCGAAGGACACGAAGAGGAGGAGGGCGGCGAGCCGCCAGTGACGATGGATCATGTGCGAACCTGAGGGTTGGCGATGTATGTGGCTGCGTCGAAGGCTTGACCGGAGATGCCTTTCCCGTCCGCCGACGCGAGATAGACGAACACTTCCGTGAGTTGCTCCGGGGTGCGGAGGGTGGAGGGGTCTTCCTGCGGATACGCCGATCGGCGCATCGCCGTGGCCATCGGGCCCGGATTGACCGAGTTGACGCGGATGTTGAACGGCTTCAGTTCTTCGGCCAGCACCTGGGTGAGCCCTTCGAGCGCGAATTTCGAGACGGCGTAGGCCCCCCATTGCTTGCGACCGGTCCGACCCACGGAGGAACTCACGTTGATGATCGCGCCGGATCCCCTCTGCATCATGGCGGGCACCAGCAGGCGCGTCATGAAGAACGATCCGTGGACGTTTGTCTGGATGACCTCGTCCCATTCCTTGAGCGGGTATTCGGCCACCGTGACGCGCGGACCGAGGATCGAAGCATTGTTGATGAGAATATCGACGTGGCCCCACCGTCCGATGACGCCTTCGACGAACGTGCGGACGCTGAGCGAGTCGGAGATATCACATGGGATGGCCACGATATCTGCCCCGCCAGCCTCCAGCTCGCTCCGCACCGCCTCGAGCGCCTGCGCTGACCGGGCGCACAAGGCCAGTCGGGCCCCCTCGGCGGCGAATCGGTGCGCAAGCGCTCGACCCAGCCCTTTTGACGCCCCGGAGATGACAACGTGTTTTCCCTGGAGTCTCATCGGATCACTCGACCCAGTCGGCGATGAATACGTTGAATTCGTAACGACCTTTCGCGTTGCGGTCCGAAACGAAGACGAGCTTCGTCCCATCGCGATTGAACATCGGAAAGGAGTTGAAGGTGCCGCCGTAGGTGATCTGCTCGAGCCGCGATCCGTCGTCGCCGATCTGGTAGACGTGAAAGGTGCGGCCCTTCGGATCGTCCACGTTCGACGAAAAGACGATACGCCGGTCGGACGGATGGAAGAACGGGGCGAAGTTCGCCGCACCGTTGTTCGTCAGCTGGCGCCGGTCGGTACCGTCGACATTGATCGTAAAGATCTCCATGCGCGTCGGCCGCACCAGCTGCTCAGCCAGCAGCGCTTTGTATTCGGCGATGCCTGAACTGTCTGTATGGTGGTAGCCGCGATACACGAGGCGTTGGCCGCTCCACGAAAAGAAGGCCCCGCCGTCATAGCCGAACTGATTCGTCACGCGTCGCACATCGGACCCGTCGATGTTCATCGTGTAGAGATCGAGGTCGCCATCACGCGACGACGTAAACACGATCTTGTCGCCGACCGGTGAGACGGTCGCTTCGGCGTCATAGGCTGGCGTCGCCGCCAAGACGCGCAGGTCCGACCCGTCAGCGTTCACCGTGTAGAGATCGTAGGAACCATACACGCCCCACACATACCCTTTCGATTTGTCGGGGCGCGGGATGCAGTCAGGCGATGAGGCGTGCGTGCTGGCGTACACGACCCGGCGATCGCCGGGCAGAAAGGCGGCGCAGGTCGTGACCCCCTTGCCCGTGCTGACGAGCTGCTGATCGGTCCCATCGAGTTTCATCGTGAAGATCTGGTCGCAGCCGTAAGGGTCGCGCGTCGACTGGAATGAAAGCTTCGTGAAATCGTGCGAGAAGTAGGCCTCGGCGTTCGTGCCGCCGAACGTCAGTTGGCGGATGTTGCGCAGGTGCCTTTCGGATGGATGCCGCAGCAGATCCGCATCCTGGCCGAAGGCCGGTAGGATCCAGGCGATGACGAGCAGGAGCGGACGGACAGATCGGAGCATGATCTCTGCAAGGAGTGATGAGGGATGATCTGAAGGTCAGCAGGTCCCGGTCGAGAGGCGGGTGCCGTCGTGGAGGTCCGTGATCTCGGCCACTGTGTCGAGCCTGAACTCGACCGGAACGGTCTGATCTTCTGGAAAGAAACGGCAGAACTCCTCGTTCCCACGGGAGAACACATCGGCGATCTGTCCGGTCACGGCAGCCCCGTCGATCATCTTCAACATCACACGATGATGGCGAAGTGCCGCGGCCTCGAAGAGATCGTACGTCCCGCAGGCAATGGAGCGGTACGGGAGGTTGGGGATATCCATTCTCAGAAATGGGATGGAGGAATGAGGTCGCTGTCAATCACCGCGGGATCGACGTAAGTGCAGACCGCAGCGCTTGGAAATCGACGTCATCCCGGACGGAATAGTCCAGGTCGGCATAGACGATCTGGCGCTTCCGATCGACCACGAAGACGGTCCGTCGATTGTAGCCAGTAGCCTCGTTGTAGCTCTGGTACGCTTTGGCGACCGCATGATCGTGGTCGCTCAACAGTCGAAAGGGTAGGTCGAGTGCCTTCGCCCAGGCATGATGCGAGTAGACGTAGTCGCCGCTGATGGCCAAGACTTCGACGTCGAGCTGTTCGAAGGTGGCGATGTCGTCACGGAAACTGCAGACCTCTTTGGTGCATCCGCCGCTCCAATCCGCAGGATAGAAAGCAAGCACGACGGTCCGGTTCTCGGCGATGGCGGAGAGGCGGAGGGGAGCGCCCGAGATCGAGTCGCGCGTCGCGTACCGAAGGGAAAAATCGGGGGCAAGTTGGCCGGCTGCGAGCTGGGCTTTGGCGATGGACATCAAAGCGAGGCCCAGCGTCGTCGCAGCAACCCAGTGGCGGAATCCAATCGACGTTCTCATACATCAAAAATACACCACGATGACCGGAGAAGCAAAGGGGGCACGAATCTCGCTCCGAATCGGGCGTCGCGCTTGCGACTCCGTGCCGGGTACCGTATTTTAAAACATGCGCTTGCACATGGAACGCCTGAGTGTCGTGATGCTGATCGCCTTGGTGCTCGGATTCGCCGAGGCCACGCTCATGCATCACCACTCCCTTCGCATGGGCCCTGACACGGCGCTCGCCGTTACGGCCGATGATGCCAATGCGCCGGCGAAAGGGCGGTCGGCCAACCATCCCCATGTCTGCGCGTTGTGCGTCGTCGGATTGCAGGGTTCGGAAGCGCCGGCGCCCACACGTTGGGACTACTTCTCACCGACCGCATCTCCGTTGGCCCACCCGCCAGCGGTCCTCTCTCTCGCAACGTCCACTTTCTCCCACGCGCGGCGCGGTCCACCCGCCGTCTGATCTCGCTCAACAGCAGCATCCCACGCCGTCCCCGATCGATAGATCCGGCAAGCCGGCGCGCCCCTTTCATTCTCGTCCACTTACTCCGATGCGATCGTTCGTGGTGGCGGTCGTGGGGCTGATCATGGCCGCCGGCTCATGGCTGTCGGCCCAGCCCACGGCCACCGTTCGCCTTACAGGAACTGTTCGAGACAGCGCCACCAGTCTGCCGCTGGATGGCGCCAGTGTCTTCGTTGCGCATGCGCGTACCGGCGTCCTGACGGACACGGAGGGTCGTTTCGTTTTCCCATCGCTCCAACCCGGACGGCATGAGGTCGTCGTGCGCATGATGGGGTATGCAGAGGTCCGACGAACGATCGTGCTGGCCAAGCCGACCCAACTCGACATCTTCCTGGTGCAAGTGAGCATTGCCGTTCGCGGTGTCACCATTACCGGTACGGTCGACAAGTCAGGACTCATGGGCTCGCATCGCGCCATCAGCGTCGTCGGTGCGGACGATCTGCACAGATTGAGCGGCCAAACGCTCGGCGAGACACTGGAGCACCTGCCGGGAGTGACGTTGATCTCGACCGGGCCTTCGATCATGAAGCCCGTCATCCGGGGCCTCCATAGCCAGCGGATCGTGCTTCTCAATGCCGATATCCGGCAAGAGGGTCAGCAATGGGGAGCGGAACATGCGCCGGAGATCGATCCGTTTGCAGGGGCCGGGATCGAAGTCGTCAAAGGACCGGCGAGCGTGGAATTCGGCGCCGAGGCCATCGGAGGCGTTGTGCGGATCGTACCCAGGGAGTTGCGTCGAACCCAGGGCCATGAGGCCGAGTTGCACATCAGCTTCTTCTCGAACAACGCGCAAGGGGCCGTGTCCGGATGGATGGAAGGACACGCCGATGTGCTCTCCGATGTCGCCTGGCGCCTTCAGGGCAGCGCGCGGCGTGCGGGTGATGCCCGTGCTCCTGCATACGGGCTTGCCAACACCGGATTCTCCGAGGTCGATGGTTCCTTCACGATCGGATACCTCTTTGAGGCGGGCGAGGTCTCGGCGCTTCTCAGCCGGTTCTCGACCGACCTCGGGATCTTCCAAGGATCGCACATCGGAAACGTCACGGACCTGCGGCGTGCCATCGTCAGTTCGCGTCCCTTGGTCGAGAGACCCTTCAGTTACGACATCCGCATGCCGAAGCAGGTCATTCGTCACGATCTCGTGACGCTCCGCGCAAGGTCGCTGATCGAAGGGCTCGGTTCGCTCGACCTCCGCCTCGGTCGGCAGGAGAACCACCGGCAGGAGTACGACGCCCTCCGGATCTTCGGTCAGATCCAGACGCGGCCGGCGTTCGACCTCACCCTCACGAGCTACACTGCGGACCTGAGGCTGATGCATCTTCCGGTTGGCCCATTCACGGGGACGATCGGCTTGAGCGGCACGCGTCAGGGAAACGTGAGCGAAGGGACGACGAGGCTTATCCCTAACTTCCGGGCGCACAATGTTGGCGCGTTTGCGATCGAAGAATGGAGCGATGACGGCCTGCGTGTCACGACAGGCGTGCGGCTCGACTGGAGGCAGCTCGACATCTACCGACCGTCCGGGTCGGCCGTGGAGCGGATGGCGAAGACATACGCCAACGTAAGCGGCGCCGTGGGTGTGCAGTGGCAGTTCGATCCGACATGGTCGCTGGGCACGAACATCGGAACCGCGTGGCGGCCGCCGAGTCTCAACGAACTCTACAGCGACGGAGTCCATCACGGCTCGGCGCAGTACGAGATCGGCGATCCGACCCTGGGGAACGAACGCAGCGGCTCGCTCGACGTGACGCTCCGGCATATCGCCGAGATGGTGCACGTCGACGTCAGCGTGTTCGTCAACCGCATCGACGGGTTCATTGCTCTCTTCCCGACGCCGGATCCGACTCTCACGGTCCGGGGGGCCTTCCCCACATTCCGATATCGCCAGGACGACGTGGTCATGCATGGGCTCGACGGTTCTGCGGAATGGCACGTCAACACGGTTCTTCGGCTGGGGCTCTCCGGTTCGCTCGTCCGGGGTTCGATCGTGTCGACGCGCCTGCCGATGCTCTTCCTGCCGGGTGATCGGGCGCGCTTCATCGTGCACGCTAAGCTTCCCGAGCGCTGGGGCCTGACCGGTTCGTACGTCGAAGCGACCGTCATTGGGGTCCGGCATCAGGGCCGATACCCATCGAGTGTCGACTACGCAAACCCGCCGCCAGGGTACGTGTTGCTCGACCTGGAGACGGGGACACATCTGCACTGGGGAGAACAGGTGGTCGAAGTGACCCTGTCCACCCAGAATGTGCTGAACACGACATACCGCGACTATCTCAGTCGATTCCGGTACTTCTCCGATGATCCCGGCCGCTCGTTCGTCGTTCGTGTGAGCACGAGCTGGGGTCGACACTGAAACGTTCATCATCTCTCTTTTCTCACACCATCAAGGGATTCAACAATGCGAAACTCATTCTTCATCCTCATGACGACCATTCTCTTCGTCCTGCCGGCCTGTAAGGAGAAGGACCCGACCGCGCCCTCCGATGATATCGAACATGAGGTCATCACTTCGGTCACGCTCGTCCTTCGCGACTCGGTGACCTCAGCAGTCCGCACCGCCTCGTGGAGGGATGCCGATGGACCGGGTGGTGCCGCACCGGTCGCCGATACGCTGTTCCTGGCCGCGGGCCGGACCTACCTGGGATCGATCCTGCTGCTCAACGAATCGGTCACACCGACCGATACACTCAACGTCGAGATCGAAGAGCAGGCGAATCAGCACCAGTTCTTCTACACGCCCACGGGAGGGATCTCGTCACTCGTTGGCATCGAACGTACCGACCGTGATACGAACACGCCTTCGTTGCCGGTGGGGCTTCAGTTCAAGCTGCGGACGTCTGGCGGAGGTCCTTCGACGGGGGGTCTTGGCATTGTTCTGAGCCACTACGATGGCATTCCGAAAACAGCGACGCCGGGGCCCGAATCGGACATCGACATTGTGCTCGTCACGCGCGTTCAGTGATGTCAATGAACTACGAGAAGGGAAGAGCATGCTGAGTGGTCGCCGTGTGGTCGTGCTGGGAGGTACAGGTGCAGTAGGGGGTGCCGTCGTCGAGCATGCGGTGGCGGCAGGAGCGAGGGTCTTCGCCAGTCACGGCGTGTCGACCACTCCGCCCCCCGGCACGGATCGACTGCAGTGGGCCGCTCTTGATGCCACGCACGAGGCGTCGGTGGAATCGTTCTTTGCCTCGGCCCGCAGATCGTTGGGCACGATCGAGGTCGTCGTGAATACCGTCGGCACCTACGCCGGAGGTGAGCCGGTCATGTCGATGCGTGCGGAGGTCTGGGACCGCTTGATGGCGGTCAACGCCCGCTCGGCATTCCTCTCCATGCGGGAATCGATGCGATCACTGTCGGACCAGTTCTACGGACGCTACATCCAGGTGGGAGCCTTGTCAGCGCTCGAGCCATCGCAAGGGTCGGCGGCCTACGCCGTTTCGAAGGCGGCCATGCTGCATCTGGCTGAGATCGCGGCTCGCGAATCCGCAGGGAGCGGTATCACGATCAACACGATCGCTCCGTGGATCATCGACACGCCAGCGAATCGACGCGACATGCCGGATGCCGACCGCTCGACGTGGGTGCAACCCTCCGAGATCTGTCGGGCGATCGATCGGCTTTGCGATCCGGCGGCGACGAGCTCTGGTATGACGATCCGGATATCTGGAGGCGATGCCATCCACTGACATTCTTCAACCGTCCATGGGCCCATCTGAACTCTTCGAGAGCGCGGATGGGCCCTTTTTGTTGTTGATGTGCCATGAATCAATGGAAAGTCCGCACAGGTTTGCGTACTTTGAACAAAACAAGAACATGGGTCCTATGACACTGACTGAACGCATCAACGACGACCTGAAGGCCGCCATGAAGGCCGGCGATCCGGTCCGGCTCAACACCGTCCGCTCCATCCGAGCCTTGCTGATCGAGTTTTCGAAACGCGGATCTGGGAGCGTGACGCCGGATGACGAAGTGCAAGCCTTGATAGCGGCCGGAAAGAAGCGGAAGGAAGCCATCGAGATGTATGAGAAAGCAGGCCGCAAGGACCTTGCAGACACGGAGCGTCAGGAACTGTCCGTGATCCAGGAGTACCTTCCCAAACCGCTGACGAGGGAAGAAGCGGGCGTCGTCGTCGCTCGCATTATCACGGAGACCGGCGCCTCCGGCCCCAAGGATATGGGGAAGGTGATGGGTCCGGTCATGAAGGAACTCAAGGGGAAGATCGACGGGTCGATCATCCAGGAGCTCGTCAAGGGACGGCTGGGGAGCGGCACATGATCCTGGACCTTTTGCTCGGCATCTGGCTGCTCATGGCCGGTCTCGTTGGAGCCAGGGATGGGACTGTGCGCAAGGCCGTCTCCGCCGTCATGACAATCGTGGCGCTCTTGTTCAGTCAGGTCTTCATGCGCGATGCGGCCGACCTGCTGGTCGAAAGCGCCGGCGTGGACCCGTCCAACGCGCCTGTGCTCGGCGCCATCGTCGTCTTCTTGGGCATCATGCTGCTCCAGTCGCTCATCTACCGGTTTGCGACCGGTCCGTACAAGATCGGCGGCATGGGTGACCGGATCGGTGGAGCGATCGTCGGCACGGCGCAGGGGGTCCTCTTCCTGAGTTCAGTCCTCTTTCTTCTTGCGATGATCGGTTTCCCTTCGAAGTCCCTGAAGCGTGATTCGCGCATCTACAAGGGCGTCGTGAACATCTCACCTCAGATCCTCGACCAGATCGTGACCCTCGGACCGGAGGCGCTCCAACAGCTGCAGGATCTCTCCTCGCCAGAAAGCGAGGGCGTCGACAAGAAGAAGGCGGTCGAGGCGGCCCGGGGAGTTCGGTCCGCTTCAAACCGCAAGATCGACTCGCTCCGCGCCGCAGCGCGCCGGTAAGCCTTCGGAAGCACCCGACAGACCCCGTCGTGGACCTCGCACTTCGAAAGCTCGAATTCCCGAAGGTCCTGGAACGAATCGCGCATCATGCGATGTCGTCACCCGGTCGCGACGCCGTCGCCCGTATCACGCCATTCGCCTCTTCGGCCGCCATTCGACGACGTCTCGACGAGACGACGGCAGCGAAAGAGATCCTCGTCGAAGAGCATGCCGTTCCTCTCTCCAGCTTCCGTGACATTCGGCCGCATCTGCGAAAGGCGGCCGTCGCCCACCAGGGGCTCCCCGCCGTCGAGTTGCTGGACATCGCGCTCGTTCTGCGCACGTCGCGTGAGATGCACCTCTTCCTGAAGCGCCGGACGGAGCGCTTCCCAGCGCTTGCGCATGTCGTGCCCACGTTGATCTTGGACCGGGTCGTCGAATACAACATAACACAGGCCATCGATGAACAGGGGATGATCCGCGACGCCGCCAGCCATGAGTTGCGCCGGCTGCGCAACGACATGGCTTCGACGCGCGAAGGACTCCAGCGCCGTCTCGCGTCGATCCTGCGGCGTGTTTCCGAGCAGGAGTTCGCCCAGGACGAGATCATCACGACGCGCGACGGACGCCTGGTCATACCGATCAAATCCGAATTCAAGGGGCGAGTGCCCGGTTTCGTGCATTCGTCGTCCGCCAGCGGGGCGACGGTCTTCATCGAACCGACCGAGACGCTGGAGTTGAACAACTCTTTGCGGGAGTTACAGCTTGCAGAACAGCGGGAGATCCTTCGGATCCTGGCAGCGCTCACGGCGCAGGTGGCGGAGGTTGGCGGACCGCTTGAAGCCTCCTACCATACGCTGGTCGATCTCGATGCCCTGTTCGCCAGCGCACGGTATTCGATCGAGATCGTCGGGGTGGCGCCCGAGATCAGCGATGCGCCGATCATACGCATTGAGGACGGCCGGCATCCGGTCCTGCTCCAGCGACATGATCGGTCGGAGGTGGTGGCGCTTTCGGTCGACCTGGGCGGACCGGAAACGTCATTGGTTATCACCGGCCCGAACGCAGGCGGAAAGACCGTTGCGCTGAAAACGATCGGCCTGCTGTGCGTCTGCGCAGCCTCCGGGCTGCACGTCCCGGCGGGATCGGCCACGGCGCTCTTTCCGTTCGAGCGTTTCTTCGTGGATATCGGCGACGATCAGTCGATCGAACACGACCTGAGCACGTTCAGCTCCCATCTCGTTCTTCTCCGAACGATCCTCGACGGCGCCGACGAACGCTCGCTCGTTCTCGTGGATGAGATCGGGTCGGGGACGGACCCCGAAGAGGGGAGCGCGTTGGCCATGGCTGTGCTCGAAGAGCTTCGCATACGACGTGCCTTGTGCGTGGCCACAACTCACCAGGGTTCGCTCAAGGCATTCGCGCACAGCACGGAGGGCATCGCGAACGGTTCGATGGAATTCGATCCCCAGACCCTCCGTCCAACGTTCCGATTCCGGCCTGGCATTCCGGGAAGCAGCTACGCGCTTGAGCTAGCAGGGAGGATCGGCCTGTCGTCCGAGATCCTGGACCGGGCCCGTCGACGGCTCGGGTCGGACAAGACCCGGCTCGAATCGTTGCTGGTCGAGTTGGACCGTCGGAGGCAGGAGATGCTCGAAGCGCAGGAATCGCTTCGGCAGCGGTCCGAAGCGGTCGACCGCAGTACGGTCGATCTCGCGGAACGCTTGAAGGCTCTGCGCGAGGAATCGCGCGCCGAAAAGGCGCGAGCGGTCCGCGAGGCCCGGGAGATCGTCAAGAATGCGAGCCGAACGATCGAGCAAGCGGTTCGCGACGTTCGCGAGAGTTCGGGTGACCTGACGAAGATCAAGGCGGCGCGGGGCCAGGTCGAATCGCAGAAAACGATCCTGGAGGCGCAGGAACGGGAAGTGGCTCCGCCGATGCCGGAGGAGAGCGTCGAGCTGGCACTCGGCGACCGCGTGAGGATGCGGGCGGGAAGCACGGAGGGAGAGATCGTCGATATTGAGGGAGAACGCGCCACGGTCGTTGTAGGCTCTATGCGCGTCCGAATGGAACTGCGCGATCTCGTCCGGATGTCGGGGAGTCGAGCGGCGACCACCGGGTCTCCATCGACAGGCGGCTTGGAACTACCGACGGCCTCGCCCGAAGTCGATGTGCGCGGCCTCACGGGCGACGAAGCCATCGTACAGGTCGAGATGGCGCTCGAGCGAGCGGTGGTCGCGGGTCTCCATCGGGTCGACATCATTCACGGAAAAGGGACCGGAGCGTTGCGGAAACGAGTGACAGAGTATCTCAAGAATGCACCGCATGTCCGCGCGCATCGTCTTGCCGACTGGAACGAGGGTGGCGCGGGCGTGACGGTGGTCGAGCTGGACTAGCCATGGTACGGTCGATCCACTCTCTCCTTGTGGCCAATCGCGGCGAGATCGCTTGTCGTGTGATCCGCACCTGCCGCGACATGGGGATCGAATCCGTGGCGGTATGTTCGGACGTCGATCGAGCTTCGCGACACGTCCAGATGGCCGATCGTGTGGTCGCGCTGGGTGGTGCCACGCCGGCAGAATCGTACCTTCGTCAGGAGAAGATCATCGAGGCGGCGCGACACGCGGGCGTCGATGCGATCCATCCCGGCTACGGCTTTCTTTCGGAGAATCCGTCGTTTGCGCAGGCGGTGACCGAGGCAGACCTGACGTTCATCGGCCCCTCAGCGGAAGCTATCCGCGCGATGGGAGACAAGACGGCTGCGCGCAAGCGTGCACAAGCGGCAGGCGTCCCCACGGTGCCGGGAACGATCGAACCGCTTCTGTCGGACGACGAGGCGAGAA
The DNA here is from genome assembly GCA_025454835.1 of Bacteroidota bacterium. Taxonomy (GTDB): domain Bacteria; phylum Bacteroidota; class Ignavibacteria; order UBA10030; family UBA10030; genus 2-02-FULL-55-14. Next base: position 123,410 of record JALONQ010000001.1, on the reverse strand, counting down.
CGATTGCGGAGCACATTGGGTATCCGGTGCTCCTCAAGGCCGCGGCGGGAGGTGGCGGAAAGGGAATGCGGATCGTCAACGGTCCCGATGCGTTGACCTCGGCATTGCGCGGAGCGCGCTCCGAGGCGAAGTCGGCATTCGGAGATGACCGAATCTACGTGGAGAAGTACGTCCAGCGTCCCCGACATATTGAGATGCAGATCATCTCCGATGGGCACGGGAATGTGGTGTTTCTGGGTGAACGCGAGTGCTCGATCCAACGCCGTCACCAGAAGGTGATGGAAGAGACGCCATCGCCCATCGTAACGGCAGACATGCGCGCAGCCATGGGTGAGGCGGCCGTAGCTCTCGTGAAGTCGGCGGGCTACGTGAACGCTGGGACGATCGAGTTCATCGTCGACGCCGACCGTCGGTTCTACTTCCTGGAAATGAACACGCGGCTGCAGGTGGAGCATCCCGTGACTGAGATGGTGACGGGGCTCGACCTCGTCCGCGAGCAGATCCGGGTGGCGGAAGGCCGTCCGCTTTCCTTCGGGCAGGATCAGGTGGTCCGGCGGGGACATGCGATCGAATGCCGTATCTGCGCAGAAGACCCGGCCAACAACTTCTTTCCATCGACGGGCCGACTCCGGATCGTCGAATGGCCCTCAGGACCGTTCATTCGGGTCGACAGCGGTGTCCAAGCCGGGGACGAGGTCTCCGTCTTCTACGATCCGCTGCTCGCAAAGGTCATTGCCTGGGGAGCAGATCGAAGCGAAGCCATCGAACGAATGGATCGGGCGTTGGGCGAACTGGTCATCGCCGGGGTGCGCACAACGGCTCCGTTCTGCCGCTCGGTGTTGAGAGATGAGCAGTTCGTCGCCGGCGAGTTCGACACCCACTTCGTGGCTGATCGATTTCGACCCGCGGACCTGGATCGACTTCAGGAGAGCGAAGTGCTGGCTGCGGCAGTGGCCGTGGCCCTCCATCGCAGGTCCGGGAGCGGCGGACCTCTTCCGACGCGCGAAATCACGTCATCTAGCTCACGATGGGGCAGCCAACGACGGTGACCGCATCGTTGAGGCCGCACGAATACCTGGTAACGCTGAACGGCGTCCAGGTGCGGGTTTACTGTCCTCCAAACGGCAAGATCGAAGTGGACGGCCGGGAGGTCCAGGCCATATTGGATCTCTCAGCGATGGGCAACGGCTCGGTGGAACTCGACGGAAAAAGGTATCACATTATGCTCGACCCGGTGGACCAAAAGGGGAGAGAATGCACGGTTCTCGTGAACGGTCGGAGAGCCTCGGGGACCTTGGACGATCAGCGCTCGCTGCTGCGTCAGGGCATGGATCACGCCCAGGGCCCCGACACAGCGCCGTTGACCGTGAAGGCCCCAATGCCGGGTCTTGTGATCAAGATCTTGGTGCAACCCGGCCAGGAAGTCCCCAGGGGAGAAGGTCTGCTTATTCTTGAGGCCATGAAGATGGAGAACGAGATGAAAGCCGACCGAACCGGAGTGGTCGATTCGATCATGGTTGCGGAGGGTAGCGCGGTAGAAATGGGTCAGCCGCTGATTCGGATCAGGTTCTTAGGCTAGATTTTACTTTAATTGTATAAATTCATCTTTCAACAGTGATTTGACCTATCATGCATCAGTTCAAGCCTATTCTACGCCAAGATCCTCCGGTGACATCCGAGCTCGCCAAGGAACACGGGCTTACGGCCGAGGAGTTTGAGCGCATCCACGAGATACTTGGTCGAATGCCGACGTACACGGAGTTGGGGATATTCTCGGTCATGTGGAGCGAACACTGTAGTTACAAGAACTCCATCTTGATGTTGAAGACGCTGCCAAGGGAAGGTGGGCGGCTGCTCGTAGCGGCAGGCGAGGAGAATGCGGGCCTCGTTGACATCGGCGATGGTATGGCCGTGGCGTTCAAGATCGAAAGCCACAACCACCCATCAGCCGTTGAGCCCTATCAGGGTGCAGCGACCGGGGTGGGAGGTATTCTGAGGGACATCTTTTCGATGGGTGCTCGTCCCATTGCCGCTCTGAATTCACTCCGGTTCGGCACGCTTGAGGATCCGCACACCCGATACCTCTTCAAGCGAGTTGTGAAGGGAATAGGTGATTACGGCAACAGTTTCGGCGTTCCTACCGTTGCCGGTGAAGTGTACTTTGAGCAGTGCTACGCCCGAAATCCTCTCGTCAACGCCATGGCGGTTGGAATCGTGGAACATACAGGTGTTGCGAAAGCCTTCGCGAAGGGGACTGGGAACAGCGTCATGATCGTTGGTTCGTCGACGGGGCGGGATGGAATCCACGGTGCCACGTTCGCCTCCGAGGAGATATCTGAAGCTTCGGAAGCAAAGCGGCCTGCGGTACAAGTGGGGGACCCTTTCACGGAGAAGCTCCTTCTCGAAGCTACTCTCGAGGCCATCAAGACAGGGTGCGTTGTTGGCGTTCAGGACATGGGTGCCGCCGGCATTACTTGTTCCACGTCCGAGATGAGCGCTAAGGGGGAGTCGGGGATGATCGTTGACCTCGCTCATGTCCCTCTCCGCGAATCGGGCATGACTGCGTATGAGATCATGCTGTCGGAGTCACAGGAGCGCATGCTCTTCATTGTTAAGAAGGGACATGAATCAGATGTGAACAAGATATTTGATAAATGGGACTTACATGCGGAGGTCATAGGGACCGTCGAGCATGGCAGAGATCTAATTGTGAAGGTCGACGGGGAAGTCGTGGCCAACATACCGGCGGAGACCCTAGTCCTGGGCGGCGGTGCACCGGTCTATCGGCGTGATGCGAAGGAACCTGAATACCTGAAGGAGACCCGTTCGTTCGACACTGCCAGCTTGAAAATGCCGCACGATCTGACCGGAGAGCTGCGAAGACTCCTGCGGCATCCGAGCATCGCAAGCAAACGATGGGTCTTCGAGCAGTATGACAGCATGGTACGGACCAACAGCGTCGTGACCTCGGATGGTGACGCCGCGATCGTCCGGATCAAGGGAAGCCGGAAGGGGTTGGCAGTGAAGACGGATTGCAATGGCAGATACGTTTATTTGAACCCTCGTGTAGGTGCGCAGATCGCCGTAGCAGAATCGGCTCGAAATGTTGTCTGTGTTGGAGCTACGCCCGTGGCTATAACAAATTGCCTTAACTTCGGGAATCCGTATGACCCGGAGGTTTACTGGCAATTCAGGGAGGCGGTGATCGGCATTGGCGAGGCGTGCCGACATTTTGAGACGCCGGTGACCGGCGGAAACGTCAGTTTCTACAACGAGAGTCCAGAATCTGCTGTGTATCCAACCCCTGTGATCGGCATGCTCGGGATCCTCGAGGATGTCGAGAAGGCCGTATCGGGTCGGATCACAAACGAAGGCCTCGAAGTTCTCCTCTTGGGTCCGCTAAGTGACGATCTGGGAGGCTCCCAATACTTGACGGATCGTCTTGGAAGACCCGTCGGCGATTGTCCGTTACTCGACCTCAACATCGAACGAACGGTTCAGCAGACGGTCCTGGAGGCGATCAGGGCGGGATTCGTTGCGGCCGCGCACGATATCGCTGATGGAGGTCTCGCGGTGGCCCTGACGGAGATGCTGCTGAGCGCACCGGGACTTGGGATCAGCATCACGCTGGATCTGAGCCCTGGGATGCGGATGGACGGTGTGCTGTTTGGGGAGGCCCAGTCGCGCATTCTCATCGCAGTCGCAAGAGAGCACGTCGAGGCGATCAAGGCGTTGGCGAAGTCGAAGGGGACCGCAGTTACCAAGATGGGGACTGTTGATGCTACCGGCGAGATTTGCGTGAACGGAGGCGTGCTGCGGATACGCGTCGAAGAGGCGAGGGGCATCTATGAGCAGGCGATTCCGGAGATGTTGAAGGGCGAGCTGTAGCGCGCCTTTCTTACTCGTTAGTTGACATAATATGGATTATGCGACACGAGAAGGACGAGCAACGCGGAGTGCTCCGAACTTCACTTCGATTTCAACTTCGGTTGCGTTCGGGCACAGGAGCTCACCGTCTGCATGCACGGGAAATGGGATCCTGGAACTGATCGTAGCTCTGCGGGCCAAGCTCATTCTGACACCTACACTGGACGCGTGCTTTCCTCCAATCGCCCGAATGAGCAAAGGCAATAATCGATGCTTGGCCATTCCGTCGACCTCACAGACGTCAAGCAAGCCATCGTCCTGCTGTGCGTTCGGCAAGACTTTGAACCCTCCGCCCTCGAACTTGCCGATTCCGAGGCACACCATGAATCCGTCCAGGTCCCGCTGCGGTGCGTCGTCCAGCGAGACTTTGAACAACTGGGGCCTTGCGTGGACCAGCGTCCAAAGGGCACTTGTCAGATACAGCGGCAAACCCTTCAAAACAGGGACCCGTTCTCTCCTGAAGGCGACGGCCGCGTCATACCCGATCCCGAGAGTATTGATCATCCATCGTTGAACTTCGATTCCGCTAACCTGTGATCGCACAGTCACATAGGCCGCGTCGGCTGAAATAACGTGTGAAGATCTCGCGAGGGTGCGCGCGGCGGTGGGCGCATCCTTCGGCATCCCCAAGAAGCGATTGAAATCGTTCCCGGAACCACGCGGCACGAGCCCCAAGATCGACGCTGTGCCGGCGATGCCTTGGGCTACCTCGTGGACCGTTCCGTCACCGCCAACGGCCGTTACGAGGTCGTGCTTCTGGCCGAGATCTCCGGCGATTTCCCCGGCTTCCGCGCGCTTCGATGTGCGAACGAGCTCATGCGGTTGATCGATAGACTCGAGGGAGCGTCGGATGTCCATTTCCCAATGGTCAACCTGCCGTCGTCCTGCCATTGGGTTCAGTATGAACCCGATGCTGCGAGGCCTAAACATCAATGGTCCCCTTGAATGCTCTGCGGGCGGGGCCATCAAGGATGACCTCACGATAACCTTCCGGCGATTCGCGGAATGAGACCCTGAGCCGGTCTCCCGATGACGCAACGATCGTGACAGGCGAACGCACTCCGAACAATTGCGAGGCAATGATCGAACATGCAACGGAGCCAGTTCCACAGGCTAAAGTTTCAGCTTCGACCCCGCGTTCATATGTCCTCATTTGCAACAACTTAGGCCCCAATACTTCCATGAAGTTCACATTTGCGCCATGGGGAGAGAAAGCGCGATGGTGTCTGATCCATGGCCCCAAGGTCTTCAGGTCGAGCCCGCGCAGAGTTCCCTTCTGAACCTTGATAACAACGTGCGGCGATCCCGTGTCAACGAAGGTTGCGAGGAAGTTCCCCAGAGGCCCGCGAAGTTTCAAGCCGCTCTTGACAGCTAAAGGGTCCTTCATCGACAAGCTAACACGGCCATTGGCACCAACGGATACTTGGTAAATGTGCCCCAGAGCTGAAAATCGATGCACACGATCGGCAATACCGTTCACGTACGCAAACAGCGCGATCGAACGGCCACCATTTCCGCACATCCCCCCATAGCTGCCATCCGCATTGTAGTACATCATTCGGTAATCGGCTCTGGCGGAGTGCTCCACCAGCAGCAATCCATCGGCTCCTATGCTCAGGTGGCGGTCGCACAGGCGTTTCGCCAGCCGCGAGGCATTTCGGACTATGCGCCTCCGATTGTCAATGACGATGAAGTCATTACCGGCGCCATGGAGCTTTTCGAACAGTATCTTCATGGCTCCTTCTGAAGTTCGAAATAGAAACTTGCGCCAGAACCCAAATTACTCTTCATAAACACTTTAGACCCGTGCGCTTCAACAATGTGCTTAACGATAGCGAGACCCAAGCCGGTTCCTCCAGCCTCGCGAGAGCGGTCCGGATCAACTCGATAGAACCGCTCGAAGACCCTATCCTGGTGTTCGGGTGCTATCCCTGGTCCGTTGTCAGTGACGGCCACAGTCACTCTGGCTCCGGATTCAGCGGCGCCCAGAGTGATCTTCGCGCCCCTGGGTGAATACGCGGTGGCGTTTTCCAGCAGGTTGTTCAGAACCTGCAGAAGCCGATCTCGGTCGCCGAGCACCGATCTCTCCAGGCTGTGTACCTCGATGATCTGCCCTTTTGCCTGTGCAACCTCAAATTGAGCATCGTAGGCCGCCTGAAAAAGGTCGGCCAATCGAAAGTAGCGAAAACTCATCCTCATATCGCCCGATTCGATCCGGGAGATCTCGATCAGGTCTCTCAGGAGCAGATCGAGCCTTTGAACGTGCTTCTGGGCCTTCTCAACGAAGATCCGGTTGACCTTGGGGTCATCGATCCCTCCGTCCAGCAACGTCTCGAGGTATCCCTTCATGGCGAAGAGCGGAGTGCGGACTTCGTGCGAGACGTTGGCCAGGAACTCGCTCCGCATCTTTTGAAGTCGCTCGATGCTTGTGTTTGTCCTGACGAGAGTTGTGTTGGCGTGCTCAAGTTGATTAGAGAGCGCTTCGAGCTCATCAGCCGTTCTCTCGCGCGCAAGCACTCCCGAATCGTCATCGGACAGAGCCGTGATCCGCCGGGTCAGTCTCCGGATCCTCGTCCCAAGCAAGCTTCCGACAACGAGGGCCGTCAGGACGACGGCGAGGTATCCGGCTACGGTGAGCAGAATGACCCGTATCCGGAGCTCCTCGTAAAGGATGACCGTAGAGCGTGTGGAAACGAGGATCGCTGCCGTCTCATCGGGCCGCAGGATGTTCTGCCACAAGTCGGGGTTTGCGGGAAGGCGGATGCCCACCGCGGGAGCATCAAGGAAAGCTTCAGGAGGCTGGATCTGATGATTGGCGTCGAAGACTGCCCAATCCGAAGGTCCCTCCGGGCGAAACAGAAGCCGGTGTGTGCCGTCCGAACGCAGGCCAACGATGGCCATGCCCCGAAGCTGGAGGCTCTCCCCTGCCGTCAAGCGAAGAGAGGACAGAAGGGAGGCCTGACGTTCGAGGCGAAGTCGGAGGTCGTCTGCCAGCTGTTGCCGAAGTGACGCGAGGACGAGCAGGTTGACAACAATGGCCGCGGCGACCGCCGTCAGCGCGATCGGGATGGTCAGCCGCAAGCGCAGCGAACTCATCCAGCGTCTTTCACGAATCGGTAGCCGACCCCCTTGACGGTTTCGATGAGGTCGGTGTGCCGGCCGAGCTTTTCGCGGATCTTGCGGATGTGGACGTCCACGGTGCGATCGACGACGTAGACGTTACGCCCCCAGATCTCGTTGAGCAGCGTCTCCCGGGTGATCACGCGGTCTGGATGACGGGCAAGGAACAACAGCACCTCAAACTCCTTCTTCGGGAAGTCCATTTCCTTCCCCGCGATCTCGACGGTGTAGTTGGAGACGTGTATGCGGAGGGGGCCCACGTCGAGGGTGGCCGGGGAGTCCTGCGGGACATCGCGAAGCGGCCGAGAGAGAACCTTCTTGACGCGCGCGACAAGTGTACGCATGCGGACCGGTTTGGTCAGGTAGTCATCGGCACCGAGTTCCAAGCCCAGGACCTCGTCCATTTCAGAATCACGGGCGGTGAGGAAGATGACCGGCACATTGGCCGTGGCGGGATCGCGGCGGAGTGCCTTGCAGACCTCCCAACCGTCCATCTCGGGCATCATGACGTCGAGGATGCAGAGGTCCGGCCGATGTGCGGCGGCGGCGAGGGCGGATGTGCCGTTGCGGGCCGTCAGAACGGCATAGCCCTCCTTCTCAAGGTTGTATTTCAGGAGGTCGACGATGTCCTTCTCGTCGTCGACAACCAGGATGGTGGCCGCCATGGGAGATGAGGAGTGATCTCTCGGTCACTGGAATGAAAGCGTGGAGGTGCGGGGAGTCGAACCCCGGTCCGAAGAAAAGGTGCGCAGAACGTCTCCATACGTAGCCGACCTTTGGATCTCGCACTTGGGAACTCCGGTCGACAGGATGCCCCATGTGCCAGCGACGGTGGTGCCCTTTCGGGGCTTCACTTCCCACCCCGTCGCACGGTGGGTCGCTAGCCTGTCATTGCGGCGTTTCGTCACGCGCCGACAGGCGGGCACGCGGGAAACGGGCTACTTAATATTAAGCAGCCAGAGCGTAAGTGTTATTGGCACTTATGCAGTTTGTACCAAGGATTATCGTGGTTCGGCACCCCCACGGTATGCAGTTCTGAACCCCTCATTCCCCGTCGAAGCCAGGTCACCCCCAATGAGGTCCACCACACAAGGTACGGGCTTCGTCAGGCAGAATCAAATGAACAAATTGCTAAGTATTCGTCTGCTCTTCCGTTTCCTTGGGATACAGGGCCTTCAGCCGCTTTGTGAGGATCCGGTAGGCCTCCTCGGGTGTGTCGGCGTACTCGAAAAGGTCGAGGTCCTCCGGACTGACGAGGCGGCGCTTGACGAACTCCTCGAAATGAATGACGCTATTCCAGAACTCTCTTCCGTACAGGACCACGACGACGGGCTTCTTGATCTTCTTGGTCTGGAGGAGGGTAAGTACTTCCATGAGTTCGTCGAACGTGCCGAACCCGCCCGGAAACATCACGAAGGCTTTGGCCAGGTAAACGAACCAGAACTTCCGCATGAAGAAGTAGTGGAACTCGAAGTTCAGGTCCGGGGAGATGTACCGATTCGGATTTTGTTCGAACGGGAGACTGATGTTCAACCCGACGGATCGTCCTTTCGCCAACTGCGCTCCCCGATTCGCCGCTTCCATGATCCCGGGCCCGCCACCAGAGCATACGACGAACCGATTCAGTTGAAACAGCCGCTTCGACCAATCGGTCATCAGGCGAGCGAGCTGAACGGCTTCTTCATAATAGCGAGACATCTCTAGGTCGACACGGGCTGCGGCCAGCGTCTGAAGCTGCTTCTTGCTTGGAGCGCGGCGTGCAGAACGTTCGGCTTTCGTCAGGGCTTTGCGCGCGTCGACGGGTGACGGCAGGCGCGCGCTTCCGAAGAAGACGACCGTGTCTCTGATGCCTTTCCGGCGAAACTGCGACAGCGGATGGAGGAATTCCGACATGATCCGCAGTGATCGCGCATCGGGGCTGTTGAGAAATTCCAGGTCTTTGTAGGACTTGGCGGCGCGCTGAAGGGGTTTCTTTGCCATGGCAGACGTGTTGGAGAAAGAGGGATAGCGATGGTTACGAATAGATATGCTCTGATGCATCAGTGTCGAGCGGAATGACCGCCGTGCCGTTCGGAGACCGCAACGTCAGATCTCCCTTGAGCATGTTCACCCTCACAAACCCCAATCCGCAAACGCTCGTGTCCGTTCCACCCGCCGACGTGACGAGGCCGGCACTGGCACCGTCGGACGATGTCAGCGCGATCGGAAGTCGCTCGCCTGATGCGATCGAGCCCGTGAAGCGGGTCAGCGCCATCTGCACCTTACGGTAGGCGTCGAGTCGAGCGATCACTTCTTGACCGATGTAACAGCCCTTTGTGAAACTGATCAGGCGGCGCAGGCGAGCTTCAAGCGGATGACGTTGCTCGCCGATCTCCGTTCCCATCCAGGGCACGCCGGCAGCCACCCGGTCGTGATGGAACCTTTGCGAATCGACGGACGTCCCGAGCCCGGACAAGACCGTCCCGGCGTCGTCTGCGCTGCTCACGGCGGTCAGGGCCAAACCACACGTGTGGCGAACGAGCGGGATGGGCACCAGCGGAGCCTGAGGGACGTTCGGCAATGTCCAGTCACCGTCTCCCCCACCGGCGTACACGACGATCGAGGTCAACTGCTCGGAGACATCGGCGACGCTCACGTCTTCCATGATAATGAACCGCTCGAGCCAACTGCGAACACGGCCGTCGTGGTCTCCAATGCAGGCGACGAGAATGGACCCGCTGGCCTCCAGAATCACCCCGACGAGGTCGACAACCCTCCCTTTCTCATCTGTCAGGAGCGTCGCGACAGGACGGTCGACGGACAGCGAAGTGAGGTCGGCGGTCGAGATGCGCTGGAGGAGGTCCCGGCTCTCCGAGCCGGTGAGCCGGTAGACCCGCCGTCCTTCCAGTCGGTGGTGGCTCACGTAAGTGGTCATCGTTGGTTTGTCCCGGGCGCCCGCAGAGTGATCAGCGTCATTTCCAGCGGGGCATGGAACCGGATCGGCGCGAGTGTGAACCCGAGTCCGTTCGTGACGTTCACCACGGTGTGGCCGACGCGGTAGGCGCCGCTGACGTAGGGCGATTCGAACGACGCCGGAGCGAGCAAAGCGATTCCCGGGATCCCGAAGGCTACTCCGCCGCCGTGGGTGTGACCCGCGAGGACAAGGTCGATCGAATCTGCGGAAGCGTTCTCGACGATCTCTTTGTTGGGCTGATGCAGCAGGAGGATCCGGAACGGCACACCATTTTCATTCAGAAGGCTATCGACGGTCGCTGGATCGGGACGTTGGCGATAGGTGTACGTCACGAGGGTCAGTCCGATGCTGCCCCGATCGGTGTCGATCACGAAGCTCGTATCGTCAGCGACGACGATGCCGTTGCGTCGGAGTTCGGTGACGACCATCGACTTGTCGGAGAAGATATCATGATCGCCGACGGCGCAAATGTGGCCGTACGGAGCGGTCAGTTTGCCCAGCAAACGGGCTGTCGACGCGATGTAGTCGGTGCCGCCGGTGACGATGTCGCCTCCGTTGAGCACCAGGTCGGGCTCGAGCGCGAGCGCTTGTTCGATGAATCGGCTGATCTTGCGTTCGGTCGTCCGGCCGTCCCCTTGCACATCGGAGATCTGCAGGATCCGAAAGCCGTCAAGCGAAGCCGCTTCGACCGGCAGAACCACGTCGAGACGATCGACACGCGCCTGCGAGGTGTCGGCGATGATCGTGGCGATGGAGTAGACCGAAACAACGATCCAGGCCCAGACGGAAAAAGCATGCGTCCGTCGCCGCCAAGCGTCACGGTCCGGTTTCCCGATCAGGCGCAACACGAGTCCCACGAAGTCCCACGCCAGGAAGACAATGGCGAGCTGCACGAGAATGACGAGGATGGTCCAGAAGGGATAGACCAAGACCGCGTCAACCCACAGGCTCTCGCCGGAGAACCAGAGCATGGCACGACGCCCCTGCAACCAATAGACCAGGAAGGCTACCAGAGGAAGTGCGTTCAGCACGGCCAGGACCGCATACACGATCCGTCGAGCCCTCGACAACGGCCAGCGGGCGAACGCTTCGAGGGCACGCGCCAACTTTCCCCCGGCGTAGATATTCAGGAGGACCAGGGGAAGGAAGACTGTCAGCTGCACCATCACTATCCAAGGCATAGTCCCTAGCGCTCCCGCTGATAAAGGTGGGCCATCTCGACAAGACGGCTCTCCGGCTCACCCGTGTTCACGGCAAACCGAGCGCCGCTCCAGATCGCCGCTCCCCCGAAGTCTCCCGCCTTGTTGATCGCGTAGAAGTTGACGTTGAAGCGCGGACGCCCTTTGGCATCAAGCAGTCGCTTCTCCCTCGTCCGTCCGGCGATCCGTTCGCAGGCCATGAGACATGCATCCTGAGGAGATCGGCCCTGACGCATGAACTCCACGATCATAACGCTGCTGCAGGAAAGCAGGTTGGCCTCACCCCGGCCCGTGGAGCCGGCGGCGCCGACCTCGTTGTCAACGTAGAGTCCCGCTCCAAGGATCGGCGAGTCCCCCACCCTCCCCGGGATCTTGAAGGCAAGTCCGCTGGTGGTCGTGCATCCAGAGACGTTTCCCTTGAGGTCGACCGCATTGCAGTTGATGGTCCCCGTTGTGCGTTCCCATCGCGGCATCGTTTCGCCGACGTCGGCGGCATCGATGTCGTGCGGCGGCAGCCAGTCATCTTCGCGGCTCAAGTTCTCCTTCCACTTCAGCCAGATCTTGCGCGACTCCTCCGTGAGAAGATCTTCTTCCTTGAAACCGTGCGCCTTGGCGAACCGTAGGGCGCCGTCACCGACCAGCAAGACGTGATCGGTCCTTTCCATGACCAATCTGGCGACCTTCGATGGGTTCTTGATATTGCGCAGAGAAGCGACCGCCCCGCCACGTCCGGATGGTCCATGCATGACGGATGAATCCAATTCCACGTCCCCCTCTTCGTTCGGAAGTCCGCCATATCCCACGGAATTGTCGTTCGGGTCATCTTCGACAATGTTGACGCCAGCAATGACGGCATCAAGGGCATCGGATCCGTTCTTGATCATCTGCATGGCTTCTGACGTTGCCTTCAGGCCATTGGCGCTGGCAATGACCACTGCCCGGGACGCCGAGCTGGGTCGGGCTGTGGCGATTGCGCCTTGGAGCGTGCTCGGAAGAGCTGCCGCGGCACCTGCCAGAGTGGCCGAACGAAGGAAATCACGTCGCTTGAGCGTCATGGGGCTATCCTCTTTTGGTTCTATGGCTTGCATAGCGTTTCAGCAAAAAGACTTGAAGGTCAGTCCAATTGCCAAAATGACGGGTGGTGCAACCTTGGATCCAACCGGGCAGTCGTTCAATCGGTGCGCGGCTGACGAGGTAGACGGGCATTCGGACCCGCCTTGCCACGGTCAGTTCGCCTTGGGTGCCAGCGCCTCGACGGGCGCTCGTGTTCCACAAGCAAATGACATAGTCAGACCGATTGGCGACGAGGCCTGTATCGATATCGACGACAGCCCGAAAGAAGGCCGGCCAGTCGCCACCCCTGCGCCGCTTTCCGTGCAGTTTCGCCCCAGACGCCCTCATGCGAGCCATCAGTCGCCTGGAGCTGCGCACCGGGTCGATCGCTGCATGCCCGAGGTGCACTTTGAGCCACAGAGCGAGTTCTTCACGCCATTCAGCGCCACGCCGGGGAGCGTATTGCATGCCGCCTGAAAGGTATGCGGTGAGTCTAGATTTGGCAGGCTTCATGAAGGAATGCAGCGGTATGGACGATCCGGATGTTGAGCCCCTCTTGTCGAAGGCCATGCTCGATCTGAAGCATGCAACCAGGATTACCGGTGACGATCACGTCGGGCTTGATGCTCATGATATTGTTCAGCTTACGCTCGAGAATATGATGGGCATCATCATATCGAACAACATTATAGATGCCTGCACTTCCACAACACCATGATGCTTCTGGAAGCTCGACGAACTCGATCCCGGGTATCATGGCAAGCAAAGTCCGAGGTTCGACGGTCACTCGTTGCGTGTGGGCCAGATGGCAAGCGTCATGATAAGTGACACGAAGGGCTCGACCATGCGAAGCTCCCTTCGGCGTGGTTGTCGGGCGGTAGCCGTGCCGAGCCAGGAATTGAGTCAGATCGAGGCATTTGGCCGACAAGGCCGCTGCATTTTCCTTTCGCTGCGGATCCTCGGCAAAGAGATGGCCGTATTCCTTCATGAATGCGCCACAGCCTGCCGAATTGAGCACAATGTGGTCGACCTGTTGTCCGGAGAAGGCGTCGAGGAGGTTCTTGGCCATGGCTCGAGCCGCATCCATGTCTCCGTTGTGGGCCGTCAGCGAGCCGCAGCAGGCCTGGCCGCGGGGAGTGACCACATCACATCCATGCTGGCGGAGCAACTCCACGGTGGCCAAGTTGACGTCACTGTAGGCCACATCCATGATACAACCCGTGAGCATTCCCACCCGAAATCGTCGCTCGCCGTAGGCGGGAAGGACCTCGGCAAGGGTCTCAGAGCTGAATTCCAGCCTGATCTGCGGCGCCAGTCCTTGCGTGGCGGCCAGTCTTCGTGAGATCAGGTTCAGGAAGCCGCTCTTCTGGACAAACCACGCGAGGCCTGACCGTTGGTACCAGCGAAGGAGGATCGCCAGGATCTTCAGCCGCGACTGGTCCGCGAACACCCACCCCAGCAGGAACCGCTTAAGACGCCGCGAGGTCCACGACTCCGCCCCTTGGATGAAGATCTGCGCCCTGGCAGCTTCGACCAGCGAGCCGTACCTCACGCCCGCCGGACAGGCCGTCTCGCAGGCCTGGCAGTCGAGGCAGAAGTTCATCTCTTCGACGAACCCCTCCGTCAAGCCCAACTTCCCTTCGGCGACCGCCTTAATGAGTTGAATGCGGCCACGCGGGGACGACTTCTCCAGACCTGTGAGCTGAAACGTGGGACACGTCGGGAGGCAGAGACCGCAATGCATGCAATTGGTGATGATGTCATCGCTCGGGATGTCCACGCCGGCGAACGCCTTGGGTCCGGAGGAGGTCACCGAAACCTCCGCATCGGAATGACCATCAGCATGCCAGCCACAAACCCGCCGATGTGCGCCCACCACGCAACGCCACCCATTCCGGCCGTGTCCAGGCCGATGGAGACCATTCCGTTAACGAACTGCAGCGCGAACCAAAGACCAAGCACGATGAGTGCCGGAAGCTCCACGACATGCAGAAAGACGATGATCGGAATGAGGGTGAGCACCCTGGCCTTTGGGAAGAGCACCACATATGCGCCCAGCACGCCGGAGATGGCGCCGCTGGCGCCAACCGTCGGCACTGGCGACACGGGATCGATCGCAACGTGCACGAGCGAGGCAATGATCCCGCAGAGGAGGTAGAACACCGTAAATCGGGTCGGGCCAAGCTTGTCCTCGACATTGTCGCCGAAGACCCAGAGGTAGAGCATGTTGCCGATGAGGTGCATCCAGCCGCCGTGCAGGAACAACGATGCGAACAGCGGGACCATTGCGACGAACAGGTCTCCCCTGCCCGACCATGCCAGCGTCCATTGGGCCGGGATTAGTCCGTAGGTCGCGAAAAAGCCGTCGAGGCGGTCGCCGAGCGACAACTGATAGAACCAGGCAAGGATGTTCGTGGCAATGAGGATAATCGTCACGAACGGGAACCGCCGGGTCGGATTTCGGTCCTTGAGCGGGATCAGGTGAAGGCTCCCAACGCAAGGAATCGCTCCACCTGCTGTCGGTCCCGTGGAAGCGGTCCTTCACAGCGGGGCTTGAGCGTCAAGACCTTTCCCGGGTTGAGGACACCGTCCGGGTCGATGACCTGCTTCAGGGCACGCATCATGCCAAGGGCAGGAGGATCGGTCAACCGTTCGAGGAACTTTCGCTTCGCGAGGCCGGTCCCATGTTCGCCGGTGATCGTTCCGCCGAATCGGATCGCTTCATTGAAGATCTCTTCGAAAGCCGCTTCGGCCCGGTGGATCTCCGCCTTGTCGCGTTCGTCGGTCAGGCAGGTCGGATGCAGGTTCCCGTCGCCGGCGTGGCCAAAATTTCCGAACAGCAATCCATGCGCCCGTGCGATCGCCTGGATCCGTTCCAACATCGGCGCGACATCACTGCGCGGCACCGTGACATCCTCCAGGATGGTCGTGGGCTTGATGCGGGCGAGTGCCGAGAAGGCCACCTTGCGCGCGCTTCGAAGCCGCGCTGCTTCACCCGCATCCCGGGCCACCCGGATCTCGATGGCACGATGACGCCGGCAGATCGCTTCGATGGTCGCCAGGTCCTCCTCGACGACAGCGGGACGGCCGTCAACCTCGATAAGGAGCAGCGCATCGATGGAAGTTGGCAGACCCAAGTGAGCAAACTCTTCGACGCAACGAACAGTCGTCTGGTCGAGGAATTCGAGCGCCGCAGGCAAGATCCGAGCAGCGATGATCGCGGAGACGGTCTCCCCCGCATCTGACATCGAATTGAAGAAGGCCAGCATCGTACGAGAAGCTTCCGGCTTGGGGACCAACTTGAGGAGGATCTTCGTGAAAACTCCCAGGGTCCCCTCCGAACCGATGAGAACATCCTTCAAGTTGTATCCGGCCACATCTTTGACGGACTTCCCGCCCAACAACATGGCTTCGCCGGACGGAAGCACGACCTCGATCCCAAGGACGTAGTTCTTCGTGACGCCGTATTTTAAGCCGCGCAGTCCTCCGGCATTCTCAGCGACGTTTCCGCCGATGGTCGATATCGCGGCACTGCCCGGGTCAGGAGGGTAGAAAAGGCCTCGAGCCTCGACCTCCGCCTGGAGCTTCGCGGTGATGACACCGGGCTCGACCCATGCCGTCAGGTTGCGCTCATCAACCTCGAGGATGCGGGTCCAGTGATTCGTGAGCAGCACGATGGATCCCTCGACCGGCACGGACCCACCGCTCAGACCGGAACCGGAGCCTCGCGGAACAACGGAGAACCTTTCTTCGTGGGCCAGTCGCAGGATCGCAGAGATCTGTTCGGCGGACCGGGGACGAAGAACCGCCAACGGAAGTTGATGCAGAAGGGGCGTACCATCGTAGGCGTGCGTGATGCGGTCCTCCTCCGAGGTGAGAACGTTCTCGGTTCCCAGTAGCGCGCTCAGCTGTTGAAGGGCTCGGGAGGAAAGCATGGCAAGGGCAAGATAGGCGAAAACGCAGGCAGTATCAACGAAAGCCGCCGAAGAGTCGTCATCACGGTGATATCGACACGCCGGAGGGTTGTCCCTTTTCTACTTCAGTTCCAATCGCTCGGCGTCGTTCCTCATCGCATCGATCACGAAGCCGATGTGATCATCCAGCGGGACTCCCAGCTCGATGGCTCCCTGTGCGATATCCTCACGGCTGACGTTTCGAGCGAACGCTTTGTCCTTTAGCTTCTTCTTGACGGACGACACCTCGAGGTCCATGATCTTGTTGGGACGCACGACGGCGGCCGCTGCGATGAATCCGCTCAGCTCGTCGCACGCAAAGAGGGCCTTCGCCATCAACGACTCGCGCGGAACGCCCGTGTAACTGGCATGCCCAAGGATAGCTACTCGGATCTCCTCGGGATATCCCCTTTCCGCCAGTACCTCAGAACCCTTCAACGGATGCTCAGGGGGGATCGGGTATCGCTCATAGTCAAAATCGTGAAGGACAGCCGTGATGGCCCAGGTCTCTTCGTCCAGGCCAAGTTTCTTGGCGTAGGCGCGCATCGCTGCCTCGACACCATACATGTGTTTCCGGAGGGCGTCGCTCTGGGTGAACTCCTTCATGAGCGCATCGGCTTCAGCGTAGGTTGGCATGGCCAGAGAATAGAGTCGAAGTGAGTGAGGGTAAAATGCACAAAACCAATGAAGCATCCGCCTGGCTAGTGCCGTTTCTCATAATTCTTATTGTGCGGCATGTGAGAGAAGCATTGGAAACGCGCACTAATGCTCGCTTCTCACACAAGATTTCTTTCGAGAAGCGGCACTAGGAACGCATTCGACCATTTGTCTTGGGTGCGATCTTCGGCGAAGGGACATGGGTCGCTGAGGGGCAGATCCGGCTGAGGACACACTCAGCGCATTTCGGGCGTCGGGCGATGCAGGTCCTTCGGCCGTGCAGGATGATCAAGTTGCTGAAGTCGTACCAGTCATTCTGAGGCAAGATCGGCATCAGATCCTGTTCGATATTGACGGGATCGTCATTCTGCGTCAGGCCCAGCAAACGGGAGATCCGGTGCACGTGCGTATCCACGACGACGCCCGAATTGACGCCGTAGGCCGCACCCATGACACAATTGGCGGTCTTCCTTCCCACGCCGGGCAAGGCCACCAGCTCGTCGAACGACCTGGGCACCTGTCCGCCATGGCGCTCGACGATGGTTGCGCTGCAGGCACGTATGTTTTTGGCTTTCATGCGAAAGAAACCGGTTGAGCGAACCTCTTGTTCAAGCTCCGGAAGATCCGCCGCCGCCATTCTTCGAGCGTCAGGGTACTTCTTGAACAGCCCCGGGGTGACCTTGTTGACTCGTTCATCCGTGCATTGGGCGGACAGGATCGTTGCGACCAGGAGTTCGTAGGGACTGCGGAATTCGAGAGCCGTGCTTGCCCCGGGGAATTCCTTTCGGAGCAATCCGATGACTTTTCGGGCTTGGGCCTTTGCGCCTGACGGATCCAGTTTCTTCATTTGTATTCGAATATGCATTGGCTAGATTGGACAATGGGCAACCCGATCATCATTTAGCTTAATCAGCTAAATAAGGATCTCGCGCATGAGGAGGGCGCTCGATTTGAGGATGTCCCCGATCTCACTGCCGGCACTGGCTCGGAGAAGTCGATCCATGAAGTCGGTTGCACCGCCCCTGCTGCTTGCGCAGATCCGAAGCTGGAACTCGAGCCCTCTGCCCAATCCAAGTTTCCGTTGCATGACGGCGACCTGAGCCGGCGGCTTGCCCTCCCATGCCGCATCGAGAGCCTCGATGAGTCCCCGCCGGAATTGGTCATACGGGATCGGGCCTTTTGAGAAGAGCAGGACGGCTTCCATCCCTTTCGGTTCACCTGTTTCACCGCGTCGATGGACCATATTGTGGGCGGCGAAGACCATGGCGGAGGCTTCCCGAATGTGCCTCCCGTGAAGGGAGGCGTAGATTCCCACGCGATCGCGGACGATATGCTCGATGATGTCGAGGTTGAGACCACCGTCAAGCAGGAATGTCGATTCGTAGACTGGCGGGGCCGTTTTGGTGAACTTGAAGCCGAGGTCGGACAACAACCGCTTGGCGCCCGCCGTAGCGTTCTTCAGAGGCCCCGTCTTGAGCGGGTCGACGTCGTACTTGCCTTCGGTAGACCATAGAGGACCTAATGTCGAGTGCGGTACGATCGTCGAGATGGTCGAGTCGATCTGTTCGGTGACCACTCGCTTGATCTCCCCCACATCCGACTGCAGGGGTGTGGTCAGAAACTGAAGCAAATTGCCCCGGATCGCCTGTACCGCGCGTTCGGCGGAGTCCCGACGATATTCGTTCCATCGCGCTGTGACGGCCTGGGCTTCCGCACGGACCGATCGGTGCATCTCCTGGAGGTTCTGCTGGTATTCCTTGATCTGCACCCCTGGTGCGGGCTGATGCACGACGGAGTACTGGATCGGCAGGCGTTCAAGATCGAGTGCTCGGTAGAGGCTCATGGGGATCCGTCGAGAATGATATTCGGTGGTGGCGAGAGGTCAACAGAGGCATGTGCCAACGAGGCATACGATGTTCACGGCACCGTCCACTCGATCTGCGGGATGTCGCGGCGACCTGCCGTTCCTTCTTATCATTAATCGCCACGGGACTGTCGGAAGAACTTCTCGACGCGAGACGTCGTCCATGTGTTGACGATATCGGAAGGCTCCAAGCCTCCCTTTCGCGCGATCCCAACCCCATACCGCACGTGCGTCAGATCGGCAGCCGTATGAGCATCGGGGTTGATAAAGATGCGAACGCCAAGTTCTTTGGCCAGGGACAGCCATCTCCAATCCAGGTCCAGGCGCAGCGGATGCGAATTGATCTCGATCGCCTTGCCATGGTCCGCTGCCGCCTTCAAGACCTCACGCATGTTGACGGGGTATCCTTCGCGGCCCAGAAGCAAGCGTCCCGTCGGATGGCCCAAGATCGTGGTGTACTTGTTCGTGACCGCCTTCACGAGCCGCTTGGTTGCCTCGGCTTCGGTCATGTTGAACTTGTTGTGGATAGACACGACGACGTAGTCGAAGCCGGCAAGCACTCGTGCTGGATAGTCGAGCGATCCATCCGGCATGATGTCGCACTCTGTTCCTCTGAAGATGCGGAATCCCTTCAAGCCGGCCTGGATCTGATCGATCTCCCGATGTTGCTGCTTCACGCGCTTCGGCTGCAAGCCTCCTGCATACGCCGCGGCGGCGCTGTGGTCAGCGACGCCCCAGTAGCTCCAGCCCAGCGCTTGGGATGCTTCAACCATCTCGGCCAACGTGTTCCGTCCGTCGCTGTACGTCGTGTGGCAATGTACCGTGCCACGAATGTCCTCGATCCGGACGAGCTCCGGGATCGCTTTCCGTTGCGCGAGGTTGAATTCGATCTGGTTCTCGCGCATCTCGGGCGGAACGAACGAGAGTCCGAGCGCTTGATAGATGTCTGATTCCTCTTTGACCCTCGGGAGACGCTTCGGACCGTCGGGTAGCCGTGTGAATGCATACTCGTTAAGGCTGAGTCCGAGCTTTCGCGCCCTTACCCGCATCTCGACGTTGTGCTCTTTGCTGCCGGTGAAGTAGTTCAGCGCAAATGGGAACTCGTTCGGCGCAACGATCCGCATGTCGCATAACATGCCGGGGCCCAGTTGAACGGTGCATTTCGTCTCGCCGTCGTTCACAACGCGTGTGACGAGCGGATGCGTCGTGAACGTCTTTCGTATCTCGGGGGCGGCCTTCGGTCGTGCCGCCACCAGGATATCAATGTCGCCGATCGTTTCGCGGCGTCTCCGAAGGCTCCCTGCGGCCTCGCAGAGTTCGACTCCTTTGATCGCGCGCAGAGCAGAAAGCAGCGGTTCGGCGGCCTCTTCAGCGACAGCGTAGAGCCAGCGGCTGGCGAATTGTCTCTGCGATTCTATCGCCCGCAGAATGTTCTCCTCAGTTTTCTCTCCGAATCCCTCCAGCGAGGCTACGCGATGCTCGGCACACGCCTTCGCCAAGGCCTCCACGGAAGCGAGCTTGAGGTGCATCCAAAGGGTGCGAACACGCTTGGGGCCCAGTCCCTGGAGGCGCGTCATTTCCAGCACGCCTACTGGCACGCCCTTCCTCAGCTCGTCGTGCTCCTTCGAGCGCCCCGTCAGCGTAAGGTCGGCGATCACCTTCGCCAGTCCCTCGCCGATCCCCTTGATCTCCCGAAGCGTTCCATCGCGTGCGCGTTGAGCCAGGTCGTCCGTGACCCCTTCGATCGTTCGGGCGGCGGCATGAAAGGCGCGGCTCTTGAACGGATTGGCCCCCTGAAGCTCAAGGAGCGTGCCCATCTCCTCGAGGACGGCGGCGATCTGTTCGACGCCCATGTTCATGGCGTCGCGCTCTCCGGTTCCATCGGCAGACTGTGGAGGAAGCCACGATAGCGCACGAGGATCTCTTCGACCCCGGCGTACGTCTCGGGCACCATGAGCTCTTGCCGCACCTTCGCCGCGTGCGGGAGTCCGTGGAGGTAACCGCTGTAGTGCTTGCGGTACTCGAGAACCGCCTTGCGCTCACCCTTGAACTCGACGGCCATCTTCATGTGGCTGAGGATCTGTTCGAACCGTTCGTCCGTCGTAGGACCCGACACGTGCAGGCCCGTCGAGAGATAGTGCTTGATCTCGCGGAACACCCAGGGATTCGTGATGGCCGCGCGTGCGATCATGACGCCGTCGGCACCGGTCTCGCGGAAGAGGCGTTCGGCATCCTCCGCCGTATTGATCCCACCGTTCACGATGATCGGCATCTTTACGACCGCCTTGACCTTCGGTATCCAGGAGTAGTCGGCGTCACCTTTGTGACCTTGTGCTCGCGTGCGACAATGCACGGTCAGCGCCTTCACGCCGAGATCCTCGAGCATCTGCGAGACCTCGACGATCTTGATGCTCTCAGCATCCCATCCGAGGCGGGTCTTGACCGTCACCGGGAGTTTCACGGCCTTGATCACGCGGTCGACGAGGCGTCCCATTTTCGGGACGTCTCGGAGCAGACCCGCTCCCGCACCGCGCATTGCGATGTCCTTGACCCAGCATCCGCAATTGATGTCGATCAGATCGGGCTGGACCTCTTCCGACAACCGTGCCGCCTGCTCCATCGACTCCTCCACCCCGCCGTAGATCTGAATGCCGAAAGGGCGCTCCTCTTCCGTGAAGACCAGTTTCTTGCGGGTCTTCTTCGATTCGCGGATCAGTCCTTCGGCATTCACGAACTCCGTGTAGACGATATCGGCTCCGAGGCGCTTGCAGACAAGCCGGAAGGGCATGTCGGTGACATCCTCCATTGGAGCGAGCAAGATGGGACGATCGAATGTATATGGGCCAATGGAGAACGACATGACTCTATAAAGGTCTTGATGAGGAGTAATGGCGTGAAGGAGTTCTGCGAGAATTCTCTCACATCGCGGCGACGATCGCGTCGGCCATCTCGGTCGTGATGACGGTCAAGCCAGGACGCGTGTTGCGCGTGAGGTGCTTACCTTCGTTAATGACGACGGCCACGGCGTGACGCATGCTGGCGGCGTCTGTCGTCTCGCCCCGGAAGTCGAGCATCATGGCGCCGGCCAGGATCATGACCGAAGGATCGGCGATGTTCTTCCCGGCAATGTCCGGTGCGCCGCCATGGACGGATCGAAGATCGCAACGTCCGCGCCGATGTTGGCGCCCCGAGCGAGACCGAGTCCTCCGACAAGGCCCGAACAAAGGTCGAAGCGAGTATCCCCGAATAAATTCGTCGACACGACCACGTCGAACTGATTCGGCATGGAGTCGAAAACGTGCTGCGGCAATGGATCCTCGTAGCTTTCGATCGCCTCAAGCCCCGTCATTTGCCTGTCCCTGTCGGAAGCGATGCCGTTGGTGTCAAGGCCTTGAGTGTCGCATCGGTGATGTCCGGGCCGATCCCGTCGCCAAGGAGCAGGGAGATGCATCAGGCTATCCGTTTCATTACATCATTGGAACGGGCCTAAGTCCTCACGCCTAAGTAACTTGTCCAGAGCACTTCATTCCTTAAATATCCTCAATTATTGAGTGTGAGACAACCCGGCGACAAGGAGTTGCGTGGTTTGTCCAAACGACCTGTCAAGGCTTCTGTATTGGACAGCTTCGCTGACATGCTCCACCGAGATATCAGTTGCTCCCGCCAGATCTGCGATCGTTCTGGCTACCTTCAGTATTCGGTCGTAGGCTCGCGCCGAAAGACCTAGCGTCTCCATGGCCCGACGCAGGACCGTTGAACTCCGCTCGTCGAGCCTACAGAACCTCTGGATCTCCTGAGATTCCATATCTGCATTGCAGTGCTTGCCGGTCAGGCCGGCCAACCGGTTCCGCTGGCGTTCACGGGCCTGCAAAACGCGTTCCCGTACGGTAGCAGAATCCTCCCCTCCCCGTTTCGACATCAATTCTGCGTATTTGACGGGCGGCACTTCCACGTGGAGATCGATCCGATCTAGTAGCGGGCCGGAGACGCGGCCGAGGTATTTCTGGATCTGCATCGGCGAGCACTGGCATCTGGCCATCGGGTTGCCGTATTGGCCGCATGGACATGGGTTCATGGCCGAGACGAGCATGAAACGGGCTGGATAGACCACGCTGAGTCGCGAGCGACTGATGCTGACCTGCCCCTCTTCGAGCGGTTGGCGTAGGACTTCCAGCACGTTTCTCGCGAACTCCGGCAATTCGTCGAGGAACAGCACCCCGTGATGGGCCAAGGAGATCTCACCGGGCCGAGGGATGCTGCCACCTCCGACCAGCGCAGAGTCAGAGATCGTGTGGTGTGGAGAACGAAACGGCCTCCGGACGACCAAGGAGCCGCTGCGAGGCAACAGTCCTGCGACCGAATGGACCTTTGTCGTTTCCAGTGCTTCGTCGAACTGCAAGGGAGGCAAGATACTGGGGAGGCGTTTGGCCAGCATTGTTTTACCTGAGCCCGGCGGCCCTATCATCAACAGATTATGGCCTCCGGCAGCTGCGACTTCAAGCGCTCTCTTAACGCTTTCCTGACCTCGAACGTCTTGCAGGTCGGCCCCTCGACGCACATCGGGCCGGAACAAAGCGCTTCGATCGAGACACAATGGCAGAGACCCCTGAGCGCCGGAGGAGATGATCCCGACCGCTTCCTGAAGATCTCCGGCCTGATACACCTCCAAGCCTTCCACCAGAGCCGCTTCGGGGGCGTTCTGCCGCGGAACGATCATCTTGGGAATCCCCTGGCGTCTGGCTTCGAGGGCGAGCACGAGCGCGCCACGCACGGGTCGTAGCAAGCCGTCCAGCGCCAGCTCGCCGACGACCAGAAAGGATGGGGCGTGCGACAGCTGGATCCGGTCAGTTGAACCCAGCAGTGCCATGGCCATCGGGAGATCGAAGGAGGAGCCCTCCTTTCTCACGTCGGCCGGAGCAAGGTTGACGGTGTAGTGGTGTTTGGGAAGGCGGAAACCCGTCGTTTCCAACGCCGACGAGATGCGAAAGACGCTTTCGCGCACCGCATTGTCGGGGAGCCCGACGATGGAGAATTTGAGCAGGCCGCTGGCCGCAGTGCATTCGATGCGCACGAGGTACGCCTCGACGCCCACGGTGGCCGCGCTGACCACGGTAGCGAACATGAACCACCCCTCAGATGGTTGGTGTGCCTGGAGAACCAGGGTTACTTCAGAGCCACAAGAGCAACGACGTCACCATGAAGAGCACGAAGTTTCTGACGGAGGACCGTAACACGCAGAAGGCGATGGGACGGACCGATGGAACCTGGACCCGTGCTACAGGCCTCTCGTGTTGATTCGGACTACGACCGCTTGCCCGGCGCTTCGCGGGCCCGTGTGGCTCCGCTCCTGACGGAGTCGGGCGCTACGCCGAGCCTGACCTCACGCGTTCCCATTCGTCTTCTGAAGGCTTCTGGAACAGGAACGCCCCAAATGAGGCAATGAAGAACAGGAGGAACAACCACTCCCCCGTCAGGAGGTAGAAAACGATGACCAGGAACGATGCGCCCTCTGGCAGGGCGAGGCGGATGATTACGGAGGTTTGGTACGCGGACCAGCGGGACGCCTCGTCCGGGAACGTCGCCGCCTTGTCGCGAAGCATGCGCCCCAGCATGATGCTCGCCGTGGCCGAAGACAGAAGGACGATGGTGGCAACGATCGGGAGGATCGTCGGATCGAATGATTCGGGGGGTGCGACAGAGCGCTGGAGGGCGAAGACGACGGCCAAGAAGGCCAGCTGTCCCGCAGTGAGGGCGGTGACGATGATGCGGAGAGCCTGGAAACGGTTCTTCATTCTTCCCTCCTCGCGTCAAAGCTCCAGATCAGACCTTCGTGCCGTTGGATCTCAATTCGCCTTCGTGTTCTTCGCGGTCGTTCGCTTATCGATGATCCCTCAGAAACTCCAGTCTCGGTCGCATCTCCTCGGCCGACTTGAGCAACTTGTCCTTGCCGAATACAGCTTCCTCCTGGCTCTGGAAGACGAGCAGGTATTCGTTGCTCATGATGATCGCCTCTTCCGGACAGACCTCTTCGCAGAAGCCACAGAAGATACAGCGGATCATGTTGATCTCGAACTTTTCCGGGTATCGTTCCTTGTCGAGCGGCGTTTCGGCCGCCTGGACCTCGATGGCGAGCGCTGGGCACACGCGGGAGCAGAGGCCGCATGCGACGCACCGCTCCACTCCGTTCTCATGCACGAGAACCGGTCGACCGCGGAATTGTGCCGGCGGCTCAAAGCGCTCCTCCGGGTATTGCACGGTGACCTTCGGCTTGAACATCTGCCGGACGGTGAGGAAAAGACCCTTCACGATCTCCGGAAGATAGATCTTCTCGAGGAACGTCAGGTCTTTGGTGCGGATCATCTTGTCATTCGAGGACATGCGTCACCTTACCTCGTAAGCCAGAGCATAACCACGCCGGTGGCGAGGACGTTTGCGATGGACACGGGCAGCATCACTTTCCAGCCAAGATTCATCAACTGGTCGTAACGAAAACGGGGAAGCGTCCAGCGGATGACGACGTAAAAGCTGATGATGATGAACATCTTGAACATGAAAGCGCCGATCTTCAGCAGCGCGAGGACGAGGGGATCGAGGCCCCAGGTCTCCGCGAACGGGAGGTGCCAGCCGCCGAGGAAGAGCGCCGTGATGAGCGCGCTTGACACGATCATATTGGCGTACTCTGACAGGAAGAACAATCCGAACTTCATTCCCGAGTACTCCGTGTGATATCCTCCGACGAGTTCCGGCTCGGCTTCGGGCAGGTCAAAGGGGAGGCGGTTGGTCTCGGCGAACGACGCCACGAAGAAGGTGATGAAGCCGATCGGCTGCGAGATGACGTTCCACTGCGGTATCCAGCCAAACCAATATCCGGTCTGGCTGCGCACGATGTCGTCGATCTGCAGGGTGCCGGCGATCATGATCACGCCGATGAGCGACAGGCCCATTGAAAGCTCGTAGCTGATGAGCTGCGCCGACGAACGCAACCCGCCGAAGAGGGAATACTTGTTGTTCGAGGACCAGCCGGCCAACGTCAATCCGTAGACACCCATGCCCGTCATGGCGAGGATGTACAAGATGCCGACGTTGACGTCTGCGATGATGAGGTTGTACTCCTTGCCGAAGAGCGGGATCGTGTCGCCGAACGGGATGACCGCGAACGTTGTGAGAGCGACGGTGATCGAGATCATGGGCGCAAGGTCATGCACAAACCGATTCGCGGCTTTGGGCACGATATCCTCTTTCATCACCAGCTTCACGACGTCGGCGATCGATTGCATCCATCCACCGGGGCCGACACGATTCGGCCCGTACCGATTCTGGATATAGGCGCTGAACTTGCGATCGAACAGAACGACGATCGCAGACGCGGTCAGGAGCGCACCGAGGACGACGGCGATCTTAATGATGGGTTCGAGAAGGTCCATGGCTCAAGCAACGGGTGCGGGTGCTGTGGTACCGGCCGCGGCCAAAGTTCTGCCACGGCTGCCGACGGCGAGGTACGACATCCCCTTGAATGTTGGAACACGCTCCGTGATCTCTCGGAAAACGTCCTCAGCGGTCTGATACCTGTACTTGACGCCATACACCACCGCCAGCGCCGCGAGGATGCGCCAGGAGGGCCTCGCATCCCGGCGGGAGCCCCTTCCCCACCGGTCGTTGTGTGCCGCGAACTTGTCCCATCGACTCATGTTGAACCCGTCGAGAGCGCGATCCTGTTCCTGTGTAGCGACCGCGGGACGGAACCGCTGCACATGTCGCTGGAAGTTGACGAAGGTCCCATTCCGCTCCGCGAAGGTCGAAGCCGCGAAAACGATGTCAGCGAACTCGGTCGTGGCATTCCGCTGATGGGCGTGCACGATGAGGAGTTCGAGGTTTCCCAGCACCTCTCGGACGGCGGGGTCTGCGGCAATATCGTCCTCAAGCACATAGAGCGCCTTGATCGATCCATCGCGGACGCCCTGGAGGATCGATGCCAGGTCTTCGCCGGCCGGGCCGGGACGCACTCCGACCTCGCGCGCTCCCGTGGTGTTGGGGGTCTTGTCGGCTCGGATGAGCAGATCATCCTGGTCTCCTTCCACGACATGTTCGACCAGGTCGACCAGGCGGGTGCCCACCGTCTCGCGGAAGAATTTCTGGAGGAGATAGTTGTCTTCGTTCGACGAAAAACCGGATCCGAGCGCGGCGATCTCATTCTTCCGAAAGAGACGAAGCTCAGAGACAGCCTTCGCGATCGCTTCGTCCCAGCCGGTCTCCATCAGCTGTCCCTCTTTGCGCACGAGGGGTGCAGAGAGCCGCTCGGCCGCGTTCACATGTTTGAACGTCTTCAGGCGGCCGTCATCACACATCCAGTACGAGTTGACCTCCTCGTTGTGCCGTGGCGTGAGGCGGAGGATCTCATTGTTGCGGACCCACACGTTCGTGTTGCAGCCGCGAGCGCAACCGGTGCACACGCTGTCCGTCGACGACATCTCCCATACGCGCGCCTTGAAGCGGAAATCGCGGCTCGTGAGTGCGCCGACCGGGCAGAGCTCGATGACATTCATCGAATAGCGATTATCGAGCTGGGTGTCGGGGAAGGTCGTGAGCACGACATGCGTGCCTCGCTGCGTGAATGTGAGCACCGGCTGGTGCGCGATCTCGTCCGAAAAGCGCACGCATCGAGAGCACATGATGCAGCGCTCGACGTCGAGCAGGACGTTCGGCCCGAGTTCTACGCGCTTTGGCTTGTGGACCTTGTCCTCTTCGAACCGGCTCTCGCCGATGCTGTACTTGTAGGCGTAGTCCTGCAACTTGCACTCCCCCGCTTCGTCGCAGATCGGACAATCGAGCGGGTGGTTGATGAGCAGGAACTCCATCACCGCGTGCCGGGCGTTCAGGACCTTTTCGCTCGCCGTTTGGACGACCATCCCGTCGGCCACCGTCGTCATGCAGGCGATGGCCAGCTTGGGCATTTTCTCGACCTCGACGAGGCACATCCGGCAGTTGCCGGCGGGCGTCAGTTTTGGGTGCCAGCAGAAGTGCGGGATCTCGATCCCATTCTGCGCCGCGATATCGATGATCGTCCGACCCGCCGGGGCGTCGAACGTGCGTCCGTCAATGGTGACCTTTGGCATACGATCCCAGGGCTGCGTGAACAATGTCGATTGAGCGCTTCAACTCGGAAGCCTTCAGCATGAAAGCGAGGCGGGCCTCGTTCGCCCCTTGTCCGGGCGTTGCGTAGAATCCTGCTGCGGGGGCGAGCAATACGGTCTCCCCGTTCAGCTCGAAATCGTTGATGAGCCACCGGGCGAAGTGCTCGGCATCCTTGACGGGAAGTCCGATGACGATGTAGAACGCCCCCTCCGGTTTGTACGACGTGACGCCCGGGATCGTCCTCAGTCCCTCGACCACGACGTCGCGCCGATGCCGAAACTCCTCGACGATCGGCCGCACATACGGCTCGGGATCGTTGAGCAACGGCGCGATCGCCACCTGCTCCACCGTGGCGACAGAAAGGCGGGCCATGCCGAACTTCAGCGCCGTCTCGACGACCCCCTTGTGGTGACTGGCGAGCACTCCGATACGGGCGCCGCACACGTTAAATCGTTTCGAGGAGCTGTCGCAGAGGATCGCCCGGTCGGCCACCTCGGGGAAACCCATGATGCTGATCGCATCGGCATCGTAAGCGAACTCGCGGTACACCTCGTCCGAGATGATGTAGAGGTTGTGCTTGAGGGCCAGGCGCACCAGCCGTTCGACCTCGTCGCGGCCGTAGATCGTTCCCGTCGGGTTGGACGGATTGCAGAAGAGGATCGCCCTCGTTCGTGACGTGATCGCCCTCTCGATGATGTCTTCCGGCGGAAGATGGAACCCGTTCTCGATCGACAGCGGCACGGGAACGAGTCGGACGTTTGCGATCGTGGCGAAGCCGTTGTAGTTGGTGTAGAAGGGTTCGAACACGACGACCTCTTCACCCGCGTCGGCGACGGCGCACATGGCGAAGATGAGCGCTTCGGAGCCGCCGGCTGTCACGATCAGCTCGGATTCCTCGAAGTGGATGCCGTGGTGGCCCAGGTAGTTCTTCCAGGCGTTGATCGCGACGGGTAGGCCGTTGGATGGCGCGTAGGCAAGGGTCTTCTGGTCGAAGCCTCGCATCGCCTCGAACACGGCGGGGGCCGTCGGCAGGTCGGGTTGCCCGATATTGAGATGAAAGACCTTGATGCCGGTTTTCTTGCGTTGCTCGGCAAGGGCAGCGAGTTTCCGGAGCGGCGACGCCTGCATGACGCGAGCTCGCTCGGAAAGCCCGACAATGGTACGCGTTTCCTGCGCCTGCATTTCGTTCATGGTCTTTCTTTCGGGGCGCTGCCCGACGGTTCGAGGATCACCGTAGCGAACCGCTCGGGTCGGAACAGGGACTCGGCGACCCGTTGGATGTCGGCCGCGGTAACGGCATCGATCGACTCGAGCACCGCTTCGAGCGACGGGAGTCTCCCGAGGGAAAGCTCCGACCCGCCGAGACGCATCATTCGATTCGGTATGCTCTCGAGGTTGAGCATCATGCTCCCCTTGAGCTGGTCCTTCGTGCGACGAAGTTCGGCCGCAGGCACCGGTTTGGTTCGCAAGGAGGTGAATTCGCTCCAGACCAGATCGCGAACGCGCTCAACATTCGTCGCATCGAGCCCGGCATAGACGCCGAATGTTCCTGTATCCGTCATGGTGTTCGCGTAGCTGTAGACCGTATAGGCGAACCCGCGCCGTTCCCGAATGGACTGGAAGAGGCGCGAACTCATGCCGTCACCCAGCAACGTGTTCATCACGAGCATCGGAAAGCGTTGTCGTTGATGCACGCTGTATCCGACGGTGCCCAAGCACAGATGGGCCTGTTGGATCGGCTTCGATTGCCGGACCTCTCTGCCGCGCTGACGCTGCGGCTTGGCACGACGGGCCGGTCGGCGAGACGCCTTGAGTCCACCGAGCGATCTTTCCACGAGCCGAACAAGCTCGTCGTGTTTCAACCGGCCAGCGGCAGCCACGACGATCCGGTCCGGGGTGTAGATCTGCTCGCGATGCGCCGTCAGATCGTTGCGGGAGAACGCGCGGACCGTCCGCTCGGTGCCGATCACCGGCATGCCAAGAGGATGCCGTCCAAAGACCTCGCGCTCGGTGATGTCGTGGATGAGGTCGTCCGGATCGTCCTCGACGTTCCGTAACTCCTCGATCACCACGCCCTTTTCCTTCTCAAGCTCTTTGGCCGGGAATGTGGCGTGTAGCAACAGGTCGGCAGTGACGTCAAGCGCGAGCGGCAGGTGCTCGTCGAGGGCGCGGGCATAGTAGCACGTGTGTTCCTTGCCCGTGAACGCGTTGAGATAGCCGCCGACCGACTCGAGGCTCCGCGCGATATCCGTGATGCTTCGGCGATCGGTCCCCTTGAACACCATGTGCTCAAGAAAATGCGAAATGCCGTTCAGGGCTGCGGGTTCGTCGCGCGAGCCCGAATCGACCCAGAGACCCACAGAGACCGAGCGTACAAAGGGGATCTCCTCGGACACGATCCGGACCCCATTCGAAAGAACGGTCTTTCGGTAATTCGAGGTGACACGATCCGCTGTTGCCGTGCGGTTCCGATACTGCATGGGCGCTGTGGGTGTTCGTTGAAGGCCGACATGAGACGAAGCCACGGACAGATACCGTCGTGGTTTGAAGGAACTTATTAAAACATAACCGAAATTTGACGTATTCGCAACAAAAAGCCCGGTTCACTGCCAACTTCCGGGTGCCCGGTCATCGATTCAACAAGGCGTTGATCTTGGTCACGACCATGTCGATGGCAACGGCATTCTCCGCACCTCGCGGGATAATGACATCTGCCCAATGCTTGCTCGGCTCGACGAACTGCAGGTGCATCGGCTTCACGGTGTCCAGATACTGGTGCATGACAGATTCCAAAGACCTGCCGCGCTCCAGGATGTCCCGCTTGATGCGCCGGATCAGGCGCTCATCTGCGTCGGTGTCGACATAGATGCGGATGTCCAGCAGTTCGCGCAAGGCTTCGTCGACGAAGAGCAGGATCCCGTCGATGATGATAATGTCATGAGGGGCCTTGCTTTGGGTCTCGGCCATTCGTCGGTGGGTCGCGAAGTTGTACATGGGCACCTCGACCCTCTGCCCTTTTCGCAGTGTCCCGATGTGTTCTACGAGGAGTGAGGTCTCGAGCGAATCGGGATGGTCGAAGTTGATCTCACCGGGAGTGGCTCCACCGTACGTCGAGAGGTCCCGGTAGTATGAATCATGTTGAATGATCAGGACGCGCGAAGCGTCGAGCTGCTCGAGGATCTTGTTGGTGACGGAGGTCTTGCCGGAACCGCTGCCTCCGGCGACGCCGATAACGAGGGGTTTCATGTGAGAGGTTGGAGAGGTCGTTCCGAGAATATAGAAGAACATGTGCTCGCGTGAAAGATGCTTCACAGGAAAAGACTCGCTATCATGGCCTGAAAGCGTATGTTCTCGGACCACCTTCCCCTTCTTGCGTCGATCGCCATCGGGGCCGCCACCGTCTATGCGGCGCTCCATCTGGTGGTGCTCGCCGGCCTCTTTCGCCGGACGTCCACGAGCCCCGGCGGAACGGAGCGTATGAGCGTGATCATCGCCGCGCGCAATGAAGCGAAACGCATCGGCTTGGCGCTCGAATCTCTGACCCGACAGGTTCGTCGTCCCGACGAGATCGTCGTGGTCGACGACCGTTCTGACGACGGGACGGCGGACGTCGTAGCCAGTTACCGACAGCGGCTTCCGATGCTGCGATGCGTGCGGGTCGACCGTCTCCCGAGTGGCACGGCCCCAAAGAAGCATGCCTTGGAATGCGGTATCACGTCGAGTACCGGATCGATCCTCTGCTTCACGGATGCCGACACGGCGCCCCCTCCTGCATGGCTTCAGTCGCTCGAACGTGCGATGGGCCCTGACGTGGGCGTGGCCGTGGGATTCTACACTCCCTTCGCTGACGGAACCGCGACAACGCTGCTGGGATCGGTCCTTCGCCGCTTCATCGAGTACGAGAAGTACAAAACGGGGGTCCTCTCGGCGGGTTCGATCGGGCTTGGATTCGCTTGGACGGCAAGTGGTTCCAACCTTGCCTATCGAAGGAGCGTGTATGACGGGGTCGGAGGCTTCGCCGGTCAACACGAATCGATCAGCGGCGACGACGACCTCTTCGTCCAGCGCATCCGCAGACAGACGTCGTGGCGGATCATCTCCATGCCGTCTCCGGAAGCCACCGTGGTCACCGAGGTTCCAGAAACATGGCGGGAACTCTATCGCCAGCGAACGCGTCATCTGTCCGCCGGCCGATGGTACGACCTTTGGAGCCAGTCGTGGCTCGCCGTGTATCATGGGACGAACGCTTTCGCGACGTGCGCCCTGCTCGCCGCTGTCGCCTTGCCGGGACATGGATTCCTGACGGCGTATGTGATCAAGATGTGCGCCGATCTGTTCCTCTGTGCTTTGGGCGACCTTCGCTTTGGCCGTGCACGAGCGTGGACCTGGTTCCTGCCGCTCGAGATCGTGAACGTTGCGTATGTCATCATCGTGGGGCCCCTTGGATGGCTCTCGCGGATCCAATGGAAAGGATCGACCTTCGCGCGATGAGCGACCGGATCACGTTCTGGAGCCGTTGGAAAGGGACGCTGATCAAGTGGGCGCTGAGCCTGCTTGTTCTGGCGGCGGTCTTCATGTCGATCTCATGGCGCGACCTCCTGGGAGCCTGGCAGTCGGTGAGTTGGACGGCGGTAGGAGCGGCGTTGCTTCTGCTCCCCTTTCAGATCGGTTTCCGCATGCTCCGATGGCAACACCTCTTGCGTCATGCGGGCTCTGACGCCTCCATGGTGCGCGTGGCAAAGACGATCATGGCCGGATACGCCTTCGCCGTCGTCACTCCGGCGGAGGTCGGCGACGTTGCGTACCGCATGCACCGCCACTATGAACTGTCGAGCGAACGCGTGGCCGGGGTGGTCGTCCTCGAGAAGTTGACGCACAGTCTCCTGGCGTTGGTTCCCGGTGTGCCCGCGCTAGTCCTCATGGTCACGCACCATGCGTGGTGGTCTGTTCTTTCTCTCGTCGTCATGATATCGATCGTGGTCGGTCTGGCGTTCGGTCATCATCGGTTCGCGCGTCTGCAACTGGCTGGCCGATGGCAACGGTTACGAAGGGTCGACACAGCGTTGCAGGCATTCAGTGCCATCCCGCGCAGGGGTCTGCTGCAAGCCATGGGCTGGACGGCATGCATTCTTCTGGTGTATGTCGTCCAGGAGTATGTCTTGTTGAACGCCGTGGCGAGTCTCGGGATCGTCGAGACGTGGAACGGTTTCTGGGCGGGCATCGGTCTGCGCACACTGGCTCCGGTTTTCATCATGGACCTGGGGATCCGTGAGGCTTCGCACATAGCGTTCTTCGGCTACTACGGCATCGGCGCGGCGCCAGCGCTGGCGGTGTCGCTCCTCATGTTCGCCGTCAACGTGCTGCTGCCGACGATGTGCGGCCTCGCCGTCTTCCTCGCCGATCGCAGGGTGCAGAGATGACGATCTTCGGCGGCGCCCTTGTCGTCCTGACCGGGTTCTACGTCTTCTTCGTGCTTCGGGTGTATGTCGGGGTGTCGCGCCTGCGGCATCAGCCTCGGGGCGGTTCTCCCCTGCGCGCTGCCGTGGTCATCGCCGCCCGGAATGAGGCATCCTCCATCGAGGCATGCCTCCGATCGGTCTTGGCACAGGATCTTCCCGCGCATGCGCTGCAGATCATCGTGGTGGACGACGCCTCGACCGACGCGACGGCGGAGATCGTCAGACGGGTCAGCGCCGAACAACCCCGCATCACGCTCGTTTCACTGCCACCCCGCCCTGAGACGGGTGTTGGCGGCAAACCGGAGGCCATCCGGGCCGGCGTTGAGCAGTCCGCCGCTGAGATCGTCATCACGACCGACGCCGATTGCGAACATCCGCCGACATGGGTCAACACGATGGTTTCGTATTTTTCCCCCGGTACGGCGCTGGTGGCGGGTCCCGTCGTCCTCAAGGCCGGGGGAGGCCTCTTCGGACGCGTGGAGCGACTCGATTTCCTCGGCTTGGTCGTTTCTGGAGCCGGGTCGATCGGATCTGGACGACCGATCATCTGCAACGGCGCCAATCTGGCCTACCGTCGCGACGCGTATCTTCGAGCACAGGAGAACGTTCAACGATCGTCGAATGACGACGGAACGCTCATGAGCCGCATCGTCACGAGGTCGCTGGGTTCGGTGGCGTTCGCCTACGACCTCGGCGCCATGGTCACGACCCCGGCTCAGGGTTCTCTGCGAGCGTTCTTCCGGCAGAGGCGCCGCTGGGCGGCCGTCGCAGGCCGATTTCTTGACCCGACGATCTATCTGGAGCTGGTGCTGTTGTTCGTGTTCTTCGCGACACTGATAGGAGCGACCGTGATCTCGTTCTGGATCCCTGAGCTGATACCGGCGGTCGTGAATGCTTGGTGCATCAAGATCGCGGTTGACCTGCTCCCGTTGCTCACGGTCATGCGCGCTTGGGGGATCGAGCGGCGATGGTCCGAGGTGGCGTTGGCCGAGCTCTTTCATCCTTTCTCGATCGTGATCGCCACCGTGCTGAGCCTTGTCGTGCCATTCCGATGGAAGGACCGCACCCTTCGACGCTGACCTATGGACCTCGCGACCTTCATCCTGATCGTCCTCGCCCTGTATCTCCTGCAGACGGCGATCGTCGTCGTTGGACTGACCCGCATCCCGCCGATCACGACAGGCGCGCGACCGACCGTGTCGATCGTCGTTGCCGCACGCAACGAGGAGGCCTCGATCGGTGCGTGCGTCGACGCTCTCTGTCGGCAGACCTTTCCTGCGGATCGCTATGAGGTCATCGTCGTCGACGACGATTCTACGGACCTGACTGCCGAGGTCGTGAGGGGCCGCATGCCGGACCACGTGCAGTTGCGACTCGTGCATTCATCGCCGCTGAGCCGCCTGAAGGGAAAAGCGCGACCGCTGTCGGCGGGCATCGCTCAAGCGCGCGGTGAGGTCATCCTGATTACCGACGCGGACTGTCGTGTTCCCCCCACTTGGGTCGAAGCGACGGCGGGTCAGTACGAGCCTGACGTCGGGCTGGTCGGGGGCATCACGCTTCAGCGGGCCCATACGTCGTTCGGAGGGATGCAATCGCTTGACTGGGCCTACCTGTTGGGCGTCGCGGCTGCCAGCGTCGCGCTCGGGCGCTCGTTCGGAAGCATCGGGAACAACCTCTCGTTCCGGAAGAGGGCCTACGACGAGGTGGGCGGATACGATTCGCTTCCGTTCAGCGTCACGGAAGACTACACGCTGGTGCATGCGATCCGTTCGTCGGGCCGATGGCAGCAACGCTATCCCATCGACGCGCGGCTTCTCGTCGAGAGCGATCCCTGTCCCGATGTTCGCGCTCTCTTCCATCAGAAGCTTCGTTGGGGTCGTGGGGGGCTCGACGTGCCGTTCATCGGCTTCGTGATCATGGCGATCGGTTGGAGCGTTCATTTCCTCCCGCTCATTCACACGCTGGTCTGGGGCGCGTGGTGGCACACGCTCACCGTCTTGTTCGTAAAAGCGACGGCTGACTACGTTCTTCTCGCCCAGGTCCTGAAGCGGCTCGGTCGCCTCGATGACCTTCGGCACTTCTTCTGGTTCGAGCTGTACTTCGCACTCTACGTCGTCGCGCTTCCCGTCGTCGTGCTGTTGGGCGGTCCGGTGCGATGGAAAGGACGGCAGTACTGATGATCGTCCTGCCCTTCGTTGTTCCGCCGCTGGCGCCGTTCTACGCGGAGGTCCATTATCGCTTCAGGTATTTCTTCAGCCTCCTGAACGCGCCGGAACCCGAGATCCTGGCTGATGCGCCTCACCGCCTCGAACCCGGCGAGCCTCTGCCGGTTCTCGTGCTGGTCAAGGACGCAGATCGTCATCCCGTCATGCTCCACGGCGTCACGGCCCGCGTTTCGGACGGCGTGTCGACGCGCGAGGTCTCCTTGCTCCGATCCTCCGTGAAGATCGCGGAGCATTGGTGGTGGACGATCGTCGACGTGCCGATCGATGATCTGAGCGGATGGATCTCGTGCATCGTCCAGTTCGACTACGATGCGGGCCGGGGGGCGCGGCGGGCGTTCAGCGACAACTATCGCACGAGTTCACACGCGCCGTTGCGCGTGTATGTCAGCCCGGAACCGCTTCCCTCGCTCCCTCAACTGATGCTCGGCGAAGGCCATGCGCATTCGACGGCGACCGAGGACCAGGTCGAATTTGGCGTACCGCCCGGCGCCGCTCGCGGCCTGGCACGACGCATGGGCCTGCAGTTCGCGACCATGACCGATCACTCGTACGATCTGGACGATGCTGCCTCGTCCTATCTCGTGAACGATCCCGATTTGCCAAAATGGCATGCGCTGCAGCGGGAGATCGCCGAGTTGAATCGGCAGCCGGGATTTTCGCTCATCCCGGGAGAAGAGGTCTCCTGTCGCAACGAAGCAGGACAGAACATCCATTGTCTGGTCCTCGGCGACCGCCAGTTCCATCCGGGGTCGGGCGATAGCGCCGAACGATGGCTTCGCACCAGGAGCGAATTGTCTCTTCGAGAGCTGCTGGACCGGGTCGATCCATCCGCGATCGTGGCGGGTGCGCATCCGCGGGAGCATGTCCCGTTGATCCAGCGATGGTTGTTGCGCCGAGGCTCTTGGTCCCAGAAAGACGAGGGGCAGCCGGGACTTCATGCCCTCCAATTCTGGAACGGGTCCTTCGACGAGCGATGCAAGGCGGGGCGGGATGCATGGGCGCAACAACTCCTTCGTGGCCGACGGATCGCGGTCCTTGCCGGGAACGATGCGCATGGCAACTTCAACCGTTTCCGGCAGCTGTCGATCCCGTTCGTTCGCCTTCGTGAGGCCGATCATCAACTGTTCGGACGCGTACGAACGGGCCTCTTTGCGGAATCGAGCGCTCTACCGGCACTGCTCGAAGCGATACGACTCCATCGCTCGATCGCGACCGATGGTCCCGTCGCCATGGTCTCGGACATCGACGGCCGTCAAGTGATCGGGTCCACGCTGAAGGCCCCGACGACGTTGCGGCTGATCGCGCGCACCTCGGATGAGTTCGGCCGCCTTCACAGGATCGAATTGAAAAGGGGGATCATCGGGTCCGCGGCCGAAGAGACGTTGCAGGTCTGGGAGTCGCCGGGCGAGATGTATTGGGCGTGGCGATACGATGTGACGGACCACCGTCCACATTATCTTCGACTCGAGATCGCCACGCACCCCGGCCATCGCGACCAACGACCCCATCACTGCCTCACGAGCCCGGTCTGGTTCAACGCCTAGCCCCGGTCTCGCGCCTTGCCACTCCATCCGCTTGGACGGGCAGACACAATTTGGTATTTTCACGGAATGAATGAACCGTTCGAGCCACCTGTTGACTCTTCCTGGCGGCGGGAGATAGCCGCTCCACGCCGCTTGTGGCTCCATGCGTTCCTCTTCGTCATCACCTTTCTGACGACCACGGTTTCAGGGATCATCTGGATCTATCCCGAAGTCGCCTTCGACCTTGAGTACCTGTCGGTCGGGTTTCCCTACGCCTTCTCTGTGATGTTCATCCTGACGGCGCATGAGTTCGGCCACTACTTCGCCGCCCGTGCTCATGGCGTCGACACATCGCTCCCCTACTATATTCCTTTCCCGACCATCCCTCCACTTTCGTACCTCTTCTTGAATTTCGGGACCTTTGGCGCCATCATCCGCACGCGTTCGATCGTTCCCTCGCGGAAAGCCATCTTCGATATCGGCGTTGCCGGTCCGATCGCCGGTTTCATTGCGAGCATTGGCGTTCTGGTGTATGGGTATGTGAATCTTCCGCCGGCGGACTATTTGCTGTCGATCCATCCTGACTACGATTTCACGACCAATTCCATTCGGAACTCAGAGGGGATGGGGCTGGCCTTTGGCGATACGCTGCTGCTGGCGATCCTGAGAGGCATTCTGACGCAGCCGGGGGATTTTGTTCCACCGATGAGCGAGATCTATCATTATCCTTTCCTTTGTGCCGGATGGTTCGGTCTCTTCGTCACGGCCTTGAACCTGATCCCGTTGGGGCAGTTCGACGGCGGCCATGTTATCTATGCCATGTTCGGAGAGCGCCACAAGCCGATCGCGCGAGCGACGTTCTACGCCCTTCTGGGTCTTTCGGCCCCGGCCATGTCCGATGCGATCTTGCGTCTGCTCTTGACGTGGGCCACAGGCGAGGAACAGCCTCAGATCGTTCCGTTCGCGGAGCACAGCTGGTCGGCATGGTTCGTCTGGGCCATCATCGCGCTGGTCATCGTCAAGCTGTACCACCCTCCCGTTCCTGATGAATCACCTTTGGATGAGCGCAGGAAGTGGGTCGGGTGGGCCACCTTCGGGATCTTCGTGCTGACGTTCTCCCCGAATCCGATCATCGTTTCTCTCCCCTGAGGGCGGATGCGCCATTCCTTTCTCAGCTTGTCATTGTTGCTCGCGGGATTGTCCTGTTCGCCCGAGCCGGAGGGACCGCTCGATGCGCTCGCCGCGGCACCAGCGGTCGTATCGTTGACCCCAACCGCCGTGACGGTGGACAGCGATACGATCAACGTCGGCAGCACGCGCCAGCCAACTGATCGGCTCAGCATCCCGATCGCGTTCTCCGCGGTGGTGCAATCGGCCGGTGGATCGTCGCCGGTCGGACAGGTCACGGGGTGGATCGTCGACGACCGGGGCCTCGTCGTGAGCGGACCGACCCCCTTCAATGACGGCGGCGTGGCTCCAGATCTCTTGTCGGGCGATGGGACGTTCAGCGGCTATGTGCGATTGTCGATCACCCGCGTCGAGATCGGAAGCTGGTCGGCCCGAGTGGCCGCTACGGGCGTCAACGGCATGCGCAGCACCATTGCGGTCATTCCGCTGACGGTCGTTCGCAACAACCGCCCGCCGATCATGTCGTCGCTCGTCGCCGATGCCACGATCTCAGCGTCAGACCCGCAGCCGCTGATGCTCCTCCAGATCAAGGCTGTGGACCCCGACGGCCCCTCGGACATTCTGCGCGTCTACTTCAACTCTTACCGACCGAATGGACTTCCGGCCAGCGGTAATCCGTTCCTGATGTTCGACGACGGCAATTCGGCTGGGATCAGCGGCGATGCCCTGGCCCGCGACAGTGTCTACAGCCTGCGCGTGCAATTCGGCGGCGCACCGACGGGAACCTATCGATTCGAATTTCGCGCGATCGATCGGTCTTCGGACTCGAGCAACATCGTCATCCATCGCGTCGAGGTCCTCCCATGAGGTGGATGATCATCCTCGTCGTTGCAGCGACGTCCGGCGCCGTTTCGCAGCCGCTTCGCACCTTCCGAATCGACGCCATGCCTCCCGAGAGCGATCGACTAACGGCCAATTCGATCAACGAGATCGTCGTGTCGGGCGACACGGTGTGGGTGGGGACGTCGCGGGGGCTTTCCGCAGCGATCGGGTCGCCCGTGCGATGGACTAATTGGTCGGGCGTGGCGCCGTTCGGCGGCACAGGTATTTCAGGCATCGCCGTGCGAGGCGATCTCTTATGGGTTTCGGCGGCCACGTCGACGAAGCAGGACAACGAGTCCCTGCCGACCGGTGACGGCCTCTATCGATCGACGGATCGGGGATCCACGTGGGTACGTCAGGTCCAGCCCGTGGATGTGGGGTCGGTTGACACACTGACGTACGGAGTCAACCGGATCGCAGCGTTGAACATCACGACGCCGATCAACAATATCACCTACGATATCGCCATCGGCGCCGGTGGCGTCTGGACGGCGAACTTCGCGGGCATGCTGCGCCGTTCCACGGATGATGGCGTCACGTGGCCACGGATCATCCTGCCGCCCGACGGCCGCTCTTCCATCGCCCCCACCGATACGCTGGACTTTGACCTCGCCCCCACCGGCGGAAGGCTAGGACTGCGCGGCAACCTGAATCATCGCGTCTTCTCCGTGATGGTGGACGGGAACGGATATGTGTGGGTCGGAACGGCCGGCGGCATCAACCGATCGACCGACGGGGGATCTTCTTGGGTGAAATTCTCACGCACCAACCAGGCGCGTCCCATCTCGGGAAATTTCGTCGTCGCGCTTCGGGAGCAACGTTGGGCCGGTGTGAAGACGATCTGGGCGGCCACGGTGAATGCCGAGTCGGGCGAGGAACAGCGAGGGATCAGCTGGAGCTCTGATGACGGTGGTTCATGGCGAACCGGTTTGCTTGGCGAATTTGCCCACAACATCGCAGTCCGCGATTCTATTGTGTACGTCCCAACCGATGCCGGGCTTTATCGCACCTCTGACGGAGGAGCGACGTGGAGACTGAGCGGTTCCATGGTTGACGCTGCCACGTATCAGCGCATCGTCTCAGCTGAAGCGATCACGGTCGACATCCGTCGCGACACCGTTTGGCTGGGCGGCCCCGATGGACTTGCACTCACCCCCGACGTATCGGGCGCCCCCTTCGGGACCACGTGGTCGGTTCTCAGGGCCTTCCAGCCCGTGGCAGTTGCGCGTGAGATGTACGTCTATCCAAATCCTTTTTCACCTGCGATCGAGCCTTCGCGCGTCCATTTTGCCGTTCCAACGGGAGGCGCAACGGTGACGATCAGGATCTTCGACATCGCGATGCAGCCGGTGCGCGATCTGGTGCGAGGTGCACAGCGGCCTGAAGGGCAACACGACGAGGTGTGGGACGGCAAAACGGATGCAGGATCACTCGTGGCGAATGGCGTCTACTTTGTTCGGGTCTCGATCGGGTCCGCCGAATCAGTGTGGGGAAAGGTGGTCGTGCTCCAATGAGACGCCTTGTGCTCACTCTCGCGCTCGCACTTCCCATTGCCCTTGCAGCACAACCCTCGCTTGGCGGGCGTGCCGGCGCGGCTTTTCGACTTGGTCAGACGGCTGAGAGCGCCTCGCTCGGGAACGCCCGGGCCGCCCTTCCCTTGAACGACCCCGATGTCTTCATGAATCCTGCGCTGGCCCCATTCCAGAGGGCGCCAACCGTTTCGCTCGGGGCCGGGATGTTCCCGCTTGACCGTTCCATCCAGACGATCTCCTATGGCACTCCTCTTCCGCCGGCGGCGGGTGTCGCCTTCACCCTTCATCGGATTTCTGTGACCGGGATCGACGGACGAGATCGAAACGGGATCCCCTCGGGAGACCTAAGCGTCGCAGAGAACCTGGTATCGCTTTCGTTTGGGTTGCGGACAGCACCGACGTTCACGTTCGGGATCACGGCAAAACTGTTGTATGCACAAATGGTCGAAGGACTCACGAGCACGACCGTTGGACTTGACGTCGGGGCTGCGTATCTTCTGAACACTGATTGGCTCGTGGCAGCCGTCTTTCGCGACCTGAATTCGAAATACCGATGGGATTCATCGCCGGTCTATGGCCGACAAGGGCGCCAAACCACGGATATCTTCCCTGTTCGGTCCGTTTTCGCCGTCGCCTACGCCCCGAGGGAGGCGCCGTTCTCCTTGGCGGTCGAAGCTGAGTCTTCCGCGGGTGGCTGGTTGTTCCGGGGCGGCCTGGATGCGATCGTTCACCCGATGGTCCGAGTCCGCACAGGCGTGGATGCCCTCGACCCCAGTGGAGCGTATGGGCTCCGCTGGTCGGCGGGGGCGGCCGTCGAGAACACCGGGATCACGTGGAATCCATCATTTCACTATGCCTTCGTGCTCGAACCGTATTCACCGGGCGGCGCTCACATTCTGACGATCGGACTGCACATCCGCGAATGAAGATCAAGCACTCTATCCTACCTCTGCTCTTGCCGGCCCTTCTGTCAGCGCAAGGGAACTCCACAGGCGCCTCGGTCCTCAAGCTGCCGCAACACGCGCTGACCGCTTCGTTGACCGACCTTTCGGTCGTTGAGCCGGGCCGCTTGGAGGCTGCGGGCGTCAATCCGGCTTCGATGTTCTCGTCGGATCCGACAACAGCGATCGCCTTCACTCACACTTCCTGGGTCCAGGAAATCTCTGGGCAACGTCTGGGGCTTTCCTTTCCTACTGCGGTCGGGCGATTTTCGGCGGCTGTTGCGATCACGCGCATTCCGGGCATCGAAGTGCGTGAATCACCCGGCCCTGCAATCGGCACCTTTGACGCTCAGACCGCTGCCTTCCAAGCGGGTTGGGCCAATGAGGTCATCGAAGGAATCGTTGCTGGCTTGTCTGCATCGTATCTGTATGAGAAGCTCTATCTGAACGAGAGCACTGGATTCTCGGTCGATGCCGGCGTGATGGCTGAAACGCCTGTTCAGGACCTTGTTCTGGGCCTTTCGGCTGTCAATCTCGGCGCCATGTCGGCCTTCAGGACGGAGGCCGTGGAGCTTCCTTCCACGGTCCGGCTCGGCGCCGGCTACAAAGTCACGATGGGGCATTTCGAACTTCGACCCGCTCTGGCGTTCCGGACAGGATTGAACCACGACGAGTCGGGCCTGACCGTGGGCGGGACGATCATGTTCCAGCAACTTGCGGGGTTGCGTGCCTCGTGGAGGTCGGGCGACACGGCCCGAAATCTCTCTTTCGGTCTCACGGCGCTCTATCGTGGAATCGGCTTCGAATACGCCCTGGTACCCTTCTCGTCAGGACTGGGAACGGCCCAGGTCGTGACCTTTGGATTGTCATTCTAACAACAGAGAGAGTTGGACGATGCGCAGCAAGTTCGCCGTTCCCCTGGGTATTGCCGGTCTATTGGTCTTCATCGCGTTCGGCTGGTTCCTGAGCGATGATCCCGCTGCTGGAATTGCTACAACCGAGGTTGGCTGGACGCCTTTCGACGAGGGCATGAAGTTGGCAAAGGAACAGAACAAGAAGATCCTTGTCGACCTCTACACGGACTGGTGCACGTGGTGTAAGAAGATGGATGCGGACACCTATCCCAACCCCATGGTTTCAAGCGAGCTTAAGGGGAACTATATCGCCATTAAGTTGAACGCAGAATCGTCCGACCCTGTGACCTTCAACGGGCAGACCATGACATCGGCGGAGTTCGCGAAGGCCGTTGGCGTGACGGGGTATCCGTCGACGCTGTTCATCGATGAGGATCTACAGCCGATCACGGTGGTCCCTGGATACGCCCCTCCGGAGCGTTTCGTCAAGATCCTGACGTTCTT
The DNA here is from genome assembly GCA_025454835.1 of Bacteroidota bacterium. Lineage (GTDB taxonomy): Bacteria > Bacteroidota > Ignavibacteria > UBA10030 > UBA10030 > 2-02-FULL-55-14. The sequence goes on along the minus strand of JALONQ010000001.1, from coordinate 80,504 downwards.
CTCGGGAAACCACTACAAGGTCACGGATTTCCGAAGCTACTTGAACCAATCGGGCGGATGACCGTCAGCGGTTTCACCTTCATTCGGAACGGGATCAAATTCGACTATCCGTTCCGGGAATCTATCCTCTCCCTCCTGCCTCTCGTCGACGAACTCATCGTTGCCGTGGGCGACTCGGCCGATGAAACGCGTCAAGCCGTCCTTTCGCTCAACTCTCCAAAGATCAGAGTCTTCGATACGGTTTGGGATGACGGCTTGCGCCAAGGAGGTGCCATTCTGGCCCAGCAGACCAACTTGGCGTTGGATCACGTCAACGGAGACTGGGCGTTTTACCTTCAGGGGGACGAGGTGCTGCATGAGGACGACACTGCAATTATCCGGTCTTCATTGCACTTAGCCCACCCTCTGTCAAGCATTGAAGGCATCCTGTTCGACTACGTTCACTTCTACGGAAGCTATGACTGGGCGGGGCATTCCAGGAAGTGGTATCGTCGGGAGATCCGGCTCATAAGGAACAACATCGGCATCAGGTCGTGGGGGGACGCGCAGGGATTTCGACGAGACGGAAAGAAGCTGAACGTCCTCAAATCGAATGCGCGTGTGTTCCACTACGGCTGGGTCAAACCGCCGCGAGCTCAGCAGGAGAAGCAGAAGAGTTTTCACCGCTTCTGGCACCCCGACGAATGGGTCAGACGGACGGTGGGAGATCAGGAAGTTTACTCGTATGCGGATGGAGGAAGGCTGCGCCCCTTCCAGGGAACCCATCCCCTCGTTATGGCGGAGCGGATACGGAAGAGAGACTGGGTCTTCGACTACGACCCAAAACGGGCCCGTTCTTCGATGAAGAATCGGCTTCTCGATAGCATTGAGGATGCCACTGGGCACCGCATCGGGGAGTACAAGAACTACAATATCATTCGGTAGGACTTGCTGTACGCATCGAACTGAGTTGCGTTGCAAGGCTATAAGACGTTAGAACAACGCCAGTTACTAGCCACCAATTGAAACAGTTGACGAAGGTTCCGTAGTAGTTCTGGAACAGGGACGATAGCAGGAAGCTCGCCACAGCAACCGTACCTCCAAGTCCCAACCACGTTTCCACCCCCTCCCGCCCTTTCTTCCAAGTGTTCCAGCCTTTGCACAGAACCAGTGCCCACATGGCAAGAAAGGCCATCAGGGCAGGAATTCCGCCATGTACAAGCGTTGAGAGGTAGTCGTTGTGGGGATGGACGAAGGTGTCGTAGAACCCCGGAACGCGGTACTCCTCGAAAACGCTGGTGAAATTGTCCTGTCCGATGCCGATCCAGGGGTGATCCTGGGCGATGGCAATGGAGGTCTTCCAGAGATTCAGCCTAGTCTCGTGTTGTGTCAGGTCGAAGATCGATACGGCCCGTTCCCGAAGTGGCTCGACGGTCAGAACCGTCAACGCAATGATGGCGGCAACGCCCAGGGCCCAGAATCGTTTTCGCCCCGTCGTGGCAACGATGGCAGTGAGGGGCACCAGGAGGGCCATCGAGAGCCAGACGCTCCTGGCAAAAGTCCCGAGGATTGCGCCGAGCGCCAGCAGTGGCACGATCCACCGACTGTGTTCCGACGGCTTCTGCATGGAATACGCCGCCGCCAAGTAGAAGACCGACATCGCAAACCCTGCGAACGTCAGATAGAATCCGGAGAAACCCACCGCTCGATAGAATCCCCCGAGAGCCTGATGGAGAGGGGCTCCCTTGATCCATTCCACGCCGGTGAAGGTTTGAACGATCCCGTAGGCGAACGCCACGCCGGCAGCGCCGACATAGAACTTCACGAGACGTTCGATCTCCTGCGTCGACCGGATGGACCACCACACCAATAACCCGAGCAAGGCAGGCCATTCATTGTCGACGAGGGCGCCGAGACTGTGACCAGGCCGAATTGAGAGTGCGGACGCAAGGCCATTCCAAGCCCAGTAGACTGCGGCCGCCCACAAGAAGGGATCGCGTTCAAAGTGCGCTCTGCGAGAAACGATCGACCAGCCTATCCAGCCGATGAAGGCCATCGCCAGAGCTATTTGAGCCGGCACATGCGAGAACGGCAACGAGGTTGCAGAGGCGGTCAGGCAGGCGACCGTCCATTTGCGCCACGATTCCCCCTGTTGGTTTGCCGGGGCGGTATTCATGACGCTCCCATCCTGGCCAACAAGCACTCCAGGCCGGCGGCCATTCGGGCCACCGGCATTTCCGAGAGTGGCCGGTCCCCTTCAGACAGCACAACCTCAGCGAGCGTATGGCGGGGACCCCATTCAGCCAGTGAATACGCCGTGGAGAAAAAACCCAACAAGGGGGTCGACGTAGCGTCTGCAACGTGGATCAACGACGTATCTGGAGTGACGAGCATGCGGCAGCGTCGGACGAGGGCGACCATCTCCGCAAAACTGGCCCTCCCCTTCGCTGGGAATGGCGCAACCCTCGGATCCGCCACACATTCGACGACCATCTTCCGGATGCCTTCTTCGCCGGGCGCAGAGCTGACGAGGATGGGGTCGGGGAGTCTCACCAGGATGGCGCGGATCAGCTCGATCATCTGTGCAGGGTGCGGCGCCCGGTGCGGTTCCCCGGCCGAGAGATTGACGAGCACGGGACGTCCCGCCAGCGACGAAAGTCGGTCCTCGATCCGCCGAGCAGCGGCACGGTTGTCGTGAAGGGCGTACGGAAGTTCCGTTCCCCCGAATTCGGGGCCGAACGTCTGAACCCCGAAGGACTCGAGGATCTCGGACATGTGTTTGGTCGCGCGCTCCAACGTCACCATCGCGTTGAAATAGAAGCGATACTTCTCCGCTCCTTGCCCCACTTTGACGCCGTGAGGCGCAATGACATTCGCCAGCACTCCGCCCAGCGTCGTCCGATTGAAGACGAGGTTCAGCACGACGTCATACCCGTGCCGCCGCGCATCCCGCAGGGCTCGCAGGGTCTCACTCGTCGAGCGTCCAATGACATGCAGTCGGTCGATCCCGTCGACCAGCTCGGCCGCCGCCACGTTCTTGTGACTGACGACCATTCCCATGTCGACACCGGGAGCTCGATCCCGGATGCGCCGGATGATCGACGATGTGACAACCATGTCGCCGAGCCGGTCAGTGCGCAGCAGGAGCAATCGACGGATGCTCCCGAGGTCGATCGGAAGGTCGACCGCCCGGTTCCTGAAGATCGCGCGCAGCGACGGATAGACGATGGCATGCCGGAAGGCGCGTTCGACCCGCTTGATCGGATCGTTCACGGCTCCACCAAGGAGCGCGAACGCGGTTGGGAGAGCGGCTGACGCTCGATAAGCTCTGACCAGGCGTCTCGAACGGCTTCGGTCGAGATCGTGGCAAGGTCGTCACGATCGGTCACGACCGACACATGTGGTGTGCGGTACGGTTCCCAGATCCTAAGATCCGGGTTGGACTGGATATACATGACGACCGACGGTACACCGAAAGCGGACGCAAGGTGGACGACCGACGTATCGGGCGTGATGAGCGCATCCAGATGGGCCACGAGGGCGGCAAAACCGTCGAAGGATGGACTTGAAGGAACGGAATACATGCCATCGATCCCTTGTGAGACCTCCTTCGCGCGGAGTTCATCACCGGGTTTGCACAAAACCAGGACGGCGGCTGCGGGATGTGCCGCGACGAGGTGTCGGATGATCGACCGGTAGCGTTCGGTCCCCCAGAATCGGCGTTCGCTTCCAGCCGAGATGTTCAGCGCGATCTTGCATCTGTCGGTGATACCGAGCTCTCGGTAGACCGACGCGGCGAACGCTCGTGAGGTGCCCCGTGGTTCGTACTGAACGGGCATTTCGGCGGCGGAAGACGGCACGCCGAACACCTCAGCCAAGGGGGACAAGCGCTCGATGATGTGGTGGTCCCGACGAGAGCGCAGTGGAACGCGCACATCGTAGCTGTAATCGTTCTCCTTCTCAAGTCCGACGGTCCAGCGGGCCCCGGAGAGGACGCAGAATGCTGTCGACGTCGCGCTCGGATTGTCCATGAGGTCGACAGCCACATCGTAACATTGCCGACGGATCTCACGCAGCACCCGGACCATCGAAAGGAACGTGCGCTCGTATATCCATGCCCGGCCGATCCCGGGCAAGCCGGGCAGGGCTGCGACGTTGTTCGTGCTCAACAAGATGTCGATCACCATCGCCGGATGAGCCCGGCGAAGCGCAGTGATAAGCGGTGTGGAAACGAGAACATCACCGATGCGGTCCTGCCGGATGAGGAGGACGCGTGCCGCCGACAGTTCGTGGGGCGGTGGCGGCGCCGACCGGCGATGCACCAGCGCGCCGAAGATACGGACGACACGACGGCGGACCCACAGTTCTGAGCGCTTCAACCACGGGTCGTTCGGCCCGGGCCTCACGCCGAACCCTCCGAGAATTGCAGCGCATGCAGGCGCCGGTAGACACCCTTCGATCGCCGGAGGAGCTGTGCGTGCGTTCCCGACTCGACGATCTGTCCGCCGTCCAGGACGAAGATGCGGTCGCAATGGCGGACGGTCGACAGCCGATGCGCGATGATGAACGAGGTGCGGCCTTCCATCAAACGATCCAGGGCCTCCTGGACCATTAGCTCGGATTCACTGTCGAGGGCTGAGGTTGCCTCGTCGAGCAGCAGGATACGGGGGTCCCGGAGGATCGCCCGCGCGATCGCGATGCGTTGACGCTGCCCGCCGGAGAGTTGGGCTCCGCGCTCACCGACCTCGGTCGCATAGCCCTTGTCCAGTTGGCGCACGAACTGATCGACATTCGCCGCCCCGGCCGCGGCCTCGACCTCTTGGTCGGTCGCGTCAAGGCGGCCGTACCGGATATTCTCCAGGACCGTCCCGCTGAACAGGATCGTGTCCTGCGGCACGACGGCGATGGAGCCACGCAACGCCTTCAGCGACAACGACGACACGTCGATGCCGTCCACGAGAACGGCGCCGCTCGTCGCGGCGTAGAACCGGGGAACGAGGTTGATGATCGTGCTCTTCCCCGCCCCAGATGGACCCACCAGCGCGATCTTCTCACCGCGCCGGACCTTGAAGGAGACGTTCTGCAGCGCGAAGACGCCTTCCTGATAGGCAAACGTCACGTTCCGGAACTCGACATCCCCCTGCTTCACGACCGACGCATCGGCGGTCGCGCCATCCGCTTCGCGCTCCTGGTCGATCACCTCGAAGATGAACCCAGCCGAGACAAGGGTCTTCTGGATGCGCGCGATGCTCTCGCCCAGGGCCTTGACGGGTTTGGCAAGGTTGACCATCAGGATCAGGAAGAAGATCATGGTCTCGATCGTCATCGTGCCCTGAATGAACAAGTAGCCGGCGAACACGACCAACAATGATGCTGCGGCCGTATTGAAAACCTCGTTGGTCGGGCTGAGGAGGGCGATGGTCCGGACGATCTTCATCGAGAAGTGATAGTTCGAATCCACCCTCGTGCGGAACGCAGCGCGCTCGTGCTCCTCCCGCGTGAACGACTTCACGACGCGCACGGCGGAGATCTTTTCTTGCAGGAAGGACGAGATCTCAGCCAGCGTATTGGTCAATTCACGGCTGAAACGCCGGATCCGTTCTCCGAAGCTGCGCGAGATGAACCCGGAGAGTGTAAAGATGGCGATGGTCACGAGCGTCAGCTCCCAGCTGGCGAAGAACAAGGCCGACGCGAAGATCAGCGCATAGACGATGTTCTGGGCGATCTCGACCATCAGATACAGCGACTGCTCGAGGTTGTTCACATCGTTGGTGATGCGCGACATGATATGGCCCGTCCGATGCGCGTCGAAATACCGCACGGGCAGGGCCACCACCGTGTCGAACAGTTCGACGCGGATCCGGCGGAGCAGCTTCTGCTGAACGCTGCTCATCAACATTTCGCGGACGTACACGAAGACGGCCTTCACGAGGATGATGCCCAGCACAGCGGCGGCGAAGGCGAAGATCATTCGGAAACTCCCCTCCTGTCCACGGACCTCGAAGGAGGCGATCATCCGATCCAACGCCTGGAACGGGATCTGCACGAAGATCTCTTGACCGGCCCGTACCTGGGTGCTGATGGTCTGAAGGACGTCGAACAGGCGGGCGATCAGGAAGGCGTTGGCGGCCTCGGCAAGGCTCATCATGGCAACGGCCACGAGGCCGCCGAAGATCCGCCAGCGGTACTGCAGAAAGGTGCGGAGCAGCCGAAGAAAGGTGGCCGAGGGGCTCATGCGGGCTCAACGTAGCCGAAATTGCGCGGAAGTGCAATCAGCGGCGTTGGCAATCCGCACAGGGACAAACCGATCGCAGGTGGTCCCAGGTATAGATGCCGGTTTCGTGGCCGTCGCCCCACCGAAGCTGCAAGGCATATGAGCCGACCGGATGCGCACCTGAGAGTGTATACGCACCCGGGGCTGTTGGATGGTCGACGGGCGCATACGAGTGCAGGAGGACCGTCTCTCCCTTGCAGCCAGCGCATGGGCATGCGTCGCGGAGGGTCCGTAGCGGGATCCGGCTCTCGTGTCCGTCGTCCCACTTGATGAGGACGGTCTCGGAATCGGCCAAGCTGAGATGGATGACGATCATATGGCTCCGTCGAAATCAAAAAAGGACAATCCGAGGATTGTCCTTTCGTGGTCGAATCGCTGGTGGACCGTACCGGGATCGAACCGGTGACCTCCACAATGCCATTGTGGCGCTCTCCCATGCTGAGCTAACGGCCCGCTCCTGCACAAGATAGCGAGGATAGCGCCGAAAGTCAACGGATTGATTCGCCGGACTCTCCTCCGTATACTCTCGTATGAAACAATCACCGCCGGCAACCTCCCCGGAGCTACGTCAGAACCTCCGCCGATACCTTCCGCTCGTGCTCGTGTTTGCCATCGGCGTCTCGGGCATCATCTGCGCCTCGTGCGAGGATGAGCTGATCGGGCTTCAGCCCTCCAATGTGGTCTTCCCCGATTCGGCCGTCAGCTTCTCTCAGCACGTGGACGCCCTTTTTCAACAGTCGTGCGCATCCTCGCAATGCCATGGGGGCAGCGCACCCGCCGCAGACCTGAATCTCGAGGCCCCGTCGTATCGGGCGCTTGTCGACCACCGGCCGCGTCTCGTGCTTTCGGGAGACGGTCCGAACAGCTTGCTGGTGCTTCGCTTGACGGGGAGCGTGGGTGAGCGCATGCCCTTGCGTCTGAGGCCGTTGAACGAGAACCAGATCGCGGGGATCCGTCGATGGATCGACGAGGGGGCGATCAACAACTAAGGTGTCAGCTGGCCGGCTCGGTCCGCAGGTCCTTTCCCCACCCAAGCTTGTTCCGCAGCACATCGAAGTAGTCCCTCCCGCTCCGTCGGATAAGGATCGTACGATGCGGCGCTTTCTTGATCTGCACTCGCATGGGACCGCGCATGGAGGTCGCCGGTTGTCCGTCAGCGGTCACGTGGATGCGTCCAGGTGCGTGGGCCACGCGCAGGTCGACCGTGACGTTGTCGGGCACCACGATGGGGCGTGCGGTCAGATTGTGAGGACAGATCGGACTGATCATCATCACCGACTGGTCGGGCGTGATGATGGGGCCCCCGTTCGACAACGCGTACCCCGTGGAACCGGTCGGCGTTGAGACCATGATGCCGTCGCCCGTGAACGTTGCGACGTATTCTCCGTCGACGAACGTCTCAACGTGTACGACGCGAGCCATGCCGGGCATATTCACGACGATATCATTCAACGCGCTGTATCCACGCTTCAAGCCCTTCCCGTGAGCGAGGAGCATCATCCGTGCTTCGGTGCGGGTGCGCCCCTCCAACAGGTCGTCGATCGCAGACTCGACCTCGTCGACGGACACCTCGGCCAGGAAGCCAAGCTTGCCCAGATTCACCCCCAACATCGGGATCTCGCGAGGGGCCACGAGGCGGGCGCTCCGTAGCATTGTGCCGTCACCTCCAAGCGAGATGAGCACATCTGAGCGCCTGACGAGTTCTGCATCACGGACGACGCTCACGTTCGCGTAACCCGGACGTCGGCCGGACGTCCTCACGATCTTCGCCAGGTCCGACTGAAGCACCGCAGGGATCTTCCGCTCCGCCAACGTCTTGAGAAGGGCTCGGAGCACGCCAGGGAGGTTCCCTTTCTCGATGTTGCCGACGATCCCGATGGTCATGGTCTCACGCTTTCTGATCTTTTACAACCTCATCGACGTAGTTGAGCTTGAGTTCCTGGACGGTACGGGACAGGAACGTTGATTCGTTCGCTGAGAGGTTGTTCTTGGTGTTCTCCGTGAGCATGTCGAGCAGATCGATCACCATCTGGGCCTGCTCAAGGTCCCGGCGGACCGTATCGGTCGCAGGGTCCTTCACCTTCCCCAGATGTTGCATCGCCGCCGCATGCAGGGAGATTACGAGGCTTGCAAAGAGCGCTTGTCGGCGTTGGTCATCCATGGCGTTGGCCCTCTCGACGGAGGTGGCGAAGTTTCGCGTACTTGATCAAGACGGCTGTCGATGAGAGGATGGCTATCACGAATCCGTGGAACCCATCCATCCAACCGCCTTTGAGGATGTAGTCCCTGAACAGGCGGAACGGCGGAGCCAGCACGATACGCCACAACGGCGCGGTCTTGCCGGAACGATGCAGTTCCGACGCAGTAATGCCGGTGAAGTAATCGATCTGACGAAGGTGATCGCTGATCGAAGCATAGCTGTAGTGCAACAGGTCGCCGCTCAAACGGCCGACGGTGGCATGACGATCGGTCAGTTCATAGCGGTCGTGTGGATTCACGCCGGCCCAGGCGCCTCTGCCCCGGCGGAAGAGCCGAACCTTGCGATCCGGGTACCAGCCCCCGTGACGGATCCAGCTACCGCAATACTGCGTGAGGCGGTTCATGGCGTAGCCGTCATGGCGCGGTGCCGTCAGGACAGCTCGAATGGACGCAGCGAGCTCCGCGCTGAGCGCCTCATCGGCATCGAGCGACAAGACCCAGTCGTGCCGGCAGTGCTCGATCGCATGATTCTTCTGCTGGATATGGCCTTCGAAACGGTGCATGAGCACTCGGGCCCCAGCCGCTGTTGCCAGTTCGACCGTGCGGTCGGTCGATCCTGAATCGACAACGACGATGTCGTCCGCCAGAGCTACCACTGATGCAAGACAGCGTTCAATGTTCCGTTCTTCGTTGTACGTGATCACGGCGACGGACAGCACGCGCTTATCCTTCCCTGACGACGATGTTCACGAGTTTGTGACGTACGATGATCTTCTTGACGATCGTCTTGCCCGCGACGTAGCGCTGGACGTGCGCATCCCCCAAGGCCGCGTTCTCCATGTCAGCCTCCGAGGCTTCCACCGGAAGTGTGGTCTTCGACCGGACCTTTCCGTTGACCTGCAGTACGATCTCGACTGAACCTGAAGCCAGTTTGCCGGGGTCGTACACGGGCCACGGTTCGCGAGCGAGCGTCTGCCCATGACCCAGGCGTTCCCACAGCTCTTCGGCGAGATGCGGAGCGAACGGCGCGAGGACGAGGAGGAACGATTCCATCATACCCTTGGGGAGACGCTCCGCCTTCATGGCTTCGTTCACGAAGATCATCATTTGTGAGATCGCCGTGTTGAAGCGCAAACTTTCGATGTCCTCCCCGACCTTCTTAAGGGTGAAGTGGAAGGTCCTCTCCAAATGCGCCTCGCGCGTCGGTTCGTCCGAAAAGCGGACGGTGGATCCGTCCTCATCCACGAACAAACGCCACACGCGGTTCAGAAACCGGAAGACGCCGTCGACTCCCTTGGTGCTCCATGGCTTCATCTCTTCCAAGGGGCCCATGAACATTTCGAACATGCGGAGCGCATCGGCCCCGTACTCCCGTACGACGTCATCGGGATTCACGACGTTCCCGCGCGACTTCGACATCTTCCGTGAATCCTCACCGAGAATGATGCCTTGATGCCGCAACCGCGGGAATGGCTCGGGAGTGCTCACGTGGCCAAGGTCATAAAGCACTTTGTGCCAGAAGCGCGCGTACATCAGGTGCAGGACCGCGTGTTCCGAGCCTCCGACGTAGAGCGTCACGGGCATCCATTGCCGCTCTTTGGCGGGATCGCAGAATGCCGCGTCGTTATGAGGGTCGATATAGCGTAGATAGTACCAGCACGAACCCGCCCACTGCGGCATCGTGTTCGTTTCGCGCACGCCTTTCTGACCCGTTTTCGGCTCAAGGATGTTCACCCAGTCGGTCGCGAGGGCCAGCGGCGACTCCGTCGTGCCGCTCGGCTGAAACGTCGCAAGCTCCGGAAGGGTGAGCGGAAGCGCCTCCCACGCCTCCATCGTCCCGTCGGCGAGATGGACGATCGGGATCGGTTCGCCCCAATAGCGCTGCCGTGAGAACAACCAATCGCGCAACTTACATTGCACCGTTCCCCTTCCACGCCCTGTCTTTTCCAGCCAGGTCGTAACGGCCGTGATCGCTTGAGGGGTCTCTAGACCGTCGAGGGAGAGCTCCGGACCGGTCGAAGCGATGGCCACGCCTTCCCCGGTGAAACACACGTCGGCCCCGCCCCCGCCCTGCACCACCTCGACGATGGGCAGGTGAAAGGCGGTCGCAAAGGCATGGTCGCGCTCGTCGTGGGCGGGGACGGCCATGATCGCCCCGGTGCCATAGCTCGCGAGCACATAGTCGGCGATCCAGATCGGGATCGGGTTTCCCGTTGCCGGATTGATGACCGACGAGCCGAGCGGCACGCCTGTCTTCTCCTTCTCGGCCCCCCGTTCGATGTCCGACTTGAGAGCCGCTTGCTTCCGATACTGTTCGACGGCGTCACGTTGTGGATCGGAGATCAGAGCGGGGATCAAGGGATGTTCCGGCGCCAGCACCATGTATGTGGCGCCGAAGAGCGTGTCCGGCCGGGTCGTGAACACCGTGACCGCAAGGTCGGGTCGCCCTTCGACGGAGAACCGTATCTCGGCCCCCTCCGACCGCCCGATCCAATTCTTCTGCTGTTCCATCGTCGACGATGGCCAGTCGAGCCTCGCTCCGTCCTCAAGCAACCGCTCGGCGTATGCTGTGATGCGCATCATCCACTGGCGCATCGGCTTGCGCTCGACCGTGTAGCCCTTTTCCGTCCACTCGGCGACCTCTTCATTCGCCAGGACGGTCCCCAGCGCTTCGCACCAGTTCACGGGCACTTCGGCGACATACGCAAGGCGAAAGCCGGCGAGGTACTGCTGACGTTCCTGGCGACCCATGGCCTTCCATTCGGAAGGGGTCAGGCGTCGGCTTCCGGTCAGACGCGTGCTTCCAGCCTGCTCCAGTTCTCTTTCGAGGTCGGCGATCGGGCGGGCCTTCTTGGCGAGAGGATCGAACCAAGACCCGTACAGCTGCAGGAAGATCCACTGCGTCCATCGGTAGTACGAGGGATCCGTCGTGTTGACTTCGCGGCTCCAGTCGTAGCTCAGGCCGAGCATCTTGATCTGGCGCCGGAACGTGTTGATGTTCTCTTCCGTCGTGACGCGGGGATGGATGTTTGTTTGCATCGCATATCGTTCAGCCGGAAGGCCGAAGGCATCCCACCCCATCGGATGAAGGACATGATGACCTTTCATCCTCAGATAGCGGCAGACAATATCAGTGGCCGTGTAGCCCTCGGGATGTCCGACGTGGAGTCCTGCGCCGGAGGGGTACGGAAACATGTCGAGGATATACGTACGGGGACCCGGTGCGTCATCGGACGTACGGAAGGTCCCATGACTTTCCCAATAGGCCTGCCATTTCGGTTCGATAGAGCGAAAATCGTAGCGCATGCTGGCGGATCGGAGGGTTGGCGCAAAGACGAGCAGTGCCTGGAAGGGGGTCCCTTCGAAATTCGCAGGCCTGCAATCAGGTGAAGTTACGGTGCAATGGCAGGAATAGCAACGCGTGCGCCTAGGTGGCGCGGAGAATGAGGACAGTGATATCGTCTGACTGAGGCGTCGACGCTGCGTGCTGATCCACCGCGGACAAGAGACCGTTCAGGAGGCCCGACGCACTCTCCGTGCGCAGGTGACGGAGGACCTCCAGCATACGCTCCTCGGAAAAATCCTCTCCGCCGGCATTCATCGCTTCACTCACGCCGTCGGTATAGAGCACGAGAATGTCGCCGCGCTCCAAACGGACCGTCCCTTGTTCATAGGGGGTCCGCGTGGGCAGGACCCCCAGGATCAATCCTCCCTTGTCGAGATACTCGACGGCGCCGGAGGTTCGCAGGACGATCGGAGGGTTATGGCCGGCATTGACATACTGCAGTGTTCGGCTCGAGGCGTCCAGAACACCCCAGAAGAAGGTGATGAACTTGTTTCCACCCCTCGTGTTCGCCGCCGCCAGGTCGTTCATGCGTCCGGTGATCTCGCTGAGCGAGTCGGCCGACGGCGAAAGGGCGCGCAACGCAGCTTGCGCATTCGCCATCAAAAGTGCGGCGGGGACGCCTTTCCCAGAGACATCGCCGATCGCGATGACGAACTCGTTCCCTTTCCGCGCTAGCACGTCATAGTAGTCGCCACCCACCTGTTTTGAAGGGATGTTGGAGGCGGCGATATCGAAGCCGGGGATCTCAGGCAATCGCTCGGGGAGAAGGTCGCGCTGGATCTCCTGAGCGATCATGAGCTCATCCTCGAGTTTTTGCATCTCGATCGCGTCGCGGAAGAGACGGGCATTCTCGATAGAGACGATCGCCATGTTCCCCAACGCATAGAGGTACTCAAGGTCGGCTTGTCCATACGGCACGGTGCGGATCCGCGGTCCGATGATGATCAAGCCCTTTGTCTTCTGTTGCACATGCATCGGTACGACGGCCTCAAAACCGAGCCGTATGAGCTCACCGGCGGGCCTCCGGCAATCGCGATGTTTCAGCAGCTCCTGTGTGGTCGATGCCCGTTTCAGGGTGCACAGATCGGGGAACACCGCCCGGAGGGCCTCGGGATCCTCCATGCGGCTGGCGGCGATCTCGAGTTTTCCGTCACGTTCGAGCGCAACGGCGTACTGGCGCACGCCGACCTGGCCCATCAGCGAGAACGACAGGAGACGCAGCACCTTGTCGAGGTCAAGACCGGAGTTCAGCTCCCTGCTCAGGTCGAACAGCGTGTTCAATTCCTGCACCTTCCGGTCCAGGTTCCGGTTCGCATCGTGCACCTGGCCGAGGATCAGCGCCTTCTCAATGGCCGAACCGGAGAGGTCGACCAGCGATCGAAGCAGAGCGCGATCATTCGCGGAGTATCGGGCGCCGTTCAAGCGGCGGCCGAGCCCAAGATAGCCGACGATCGCGTTCCGGGAGAGGATAGGGATGAGCAGGTCCAGCTCGGAGGAAACGAGGAGCGTGGCCCAATCGTCCTTCCGACGCCGAAGGTGGACGAACGTCCGAGGCGGACGCGCCAGTCGAAGGGTGGTGCCGACGAGACCATCGGAGATACCGCGCACAAAACGGACACGGAACTGCGTACCGTCTCCGCGACTCAAGACCATCCCTTTCCCGACGAGCATCTTCCCCATGATCGTCCTGAGGACGGTGGCGAGGATGAACTCGAGGTCGAGCGACGAGTTGACGACCTTGCTGAATTCGAAGAGGGGTTGCAGCTCCAACGTGACGCGACGGGAGGACACGGGGATGCGGCCGCTCAGGTGCCGGTATGGGCCGAAGGCGAGCCCAGGTATTTCACGAGGCGAACTTCGTTGGGACGACCGGGATGGATGGAAAACTCCACCTGGTCCATCAGCCGACGCATGAGATACACTCCGAGCCCGCCACGACGGTACTCTGAGAGGTGTTGTTTGAGGTTGGGCGGGTGGATCGATTCTGGATCGAAGGGCCGCCCCTGGTCGTGGATCTGCACTTCGAACGATGTCCCCTCACGAATGACGGTCACGCGGATCTCACCTGTCGAGGATCCGCCATAGGCATGTTTGATGATGTTCGTGCACGCCTCATCGACGGCCAGGACGATGTTCGAGACGTCCTCGTCGACGAATCCGAATTGCCGCGCGGCAGCCTCGACGAAATGGCGCACCTCGCGCAAGTGGTCGGTCGAGCTCCGGACCGTGGTCGTTATGGAACGGGGGAATCGCGACATGGCGCGGTGTCAGCGGCCTGTTGAGCTTTCGCCGAACTTTCGTATCGCTTCCTGCTCGTCCTTGTAGATCTCGTACAGGATCGGGAATCCAAGCAGGTCGAACACGTTGTACACCTTGGAGCTCATGTTCGTGAGCTTGATGTCGCCCTGGTTCTTTCGGACGTCCTCGATGTACGCCATGAACACGCCGAGGCCGGCGCTGCTGATGTAGGTCAGGTCGCGGCAGTTGACGACGATCCGGAACTTCTGGTCATTGATGAGACGCTGGAATGCGCTCTCCAGATCGGTCGCCGTGTGCGCATCCAGGTAGCCCTTCAATTCAATGACATGGATGCCAGCGCCTTCCCGGTGGTTGACCTTGAAATCACTCATACCATTCTCCTATGGTCGCGGCACCGATGCCGATGGACCTGCGGACGGTGCGCGCCACTGCAGGACGACGAGGGTCATGTCGTCCGTATACGCGGCCCCGTCGGCAAAGGTTCGGACCGCCGCTAAAATACGACTTTTTAGGTCATCTGCCGAGAGGTCCTCAGACCGTCCGACGATCTCCATCAGCCGGTCGTAGCCGAATTCCTCCCCATTCCGATCCCTGGCCTCCGTGATCCCGTCAGTGTAGAAGAGGCAGCGGTCGCCGGGTTCGAGCCGAATGACCTGTTCTTCGGTCGCCCCTTCGAAGACATCGGTCGCCGCCATTCCGAGGCCGAGGCCGTTCGGCCGGATCAGACGGCCGGAAGAACCACGGCCGTGTATGACGGGGCAATGACCAGCCCTCGCGAGGATGAGGTCGCCCGTCCGTTCATTCAGGACGGCATACACAAGGCTGACAAAGGCCTTCCGTTCCAGACTCCCGTGAAGGGCTTCATTCGCTCGAACGAGAAGTTCTTTTGGGGATGAGCAGACCCTGCTCAACGACAGCACAATGCCCTTCACTTCTGCCATGTAGAACGCGGCCGAGACGCCCTTCCCCGACACGTCGCCCACGGCGATGCCCCATCGATCGCGGCCGAGTTCGACCAGGTCATAGTAGTCACCGCCGACCTCCGTTGAGGACTCCGACGACGCCGAGAAGGAGGCCCGCTCGAGCTGCGGCACACTCGACGGCAAGAGCTGGCGTTGCATTCGACGAGCCACGAGAAGCTCTTGCTGCAGGCGCTCCCGCTCGATCGAGCGGGAGATCAGCCGAGCATTCTCGATGGCGATCGTCACGTGATCGCCAAACGACGACAGGACGTCGATATCATCCTGATCGAAGCCTTGCGTCATTTCCCGGGCGGCGTGGAGGATCCCAATGAGTTCCTTCCGTGCTGTCAGGGGAACGCTGATCAGCGACCCTCGAAGGCGGCCGATGTCACGCAGTCCCTTGGTGCGCCGGTCGTTCCAGGTATCGTCGACGAGTACGACGCTACGTGCCTCGACGACGAGGTCACGATAGCTGGATCCGAGCGCGACCCGGACCTCGTCCACTTCGGCCAGCGAGATGTCGCGGTGCGCGACGACCTGCGTCGACCAGGAACCGTCGGGAGCCTTGGCGAGCAGTTCGAGCCAGACCGCCTTGGCGCCGCACACCTCCTGGGCCATTTGGGTCACGGTCTGAACGAGCGTGTCGAAGTCGAGCAGCTGGCTTGTGAGACGGGTGAGATTATGCAACGAGCTCAATTCCGATTGTTTCCGCTCGAAGACCTCGGCCGTCGGCATGTGAAACAGCGTCGAGATGAAGGCCATGCCGAAATAGATCGTCGACAAGACGGCCGTCTGCTGCACAAGGATGTAGATCGAGCGGCTGAACTGTTGGAATTCGATGATGACGGGATGGTCCTGCGCGATCAGGACGACGGTCAGCAACCCGAAAAGGAACGATAGGAAGGCATACAGAAGCGTATACAACTTCTCCCGGCGTGACAGATAGACGATCCAGTTCTGACGAAACGAGAGGACAATAGCCGCAAGGATGGTCAGCGGCACGAACAGCGGAAGGACGAAGCTCCCTTCCAGCGGCAGCACGGGAGAAGAAGCGGCTGCCGTTGTACCGAGGAGAGAAAGATAGATGATGACGTTGCGCTGCGATTCCTTGCGTCGCTTGAACAGCACGATCTGACGCAATGACTGGATCGTCCACAGCGCGGCTCCACCGAGGATGACGCCGAGCGTCACGCCTCGCAGGACACCGAAGACGGAATCCTGCGGCAGCAGGTCGGCTGTTCGTGTCCCCTTCGCGGGACCGAAGAAGAGCATCGCTCCCAGAAGAAAGATCGCTCCGGCTGACCCGATCGTGAGTCGTCCGATCTCCTTGGCGATACTCTTTCGTTCGCCGCGCAACGCAAGGCCAAGAAGCCAATAGCCGGCAAGAACGACCGCGACGATCAGGAGTTCGCGAAGGATCAGAAGGCCCATCAGGTCCAGGTCGACCACGGCACGCACCGTGTCGTAGACGAAGACCATGACAATGGCGAGCACCATCGCCCCCAGCAACAATGTCGTCCGTAGGCGGGTCATCCGAGCGTGCGCAAGAAGGGTCGGAGAGTGTTCGTGTTTCCGGGGGGAAAAGTTGCGCGAACAAAAAAGGCCTGGGCCGGTGTAAACACCGGCTCCAGGCCCTCAACGGTCAGAGGCAGTTCAGGATGCGAATTCGGCCTCAAATCGGTCGAGGTCGCGCGCATACGAGGAGTTCGGATATTGCTTCCGCAGCGTGGCGATCGCCGAAGCGGCTTCTGCCGGTTTGCCGGCGCGCTTGAAGTTCGCGGCGGCCGCGAGGAGCCGGTCTGGCGCCAGCGGGTTCTTGGGGTCGAGCGATGCGGCTCGCTCGTAGCTGGCAGCGGCATCGTTGTACGAACCGAGGTGCTCATGGCACTTCGCCGCGCCCGCGAGCGCACCGGATGCGACCACCCGATCGCCGACGGAGACATCTTCGTACTGCTCGAGAGCCTCCGTGTACTTGCCCTGTTGAACATACGCATTGGCAAGATAGACCCTGGCCATCATGCCAGCTGAGGTGCTTCCGTATTCATCGACGATCGACCGCAGGCCGAATGTCCCTTCAGCGGGAGCGCCGTCGATCGCCTGTTGGAAGCTTCCCCGGTCGTAGATCGGAACGACCTTGGCCAAACGCGTCATCGCCTCTGTCTCGGCCGCGGCGCTCCGATCGCTCCAGACGAACGCGATCGCGATGAGCGCCACGAGCCCGACGCCCACGTACGTGATGTACTTCTTGTTTTCGAGCGCCCACGCCTCCACCTGCATGGCACGGGTGACAAGTTGGTCTTGCTTGATCTCGCGTCTGGAGATCTTCTTCTTCGGCTGCAGCATAGTGTCCTTCGATCGTAGTGCGGATGGTGTGCGCCCGAGGCGATTCGAACGCCTGACCTACAGCTCCGGAGGCTGTCGCTCTATCCAGCTGAGCTACGGGCGCGCGACGTCTATGATACGAAGAATCCACTGGATTTTCAACGAAGACGCCGCACGAGATCCAGCACGATGGCACTCACCCGTTCAGGTTCGATTCGCAGCATGCAGTCGAATGTGCCGATCGGACAACGGTCGCCACCATGGATCGCGCACGGCCGGCACGGAAGTCCGTCAGTCTCCACGACGAAGTCATGCGGTCCGCGAGGCCCGAACCCGAACGATGGGCTTGTCGCCCCGAACAAGGCCACGATCGGCGTTCCCACCGCCGATGCAAGGTGCAAGGGCGCCGAATCGTTCGTCACAAGGACGCTGGCCGCCTCGATGAGCGCCGCCGAGGCAAGCACACTCGACCCGCCGGCCGCATTCAGGACCCCCGCACCCTTCGCCGCCGCAGCGATCCGATCGCACAGCGCCGCATCGTCCCGGCCCCCGATCAGCACCGACCGGACTCCTTGACGGCTGAGGTCTGCGACGAGTCGTGCGAACCGGTCTTCGGGCCAACGCTTCGTATTCCAGACGGACCCGGGAGCTATGGCTACGAAAGGGCCGTCGAGCAAACCCGCCGACGTCAGGAGATCCTTTGCGTAGGTCGTATCGGCGCCCGATAGGGAGAGCGATGGCCGTTGCCCCTCAGGCCTCCCTATGCCAAGCGGTGCGAGCAGGTCCAAGTTCCTCTCGATCTCATGCGCATGCGGTCGATAGCGCACGACGTCCGTGAACGACCACGCTCCAGCGCTTCGGTCGAATCCGATGCGCCTTGGGATCATCGCGAGACGCGCCAGCAGCGCACTGCGCACGGACCGGTGCGGGACCAGCGCCACGTCGTACGACCGGAACCGCACGGTCGCCGACAATCGCAAGAAAGCCCTCAGGCCCCGATCGTTTCCCTTCTTGTCATACACGATCGCACTGCTCAACGACCGATGTCCGTGAAGGACTTGCGACCCCGCCGGCGCCGCCACCACATCGACGGTCGCACCCGCCCTTGCCAACGCATCGAACAGGGGTGTCGTCAGGATGACGTCTCCAAGGAACGCGGTCTGGATCACGAGAACGTTCATCTTCATCGGGGGTCGCGCCCGGGGACGATATGCTTCCAGCGTCGATGCATCCACATCCATTGCGACGGATCCTGACGGATGGCTCGTTCGGTCGTTGCCAGGCATCGTTCAGTGAGACGTTCAACGGAATCCGGATCGTCGACGGGGAGATCATCCTTCGGGATCCTCTCAAGGACGAGCCGGTATGTGCCGTCAGACTCCCGGCGGGCGACGCCGAAGATGATGCGCGCGCCGGTCCGTAGCGCGAGGACGGCAGGACCTTCGAAGGCCGGGGTCCAACGCCCGAAGAATTGCACAGCAGGGCTTTCCGCTGGCGCGCTCTGATCGGCAGCCATGATCACCAAGCCGCCACGGTGCAGGGTTCGAAAGAGCTCTCGGACGGCGATCGTGGAAGGTACTGTTGCAGCCCCGAACGTTCTGCGCAGGCGGTCGATGACACGGTCCACATGCTGATTTGCCAGACCACGAACGAGCACGGTGCCTCTGACCCCGAAGTGACAGGCCAATGCTTGGGGGACGATCTCCCATGAGCCGTAGTGCGCCGTCAGGAGGACGACGCCCTTCCCGGACAAGAGGCCTTCCTGAAGGATGTCCTCGCCCTCGACCGTTACCATCCGCCGGATGGCAGCCGGAGAGGAACGATCGATGCGAAGCAGTTCGAAGAGCGTGACGCCGACAGAAGCGAACGAACGGCCGGCCAGGTCTGTGACCTCAGCCTCTGAACGTTCGGGGAGGGCTGAGCGCAGGTTGTCGAGCGCGATCGTCCACCTGAATCCGGCGGTCTTCCCGAGGATTCGCCCGACGGCGGCGCCCATTCGTTGCGCCCACTCCAACGGAACGTTGCCGACGCTCAGGCGCAGGGCTGCGAAAGCTGCGAATTCGATCGAGTGCAAGAGGCCCTTCATGAACACCAGCGGCTCATTCCCCCATCACCTTTACGATGACGCGCTTCTTGCGTTGTCCGTCGAACTCGGCGTAGTAGACCTGCTGCCATGGCCCGAGGTCCAGCTTGCCGTCCGTGATCGGCACGATCACTTCGTGATGCAAGAGCAGGCTCTTGAGATGGGCGTCGCCGTTCGTTTCGCCCGTGCGGTGATGACGGTACTCCTGACGGAAGGGGGCGAGTTGCTCCAGCCATTCGTCGATGTCGGCGATGAGTCCGTCCTCGGCGTCATTCACGTAGATCGCGGCAGTGATGTGCATCGCCGAAACGAGCACCATCCCATCTCGGACGCCGCTCTTGGCGACGATGCGTTCCGCGTCGGATGTGATGTTGATATACTCGCGCTTCTGCTTCGTGTTGAACCACAGGTATTCCGTCGTCGTTCGCATGGTGGCCTACGGTTGACGTTTGAGGATCGCTGCACTGCGAGCCGGCAACGTGATCTGATCAGGGTCTGCCGTCCCCGACCCGCCGACCACAGAGACGAAGGAGCCCTCCAGAAGCGGGTCGGGTTCCAGACCGACGGTGACCGGATCCGATGTGAAGTTGTACACTCCGAGGAGCGTCTGCTCGCCGTCGTCCGAACGTCGACCAAAGGCGAGGACCCCCCGAGGCCCATCGTGCTTCAATGGATGCAGGGCGCCCGTCGCCAGCCACGGATTGTCGCGGCGCATCCGGCCAAGCGACGTCATGAAGGCGCGTGCCGGACCCGAAGCGCTCCAGTCAATACCCACCTTCTCAAACAGGTCCAAGCGTTTGGTATTGCCGACCTCCTCGCCGTTGAAGATGAGCGGTACACCCGGCAGCATGAACGCAAGCGCCTGTGTCATCAGGGCTCCGTCGGGTCCGAACTTCGTGGTCGCCGGGAGGTCCCAGGCGTTCTTGTCGTGGTTCGTGTTGAATCGCATCCGCAGCGAGCCTTTCGGGAAGCGGTATGATTCCCGCTCGATGCTCTCGAGAAGGCGGTTCGCCGGAACCTCCCCAGCGAAGATCGGCCCCAGCATATCATACACGTTCCACGAGTAGGTCAGGTCGAAGGCGCGCACGTGATGCTCGGGCAACGTGCCTTCCGAGAGCATCATCACCGGCTTGACCTTTTCCAGCTCGCGGCGGGCCGTTTCCCAAAACTCGGTCGGCACAAGCTCCGCGACATCACAACGGTATCCGTCGATGTCGTACTCCTGCACCCAGTGACGCATCATCGCGATCATGTACTTCCGCAACTCATGACGGTCGTAGTTGAGGTCGGCGACATCGGTCCAATCCGGATTGGGAGCGACGATCCCTCCTTCGTCGTTCTGCGTATACCAATCCGGATGCTCGACCAGCATCTGATTATCCCATGCCGTGTGGTTTGCGACCAGGTCGATGATGACGCGCATCTCGAGGGCGTGGGCGGCTTTGACGAGCGAACGGAAGTCGTCCCCTGTCCCGAATTCCGGGTTCACGCCGTAGAAGTCGCGGATGGCATAGGGACTCCCAAGTGTCCCCTTCCTGTTGAGCTCCCCGATCGGATGGATGGGCATCAGCCACAGAACGGTGACCCCGAGGTCCTTCAGCTCGCCGAGGCGCGCTTCGAGTCCCTTGAACGTGCCCTCCGGGGAGAACGATCGAACGTAGACTTCGTAGATCACAGAGGTCGTGACCCATGGTTCGCTGCGCCGGGCCTGCTTCTGCGCCAATGGTGACCGAAGGAAGCCCTCGCGGTCCTTCGTCCGAATGATGTGCACGGGTTTGTAGAGCCCTCCGGGCCCCGCGTGATCGACGATGCGCACCACGAGCAGATTGTCACCGTCACGTGCGGCCGTGCGGGTGTCGAAGACGAAGGGATCGGCATAGCCGACATGCGCGCCGAGCTCGATGCCGTTCAGCCACACCGTGGCGTCGTCGTCCACCCCTTCGAAGTAAAGCGACCACGGCTCAGCGAGATCGGGGGGCACGAAGGAGGTTCGATACCAGCCTGGCCCATCGTACAACGCCAGACCGGGCAGCGTGTCCCAGGCCCCTGGGACGTGGACCGCCGTGGGCCAATCATTCGGATCGTTCATCCAGCCTTCCGCGACGCCGACCTTCATCGAGTCGACGCGGAACGTCCATGGACCCGTCAACGTGGAGATCGGTGCGGGTTTGCCGGCGCATCCCGAGAGGAACAGTGCGGTCAAAGAGACCAAAACGTGAGTCTTCATGCGCGGGCCTCCGTAGCGGTGGTGGTGGCTCCGGTCTCATTGACGAGCGACACAAGGGCCGCGGCGACAAGCATGGATACCCCCCCGAGCGCGACAGCGTTCATCGCATCGTCGGCCAGGAGGTTCTTGAGGATTAATCCCAGTCCGAGCGACGCGAGGATCTGGGGGATGACGATGAAGAAATTGAACACTCCCATGTAGAATCCCATCTTGGCCGGCGGGATCACGTTCGAAAGCATCGCATAGGGCATGGCAAGGATGCTTGCCCACGCCACTCCGATCAGCACCATCGAAGCGAGCAGCGGATAGGGACCGGTGACGAAGGTCGCAAGAAGCAGGCCCGTCCCACCCAGGATGAGGGCGACGCGGTGGATGGCGCGCGCGCTGAAGCGCTTGACCAAACCCAGCAGGACGAAGGAGAAAGCGAAGGCAGTGCCGTTGTACACGGAGAAACACAGTCCGCCCCATTCGACGCCTTCCTGGTATTCCGGACTGCCGGGGGCGCCGTTGAAGATGTGCGTCGCGACGGCAGGGACGAAGTAGATCCACATGCAGAACAAGGCGAACCACGTGAAGAACTGCACGAGCGCCAGCTGACGCATGGTGGTCGGCATCGAACCGATGCCGGCGACGATCTCGCGGAACGCCCTTCCGACCCCGGCCGACGCTGCGATCGACTGGCGGAATGCTTCCGGATCTTCGGGAGGGTACTCCCGCGTCGTCAGGATGGTGTAGAGCACTGCCGTCAGGAATAGGGCCGACCCTGCGTAGAACGCGATGCGTACGGTAGGCGGTATCGCCGACCCATCGGTCGCACTGACACCGAACACATTCGACAACACGAACGGAAGCGCCGACGAGAGCACCGCCCCGAGCCCGATAAGAAGGCTCTGCATGGCGAAGCCCCTCGAACGCTGGTCGGGCGGAAGCATGTCACCCACGAAAGCCCGGAAGGGCTCCATCGTAACGTTGATGCTGGCATCGAGGATCCACAGCAGCCCCGCCGCCATCCAGACCGTGCTCGAGTTCGGCATCGCGATAAGGGCCGCCGACGCGAAGAGGGCGCCGACCAGGAAGAACGGGCGGCGGCGTCCCAAACGCGTCCATGTCCGGTCGCTGTAGTATCCGATGATCGGCTGAACGATCAGACCCGTCAGGGGTGCCGCCAACCACAGGAAGGCGATCTCCTGTTCCTTGGCTCCCAGGTACTGATAGATGGCGCTCATGTTCGCCATTTGGAGTCCCCAGCCGAACTGAATGCCGAAGAACCCGAAGCTCATGTTCCAGATCTGCCAGAAGCTCAGCCGTGGTCGTTCCATGTCATCACGAGAAATGTGGATCGTTTCGTGCTAGGCGCGAGGGGGATCTCCCCTATTCGACGCGCAGGACCCGCCACCCGATGCCGTCGACGGGAATGTTCACCTTCCGTCCGGACACCGTCCATGCGTCGCCGCTCTCGACGTCGATCACGCGTCGTGCCTTGATCGCTCGCGGGAGAACGATCTCGGGCTCACGGTCTTCTCCGCTCTTGTTGAGAACGATCAGCAGTCGCTCACGAAGGTCCGAGCGCATGTAGGCGTAGATCGACCGGTCGGCCAGCAGCGTCAGAAAATCACCGTGGCGGAGCGCCGAATGACGGTGGCGGAGACGGCTGACGACCCAGGAACGGGCCAGCATGTCGCGCTCGAGGTCGGTCAGGTCCTCCCCGAACCGCATCGGCCGCCGATTGTCGGGATCGTCCGCGCCCGTCATGCCGAACTCCGAACCGTAGTAGACGACGGGAAGCCCGGGGATCGTGAACATGTAGGCGAGATACAGCTCCGCCTTTCGATAGCTTGACGGATGGTCGACGGTCGGCGGGTTCGTCCATGCCATTTCGCGGGTGTCGACTCCTTGATGCTGAACGTCGCCGTCGGCATACGTCATGAAGCGCACCTTGTCGTGGCTGTCCATGATGTTGCCCATCAGGTGGTACCGGCCGAACGCGTCGAACGTCTTGCGCATGTGGAAGTCGAGCGACTCGAACGATTGGTCAGGCTCGAGGAAAACGGGAATGGCGAAGTACGAGAGGTTGAAATTGAACTGCGAGCTCAGCTGGCCGTTCCGGACGTACGACGCGATCAGGTCGTAGTCGCCGAACGTCTCGCCGATCTGGTAAACGGTCGTATTCTTCGGAACTTCGACACGTTGCTTCAAGGTCCGGGTCAGCGAGCGCCAGAATTCATTGGGCACGTGCTTCACCGCATCATGCCGGAAGCCGTCCGCCCCGGTCTGCTCGAGCCACCATACCGCGTTCTCGGCCATGACATCGATCGGCACGTGCGACTTCGTGTAGTCGAATGAAGGCATGTATGGCTCGAACCAGGTCGTCAACCGGAACTCGTCCCACAACCGAAGGTTTTTGCGGCCGTCGGGAAGGTCGAGCGTGCCGAACCACTCCGGATGATTGCGATACCAGGGATGGTCGATGTGAACATGATGCGCGACAAAATCGAGCAGGACGCGGATGCCGCGGGCGTGGGCTTTCCGGACCAGCTCGCGAAGGTCCGCCATGGTGCCGAACTTCTCCTCGACCGCCGTATCGCTGATCGGCCAGTACCCATGGTAGCCGCTGTACCAGCGATTCGGGGCCGGATACTCGCGGAAGGCGACGTTCGGATTGTCGTAGACGGGAGAGATCCAGAGAATGTTGATCCCCAGTGAATCGAAGTACCCTTCGTCAAGCGTCTGAATGATGCCCCGGAAGTCTCCCCCATGGTAGTTGGCCTGGCGGGAGATCGAATCGTGCACGATCGGTGCATCGATCTTCGGGTCACCGTTCCGGAACCGGTCGATCATAATGGAGTAGATGATCCCGTCTTCCCAGGCCGCTGCCTGCGGTTCTTCGCCCGCAGGCTCGCCATCCCTGAGGACGATCTGTTGCAGGTTGGCCACCGATCCCTTGCGGGCGGCGAGAACACGTACCGTCGTGGTCCCCGCCAGGTCCGAGGAGGTCAACCGGACGGTGACCAACGCGCCATTCGTCCGAACGCCAGAGGCCGGGACACGGCGGTTATTCACGAGCGCGACGACCTGATCCGGCCGGACCTCAGCCCCTGTCGGGGATTCCGCCCTGAAGCGGAAATCCCATCCTCCGGCCGTTGCCCGGCGGCCGTCGAGGTGGAGATGGAACTCGCCAGGGTCAGGGTCGACCACCCGAAGAACCGAATTGAAATCGTCGAATCCAGTGGGACTCTTCTCGGGGTTCGAGGGGTCCGGTCCCTCCTGTCCGTCGACGACGAGCTTGTAGAGGTAGATGCCCGGACGCAGCTTCACGTCCAGCGCATAGACCCCGGTTCCGCGCTCATCGTTCAGCGGATGAGAGGCTCGGTTCCAGCCGTTGAAACTCCCCATGACCGAAACGCTTGCGCCCGGCCTTGCGCGAAACGTGAACCGGTGCGCCACCTCCCGTGTGGGCTTCTGCACGATCACGGGGACCGCGTAGCGGCCGTTCCGCCAGTTGAACTCAACGACACTCACGCCCACAAAGGCGCGCGACGGCGTGATCGCGACACTGCCAGCCTGTCGATCATGACGAACGGCAACGACACCTTGCGGCACGAAGGTGATGTCGTAGTCTTCGGCGTAGTAGAGATCAGAAAGCAGGAGCGTGTCGGTGCGGGCAGGGACCAGATGCACCGGCTGGATGAGGTCGCGGATCGGCTGGGCGACCGCTGACAGGCTCCAGCAGACGACAAGAGCGAACGGCAAGCGATGACGCATCACGGGAGGTCCTAAGGTGAATTATGAGGATCGTCTGGCCCAGGGAACAGGGCTCAATGTCCGGAACCTGCGGGAGCCGCGCTCACACGAGCCCCACCGGCTCCTCGCTGTTCGCTCACGGTGGTCCACAGGATCGCAGAAAGGGCCAGCGAGACTCCACTTATGAGGAAGATCACGTTCTTGTCTTCGGCATGAAGGATCACGGTCCCGACGAGCATGCTGACCAGGAGCTGAGGCACGACGACCGACAGATTGAAAATGCCCATGAAGAAGCCGGTCCTTCCCTGGTCGATCTTCTCCGTCATGATCGCGAACGGCAGACTGACGACAGCCGCCCAACCGATGCCGGCGAATGCCATCAGCACGTACAGTGACATGGGGGTCGCGGCGAACATGGCGATGCCGAAATACGCGGCGGCCATGGTCGCCACGCACAGAAGATGCGTGCGCACGCGCCCGATGCGCTCGACGATGGGCTCCAGCACAAACGCCGGAAGGACGAAACCAACCGTGTTGAGCACGGCGAAGGCGATCGCGATCACCTGGCCGGAGCCGGAATCGATGAGCGCCTGCTCGGTGCCGGGGGCGAAGAACTTCTGCTGGATGAAGGCGATGATGTAGACGAACATCGTCTGGATGCCGACCCACGACGCGCCGTGCGCGAGATAGATTCGCATCAACTGCCCCCACTCGGTCTTTCGACGCCTCGGCGTATCGTCCGACGAGTCGGCCGCGTCAAGCGTGCGACGCTCCGTGATGAAGAACATCGGAACGACGGAGAACACGAAGACCACCACCACGCCTACCCAGATCAGGATGTCGTTGCCCGCCGTGGCGCCGATGACGTACGCCAACACCCCGAACATGCCCGAGATGGTCTGCATCCACGTGTAGCCCTTCGTCCGGGCGGCGCCTTCGGGGGTCACATCGGCGATGATGGATCGTGTCGGGTTGAAGCTGACGTTGATCGCCAAGTCGAGGGTCAGAGCCACTCCGATCGCCACGGCGATAAGACTACCGATCCCGAGTGACTCGTTG
This sequence comes from Bacteroidota bacterium, assembly GCA_025454835.1. Lineage (GTDB taxonomy): Bacteria > Bacteroidota > Ignavibacteria > UBA10030 > UBA10030 > 2-02-FULL-55-14. The sequence goes on along the minus strand of JALONQ010000001.1, from coordinate 54,053 downwards.
ATGACGTCGATGTTCGGGAGGGCCATCAGCATGGCGGCTGCGAGGGTGCCTCCGATCAAGACGAACGGACGACGACGGCCGCCCCAGAACCACACCTTATCACTGATGACGCCGATGATCACCTGGCCAAAGATACCGGCCAGCGGGCCCGCCGCCCAGACGAATCCAACCTCGTGGATGTCGAGGCCGTAACGCGTCGTGAGGAGCCAGCTCAGCGCCGAGATCTGGATCGACAGCGCGAATCCCATCGCCGTCGAGGGCAGACTCATCAGGATATAGAAGGAGTTCGACAATTTCTGCTGAAAGTCACGCATGGCTTCAACCTCGGATCATGAGAGAAGATTCACCGCAGAGTACCCGCGGTGCTACGTTTGGATGCATCCGTTCTCCATGCCTCTGCGTCTTGACGGTGTGCAACTTCCTATCTCACGCCGAAGGTATCGTTCAGCACAAGCACCCCGCCTTCGCTCGGCTCGACCTGGACGACACGGTTGTTCGATGCGAATTCTTCTCCCGGGGTCCACGCACCGACCGGTCCGCTGTTCGTGTATTTGTACTCGAGCCGGAACCCTCTGGGCAGATAGACCTCTCGGGTCCATACGCCGTCATCCGCTTTCTCGTCTCCCTGCGTTCCGTCATCCCGAAGCAGGATCGTGTTCGGCTTCCAATCGCCCAGCGAGGGATGATTGCCCGCAACGGCGATGAAGGTGCGGGCATACATCGAGCCGACGTTGCAACGGAACACGACCTTCACAAGGTCCTTCGTGCTCTGTGCCATCGTTCCCTGACCGGGCTGTGCCTCAGAATTCGACGTCGCAGCAATGATCGGCCGAAACTCGCGCTTCGGCATCTTTCCGCTGGCTTTGGCCGCAAACGTATAGATGTTCTGCAGATGGGTCACAAATCCCATATCGAAGGGTCTGTCACCCGCTGGGGCATTCTGGTCGGTCCCGTACCACCAGAACCAATCGGAACCCTCGGCCGCATACATCGATTCCCAAGCGCGATAAGCGTACCACGCCTTACTGTTCTTGCGAGGCGGAGCCGCCGATGGATCCGGCTGGGCGACACCGGATGCTTCCAAGTCTTTGCGGGCCGTCAGCAGGTAATCCCATGCTCGGTTTTCCTCATCCTCACCGATCCACGTATCGTAGTTGGCGTTGATCCACGACCCCGGCCAGAGCCATTCCAACTTTGGCAATTCCTCGACAGGATGCGCGGGGATTCCCCTCAAAGGGTTGCCCTTGATGTATTCAGTGACCGTTGTCGTGATAACTTGCTTGGTTTCAAACAACTTAGACAGCTTTCGATAAAGCGCATTCTGGAAGTCTTTACCGTCATTGTCATATCGATACCATTCCCAGGCATTCTCTCCGTCGAGAATCACCGTCAAGAGCCGGTCAGCCTCCCCGTCTGGCGGGACATACTTCAGGACCGACTTAACGAAGTCATCCGCAGCGTCCTCGCCACGCCACTCCTTGTAGACGAACCCGATCTTGTCTGACAGCTCGGTCTCCCTGAAAACCATAACCATTGGCGGACGACCCGCCTCCGTCTCGGCCGCATACGGGTAGTAGACGGGCTGATTCCCCGGTTTGGACCGGTAGAGGATCTTCTCATCCGTTGCGATCCACGAGATCCCGCGCCTCGCAAAGACGCTCAGAACGTCTTGGGCCACGGAACCCTCACCTGGCCACATACCGAACGGCGCTATGCCGAAGGTCTCCTTGAATGCTTCAACCGCCTTCGCCACCTGCGCATCAGCATCTTTCGGAAAATGGTAGCGTTCGGGCATCCGGTCATTGGGCTGGCAGATACGGGCGAGGTCCGAATCGTAGATCAGCGGCAGGATCGGATGGTAGTACGGCGTCGTCAGCACTTCGAGCTGGCCGCGGTGGTTCGAAGGGTGATACATCAGCTTGCGATGGAGTGGGACGATGGCAGCGCAGATCTTGTACGTCTCCGCGACCATTCGGAGGCAGTCTTCTTCAACGATCGGCCGGCGGGCATGGTACCGCCCTTCCGTGTCTCGGCGAAAGATGTCCGTCACGTCGACGACCCGGCGAGTCGCCAGTCGGACCTTTCCGTCAAGAAAATCCGGGTCAAGGTTCGCGGCGTAGAACCAGAACTTCACCTCTCGCCGGTCCTGGACGGTCATCCCATCGACACCGACCTTGCGGAACTTCTCTCGCAGCGCATGATACGCCGGGAATCGTTCCAGGATCACGTCGCTGACTCCGAAGGCATTCCACACATTCGTGAACAGGAATCCGACCTCCTTTTTCGACAGTCGCTCCGTGGGCGTAAGCGCGATGTCGATCCAGGGGTCGGTCTTCCCCCTCATGGCCGACAGGTAGGCGGCAGAACGCACGGTATTCTTCTTGAGGTCGACATATGGCTTCAGTCGCTCAACGTAGTATTCCGTCAATTGGTGCAACAGCGACGACGTCAGGTTCACCGTGAAGTGGATATTCGGATAGCGCTCCAGCGCCGCCGTCATGTCGTAGTAGTCTTTTGTGGCATGCGTCCGCACCCAAGGACCCTGTAACTGGTCGGTGGCGGGGTCAAGGTAGAGCGGCTGGTGCTGGTGCCAAATAATGTTCAAGTACAGCGTGCCGCCGGTGCGCTGATATTCGTCGCTCATGGGGTTTGATGGATGGTGCGCCGTGTCGGACATGGACGGCGGCGATGCCTTGGAAGGGAGATCGCTGGTCGGGACGGCGATGGCTGTCGAGGCGACCGCGGCCGTCACGACGAGCGGCCACGGTCCCAGTAATGCCTTCAACAGCCGGCAACGAGAGGTCATCGGAGATAGACCATGCGCTGCGTCCGGCTCAGGCCGCCGGCCTGCATGCGGACGAAGTAGACGCCGCTTGGTTGCGCATCAGGACCAGCGGCGCGCCAGGTGACGCGATACCGTCCCGCCGCGTGGTGCCCCTCGGCCAGCGTAGCGACACGCTGTCCGAGAACAGAGTAGACAGCCACCTCCACCGCTCCCGCCTGTCCCACGGTATACTCGATCTGCGTCTCGGGGTTGAAGGGGTTCGGATAATTCGGCAGAAGCGAGAAATGCTCTGGCATCACGGAGGTCGCCGGTTCGCTAACGGACGTCGGGATGTTCAACTCCGCATCCGTTCGGTTCGCATAGACGAGCGCCGTGTAGCCGGGGACTGTGATCGATGCGATCGTGGTCCCCGAAGCCACCAAGGGAGCCTGCGTGAAGACATCGAACCAGGTTCCCGGCGTGATCCAAGGCACCGATGTGATCGTCGTTTCGGTTGGATTGAGATTCGCAACCACCATGACAGAGGAACCCGACGCTACGTGCTCCATTCCCCACACGAGCACTTTCTGGCCACCCGCTTCGTAGCGATAGAGTTTTCGCAGTTGTCCGTCACGCAAGGCGGGGTTCAGCGTCCGCTGCCGGACCAAGGTGCGGTAGTGGTACCAATGCGAGCGCCCTTCGGGCGTCGAGAGACGAGCCCAGTCCATCGGCCGATACGACAGCTTCACGCCGTCGTTCCCCCAACCCCGCGATTCGCCCGTCTCCTGGCCCTGCCACAACATGGGCACGCCCAACGACGTGAACATGAACACGGCATACAACCTGTCGCGCACCAAGGCTTCCGACATCGGCCGACCCTGCCACACATTCATCTCATACACGAGCGATTGCTCGTCGTGGCTCACGGTGTAGTTGATCGGCTCGGAGCGCTCGGCATACCGAGACGGCTGGGCTGGCGTATCGTTGCTGGGGAACGCCCCCAGGTCGAGCACCTGGTCTTCGATGGCCGAGAGCGTCTGATTCCGGAAGCGGGCCTCGTCGAACACCCGATCTCGGAAGCTGTCATGCCAGCCGCCATTGATGCCGCTATAGTACAAGAGCGCAGGACTCTCGGGCAAATGCTCGGCGATCTGATACACAGCCCCGCTGTACTCCCGGTGGATCCGATTCGCCCATCCCAAGATGCCCTTCGTGGTGTCAGCGATGTTCCAGCCGATGCCCTGCGTATAGTCGTAGCGGAATCCGTCGATACGGAACTCGTCGATCCACATCTTGATCGACTCATACACATGTTCCTGCGTTTCCGGCGTCCAGTGGTCCAGGTCCTTGAAGAACACCAACCCGTCCTCGTTGTACGCACCCCCCGGGTTCTTGAAGTAGGGATTGATATCTACGTTCGGAGCCATCTGCCAGAGCGGCGACGGATCGTTCAGATGGTTGAACACGAGGTCCATAATGACGGCCATCCCACGCGCATGTGCGCTGTCGACGAACGTCTTCAGGTCGCGCGCCGTGCCGTACGACGGTTCGAGCGCGAAGTACGACGACAGGTCGTAGCCCCACGAGAAGCCTGAGGGTCCCAGGTTCCCGTAGTCCATCACCGGCATCAGTTCGATGGCATTGATCCCCAACGAATCGAGATACGGGAGGAGGCTGACCATGTCCAGGAGGTTGCCTCGGCGACCGACGGCGCCCCCGGCAAATTCCGCGACGTTCAATTCATAGATCACCAGGTTCTTCTGTGCCGGCCTCTGAAAAGCATTCGAAGCCCAGACGTAGTCGTCGGCTGAGAGACCTGCAGGCCCGACGGTGAAACGGCTGGCAGTGCCCGTCTGCGTCCGGCCCCACGGGTCCGCCACCTGAGGTCCGTTCGAGATCTCAAACAGGTAGTCGTAGGTGCCCGGCGGCAGGTTAACGTGGATCCACCAATCGGCGGATGAGATGTGCTTCTTCATGACGATCGGCGATGCCGTCGCGGCGCTCTGCCCCACCGGGGAAAGGCGGAGGAAGACCAGGCTGCCCATCGGAGACCTAAAGCGAAATCCGACGGAATCACCGGGACCGGTCGGGAGGTTGACGCCATGTCGGAGGCCCGCCGGCATCGGGGCGATCACCAGGGAGTAGCCGCCGCGCGCGATCACGACCGAGTCGCCCGTCGCGAACCAGGCCTTGATCTCAACGAAGGAATTCTCGCCGATCGAAGCGGCGAGCGTGTGGTCCAGCGTTCGATTGACCCTTGAGAACGAACCGACGACCTCGGTCCGGGTGACCGTCGACGTTTGGTTCACCGCCGTCGAGAGTTCGATCCTCGTGACCGAGTCCATCGTTCCCGCGACCAGACCGACGGTGATCCGCGTGATCTGTCCGGCACTCAGATGCGCGTAGTACTGAAACCAGAACCGGTCGGTCAGCCGCAGCACAGAGTTGTTGTTGTCGAGCGCATTCCGTTCGGGGTTCAACGGGTCTGAGAACCATCCGCCGGAGCCGCCGCCGGCGTTGAACTTGTACTGGTAGACCGAGTCTCCGAGCGTACGCTGCGGGTCTCCGGGCGCATGCACCTTGAACGTATAGAGCCGCTTCCACGCGCCAAGGCTGGCGTCGTACGTCATCTGCGACGCCGCGCCGTTGGAAACCCACCCGTTGAACTGACCGGGAACGTAGTGCGTGGTGCCCGCCGATCCGTAGACCCTGAAAGGCACCACGACACTGTCCACGGCGGCATGCGCCACGGCAGACACGCTGATCATCTGGAGCAGGATGACCGCGAAGGTGTTGACGACTCGAAGGCTCGGCAGGCTAGGCATGATAGGCATCGGCGTTTAGAAGAGCGTGTAGATGAATGGAGCCAACGCCGATCCTTGGGCAAAAACGACAACGGCGCTGAGAACCAGAAGAATGACGGCGAGCGGCAGCAGCCACCAGGTCTTCCGGCGGCGAAAGTAGGCGATGAACTCGCGGAGGACGAACAATCGAGACATGTGGGTGGCCGTCGTCAGTCCAGTTGGATCGTGGTGGCGCCGAACCGTCCCGGGTCGAGCGCCGGCGCCAAAGCCTTCGTCACAAAGTACTTGCCCAACGCCAGAGAATCAATATTGGTCGCATAGAAGCACCGCAAGGCGTCGCGAGGCGAGCAAACGATCGGCTCGCCGCGGACATTGAACGACGTGTTGATGAGTACCGGCACGCCGGTTCGATCGCCGAACGATGCGATGAGTCGATGGAAGAGCCCGGCATGGCGTCGCGACACCGCCTGCGTGCGGGCCGAACCGTCGACATGCGTCACGGACGGCAACGGCGTGCGATCGGCGCGTACGCGGCAGGTGACGAGCATGTACGGGTCACGGACTCCGTCGAACCATTCGTCGAAGGCCTCTTCGGTGACTGCCGGCGCAAATGGACGAAAGCTCTCTCGAAATTTTATCTTCAGGTTCACACGTTTCTGATTGTCGGGATTCCGAGGATCGGCCAGGATCGAGCGCGAACCCAGAGCGCGCGGTCCCCACTCCATTCTTCCCTGGAACCACCCCACGACCTCCTGCCGGGTGAGTGCATCGACCGTTGTCGTGACCAGCCCTTCCTCCGAAAGGCGTTTCGCCGGGATCTCCGCTTCCGCAAGGATCCGGCCGATCTCTTCGTCGCCAAATTCGGGCCCCCACGCCACTCCGTCCTGCGACCAAACCCTCGGCTGGTTCAGGACCGTATGCCAAACGTCGAGCGCGGCTCCGAGCGCCCCCCCTGCGTCACCGGCGGCCGGCTGCACGAATAGGCGTCTGACCCCCGCTTCGTTCACGATCTTCTCGTTCGCGACACAATTCAACGCCACGCCGCCGGCCATGCAGAGATCCGGTAAGCCGGTCGAACGAACGACGTCGCGCGCTGCGGCCACCATGATCTGGTTCGTGACCTCTTGGATCGATGCCGCGACGTCCTTGTGCGTCTGCGTCAAGGCGCTTTCTGGCTCACGCGTCGGGACGCCAAACAGGCGCTCGAACGATCGATGATACATCCGCAGTCCGGAGGCGAACGCGAAGTGCCGCATGTTCAAACGCAGGCTACCGTCGTCGTACCATTCCACCAGCTCCCGCCGAATGAGGTCCGCGAAACGCGGCGTCCCGTAGGGTGCGAGCCCCATCACCTTGTATTCTCCGCTATTCACGCGGAAGCCCAGGTAACCCGTGAACGCCGAATACAGCAGTCCCAGCGAATGCGGAAAGTGCGTCGCTTCTGTCAGAACGAGCTCGCTCCCCCTTCCCCATCCTTTCGTGGCCGTCTCCCACTCCCCCACTCCGTCCATGGTCAGGATCGAAGCGTTCGGAAATCCTGAAGCGAAGAAGGCGCTCGCGGCATGCGAGCGATGGTGGCCGGAGAAGAGCAGCGACCCGTCGTACCCCAGTTCCTTTCGCAGAAGCGATGGCAGCCAAAGCTTGTCGCGCATCCAGACCGGCATGGCCGCCAGATACTGCCGGAAGTTCGTCGGAGCCATGGCCACGATCGTCGTCAGAAGCCGCTCGAATTTGAGGAACGGCTTCTCATAGAAGACCACATGGTCCACCTCGTCGATCGTGATGCCTCCGACGCTCAGGCAATATGCGACCGCATGCCGCGGAAAGCCATGATCGTGCTTGGTTCGCGTGAACCGCTCCTCGTGAGCCCCCGCGACCGGGATGCCGTCGACGAGCAGCACAGCGGCCGCGTCATGATAATAGGCCGATATCCCAAGGATATACATGGTCAGAACGGATGTCGACGTTCATCGAGGTCAGGCTGCTCCTGCTCGCGAGATTGCCACATCGTCGTGACCGGGGTCCTGCGCACCAGAAGCGGATCCTTGCGAAGCGCCCACCAGATCAAGCGCGTCGGGAGAACGACGAGCACGTACACGACCGTCAGGAGCAGGGTCGTATTGACAATGCCGAGCACATGCGCGAACCGCATCCACCCCGCGTAGAAGGCGCGCCAACCCTTTCTCAGGTGCTTCATCGACGGCCACCCCTCGCCCTCTGTTCCCGGACGAACTTCAAAAACGCCTGACCTCGCTCAAACCCGGGGTATGCGTCGGCCAGAGCTTCAGCCATCGACAGGGACCGGTCTGCGTTTCCGCCGCGCAAAGTGGCGACGGCGATCGCCAGGCGGATCTCGGGAACACGGGCCTCGTCCAACTGCCCCAATCGCAGCGCCTCCGACAATCGTTCGACGGCGTCTGCATGCCGACCGGTCTCGTACGCGATCTCGCCCAAGTTGAGCAGCGCCGTCGCCGTCCGCTCGACGGTCAGGGAGTGAAGAAAGGTTGCATCGGCGGCCTCCAATCTTCCCTGTCGTTGGAGAATCACACCAAGTCGCAGGAAGGGCGATACATTGTACGGCGTCGCTGCGATCAGGGCCCGGTACTCGGCCTCGGCGGCATCGAGGCGGTTCGACCGCTCATACATCTCAGCCGCCCGCACGTGGAGCGCCTCCCACGTCATCTCGTTGCGAAGAAAGCCGAGCGCGAGCTGCTCCTCGGGTGTGTTGGCGACCATATCGGCCAGCGTCAAGCCTTTTGTCGTGAACGGCCAACTGTTGACCAGTATCTGGATGCGATACGCGGCCACGAGAGAGTCGACCGTCGTGACAAATGGATGCACGCCCGCACTGGGCGCGGCATCAACGGCATGTCCTTTCGACCTGAGCACGGCCACAACGGCTGGCTCGACAGCGTCGGCGATGACCTCATAGCCCTGAAGATTCGGGTGTACATGTTCCAGAAGAAATTCCTTGCCAATGACGCCGTGCGGCGCGCGACGTACCATCAACGATTCCGCATCAGCCAGCACGACACCGGTCCGTCCCGCGTACGAACGGAGAAGATCGTTGACGGCCGAGGGGGCACGGAAGCGAACCCCGTCGAGGTCTCGGGCAAGGCGATAGCCGGCATCGGCCGAAGGCCAGTCACCCCGGCGGGCGCTGACCGCCGCGTGCCGATAGGCCAATCCCGCGTGGACAGATTCCGCCGGAGCCCAAGCGGCCAACACGTCAACCGCTGTGCGAAGATCACCGCGATCCAGAGCCGAATCCACCTTCGTCAGATCCTCCACGATCCGCGCGCGTTGGTCCGACGTCCAGGCATCCGGGACCACCGATCGTAACGGAGGCAGGTCCTTGAGGTTGCTGACCACCGTTGTCAGAATGACCGGAACCTTCCTGTCCGCGGCCTCCTCCAAGAGTGCGTCAATATTGGCCCGGTACGTCTCCAGGCCTCGCGCGTAGGTTGAGGATCCGAGCGGAATGGCCGTCTCGCGCGCCATCAATTCCATCAGCGTGCCGGTCCGGTTCGCCGGTTGTTCACCGACAGAGCGCGCCATGTCGGTGATGGCGGCTTTCAGCAGAAGGAAGAGCCGCGAAGCATGCAGCGCCAGATACGTCCTCACGATCCAACGGGCGGAGCCTACGAACTGAGACGACCCGACGCCCAGCGCGCCGTAGTACTCGTTGTGGCCCGCGTAGACGATGATGAGGTCCGGGTCTTCGTCGAGAGATCGAACGGCAAAATCAAGCACCGTGTGCGACGTCACCGCTGTCACGCCGAGGTTGACCATCTCGACCGTGCGACCAGGCATACGCTCTCGAAGGCGGTCGCGAAGCATCGACGGGAAGGATCCGTTCACCATGTACGGATATCCGAGCGTACTGGACGCTCCGAGGGCAAAGATCCGGATCGTTCCCGGCGCCTTGACGGCGCGGAACATGTCAGGCGCCGTCCCGGGCTGGATGGCGAGTGTCGGGAAGTAGCGAGAGGTGACGCCAGGATTGATGGTGCGATACGCTACCCCGTTCACGGTCTGTTGCTGGAACAGATCGATCGATGAGGGGTGGTAGAAGATCCGGGCGGCCAGTTCGCCGGCCGCCAGAAGGACAACCGGAACCAGAAGGACGAGAAGTGCGTATAGTCGCCGTCGTGCGGGCGGCATCGCACCAAGGTCCAGATCGGGTCGGGATCGGGTCATGGAACGGGAGGACCTGTCTCGGGAAGCAGTTCGATCCAATCCGTTTGAGGGCGAACGAAGGGAACGGCGAACATGCGCCCCCCGAAGCCCAGAAGCCGGTAGGTCATCATCGGCGTTGAAGAGACCCGCAAGGACACGAGCCGATCGTCATACACTTCGATGCGTTCCGAACGCGCCAATCTCGCCACGACCTCGGCCAAGGAGCGACGGACCTTCTGCCTGGTCAGCGCCGTCGCCATGGAATCATACAGCCCCTGCGGTAGCTCAGGAACGAATCGTTCCAGCAGTTGCACCGACATGGCGATCGAATCGACGACCGTTACCTTCGACCAGGCTCCCGTGCTCAGGGGCCATGCGGCTGCGGCCACGATGCCCAGTCGCTCGACCGGTTCATTCCGGAATTCACGGATCGTGATGCCCGGAGCGGAGGTCGGCAACGCATCGATGGGAGCGTTCGCGAGGGCATCGACGAACACGGCGACGTCGCTCACTGATACGCCCGTGGCAACACGCACCGAAAGACGTGGTTGCGCGATGGAGCGATAGGCCATCGCGATCGCCCGAAAGACGTCGAGGTCCGAAGCCTTGACCTGACCGGCGACGCGGCGGACCATCTCTTCCGCCAGGTAGTGAGCGCGCCACATCTCGAGCTGACGGACGACCTGCGGCCGCCCATCGAGGCCCCGGCGGACCGCGATAGACTCCAGGAGATCTTGCAGAACCCACTCACGGATGGTCGCGTTCAGCTGTCGCTCCAAAGCGGGGTAACGAAGATCGTCCCAGCGGGTGCCGGACGCGTACAGTCGCTCGAGACCTTCTCTGACGCTCAGCCAACGATCGCCCATGATCGACAATGTATCATCGGCGGACCCTGCCAAAGCCGTCATGGCGGACGCATACGTTTCGGCGGAGAGCGTCACGTCGTTTCCGGCTGACGGCGCCGCCAAGGCTTGCCGGAGCGATCCAGCAAGGCGACGGATGCCTGCACTTCGTCCGTATCCGGTCACGTTCGACAACGCGCTGTCGAGGAAGGCATTCAGCCGGCCTTCCTCCTTTCTCAACCTCAGGCGCGTTTCAACAAAGGACCGCAAGGCGACGGGATCCAAGGCCTGCCGCTCGGAGTCCGGGCCTTCCCTCACGACACCGAGCACGAACCAACCCACGGAAGAGCCGACGACGGGGGAAACGGACCCCGGTTTCGCGCCAAAGGCCGTCTCCTCCAACGCTGATTCGGCCTCGCCCCACCTGACAGCGATGGTGTCAACCAACAACGCGGCCGCATGGGCCTCTGCGACCAGCGTCGCGATCGAGGAGACGCTTGATCTCAACGAATCAAGGTCGGCGCGACGATCGCTGTAGACGTAGACAACCGTCCGCATGCGCCGGGCCGTGCGTTCGCCTTTCGCGATCTCTCCTGAAGACACGGAGACACCCCGCTGAATCTCATCGCGATAAAGCTCGTCCCTGGCCAGAAGACGTCGGACGTTGTTCAGCGCACGACTGATGGCCTCACTTTGATCCACCCCGTAGCGTTGCGCATTTCCGGCGAGCAGTTTCTCCGCCACGAGCGAAAGAAGGAACTCCTGCTTGGCCGCCTCCAGCGCTCCTGCGCCCTGACGATGAATGCCCGGCATGAGCTCGAAACGTTCCACGAATTCCTGCTCGGTGACCACGTCACCACCGACCCTGGCCAGGATGGCCGTCCCTTCGGAACTCGATTGGGCCTGCGCCAGCGCAAGCGCGGCCACGAGCAAGGCAAACGTGATGTGGAGCGAACGTACGATCGACATGAACGCGGAGATCCTATGAGAAACGACAAGGCGGGGCTTGCGCCCCGCCCTGTCATGGAACGACATGTTACGACATCACTTCACGAGCAGCATCTTCTTCAGGCTGGTGAATTCTCCAGCCCGGATCTGGTAGAAATAGATCCCGGTCGAGAGGTTCATGGCATCGAACGTCACCGAGTGGACCCCTGCCTTCATGCGGCCCGAGGCCAGCGTCGCTACTTCCTGGCCGAGCGTGTTGAAGATCTTCAGGGTCACGTCGCTCTCCGCCGGCAGACCAAATTGGATCGTCGTGCTCGGGTTGAACGGGTTCGGATAGTTCTGGCCCAGACTGTACGTGGCGGGGATGACCTCCGTCGCTTCCACTCCCGTCACCACGAACGGCCGCTGGTTGTCGAAGTCCCATGCGTTGAAGAAGATCGGGTCGATGCTGCCGAACTGCGACGCGATGGTGGTCGTCGGACCCGTGTCATCGATATTCTCGATGTGGTTGTTCCCGAAGCCGCCTTCGTTGTCGAACGACCCGATGCCGAACTTGAACTCCTGGCCCACGACGTCAGCCGTCGTGTACGACCAGGTGAGCGTGAAGATAGAGTCGCCGGCCATCACGTCGCCGCGCGTGCCGTTGTCAACCATCTTCACGGTGTCGGCTTTCGTGCCCCATGGACTCAGCACATCCCATCCACCGACCCCCGGACCATTCATCCAAACGCCGAGGATCAGGACGCTATCCTTGTCTCCGACAGCGTACGGTACGATATTGGTCGACACGAGCTTCTTGCCGGCCTTGATCGCGTAGTACGCCGGACGGACGTCGACGGTGTACTTTACCGTCACGGCGCGGGCGAGTTTCTGCGTGTTGCGGAACCGCGGTACACGACGCTGCGCGGTGTTCGACGTGGCCGAGTCCAGCACAGAAAGCGTCTTGCCGCCCACAGCAACTCGACGCCGCTCAGCCGCCGGATTCGTCGGATCGGGGAACGCGAAGTCGAAGTACACCTCGCGGTAGTCGACGAGATTCTTCACGAGATAGTACTGGTAGTTCAGCGTCTTGCCGATCGACGTGATGACCGTGTCGATCACGGAGTAGTTCGTCGAGATTCCGACGCGCGACATCCGCTTCTCGCGCACTTCCTTGCCCGTGGCATTGTAGCCCGACCGGACGAGGATCGTATCGCCGATGGCGAATCCGCGCTCGGCGATGGCGCGCGACAGGTTCGCCGTGAACGTCACGACGACGGTGTCGGCAACCTCCGGAGCTCCGTATGGGACGTCGTTGAACCACTTCCAATAGAGCGTGGTGTCCTGCGAGACGTTAGCCGTACGGTTGCTGATCGATTCCCAGTTCACCGAGCCGGCCTTGGTGTAGGTGTACTTGTACTCCACCATGCCTGCCGCTGGGACCTTGCCCTGCGCCGAATAGAAGAGCGACATGCCCTCTCGCATCATCGGGGTCGACGCATTCCATCCGTTGAAACTCCCGCGCACGTGCACTTCATCCGCGGCCGGGTTGAAGCTCTCCTGGCTCAGCATGTTGACGCGGAACCAGATGTCGATCGAATCCGACGGCGTGTAGACCGGACTCGTGCGTGACCAGTAGGCCATGGGCAGCGTCAGGTTCGGGATGACGGCAACCTTCCGATTGTCGATCGTTTCCCAACCGCCATTGACGCCGCCGGGGACGAAGTATTTGTACTCGAGCGTATCGCCCACGCGCAGGCGCTGCGTCAGCATCCAGTAATCGCCGCCGATGTTCGTCATGACCGGCGAGGCATCGCCCCAGCCCGTCCACGCACCGCGCACCTGCACGGCCGTCGTCGGCTTCGTGGTGTCGATGACGGACGCCGTGTTCAGATAGAATGTCACGGTCGTCGTGTCGGCCTTCGGCCGCCTGTTGTCGAAATCCCACGAGCTGTAGAAGATCGGGTCGATGCTTCCGAACTGCGACGCGATGGTGGTCATCGAAGACAGATCATCGATATTCTCGATGTGGTTGTTCCCGAAGCCGCCTTCGTTGTCGTACGAGCCGATGCCGAACTTGAACTCCTGTCCCACCTGGCTGGCGGTCGTGTAGTCCCACCGCAGCGTGTACACCAGGTCGTTGGCGACGGCATCGCCGTTCAGGCCGTTGTCGTACATCTTGACCGTATCGGCCTTCGTGCCCCACGGACTCAGCACATCCCATCCTCCGACGGCCGGACCGAGTGCATAGACCGCCGGACGCAGGTCGACCGTGTAGGTGACCGTCACCGGCTGGGTGAGCCTCTGCTGATTGCGGAAGCGGGGCACGCGCCGCGACGACGTGTTCGACACCGACGTGTCGACAATCGCCAGCGTGTTTCCGATAACGTTTTGGCGACGACGTTCCGCCGCCGGGTTCGTCGGATCCGGGAAGCTGAAGTCGAAGTAGATCTCCCGTTCTTCACGACGTAGTACTGGTAGTTGAGCGTACGACCGATGGCCGTTACCACAGTGTCCGTGGTCGCGTAGTTCGTGCTGATGCCGACGCGGCCGAGACGCTTCTCGCGCACTTCCTTGGCCGTGGCGTTGTAACCGGATCGGACCACGACCGTGTCGCCGATCGCAAATCCGCGCTCGGCGATGGCGCGCGAGAGATTGGCCGTGAAGGTCACCACGACCGTGTCGCTGACCACGGGAGCGGCATACGGTACGTCATTGAACCAGACCCAGTACAAGGTGGTGTCCTGGTTCACCGTCACCGTCCGGTTGGAAACCGATTCCCAGTTGACCGACCCTCCCTTGGTGTAGGTGTACTTGAACTCGATGGCTCCCGCCGCTGGAACCTTGCCCTGGCCGGAGTAGAAATGGGTCATGCCTTCACGCGTCAGCGGGGTCGAGGCATTCCATCCTTGGAAGGATCCGCGGACGTGCACCTCGTCGGCCGCCGGGTTGAAGCTCTCCTGGCTGAGCATGTTGACCCTAAACCACACGTCGATCGAATCCGAAGCGGTGAACGGAGCTCCGGACCTCGAGAAGTAGTCGATCGGCCGCATCACGTCGCCCGAGAGGTTGAACGTCCGGTTGTCAACCGTCTCCCATCCGCCGTTCGTAGCCCCGGTGACGAAGTACTTGAACTCATAGTTGACGCCCTGTTCCAGCAACTGCGTAAGGGTCCAGTAGTCGCCGCCGATGTTCGTCATGGCCGGCGAGGAATCGCCCCATCCCGTCCAGCTGCCACGGACCTGCACGACAGTCGTCGGTTTCGTGGTGTCTGCCGCCGTCGCCGTGTTAAGCGCAAAGGTGACAAACCCGGCCGGCTTCAAGCGGTAGGCCGCCATGCCGTTGTTTGTGCCGAGGACGTACACGTCCACCGTGTCGCCGTTGATCCGCATGGCCACGTCGCCAGTGCCGTTGGCATTCGCGTTCGCACCAAGCGTCGTCGTCACGTAGTAGCTCTTTGCGTTATTGGCCCCTGCGGTCACATCCGCGATACGAAGGTTCTGGTTGCCGGTGCCGTAGGAATGCGTTGCGACCAGCTTCCGCCCCTTGATCTCGAAATACCGAAGAGCGTTCGAACCGGTGGCCACCACGCCCCCCGGAACCGTTCCGGCCAGCACGCCCGTCGCCAGGTAGTGCTTCAGGCTGTTGCCGTTCGAGTTGATGTACAGACCGCCGTCACCCGGATAGAGCGCCGGGGCTGCCCCCATGTTGACATCAAGGCCGACAGCGTGCGAAAAGGCGAACGTCGCGCCGTTGTCGCTCGTCGTGAAGACGAAGATCGAGTCATTCGAAGCTGCGGCCGCCCAGATCTGGGCGCTGTTGTCGCTCGTCGAGCCCACAACTGTGAAGTTGTCACCGAGCCGATACCCTGGCACAGTCGCGTTCGTGTAGCTGAGCGCCACCAACGGGCTGTCGGTCTCTGCAGTATAGCGATAGACCTTGAATGCGCTCGTCGCAGAGGTGGTCGCGAGGTTCGAGACGTAGATCACTCCGTCCGAAGTGACCTCGATATCATTGGCCGCGAACGTTCCACCCGTGATACCGGCAGTCTTCAGCGTTCCAACCGAATCACCGGTCAGCGCATTGTAAATGTAGATGAACGTGCCGGCGTTGCGCGAAACGACGTAGATCCTGTCGTTCCCGCCGACCTTGCCGTAGGCGAAGCCCCGCTCGGTATTGCCGGATGCCGAGAAATACGTCGGCAATGTCCCGGAACCGGAGGACTTCTGCCAAAGCGTCTGGACCGCTTGCCCGTACGCAAAGCCGGCGACGAGCAGGAGCAGGCCAGACAACCTGGTAAGTCTCGAGATCATAATGATCCCCTTTCCTGATTGTTGATGATGGGTGAGTACTGTGAAACAGCGTTGATGTGCGTCGTGGGTGTCAGGTCTTGCAGTGCTGCACGCCGCACCCGGCGGCGCTCCTGATGCCGTCGTCAGAACCGCACGCCGACGGCCAGCGTGTTCAGATTTCCAAACAGACCGAATTGCGTGTAGGCGTAGTCTGCTTCGACGGTCATAAGGCCGCCGACGCCGAGACGGATGCCTCCGCCGACGGAGACCCCTTCCTCCCGCTCGTCCTGTCCGATCCCCCGAAGGCCCGCCCGAAGGAAGAGCATGTCGCCCCAGCCGACCTGCGTGCCGACATTGACCGTCTCTACGTTGTCGCTCGGCCGAAGCGCGTCGGCGGCAACGGTCCACGTCAGGATCTCCGAAGAGATCACGTCCATGGCCACGCCAACCCGGAAGAGCAGAGGGATCGGCCAGGCGTCTGTCTTGCGCAGCCCGGGGACGTTCTTGTTCGAACCCGAATTCGAGGGGTCGATGTTGATGGGCTGCAAGAGGTCGCGCCCATCAAGGGTCATGTCGCCCCCAAAATTAGAGATCGACATGCCGAGACGCATGTCGTTGAAGCCCGTGACGAAGAGCAGTCCGAAATCGAGCGCAAACGTCGAGGCCGAAGTGTTGTGGATGCTTTGTTGGATGTACTTGGCCGATCCGCCGATCGAGAAACGGTCGGTGAATCGGCGCGTATAGGTGAGCGCGAACGCGATGTCCGACGCCGTCCATCGCTCCCCGGTCCCGTCGGGCTGTATCTCCGTCGTGACGAGGTCCTCGCCGTAGTCCAGGTTCGTAAGACTCGCGCCGATGAAGTTGACCCCGTCGAACGTGAAGACCGCTCCAACCCAACGATAGTCGGTTCCTGCGAGCCATTCTGTGCTGGAGAACACAACATGCGAACCCGAAAGGAAGCCGACGGACCCCGGATTCCAATAGAGGCCGGTCGCGTCCGTGTTCGATGCCACATACGCCCCCCCCATGGCCAAGGCCTTCGGACCTGCGGCGATGCCCAGGAACTGGGCGGCCGTCGTGCCGATCTTGGCCTGGCCGAAGGAGATGCCGCTCGTCACCCACAAGAGGGCGAGCGCGATCACGAATGAAGTCTGGGTCGTCTTCATGGTCATCACTTGATGATCGCCAGTTTGCCGGTCTGATTGCCAGCGTCAGACTCGACAACATAGAAGTAGACGCCGAAGGCCACGTCGAGGTTCTCCTTCGACTTCAAGTTCCACGAGACCGTGCCGTTCTCGATGTCACCATTGTGTTCGAGCGAGATGACATGGTCGCCGCGCGATGTGTAGACGTGGATGCGGGACCGTGCCGGCAGGCGCGTGAAGTCCACCTTCCGGATGCGCCCGACCGTCACGTTCGGCGGCAAGGGCGGTTCGAGCGACGATGCGGCGATGTACGGATTCGGCACGACGCGCACCTTCGACAGATCTGCCTTGGCCACCGTCTCGTCGGCCTTGGCCAGCTCCGTGATCAGCGAGTATTGGTCATCCGACCGGAACGGTTTGCTCGTGCGCAGCAGCAACGTGTCGCCAGCCCCCAGGTTGTAGATCGTCCCCCCGGGGTCGGATGGTTTGTTGATGAAGAACAGGTCCCACGTGTATCCCAGGCGGCCATCCGCGTTCCGTTCGACGAGCACCAGCTCCTCGATCGGGCCCAGCTTCTGGTCGAAATTATTGTCGACGAAAATGAAATCAACGTACTTCTGTTCGGTGATGTTGTACACCCGGAAATTGACCGGCGTGGCGATCGGATACAGGTTCGGGTCGGCATACGAAGTGTCGACGATCGATCCGTAGAACTCCACGCGGTAGTCGGCGGGGCGGGCATAGCCGACGAAGTCCATCCCGCTGAACGGGTCCGAGATCAGCAGCGGCACAAAATTGTAAATGTACGCCACCTGCCCACGCCAACCGGAGAGCGAATCGACGATGGCCGTGTTCCACTGGTTCTGGAACGACAGCTGCAGCCCGTCGAAGATGTCCGCGTCCTTATCCTCGCTCTCGAACGGAGAACCGGCGATGTACGGGCTGCGATAGACCGGATAGTAGTTCGCCGTGATCGTGTACCGACCGCCGGCCGGCATCGCACCCGGGGTCGCGCCCCGGATCTCGCCGCGCGTCGTGTCGATGCGATACGACGCCGGACTCAGCACGGCACCGTTCGCGTCGCGGACCGTGATCGTCGACGCCAGCAGGTGAGCCTTCGAGAATCGGACGATCGAAGTGTCGGCGGCGATGAAATTCTCCGTGAACGACGCCTCGTCGAACACGGAATAGGTGCTGGTCAACCGCCGATACTCTGTTGAGTCGGCAGCATCGATCAAGCCGTTCCCGTTGTTGTCGATCCCGTCCATCTGCGTGTCGGTGAACGAGACCCGGTAGGTATGCCCGGTCAGCTTCGTCTCATCCACGACCCGGTACGACACGCCGCCGGTTCCCACGCGGGAGGTCGGCGCCAGGGGCAACGCGTCCTTGGGCCGAGTGTAACCAGCCACTTTTGCGTTCGGGACCACGATCGCCGTATTGATATCCTTGTCCACCTGTCCCGAGGACTGAACCCGGATGATCTTGGTGTTCTCAGACGGGAAGATGCCGATCAGTTCGTCTCCGCGGTCGTATGCGACGACGGCATAGTAGTATCGCCTGCCGTTGTCGAGATCGCGGTCAACATAGCTGTGCAAGAGGCCCGTGTTGTTGCCGAGGTAGAACGAAAGCCCGCCCGCACCCTGGAAGAGCTCGTTGTCCGCTCGGAAGTATCCCGAGATGCTGTTGTTGAGGTCGAACTGTACAAGCGGACGGTAGGCCTGCGCCGAGCCGCTCGCGTCGGTGATGTCAAAGATGTCCGAGAAATCCGGATCGGTCGACCGGTAGATCTTGTAACCCTCGAAGTCGTTGTACTTGAGGACGGGGTCCACCGTCTTCTCGGCACGACGGTCCCAATACAGCGTCACCTGGCGATCGCCGGGGACGACGGTGAGCGTCGGCTTGTCGGGAGGCTGCGGGAACTGGTAATTGCTATCGTAGATCTTCTGGACGGTCTGCTTGTTCTTGAGCAGGTCGGCGATGTCCTCCGTCACCCCTCCCCCCTTGCCGCCGCCATACACCAGCGCGAGCGAGAATCGTTCCGTCTGTCCGGCCAGGAGCGGAAAATAGCCCGACCCGTAGAAGAAGTCCCCATCCTGGCCTGCCTCGGGACGGTTGTCGACGATCGTCAGCGGAACGTCGAAGAATCCCGGAGAGAGGTTCTGCCAGAGCACCTCGTCCTGATCGAACCGCACATTGCCGGCCGGCGTGAAATAGTAGAAGCTTGTCAGGCCGATCTGGTCCGACTCTGAGACGTCGGTCTTGTCAATATTCGGCTCGCCCGGAAGTCCGGTGTCGTTGCCGAACGCGTTGATGCCCGAGGTTGGCACACCGTCGTTCTCGCCGAAGTCGCCGGTACCGGCGATGCCGTCGCGGCCGACGTCGTCGAAGGCCAACAGCCAGTCGCCGTCGTTGTCCACCCCGTCGTTGCGGCGCTCGTTGATGAGGCTGCGGGGGTCGGCTCCGGCGTTGGTGACGTAGTTGATAAACCGCACCGGCCTGAGCACGTCGATGAGCGTCTTCGGCGGCACGGTGTTCGTCCGCTTCACTTGACGGTAGTGGACAAACGAGTTCTCATCGATGAGTCCGTCAAAGTCATTGTCGACGCCGTCGTAGGCATTCGGGTTGATGAAGGTGTTCCCGGCGAAGTCGCGGAGCACGTTCCCTTCCGCAACGCGCGTCAAGCCCGGGAAGACCCATCGCGAGAAGCCGCGTGTCGTCAGGAGAACGCTGTCGACCGAGGGGATCGTGAAGACCGTCCGTGAGAAATCATTGTTGATCAGGACGACCTGAAGCCCCGCCGTGATGCGCGTCGTATCGAAGCTGGTCGACGTGAACTTCGCCGCCCCGAAGGTGAAGCTCGACGAATCAGAGTCGCCGTCGTTGTCGATGCCGTCGAACGCATTGCCGGGGCTCTCGAGGAACGCATAGCCGACCATGCCGACGGGACCCTTCCAGAGCGCGTTGCGGGCGTTGCTCCGGGGGTAGTCGCCTGTATACGTGATGTTGGTCTGAACGTCGTAGAACGACCAGTCGTCGTCGTATTCCTGCGGCGAGTTGTCGGTGCCCGTCACGCCCACGTAGGTGCCGACGAGCATGCCAAAAACGGTCTTGTTGTAGTTGGTGGTGCCAGTGTTCGTGATCTCGTACAACCAGAAGATGTTGTCCTTGGCCAGAAATTGCGCCCACTGCATGCCGCGCACGCGCATCTCGAGCGCCATGCCGAACCGGAGCGGATCTGTTGAGTCGGGCCGGAAATTGAGGGCGAGCGCATTGTTGGCCGGTACATTGAAGCGTTCGTCATTGTTGTCGTCCATGACGAAGTAGCTCTCTTGGTCGGCGTTGATGCGCTTGCCGAAGTAGCCGTTCCACGAGCCGGACCAACCCGGGTCGACCGGGTCCGACGTCTTGTCGGGCCACAGGGACGGCCACGATTTCCGGTCGGTGCTCATCGCCACGCGTTCCTGCGACGTGTTGAAGTAGCCTTCGACGGGCTCGAACGTCCAGCGCTTTCCCGTCGGGCTTTGATCGGATGTGCCGGGACGGTCCACCGGAACAGAGACCACCGAATGGAACGTGCGCGTGCCCCACGTGATCTCTGCGCCGACGATGGGGCTCACGTCTCCCAAGTAGCCGTTGTTGTCGTCACGCCAGGCGCCGCGGGGACCGCCGGAGCCGGGCTGGCCGATCACCCCCCAGTTGCCGAAGACGGTGCGCACTTGATTGGCGTTGTGGACGGCCGTACGCCGGAACTCTCGTCCGCTCCGCTGCGACAGCAGGTCGGAGGAGAGCGTAAGGATCAGCAGCGCGGAAAGGGTCAGTGTCGTGGTTCGCATGGATCAGAACTCCACATTGACGCCGAACTCGATGCGCCGGGGTTCGGAGTAGTACGTGGGCCGTGTGAAGAAGTCGCCCAGCGTGTTCACGTATTCAGGAGGATTGGCACTTCGTGCCCGCGCGACGTCGGTCGTGAACCCCGCTCGGCCCGTGTCGTCGAACACGCCGACCTCGTTCCGGATGTCGAACAGGTTGAAGACCCGCACGAACGTCACAATTCGGGAGAACCCGAGGTCGACCGTGTAGTAGCCCCGGGCATCGACGTTGAAGTACTGAGGCTTCGTCTGGCTGTTCGTAAGGAGCGCCGTGGCATCGGCGCTTCGACGAGGGGTGTACGGCGTGCCGCTCCCGTACTGCGCGATCGCGCTCAAGCCCCAGAAATCGCTGTTGTAGGAAGCCGTAATGTTGAGCGTATGCCGCTGGTCCCAATCGAGCGGCACTTGCTGCACCTCCGGAAGCGCCCCACCGGCAAGTGCATTGCGCGCTCCCGACGGGTCCGACGCCGTCCCGCTGGCGACCTGGTAGGTGTAGTCCATCGTGGCACCGAAGCCGCCGACGAACTGCTTGGTCAGCGAGAGGACGACACCTTTCACAAACCCGAAATCACTGTTGATGAACTTGTCGTAGGTGGCCGACCCTCCGAACACAACGATCTCCGCTCCGCGCGTTCCGGTCAGATTCCGGATGTCGCGGAAGTAGAGCGTCAGGTCCATCGACACGTCGGCCGCGATCTGCTGCTGCAATCCCAATTCGCCGTTGATCGTCTGCTCGGGTTTCAGGTCGGCATTCCCCACCACGGCCACATGCTCGCCGGAGCCCGAGCCGATCTTGAAGTCAGGGTTCTCGTACAGACGCTCGAACCGGGGGATCTGGAAGAAATGCCCGTACGAGAAGTGGACCACGCCGCTTTCGCTGATCGGGAATGAAGCCCCGAACCGGGGGCTCCACTGGTATTTGTCCACGGCCGGCTTGTACCAGTACGAGCGCCGGTCAGC
This sequence comes from Bacteroidota bacterium, assembly GCA_025454835.1. Taxonomy (GTDB): domain Bacteria; phylum Bacteroidota; class Ignavibacteria; order UBA10030; family UBA10030; genus 2-02-FULL-55-14. Next base: position 32,271 of record JALONQ010000001.1, on the reverse strand, counting down.
GACCGATTTCGTCGCTTCGCCTGGGTCCTGCCGACCGTCGCCGTTCACGTCATTGAACCGATTGGAGGGCTTGATCGGGTTGTAGATGTCCGGGTCGGATTCGTCGGCCAGCACCACGCCGTCGGGCTGGAAGTAGTCGAACCGGATGCCAATGTTAATGATCAGGTCGCTGAACTCCATCTTGTCCTGCAGGTAGATCGAGTACTCCTGCGGCTTCCGCTGATAGTAGTTGTACGACACCTCCGTGTCGGCCGGAACCTCCATCGTCACGAAGGGGTTCGTCCGCGCCGGATCGAACGCTGACATCGCCAGAGGCGGGCGCAAGGAATACGACTCGAACTCCACCTCATGACGACGCGCCTCCACTCCCACCTTGATCAGGTGTCGGTTGTCGATCTGGCTCGACAGGTCCACCTTGACGAGCCCGGTGGTCGTCTTTCGCTCGAACCTCGACAGGTCCGTGCCACCGGATGAGAAGCTGTAGGGATCGATCTGGACGGCCACCTGCGGATGAACGTAACGGGGATCCTGCGCGTCTTCGTAGAGGTGGTACTTGAAGTCCTTGGTGAAGAGGGAGGCGCCGACGGTGTAGAAGGTGGTGCTGCTGAGAGTGTGCGTGATCTGGAGGATCTGCGTCAGACTTTGGGCTGAGTTTGTACCGACCGCGTCGGGATTGAACATGAAGAACCGGTTGTACGGTTTCGAGCGGTTGTCGTCGAAGATGGCGTTGTACGACGCCTTGACCATCGGGGTCACGCGCCACGTCAACTTGCCCTGCGCGTACTTACGCTCGCTCCAGTTCATCGGGACCTGGCTGCTATCGCCTTTCCCCACCGCAGGATCGCGATACAGTCGGAACGAGCCGGTGCTGTCGATGAAGGAGACGTTCCCCGGGTTGAACCGACGGATGCCGCTGAGCCAGCCGTCGAAGTAGATGTATCGTCCGTTCACGAAGAAGCTCAGATCATCGCCGATCAGCGGACCGCTGAGATTGCCCTCGTAGTTGCGGATCGCGAACGGGTTCACGTCGTCGACGCCAAGAAAGAGGTCGCTGGCCGAGCTCACATAGTCGCCGCCATAGAATCCCAACCCTCCGGAGAATTTCGCCCCGCCTTCCCGGGTGGCGATGTTCACGATGCCCGACATGGCCTGGCCGTATTCGGCGTTGAAAGCGCCCGAAACGAGCTGCATTTCCTGGACCAGGTTCTTGTTCACTTCGACGACCTGGCTACCGTCGTAAACGTCCGTCACAGGGACGCCGTCGATCCAATACGCCACTTCCCCGCTCCGACCGCCGCGAAGGCTGCCGGAGACGAAGCCAGCCTGGAGCGACAGGACCTGACTGAATTCCGTCACAGGAAGAACGGACAGTTCCTCACGTCCGACGATCGCCGTTGTGGCCGTCAGGTCCCTCGTCACGAGCGGACGCTCGGCAACGACGAAGACCTCCTGGCCTTCGATCACCGTCTCCGACATCTCGAGGTCGATCGTCGTGGTCAGGTCGATCTTGACCCGCACCTCGGAGATCTTCGTCTGTCCGTATCCGACCATCGAGACGGTGAGCGTGTACTCCCCGGGGGGCACGTTGAGGATCGTGTACGTCCCTTCGAAATCGGTGGCGGCCCCGAGGGACGTACCGTCGACGCGCACATTCGCCCCGATCAGCGGTTCTCCCGTCTTCTTATCCTTCACAAGCCCGCGGATCTTGCCGGTCGTTCCGGCACTGGCGTTGACGGTCACGAGGATGATCGTGAGAAGGAGGCACGCGATGCAGTTCAAGGACGCACGGATCTTATGCATGCGAGTACGTGAGTTGAGTGGTGGTCAGCTCCGGGGCCGAAGGGGAACCGGAACCGCAACTGCGCCGGACAACCAGTTCCGGCACGAAACTGTGCTGCGTGATCGGAAGGTCGGGTGTGGCGAGGCGCTCATTGAGCCTTTGCACCGCGAGGCGTCCCATCTCGACCAGGGGTTGACGCATCGTGGTCAGGCCGATATGGCCAGCGAGAGCGATATCGTCAAACCCGATGATGGCGAAGTCCTCAGGACACCGAAGGCCGGCATCCTGGACCGCCATGAGGGCGCCGGCGGCCTGAACGTCGCTCGACACAAAGACGGCTGACGGTCGGCGGCTCCCCATTGCGATGAATCGCCCCATGAGCTCATACCCCGTCTCTCGGGTGAAGCCATCAAGCCGAGGCGAAGTGCTCGACAGGACGATCGATGCATCATAGGCGATGCCGGCCTCCTCCAGACCTTGACGGTAGCCGCTGAGCCGTTCTCGGGCCGGAAGACTTTCGAGATTCGCCGCCAGCATCCCGATACGTCGATGACCCAACGCATGCAAGTGCGCGGTCGCCTGCCGGGCTCCGACGACGTTCTCAACCGAAAAGGAATCGAAATCGGGATGGTATGCATCGACCAACACCAGGGGGACCTTCAACTGTTTAACCTCCTGAACGAAGTCGTCCGGAAGTCTCATCGAGAAGTAGAGGATGCCGTCAAAACGACCGCGACTGCTCACGCGGCGAAGCGACGGCTCTGCGTGGTCGGGATGCGAGACACCATGAAGCAGCAGATCGGTTTCGCCGTCCGCAAGCGCCGACTGTACGCCGTGAAGGATCTCGAGGAAGAAGAAGGTCGTGAAGAAAGGGATGACAGCAAGAAAGGCGTTCGTTCGTTTGCGCGCCAGTCCGCGCGCATACGGATGCGGGTGATAGTTGAAATGAGCGGCGACCGTCAGAACGCGTCTGCGAGTCTCCTCCGAAACACTCGGATGATTGTTGAAGACCCGGGAGACCGTACCGATTCCGACGTTCGCTTCTCGAGCTATGTCGTAGATGGTGACTGGCACTGAAAGAGCTGGAAGGGCTTCCACCGCGACGATAAGTTTAATGTATTTAACTTTAATGTCAAGACGTCATGAGCGATTCGTCATCGCAAAAAGCGGAATGGAATCTCGCCACGCGGCGATCTGTCTCCGGTTCGGCGCATTCAGACAAGTGTCCCCGCCGTCAGAGAGCAAACACCCCAGAGGGCGCCCCCCTCGTCGGCCCGGCAAACCCACCATCCCGATTGTGGTCTTGGGACGCTCATGCCTGAATGCGTGCTAGGCTCGGAGCCCAGCCTGCCAATGCATGCTGTTCAGCCTGACCATGCATCCAAACGAAACAGAACCAAAGCGCCCGTCCTTTCGGACGGGCGCTTGCAAAAACCACACCTGCAGGCGTTTACTTCGTGCCGAGGATCGCCTCTTTGGCGGCCTTGGCAACGCGGAATTTCACCACCGTCTTCGCGGGAATCTGAATCTGCTCACCCGTGGCGGGGTTCCGGCCGATACGAGCCTTGCGTTCAACCAGCACGAGCTTGCCAATACCGGGGAGCGTGAAATGGTTCTTCGCTTCGCGATACGACAGCTTCGCGACTTCCTCCAGAATCCCGACCGCAACCTTCTTCTTCAGGTCGAACTTGCTCGCGAGGTGCGCTGCAACCTGGCTCTTCGACATGGATTTTGCCATAGTGAAGCCCTTTGAGTTGGTGAGAGTGAAGGGGCCTGCCCCGAGACCCTTCGGAAACCCCTGTAAAATCGGAGCGTTCTGATTGCACTCAAAATCAACAGCAAATATAGGCCTTTTGCGAGTATTGTCAAGTACCGAGGCCCATTTTGCAATGACTTGCGACCCCTCACTTATCCTCCGGCCTATTTAGAGCGTCCGTAACTGATTGATATACATATGTATTGCAAGAATCCTTAGGAAATACACCGGCCAAAATGGCCGACAAAAAAAACTTTTCATTCGGGCTCATTCCCGCAATGATGTGTGACTTTCAGCAAACAAAAGAGCCCACCGAAGTGGGCTCTCTGATCAATGGATACTGCAGAACTTCTAATAGAACAGGCTGAGATTCAAACGCCACGCACGCAACCCGCCCGGAATGACGCCGAAGTTGTCCTGGTCGGCCCAATACTTCTCATCCAGCAGATTGAGGATCTGCAGTGATGCCTGGGCCTTCACCCCGAACATCTCGTAGCGGTATCCTGCTTGCGCATCGATGACCATACGGCTCTGCAAGACCTGCCTGTACGTGGGCGTGAACACGGTCTTGGTGGCGTTCCATTCTCCCAAGACTTTGTGATAGGCGTCGCCGTCCACGGCGTAGTGATTGTCATAGAAGTTGGCGTCGATCCCAACGAATAGATCATCCCAACGATAGGTCGTGCCGAAAGACAACATCAGTTGCGGGGGGCCGCCAACGTGGGTTCCTGCCAATTCGTCGACGAAGACGGTGTCAAGGCCTCCAAACGCGTTGAAGGCATTTGAGTTGAAAACGAATCTCCGCCCCAGATCATCGCGCTTGGCTTCATCCAGGACTGACTTCCACTTGTTCGAAGAAAATGTTGCCGACCCGCGGACCTCGAATCCCTTGATCGGAAGGAGCCAATCCAACTGCGAGCTCGCCTCTATCTCAATCCCCTTGTATTCTGCCGTACCGACAAGGATCGTCTTGTTGCCGTTCCGGTCGTAGCCCGGCTGGCCGGCCTGGCTGGCGTCGGCTATGCGCTGGGACTTGTTGTCCCACGTCATCTGGTAGAGATTGGCCTTCGCGGTCAGTTCTCGCGACGTCCATCCGGCACCTACCTCGAACTGGTTCGAGATCTCGTCCTTCGCGTCCGGATTTAGTCGGCCCTGATTGTAATAGACGCTCAGGTCCGTGAACCTCTCGACGTGCGCGAAATTGCCGAAAACGTTCAGGTTCTCAGTGATGTTGTAGTTGGCCCCGAACTTCGGCTGGATGAAGCCCCGGCTACGCGATGCATTGATCAGGTCAAACTCATACCAACCAATGATATTGTTCAGATTTGCGCCGGTTCCGTACTCTGCCATGTAGAACTTACCATTTGCATTCTTCCCTTCCTTGTCGGCCGATGACGAGGTAAGGCCCAACGCGGCCTTTTGCGCAGCACTCAAGCGCTTGCCGATAGAGTTCTCGCTCGGCATGTTCTCGATCAGATCGTACGTGTAGTGTACGTATTGCAGCGTACCGGTTACGATCAGATTCGGCAGAACGTTGTAGTTGGCGCTTGCAAACAAGGTGTACTGCGGGGTCTCACCACGGTAGTTGCGATACTGTGACCGATAGGTCGGCTCGTTTGCCAGATCCCAGCCGAAGATCGCCACATCGTTCTCCTGGGACACATCCCCCTGATACGTGCGACGGCGGAAGGACTTCAACGTCGAAGTCGGCGCTCCCGCGGTGTCGACGGCCCCATATTGCTGGGCCGTGATGGAGGTCTTGCCATACAGATTTGTGTAATGGCCCGGGTGGTCCGCCGTCCAATAACGGAACTCTCCGCCCGCGGTGACCTTAAGGTCTTCCATCGGCTTGAACTCGTAGCTGGCGAGAAGTCCGCCTTGCTGATGGAGGGAATAGCTGTCGCGTTGATAGGCGTTCCGAAGATACATCGTATCGGCAACCGCGGCGTTGAGGATGGCTCCATCGCTGTCGAGGTGTGTCGCCCAGCGATTCGTCGCCGGGAAGGTCGAGGAGTTGAGGCTGGACCCTCCGCCCCGTCCCATCGAATAGAAGAGGGTCGCACGGATGGCCGAATTCTCCGTCAGGTCGTTGTTGTAGTGCAGCTCGACCTGCGGCTTGTGGAAGTGGTTGTGCGACAGCGTGGAGTAATCGTCGGTCACCAATTCCCGCCGTCCGTCGAGCAGGCCATAGTTCGGCTTGCCGTCGTTCGGATTCACCGGCAGACCATTGATCACGCTCCGCTTCAACCAGGGGGCCGAGTTCGCCGTGTAACCGAAGTACTTGAAGTACGAGATGTCGTTGCTGAACGAGTAGCCATGTTCTTGCGGAGCGCCGTGCAGAACGGCCTTCAAGGACTGCTGCTCATTGATGAACCATGAGCCCGACAGGTAGTAGTTATAGCCCTCGTACCGAGCGCCTAGCCGGCTCCCCTCGCCGAGCTTCCGGTCCAGACGGAGTGACACGGCGAACTTATCGTCGATGAGCCCCGTGTTCAGGTCGACGCCGTACATCGTGTTCATCGGCGAGCCCAGAGACAGGTTGACACCGTAGGCCGCGCGCGGCCGAGCGTTTCCTGTCACGATATTGAACGAACCTCCGAAGGATCCCGCACCATAGAGCGACGATCCTGCGCCGCGCTGGACCTGGACAGAAGCGGCGGCCGAAGAGACCGAGCCCCAGTTCGACCAATAGACCGAGTTTGACTCGGGATCGTTCGTCGGAACACCGTTGATGAGGACCTGCACGTAGTTCTGGTTGAATCCACGCACGAAGAGCTTCGCTTCGCCGTTGCCGACCCCGTCGGTCGAGAACGCATACAGTCCAGGCGTGCCCTTCAGCAACAGGGGCGCATCCTGTCCATGGATCCGCTGATCGATCTGGTCCTTCGTGATGTCAGTGAACGCCACCGGCGTTTCGCGATCACGCGCACGGTTGACCTCGACGATCACCTCGCGTTGCTGCAGGGTCGTTTGCGTCAGCGCGAAATCGAGGACGATCCCTTCCTGCGTGACGCGGACGGATCGCTGAATGCTTGTGTATCCCAAGAACGAGGCCCGCATCGTATAACTGCCGAGCGGAACACCCGTGATCTCGTATCGACCGCCGGCGTCAGCGGCTGCGCCAAGGCGGGTACCAGTAATGACGATCGTGGCACCGGCCAACGGCTGGCGTGATTCCGCATCGGTGACGACGCCGCGCACCATGCCAGTCTGCGCCAGCGACAGGGTCGCCAGCACAGCCAGCATGACGAACAGGCCGACCATGCGGGTCTTCGTGGTGAAACTCATGGGGTCCTCCTGCAAAGGTGGGGTGAGGAATTCGGGAGAGGTGGTACGGCTGGTAGCATCAAACATCAGATTCTTCTGAACGGAGTACGCATCGATTTGGCGAGGCGCGCATATATTACATGGCTGAAACCTCAGGAGCAAATGTTTCAAGTAATCTTTGAATAATGTTTTGCGCTGACGGAGCGTCTGAGGCGTAGTCCATAAGTCATGTCCCGACAGGACCTTGCGAAGTAAGGCGTTGACAACAAGGGGGGAATAGCGTATATTGTGTCTCGTCTTACTAATGCCATGTCGCTGGCGCCTCGTCGTTGCTCGGCGCCAACACAATCCGCTGGGATCGTAGCCCCGCTGCGGTGCCGCATCCGATGTCTCGCATCAAAGCGCACCTTCGCGGGGTGTCGGGCCGTGCGAATGTCCCGGCCCTCCACTCAGTTGCATAGATGTGTAAACCATTAGGGATCGTAGCTCAGGCCCTCGACTTCGCTCGGGCCGTTCTTAGATCTCAGAGTAGAACAAAGGGGATCGTAGCTCAGTCCCGCCAAACGACCGGCGGGATCTTCGTGCCCCGAATAGCCGGGCACTTCGTCTTGGTTGCATCTTCATCTGGCCCCTCGACTCACGCTCGGGGCCAACAGAAAACGTTGGGATCGTAGCTCAGTTTGGTTAGAGCGCCTGCCTGTCACGCAGGAGGTCGCGAGTTCGAGTCTCGTCGGTCCCGCAGTAACCATTGCAGATTGCAAATTGTAGATGGGAGATTGGAAAAGGGCTCGGAGAAATCCGGGCCCCTTTTTCATTTGCGAGTGGTTGCCCCAATGGGCGTTGGACGAGCTCTCATCCCGAAGAGAGTTTCGGACGGCTAGGAGGTCGCGAGTTTTGACAACGTCACCACTTCGCGGCACGAAGTGACCGCTTCGCGGCGCGTCTCGCCCGCCTAACAAGATGGCGGGCAAGCCTGCCCAGAGCCACGAGCGACCTCGAGCGAGCGAAGCGAGTCGAGTGGCCGAGGGGTCGGTCTCGCAGTACCCATTGTAGATTGCAAATTGTAGATGGGAAATTGGAAAAGGGCTCGGAGGATTCCGGGCCCTTTTTCATTTCAGGTCGAAGGTCGGTGTGAAATGCGAAGCAAGAAATGCCGTGCCCGAGACAAGCTCGATGCATAGAGCAACTAGAAGTGGTCTGTAAAACTGAAATTGCGAAGAAACAAGCCTTTCGCGCGCCTGCCTACCTGCCGGCTGCGATGTTGTCGTCGCTATGCGACTGTGTATTGGGCCTGCGGCTGGCAGGCAGGGCGACCGCAGCGAGAGCGGTGCCCGCAGCTGAGAATTCGACGTTTTTGGTAACGCCGCGATCGCTGCCTACGCTGCGTGCGCCGCGAGAAACACTTATGAGATAGCCTCTAGTTCAAAGGCGTGAAAAGCCCCAGCCCTGCGATGGCAGCACCCGCATGTCGACCACTGATCACAGACGCCAGGTCACTGACATGTGATCGTCGCTCGCTTTTCTGTCACTTCTTCGCTTCCAAGACCTGTTCTGCCTTGTGCACGTCGTGGTCACGCACGAGCAACGCCACGCCTTCTGTCAATTGAAAGTTCGGGAACATCCCGTCGAGGTCGTCCTTCACGATCATGGACGGAATCCCGTTCGACTGTAAATGCCCCTTGGCGATCTGCGCATCGATCTCCGTGTTGAACGTCTGCACAACCACAAGTCGTTCGTGTTTCATCATCGAGCCCTCCCCGACGGGCGCGATCATGACGCGGATGATCGCGCGATCCCTTTCGGCACGCAGTTCCCCACCGTTGCGTCAGCGGTATGATCTCAACGAGCGCTGATCTTCAGGTGAAGCCGGCGCGATCGAGACTGCAGCGCCGCCCCCCTCTGCCAGTCGTAGTTTCAGGACCGTATCGCGCCGGACCAACGATCGCGAGATGCGATAGGCCTTCGGATTCTTCTCCCAGTGCGCGTTCGGTCCGTCGGCATAGATCGTGGCCACGAACGTCGCGCTCTCCGGCAAGAAGGACAGCGCCGCCGTCGCCGTTCGGGCATTCTCATCTGTGATCGCTCCGACGAACCACTCATGTTTACCCCTCGCCTTTCGCGCGATCGTCACGAAATCCCCAGGCTCAGCCTCGAGGACATGCTTCTCGTCCCAATCGACAGCGACATCCTTGATGAACTGTAACGCATCGGGATACTTCTCATAATTCTCAGGAAGGTCGGCGGCCATCTGGATCGGACTGTACATCGTCACGTAGAGCGCCAGCTGCTTGGCGAGCGTCGTGTGTACTTGCTCCTTCTTGTCCGGGAAGTAGTGCTCCATCTTGATCTCGAAGATGCCCGGCGTGTAGTCCATCGGTCCGCCGAGCAGGCGGGTGAAGGGCAGCACCGTTTCGTGCCAGGGCGGATTTCCCACGCTCCATGCGTTGAACTCGTTGCCCCGCGCGGCCTCGCACGCCAGCCAATTGGGCCAGGTCCGGTGCACTCCCGTCGGCCGCACCGACTCGTGCGCGTTGACGCTGATCTGATACTCGGCCGCCTTTTTGGCCACGCGGACATAGTGCTGCACCATCCACTGACCGTCGTGATACTCGCCGCGGGGAATGATGCGGCCCACGTACCCCGTCTTGACGGCGTCGTAGCCATGGTCCTTCATGAACCTGAACGACTCGTCCAAACGGCGCTCGTAGTTCGTGACGGACGCGGAGGTCTCGTGGTGCATGATGAGCTTGACCCCCTTCTTCGCCGCATACGCCTGGAGCTCCTTGACATTGAAGTCGGGATAGGGCGTGACGAAGTCGAAGACCTCCTCCTTCCATTGCCCGAACCAATCCTCCCAGCCGACGTTCCATCCTTCCACCAGAACGCCTTCGAAGCCATGTTGTGCGGCGAAGTCAATGTAGACCTTCGTCCGTTCTGTCGTCGCTCCGTGCCGGCCGTTCGGCTTCAGCGACGACCAATCGGTCGAACCGAGGCGCACGTTGCTAACGTCGGAGTAGTTCCACGACGCCGTTCCCACGTGCATCTCCCACCAGATGCCGACGTACTTCACGGGCCGGATCCATGCAGTATTCTCGATGGCAGACGGCTCGTTGAGGTTCAGGATCAGGTTCGAGCGGAGGATGTCGCGCGCATCGTCGCTGACGAGGACCGTGCGCCAGGGGGTGACGCAGGGCGCCTGGAGGTAGGCGCGGTTGCCCACGGCGTCGGGGGCCAGGTGAGCGGTGAGCGCGAAGGTGCGTTGGTCGATCTCAAGCGTCATCGCAGGATAGTTGACGAGCGCGGCTTCGAAGATGTTGATGTAGAGCCCGTCGGACGTCTTCATCATGACGGGCGTTTGGACGAAGTTGTGACCAATGACGGTCTTCGAGAAGATCTCGCCGACGTTCTTTCCCTGGCTTGCATCAACTTCCGACAGTCGGGTTTGCGTGTACGCGTACTCGTTCGTGTCGTAGTCGCCGGGTATCCAGATCGTCGTATGGTCTCCGGTCATCCGAAATTCCGTCCGTTCTCCGGACACGATGAAATGTTTGAGCACGTCCTGCTCGGCGAACTCGTAGCGGAAACCGAGTCCTTCGTCAAAAAGCCTGAAGCGGATCCTGAGCGCGCGGCCCCCAACCGAGTCCTGACGCAGTTCCACGGTCAGTTCCTCGTGCCGATCGCGAACGAAGCGCGTTTCACCCCAGACCGTCTGCCAGGTCGTGTCCACAGAGCGGCGGCTCGTCGAAGTGACCCTGAAGCCGTTCAGGAACGACGGCTGCTCTTTGAGCTCGAGTCCCAGACGACTCGGGAGCACCACGTTTCGTTCTGCGATGCGCAAGGCGTAGCGAGGCACGCCCTCTGGGTCGACTGAAAAGTTGAGCACGAGCCGGCCGTTGGGCGAACGGAGCGTCTGTGCGTCGAGGCTCATGGCGCAGGCCATGGTGAGGAGGAAGAGGCGGATCGGCATCGTTGTCGTCTCCGGGACTGTCCTAAGGTAGAGAATCCTCCGCGTATCTTCCACGTCGAGTTTGGACCGCCTTTTTTTCAGGGAAGGGCCCGTTGACATCGTCCGCTTCCTTTCGTAGCGTTTCGCTACTCTCACAGCCCACCTTCCGACTTCGCATGGAAAAGAGACTTTTCGTTCCGTTCGTTCCTGCAGACACGACGCTGCCGGAATTCACGCTCCGCGCCGTCCTGCTCGGCGTTATCATGGCCATGGTCATGGGGGCGGCCAACGCCTATCTCGGACTGAAGGCCGGGATGACCATTGCGGCGACCTACACGACCGCCGTTCTTGGCATGGCGGTGATCAAAGCCCTCAAAGGCTCGATCCTCGAAGAGAACGCCGCGCGTACGATCGGCTCCATCGGCGGCAACATCGCCACGGGGGCCATCTTCACCCTGCCCGCTTTCTTCATCGCGTCGGTGTGGGACCCATTCTATACGGTTGACCACTATCTCACCGCCACGGTGATCCTGTTCTTTGCGGGTGTTCTCGGGATCATGTACGTCACCGTGCTGCGCCGCGTGCTCGTCGAAGATGTCGAGCTTCCGTTTCCAGAATCGATCGCAGCGTCCGAGATCCACAAATCGGGGCAGACGGGTACGGGTGGTTCAAAGTACCTGTTCGGGGGCATGGGCCTCGGTGCGCTGATCAACGGACTGGTGGAGACGAAGGTTATCGCCGCGGGCTGGCAGTCGCTCGTGTCGCTCACCAAGGGAACGCTCCTCCTGAGGGGGCCTGGCATGAATCCGGCGTACCTCGGCGTCGGCTACATCATCGGTCCGAAGCTGAGCGCCATCAATTTCAGCGGCGGCGTGCTCGCGTGGGGGCTCCTGACGCCGATCATCGCGTATTTCCTCCACCGCGACAACCCAGCGGCCGTGGCTGATTGGGGCGCCGAGCTTGCCTATGTCTGGAAGAGCACCGTCCGCTACATCGCCATCGGCGGCATGCTCGTCGGGGCGTTCTACACGCTCTACAAGATGCGGGCGAGCCTGATCACCGGGATCTCGCGCTCGTTCAGCTACATCCGCGGGTCCGCCTCCGGCACCATCGCCCTCCCGCGCACGGAACAAGACATCGCCCTCCGGTATTCGCTCCCAACCATCGCCGTGGTCGGCCTCGTGATGCTCCTCATCTTCATGCAGTTCACGGGTGCTCTCTTGCCGGCCGCCGTTGCCGCCCTCGTGAATCTCTTCCTCGGGTTCGTCTTTGCTGCCGTCTCAGGATACCTGGTGGGGATCATCGGCGTCAGCAATAATCCCACGAGCGGGCTGACGGTATCGGTGCTGATCATCGTGGCCTTCTTGATGGTCGCGCTCGGCATGGAGGGAGAATCGGCCGTGGCCGCCGTGCTTGGGGTGGCGGCGTTCACGTGCACGAGCGTTTCCGTTGCGGGCGAGATGATGCAGGACCTGAAGGCGGGGCACATCCTGGGATGCACCCCGTGGAAGATGCAGCTCGGCGACGTCTTCGGCGTGGCTGCAGCTTCGCTCGTCATGTTCCTCGTCCTCTCACTGCTCCACATCGGCGACCTGAAGCGCTCGACGTCCGAGCGCATCGATCAATTGCGCTCCGAGGGACAGACCTCGGTCGTCTACGGCGGTCAGGATACGGAGAAGACCGGCACCAGCTACAGCCTTGCCGACGTTCAAGCGCTGTCGCCTGAAGAGCAGAACGACATCCTCGGCACTCAGGCCGGCTTCGGAGGGGAACGCCTGCCGGCTCCGCAAGCAAGCCTCATGGCCGTGGTTGCCCGCGGCATCATCGAGAGCAAAACCGAGCTCATCCTCGTGCTCACGGGCATGCTGATGGGACTGTCGCTCATCATGATGCAGGTGCGGAGCCCGATGCTCATCTGCGTCGGCATGTATCTTCCGATCGACACGACATTCGCCATCTTCATCGGCGGCGCTATTCGCGGTCTCCTGGAGCGTTTGCAGGCGAAGCGAAAGATCGAGGGGGCGGCGAAGGAATCGATGGACAACGCCGGCGTTCTGCTTTCTTCCGGCTTGATCGCAGGCGAAGCGCTCATTGGTCTGCTGTTCGCCGGTCTCGCATTCGGAGAAGTGCCCATTCCGCACATCTTCGCAGCCCCGCCGTACGTTGTGAGCCTCGGGATCATGGCCCTCCTGGCCGCCCTGCTCGTCATGGTGCCTTTGCGCCGCAAGACCGCATGAACGCCCTGCCGCTGATGCTCGGCGCGCTGTGCGTCATGGCGATCGCCTATCGCTACTACAGCGCCTTCATCGCCGCCAAGGTGCTGGCCCTCGACGACGCGCGCGTTACGCCGGCGCACCGACTGCACGACGGCTCCAACTATGAGGCCACCAACAAGTGGGTCCTGTTCGGGCATCACTTCGCAGCGATCGCCGGGGCCGGACCGCTCATCGGCCCTACACTTGCCGCTCAGTTCGGATACCTCCCCGGATTCCTTTGGCTCTTGATCGGCGTCGTTCTCGCCGGTGCCGTCCATGATCTTGTGGCGCTTGCGGCCTCTGTGCGTCGTGACGGCCGCTCGTTGGCGGAGATCGCCCGGATCGAGATCAGTCCGACGGCGGGGATCGTTGCCACGATCGCCATCCTCATCATCATCGTCGTGAGCATGGCGGGGCTGGGTCTGGCGGTGGTCAACGCTCTCGTCGAGAGCTCATGGGGTGTCTTCACGATCGCGATGACGATCCCGATCGCGATCCTGGTCGGACTGTGGATGAGGAACATCCGTCCCGGCAAGGTGGGTGAAGCCAGCCTGCTGGGCTTCGTTGGCGTCATCGCCGCCGTGATCGGGGGTTCGTACGTCCCCGGCTCCGCGATGTCCCCGTGGTTCACGTTCACGCGCGAAGAGCTCGTCATTGGCATCGCCGTGTACGGCTTCGCCGCCTCCGTCCTTCCCGTGTGGCTGCTGATGGTGCCTCGCGACTACATCAGCTCCTACATGAAGGTCGGGACCGTGCTCGCGCTCATCATCGGCGTCATTGTCGTCGCTCCAGACCTCAAGATGCCCGCCTTCACCGAGCACATCCACGGCGGCGGTCCGATCATTCCCGGCAAGGTCTTTCCGTTCATGTTCATCACGATCGCGTGCGGAGCCATCTCAGGATTCCACTCACTCGTCGCAACCGGCACCACGCCGAAGCTGCTCAGCCGCGAGACGGATGCCCGCATGATCGGCTACGGCGGCATGCTGATGGAAGGCGTCGTCGGCATCGTAGCGCTCATTGCGGCGACCGCGCTACATCCCGAGGACTACTATGCGATCAACCTGAGCGCTGAGCAATTCGCTGCGCTGGGACTCGAGCCTGTCAATCTGGCTCTGCTGTCGGCTGAGGTCGGCGAACAGGTCGCGGGACGCCCCGGGGGCGCGGTATCGCTCGCGGTCGGCTTTGCCCAGATCTTCACAGCCCTTCCGGGAATGGCTTCGCTGATGTCGTATTGGTACCACTTCGCCATCATGTTCGAGGCGCTGTTCATCCTCACGACCATCGATACCGGGACGCGCATCGGCCGGTTCCTCCTGCAAGAGTATATCGGCAAAGTCTGGAAGCCGTTCGAACGGACGAATTGGATCCCTGGCAGTCTGGTTGCCACCACTCTGATCGTCTACAGTTGGGCGTACTTCGTCTGGAACGGAAGCATCAGCATGATCTGGCCGATGTTCGGGACCTCGAATCAGCTTCTGGCGGGAGTTGCGCTTTCGGTCGGCACAAGCTACATCATCAACTCCGGCCGTTGGAAATATGCATGGGTGACGCTGGGCCCGATGCTGTTCGTCACAACGACGACATTGACAGCCGGATATTTCAACGTCGTCGACAACTTCTGGCCGCTGACGAGCATCCCGGCGAAAGCCACGCAAGGATACGCGACCTCAGCACTCACGGTGGTGATGATGGTGTGCGCCGTGATCGTGCTGGTCGAGGCGTTCCGCAAATGGTACCGCGTGATCTTTCTGCATCATGACCCGTACGACGGCACGCCGATCGAGGCCCCCCGAATGACGGGCATGGTGATGAGGTGTTGTTGAGGGTCGGGTGGAAAACAATGGAAACAAGGCAGGGAGGGCAAATGGGATGTGGAAATCGGGGGCTGGAGATGGGGTGTCGGGTCTGATGCGAAAAGGAACACCTGTCCGGCCTTGAGAACATGCCCGCTTTGGGGTCAGGCAGAACTGTCAAATGTCCGCAGTTCTCCATATATTTGTAGCCGCTTATCAGTTCTGACACAACTCGACACTTCGACATGTCCAAGAAACCTGCCCCGGCTGCCGAGTCTGCATCACGGACATTGGGGCTTCCCAAAGAAACGCTGTTGGCGTGGTACGATGACATGCTGTTGGTCCGCCGCTTCGAAGAGAAAGCGGCGCAACTTTACGGCATGGGACGAATCGGCGGATTCTGCCATCTCTACAATGGCCAAGAGGCCATTTCGACGGGCGCTTGCGCCGTCCTCACGCCCGACGACTATATCATCACCGCCTATCGCGACCACGGTCTAGCCATTTCGCGCGGTGTCGATCCCAAGGCCTGCATGGCGGAACTGCTTGGAAAGTACACAGGCACGACCAAGGGCAAGGGCGGCTCGATGCATTTCTTCGACCGCGAGAAGAACTTCCTCGGTGGACATGCCATCGTCGGCAGCCATGTACCAATCGGGGCCGGGGTGGGCTTCGCCATCAAATACAAAGGCCAGCAGAACGTCATCCTGGTCTTCATGGGCGACGGTGCCACGAACATCGGAGCGTTCTTCGAAGCGCTTGGCCTCGCCCAGCTCTGGAAGCTGCCGGTCGTCTTCATCATCGAGAATAACCGGTACAGCATGGGGACCTCGGTCACCCGCTCATCGCCGGTCGAAGACCTCTACAAAAAGGCGCTCGCCTTCGACATGCGCTGGGACGTCGTTGACGGCATGAATGTTCTCGAGGTCTATCAGAAAGTGAAGCAGGCGGCCGACATCGCCAAGAAGGACTACCTCCCTTCGCTTCTCGAGATCCGAACGTATCGCTATCGCGGTCATTCGATGTCGGACCCGATCCACGGCCACTACCGCACGAAAGAAGAGGTCGAAGAGCAGAAGCGTTCGGACCCGATCACGCTGTTTGCCTCGATACTCCAAGAAGAGGGTCTCGCGGATGAATCGTATTTCGAGTCCGTCGAGAAACGCGTGAAGAAGGTGGTCGAGGATTGCGTCACGTTTGCCGACCAATCGCCCGAACCGCCGCTCGAAGAGCTGTGGAAAGACGTCTACCTGCCCTGACCGAGGAATCAAAAACATGCATGTCGTAAGTTTTCGTGAAGCGTTGAACCAGGCCATGGACGAGGAGATGGCGCGCGATGAGCGCGTGCTCCTGATGGGCGAAGAGGTTGCGCAGTACAACGGCGCCTACAAGGTCAGTCAGGGCCTGTTCGCGAAATGGGGACCGAGACGCATCATCGATACGCCGATCGCCGAGGAGGGATTTGCCGGCATCGGGATCGGGGCCGCGATGGCTGGACTGCGCCCCATCGTCGAATTCATGACGTGGAACTTCTCCCTCGTCGCCTACGACCAGATCGCCAACCATGCCGCCAAGATGCTCTCGATGTCTGGGGGCCATTTCAGCGTCCCGATGGTCTTCCGCGGACCCGGCGGTGCGGCGCGCAATCTGGGCGCCACGCATTCGCAGGCGCTCGAGTCGATCTACGCCCACATCCCAGGGCTGAAGGTCGTCATGCCCTCGAACCCGTACGACGGCAAGGGTCTTCTCAAGAGCGCCATCCGTGACGACAATCCGATCGTGTTCATCGAAAGCGAGATGATGTACGGCGACAAGGGTGAGATCCCCGAGGGGGAATACACCGTTCCGATCGGCGTCGGCAATGTGATCCAGGAGGGGGCCGACGTCACGATCGTCTCGTGGTCGAAGGTGCTGCAGCGGTTCACGATCCCTGCCGTCCAGCAGCTCAAGGAAGAAGGCATCAGCGTCGAGCTTATCGACCCGCGCACGATCAAGCCGATGGACAGGGACCTGATCGTGAATTCCGTGCGTAAGACGAACCGGCTCGTGGTCGTCGAAGAAGGATGGCCTTTTGCGGGCGTCGGAGCGCAGATCGCGTTCGAGGTGCAGCATCGGGCGTTCGACGATCTCGACGCCCCGATCGCTCGCGTGACGCAGGAGGACGTACCACTGCCGTACGCCAGCAATCTGGAGCGGGCATCGCTCCCCAGCGTCGACAAGATCGTGAAAGCTGTGCACTCCGTGCTCTATCGCGGCTAAGAGGGACACCCGACATGGCTACGAAGATCCAGATGCCCAAGCTCAGCGACACGATGAGCGAAGGCACGATCCTGAAGTGGAGATTCAAACAAGGCGACAAGGTCAAGCAGGGAGACATCCTCGTCGAGATCGAGTCGGACAAGGCCGATATGGAGCTGGAGGCCTACGATTCCGGCGTCCTCCGAAAGATCTTCGTTCCCGAAGGCGGCAAGGCCAAGATCGGCGCCCCGATCGCGATCATCGCCGATGCGGGCGAGGACATCTCAGCTCTGGAAAAGGAAGCTCCGGCGGCGACGCCACCGGCCTCGATCCAACCACTCTCGGCGTCAACGACCCCGGCCGATGCCGCGCCATCCCCTGCTCCCGCCGGGGCTCCTTCGCCGGTGGCCGCCGCACCCGCCACCGACGAAGGACGCGTCAAGGCATCCCCGCTGGCGCGCAAGATCGCCGCGTCACGCCAGATCGACCTTCGCATGCTCTCCGGGTCCGGACCGCAGGGACGCATTGTCAAGCGAGACCTCGAAAGCGCTCCCGTCGGCGGAACCTCACCCGTCGTCCGGTCGTTCGTGAGCCGCCCGACGCAGGAAGTGCCCCTCTCAGCCATTCGCAAGACGATCGCCAAGCGGATGACCGAGAGCAAGCAGCTGGTACCGCAGTTCTATGTCACCATCGAGGTCGACATGGAACCGGCGATGGCCTTCCGTGAACAGCTCAACAGTGTCGACGGCGTCAAGATCACCTTCACCGACATTCTCGTCAAGGCGTGCGGCTACACCCTCATGCGACATTCTCAGGTGAACGCCAGCTATTTGGGCGAGACCTCGCGCCAGTACGGTTTTGCGCACATCTCGATCGCTGTGGCGCTCGATGAGGGTCTCGTGACCCCTGTCGTCCGACATGTCGAACAGAAGGGCCTCGAACAGATCAATGCCGAGGTCCGCGACCTCGTGGAGCGTGCCCGGAACCGGAAGCTGAAGCCCGATGAATACTCCGGCGGCACGTTCACGATCAGCAATCTGGGCATGTTCGGCGTGGACGACTTCATCGCGATCGTCAATCCTCCGGAAGGGGCCATTCTCGCCGTCGGTTCCATCGTCGAGAAACCGGTCGTCCGCGAGGGCCAGATCGTCGTCGGTCACACGCTGAAGCTGACGCTGTCGTCCGACCATCGGATCATCGACGGCGCCGTGGCGGCGAGGTTCCTCCAGGACCTCCGGAACGTGCTCGAGCATCCCGCGCTGCTGCTCTTCCGGGCCTGATGACAAGGCCTTGAAAAGCGCGCTGGCCTTTCTCTCGACGCGTTCTTCCCCATCCCCCACCGGCGCTCTGCATCAAACGAGCCGCCGGTCAAGGCGCACCCCATGAGATCCACGACTGCATCCAGCCCCGTGTCGGGGCCCGTCCTCTCGTTGGTCGCCTTCTCCATCGCCCTGAATGTCACGATGGGCCAGGTGGTCACGGCACTGAAACTTCCGCTGTATCTCGACATGCTGGGCACGATCCTATGCGCGTCGTTGGCTGGCGGCCGTCCTGCGGCGGTTGCCGCCGTCTCGAGTAACATCCTCGCCGCCACCCTGGGGAGCCCGGCCATGCTCTTCTTCGCGCCCGTCGGGGTTCTCGTCGCGTGGCTGTCGGCCGCAGCAGCCCGCTGGCATGTCTTCGGCAAGCCGGTGCTCGCTGCGTTCGTAGGTCTTCTGGTCGGCGTCTGCACGGCGTCGTTGTCCGCACCGATCTCGGCATACGTTTTCGGCGGCGTCACGGTGGCGGGAACGGACATCATCGTGGGGATCTTTCGCGGTTCGGGCTTCTCGTTGCTCCAGAGTACCTGGCTTCAGGGACTGACCACCGACCTTCCCGACAAGGCGCTGAGTTTCTTCCTCGTCGCAGGGATCCTGCGCGACCTGCCCCGGAAGATCCTTCGCCGCTTTCGCCCGATGCGGGAGGCCGCAAGCCCATGATCCGCGATGTGCGAATCGGCGCGGCCATCTTCCTCGTATCAGCCGCCGTCACACTGCCGACGATCGCCCAGGCGATCCTGCTCGCGACCGCATGGATGCTGCCGCATCTGCTTCCTTCGGTCTTCACTCCCGCCACCCCGCAACGTCAGGCGGCGTGGTATCGGTTTCAGCTCTTTGCCGTCCTCTTCGTCGTTGCATCCGTCATCATCCAGGGTGTCTTCGGCCCTGAGCCTCGGCTTCCGATCCCATTTGTCCAACTGTCCGGGGAGGGGCTCGAGAGGGGTCTTGCGATCTCCCTGCGCGCGATCCTGATCCTCACCGGCGTCCTCGCGATCGTACTGCCGATGCAGCCTCTGCAACTGGCTGAGTGGCTGACGCGCTTCCGGCTCCCCGTCGGAATTCCCGTCGCGATCCTTCTCTCGCTTCAACTCGTCGAGGAATTACCCGAAACGATCAACCGTATTCGTGGGGCACAACGATCGCGCGGCCTCCAACTTGATGGCCCACTCCCGATTCGACTTCGGGCCGCCCGCTTCCTCATTACACCCGTCGTCATGCGATCGCTTGAGGGGTCGTTGGAACGGGCGACGGCACTTCAACTTCGCGGTTTGTTGACACCGACCGGCCAGGAGCGCCTGCCGTTGATGCACCCGACCGCGGGGACGTTTCTGCTTGGCTTGGCGTTCATTCTCCTTCTCACCAGGGTACTTCAATGGCTCGGGTACTTACCGTCGATCGCCTGAGCGTCCACTATGCCGGGGCACATTCGCCCGCACTCATGCGAATGTCCGTCCACGTCGCCCGGGGTGAAGGCCTCGCCGTGCTCGGGCCAGCCGGAGCCGGAAAGACGACCTTTTTGCACGCCGTGGCCGGCCTCCTCCATGCCCAAGAGCATGCTGAATTGGGAGGGGATATTCGCCTAGACGAGGGAGAACCACTGTCGCGTTCGACGTTGACCGCTTTCCCGACGGTCGCCATGCTCCCACAAGACCCACGACACATCGTTTCGGGCTTTGTGCCTACGGTGGAAGAGGAGATCGGACTTACCTTGCGCCAGGCCATGGTTCCACCGGGCGATCGGGAGGCCGCGAAGCGATCGATCCTGGGACAGCTGCCGATCAGCCATCTCATGTCACGGCATCCGGCAACGCTCTCGGGGGGTGAGATGCAGACCGTCGCATTGGCGATCGCCGCCGTCGCCACGCCGAAGCTTCTGCTTCTCGACGAACCGACGACAGCGCTCGACCAGCGTCGCTTGGACGACCTGACGCGCTTTCTGCTGCGGCGCAGGCCTGATCTTGCCGTGATACTCGCCGACGCCACTCTTCATGCCCCTGCGCTGGTCTGCGATCAGGTGGTCGTCCTGGATCAAGGATCGATCGCATTCTCTGGTTCCCGCGAATCGTTCTGGCAACGACTTCCGGAATTTCAGGACCTCGTGACGCTCGGTCCGTGGCTTGATCTCTGGCACCGTCACAGCGATCTGGATGCGGAAACGTTCCGTTCTGTGCTGGAGAGGACATGCTGACCTTCGAGAACGTTTCATTCTCCTATCGACCCGACCACACGGTCCTGAATCAGGTGACGTTCGATCTCCCTGCGGGTTCCTGTACGCTTCTCGCCGGACGGAACGGGTCGGGCAAGAGCACCGTCGTCCAGCTCTCGAACGGGTTGCTTCGACCGACGTTCGGCGAGATACGCTTGCGGTCGAAAGCCACCTCAGCCATGGCGATGCATGAGATCGTCAGGGACGTCGCCGTTATGCTGCAGCATCCTGGCGACCAGATTACAGAACGCACGGTTGGTCGCGAGATCAAGGTTGGATTGGATGCGCTCGGCCTCGACCGGACCGAGGCGCGCATCACGGCTGCCCTGCAATTGGTCGATCTGACGCACAGGGCCTCAGACCATCCGTACGACCTCGAGCCCTCCCAGCGGAAGCTGGTGACCC
The DNA here is from genome assembly GCA_025454835.1 of Bacteroidota bacterium. GTDB lineage: Bacteria > Bacteroidota > Ignavibacteria > UBA10030 > UBA10030 > 2-02-FULL-55-14. Next base: position 11,303 of record JALONQ010000001.1, on the reverse strand, counting down.
TTGCCGCAACGGTCGCGATGCAGACATCAGTCGTGATGCTGGATGAACCGCTGGTCGGCCTCGGACCGGCTGAGATCCGCATCGTTGAACGCGTGGTACAAAGGATGCGCCAGGAAGGGCGCGTCGTGCTCTTTGTTGCGCACGATATCCTGCAGACGTGGCACCTGGCCGATCGTGTGATCGTTCTGCATCAAGGACGCGTCACGCTCGATCGCACGATGACCGGCGGTCTGACACCCTCGGCGGTGTTCGACGCCGGCGGTCTCCCGCCCCCGGCGTCTGTGCGCGCCGCCGCCTCTCTCGCCACCCTGACCTCCTGAACCCACCTCCGTTGGCTGCGACGCGACCAACGTTGGCCGGGGGCCTCCTCTTTTCGCCTTGACCCGTAGGAACGACCGCGGCACGAACCAACGACCCTTGGCCGTTGACCCGTGCCGCCATGAGACCTCACTTGGGGAAGCCAGGGCTCGACACCCGCCTCGAAGATCCCTCCCGTCGCCGGATGCTAACGCAGATCCGTGGAGAGCCGGAACCGCACGATGCGGTTGTTGCCCTTGTCTGCGACGTACAGCGTTCGGTCGAAGAACGCCAATCCTGCTGGAGCGTTGAACTGCTTGGTTCCAGAACCGCTCCCGCCGAAGGAGTAACGCTCGACGCCCCTGGTATTGAATCGGTAGATGCTGTCGCGAGCCGCGTCAGCCACGAAGAGATTGCCTGACGGATCGAGCGTCAATCCTACAGGGCGGGTGAAGCGGTTGATGCGCAGCAGGTCGATCTCTCCGTCGGCGCTCGGATAGAACTTGGACACGTAGTTCGTCGTCTGCCCCTCGGCCACCAAGCGGATCCACTGCACCTTGTAGAACGGAACGATGCTGGAGGTTGGGGCCTCGACCTGGGCAAAGACGTACTCGACGCTGCGTCCTGTCGGAAGCGTGGCGATCGCCGTCATCTGGTGGATCGACAGCAAACCGGTGCCGTCGGGCGAGAAGTTCTGTGTCACTGGCGTGATGAGCGAGTCGTTCTTCGCGAAAAGAAGAACGGCCCGGTCCCGGTCAACTCGCGCGAGCTCGTTCTTCGGCCCGATGCGCGTCACATAGTAACTGTTGTCGAACATGGTCGCCACGCTCGTGTAGCGGCGTGACGAATCCGAAGGTTCGAAGAACACGCGGCGGGGCGAGGCTTGAGCGATGCCGTGGGCGGCCGCGGGCAGATCGAGTCGATAGATCGCCCCGAACGTCGTTGGAACCGTGCGGCCTGGGAGCAGGGTGTCAAACTGGGCGCACACCAAGAGCTGCAGACGCTTGTCCTGGGCCAGTGCGATCGGCCGTCGGACCGGCGGTGAGACCCCAATGACGCGTCCCGACAGGTCGAGCATGACGATGCGATCGTTCTCTGTGTCGGCGACGTAGGCAAAAGGCTCATTGCCGATCACGATGGCCTGCGGCTGGTTGAACCCCGTCCACGCCGGATTCAACTGCACGTAGGTCGTCTCGCCCACGACGTTCGTGCCGCCCGTCGGCAGGGTCGAAAGGTCGAAGCGATCCTCGGCGCAACCTCCGGCCAGCAGAGCGATCAGCGCCCCGATCATGATCGCGGGCCTCACAGACGGGCCCCCAACGTGACGCGGTGAACGGCCCCGAGACGTCCAAACGCGGCGTAGCCGTAGTCGAACGTCAGCCCGACGATGTCCAGGTCGGTCGCGACACCTCCGCCGAACGTGAGTCCCTGCTCTTCGACATTGAGGCGGTAGCCCACCCGGAGCGCAAACGTCTTCATCCACAGATACTCGGCTCCGAGCGAGATGTTCTCTGAATTGTCGTTGGGATGGTTGAGCTGGATCGACGTGGTCAGCATGTGCTCCGCCTCGTTGATCGGTTCGAAGGCAAAGCCGAAGCGGAACATGGTCGGCGGCGAGAACTCCTGAAAATCCGATTCCGAATCCCCGGTGAGCGATTCGATGCGCCCTGTCGGACGGATCTGATTGCCGAAATGGGAGATGACGGCCGAGAAACGGGCCGTTCCGAGGCCCATCCAATAGTAGGTGCCGAGATCGACCATGACGCCCCGCATCGAGAGGACGTCGAGTGTCTCTTCGATATACCGCACCGTCGCCCCCGCGCTGAACTGCGGAGTCAGCTTCCGGGCATACGTGACGCCGACGGCGAGGTCCGAGAAACGAAAATAGGAACCCGTTCCGGCGGGTTGGAACTCGGTGGTCACGGGCATATCGTCGGTATGGACCGAGGTGAGCGCCAGCCCGATGGCGTCTTCGGCCGACAAGTGGTAGACCGCTCCGAAGAACTGATGTCGCACATCGACCAGCCATTCGGTATGAGCCACGATGACCTCATGGCGGTCGAACTGCGTAATGCCCGCGGGGTTCCAGTACAATGCCGAGGCATCGTTGGCCACAGCAATGAAGCTCTCGCCCATCGCAGCGGCGCGCGCTCCCACGGGGATCTTCAGGAACTGCGCTGTGGCTGTGCCGCTGCGTTGCGCACCCAGGACCGGCAACAGCTGTGCCGACGCCGTGGCCGTCAGCAGCATCGCCAACGTCAGCGACCGGATCGATGTGGAGAAGCGGGACATGATCAGAACTTTACGCTGAATCCGACGATGACGTTCCGGGGCGACAGGTATCGCGCCGGATTGTAGGGGTATGGCGACACAGGAGCCTGAAGATCGGGGTAGAGCGGGTCATTCCAGCTCGACGGCGTGGCATCGCCGAATTCGTAGGCTTGTCCTGTGACCGGGTTGATGATGGTCGAGTTCTTGGTATCGAACAGATTCTTCACCTGCACCGACAGCGTCCACGACAGACCGAGCAGGTCAATGTTCTTTTCCCAGTTCACGTCGACCCAGAACCAGTTCTCACCGAGCGCTCCCAGACGGTTGTTCCGGTCGGTGACATAGTCCGGGCGCCCATTCGGGAGCGTACCGACCAGAATTGAGGGCGTATAGCGCTTGCCGGACTGGAAGAAGACCCGCGCATAGAATGAATAGTCGTCGAGGACCCCCCTGCCGAAGCCGAACAACGGCTCGTCCTTGAGCACATTGAACGTCGCGTTCAGACCGAGCTGGAAGGGACGGTCCCAGATGACAAAGTTCTCCTTGATCGTCTCGTCCTCATCGCCCCGCGCCACCAACAGGCCCTGGTCGGGTGATGAGCTCTTTCCCGTCGTGATCGCATACGAGGCGGAGACGCTGCCGCGGAACCAACGTCCCACCCGCTTTCGGAACTCGGCTTCGACACCGCGCGAACGAGCGTAGTCCTGGTTGACGTAGGTCACGAAATTGCCGGTGGAAAGCCTCGATGACGTGACGCGCGCGGCACGCGTGGAGACGTAGTCAAAGATATCTTTGTAGTACGCGGTGACCGTCAGCACGTCGTCGCTCGTGAACTGTGTCTGCAGACCCAGCTCGTACGCCACCGTCGTCTCGGGATCCAGGTCTGGATTGCCGAATTTCTGGAACGTCGATTGTGCCGAGGACGGGCTGAGCTTCGCGTAGACGAATTGCGGCTTCGGTCTCTTGGAGAAATGCCCGTACGAGAAGAACAGCATCTGGTTGTCTGACACGGGATGCGAGATGCCTACGCGGGGGCTCAACCGACCTTTTCCCCTCAGGCCGAAGAGGCCGAAGGTCTTTCTGCGATAGTCCTCTCGGATCTTGTCGGGTATCGTCACGACTGCTGGGTTATTCACCGCATCGTCGACGTAGCGACCCGGGAACCAGTAGTCGAACCTGAGGCCCACGTTCAGGATCATGCCGCTGAACGTGATATTGTCCTGGACGTAGAGCGCACCGAATGCCGGCTTCACGGCGTAAATGTCGTTGTTCAGGCCGAGCGAGCCGACCCAGGGCTGATAGATGTCGACGTTCTGCATCTCCTGGAATGTGGCCTCGAATCCGGCTTTGAACTTGTTCTGTTCGGAGAAATGCTTGGTCAGGTCGAACTTGACCGTGTTCTCCGCCACGAAATGGTCATGCCAGGTAAAACCGTTGCCGTCGTCCCACAAGCCATCCCCCGGGATCACGCCGATCGTGTCGCGCCCGAGGTTGTAGTAGTCGACCGGGAACGTGACGATGTCTTTTGGCTCCCGATACTCCGTAAAGTTCTTGCCGTTGGCATCGGCACGTAACGTCGCGAAGAAGTGCGAGAACTTGACCTCATAGAACAACGTTGTCGACAGCGTATGCGTCAGCGACAGACTGTGCAATTTATTGCTGTGCGTGTATGTGTTCGCATCGTCAAGGATATTACCGAACTCATACTGGTAGCCGGGACTCGGCTCGACATATTCCAGATTGGTCTGCAACGATTGCGAGTTCTGATTGACCGCCACCGAACGGTTGAACGAATACGTGACCTTGATCAGGGGGTCAGGCCTCCACGTGGTCTTGGCCAGCCAGAACCAGTTGTTGTCCTGTTTCGGCGCAAAGCGGCTGCCGTAGAAGGTCGACGAGACCAATTGGCGGGCGGCCTTCAGCGTGAAGCCGTCGGTCAATCCGGCGTAGAACGTCGTGAAGAAGGTGATGCCACTCGAACCCTCGATGCCGAACAACGGCAAGAGCAGACCGGTCAACGGTTCCGGACCGGAAAGCGTCGCCTCAAAAATGTCGGTATTGAAGCCGTTGGTCGAGAGGCCGGCCAAGGAGATCTTGTCGAGCTTGCGGGTGAAGCTGCCTTTGTAGCGCTGGTCGCCCTCTTTCAGCGAAACGTTCACGATGCCCGAGGTCGCCTGGCCGTATTCCGCGTTGTACCCCCCGGTGATCACCGCCACCTCTTCTACGGCTTCGGTGCTGAGCTGAAGACCGAAGCCCGTTCCAGCCAACGGGTCCTGGATGGAGATGCCGTCCAGCAGGTACGCGTTCTCGTGAGATCGGCCACCGCGGATGTGCATCTGGTTGTCGGATTGCACGACGCCGACCTGCTGTGAAACCACCTCCTGCACGTGGACGACGGCCGTCGCCTTGAGATCATCCGACGTGACGGCCCGACGGCTCGCAGTCTCTTCGAGATTGAACAGCGGCTTCTCGCCCACCACGACCACTTCTTGACCGAGCGAGAGGACGGTCTCCGAAAGTTCCTGGGTCAATTCGGTGGTCGCCCCTGCACGTACGACGATGTTCGTCCGTTGCACTGCGGTGTAGCCGATGATGGTGAACTCCAGCGTGTAGCTGCCGGACGAGACGTTCTGAATGCGGAACCTTCCATCCAAGTCGCTGGACGCGCCGTGATACGTCCCCTTGACCTTGACGTTCACCGCCGGCAGTCCCTCACGCGTTTTGGCATCGCGCACAAGACCCGTGATCGCGCCCGCATCCTGTGCGAAGGCCATGGAGACCACAAGGCTCCAGAGGCAGAATGTCCGCAGGATCATTCGGTTCATTGGACTCCGAACTCCTCGGCATACACCTTGCGCATCAGCCGTGCGACGTTCAACGGCGGCGTTCCGAAACGGTGCAGAAGGACCGCGACCAACACGAACGACGCCTGGTCGGCATCCTTGACGCCCATGATCGGCTGGCCGGCCCAGCGCGTCGACCCCTGCATGCGATAGAGGACGCGCGCGTCGACCTTTGGAAGAATGCCCCGGGGAAACGTATAGATCGTGCCCAGATTATCTCGGACGAGGGGCGGATACGAAGGGTCGGAGACCGTTAACAGCGAATCGCCCGCATTGAGTCGGTTGGTGAAGAACCCCGGTTCGACATTCGCGATCGGGGCAAAGTCGACGAGGCTTCCCTGTCCCGTCACGTTCTCGGGGAAGCCGGAGACGAAGAGCACTTTCGTACCGGATCGCTTGATCTCGGGAAGCGTCGATTGCGCGATCTCCAAGCTCGGGCCGTTATCGGCATACCAGAAGATGTACTTGAAGAGCTTGAGGGTTTCCGTCAACGTGGGATTGATGAGAGCGGGAACGAGGTCTCCCCTCTTGATCGAGCTGGCCCCTCGTTTGATGTCGAGCACGTCGCGCGCCTTCAGTCGCCCCCCCATCAGGGTGTCGAACAGGCTCCCGTAGAATCCGGCCGCCGCGTCAGTCGGAAGGTAGTCGTCGACGATCAGGAAGTCGCCCTTCGGCTCCCGGACGTACCACCGCTTTCCGGCCTCAGGCATCCGGATCGTGTTGCTGACAGCCCCGGCGATATCGCGGACCTTCAGATACAGGATGTGGTTGCCTTCCGAGAGGGAATCATTCCGGTAGTTCGGCGGGTCAGAAGGCGTCAGCACCCGATTCCGGAACAATGTCAGGCTCTTGAACGAACCGTCCAGTTCCCTCCAGCGTGAAGCCGAAGAGGTGTCATCGAGAGCATAGAAGATCCGGTCGATCGTCTCATCGCCGTCGAAATCGGTGGCGTTCCACTGGAATGTCGCGACGGTGTAGGTCGTCTCTGGAACATCCGATCGCAGGACGAACGAAACCTGCGGCGGCGAGTTTGCGACGGGGATCCTGAGCGCTGCCGGCGTCACATCGACTGAGCCGACGTCGACGAACGGCTCGCCTGCATCCCAGCGACCGTTCGCGTTCTGATCGAGGAACGGTTCTGGCCCATAGGGAGACGTGCCGTCATACCGCCCGTTGCCGTGATTGTCGAAGGCGGCAACATAGAAGTGGAAGGTCGTGTCCGGCCTGCTGAAGCTGAGGGCCAGCAGGCTGTCGTTGCGCGCGGTGTACGTCCACGTCGTGCTGTCGAACGAAAAGAAGAAGCCGACGACGAAGCCGTCAGCGTCGACGCCCCACCAGTGCAAGTGCTGCTGACTGGTCGTTTCGCGCAAGGCGGAATCAGGCCGCAGGAAGAGAAAGGTGTCGGGCGGCTGGTTCGGTGCCGGGTCGTTCGCAAATTCCTTCGAACAACCGGCGCCGGCCAAAAGGACGGCACACAGAAGATATGTCAGACGCAAAGGCATGGGAAACGCTCCGGGAAGGCGGCCGTATGGCCGCCTCCCCGGTCGCTGGGTCCTTACTTCAAGAGCAGCATCTTGCGCGTCGACACAAAATCACCGACGCGGAGCGTGTAGAAGTACGTGCCCGTCGACAGCCGGCTGGCGTCGATGGTCACCGTGTACGATCCCGCGCCCTGATCGGAATCGATGAGCGTCGCAACCTGCTGGCCCAGCATGTTGTAGATCGCGAGATGGACCTTGCCAGCCATCGGGATCGTGTAGCGGATCGTCGAGCTTGGGTTGAACGGATTCGGATAGTTCTGCTCCAGCTCGTACCCGCCCGGAACGTCGCTGACCTGCTCGACGACGCCTGTGATCGCGCCGAAGTCCGAGTTCGTACGGGGCTGGAGCTTGTAGAAGCTGAAGGAATAGTCGAATACCGCCGTCAACGAGGCAAGCCTCGATCCAAGCGGGATAAGGATGCCATTGGCCGGACGTGCGTTCGCCGCCCAGGGGTTGCCGGCCGTGGCGATCGGATAAGCCGAAGACGTGTCGGCGTAGTACAGGTTGTGACCGTTGTCGTCGACGCGGATGCCGAACCGGGAGTTCGCATTCGGGAGGTTGGTTGAACTGACCATGAACTCGCCGAAATTGCTACTCGCGCCGCCCGTCGGATTATCAGCGTTCCGATTGACCATGAACACCGCATTCACCTGGGTCAACGTTCCCTCCCATTGTTCGAACGTACGGTTGCCGTTCGTCGGCGGGTTGCTGAGCTCGTAGCTGACCGAGCCACCGCCGGAGACGCTGATCAGGTTCGGAGCGTGGATGGTCTTCCCGCGCTCGACCAGCGTGCGAGACAGAATCTGCAGGATCGTCCGGCTGTTCGTCTCGCGGACAATGCCGGTCGCGACGATGCTGTCGCCGCGCATCAGCGTGTCGATCCCGACCGCGGCCGTGCTGCCGTAGATCGGCATGCCACGCCACGCGCCAACGCCCTGCGTCATCCACAACCGAGGCCGACCGGAGGAGACCTCGGTGATATCGGAGGTGTCGGCGTAAATGGTGCCGGCCACAGTGACCGTGTCGTTCGTGAACGGACCGTCGCTATTGGTGTAAGGAGTGTACTGCAGATCGTAGATCGTCAGCCCGCCGTCCTTGATCGGATAGAAGAACGGAGCCGTCGAATCGGGGAACATGCCGAACTGACCTCCCGAATAGGCCCCGGCGAAGTACGAGACGATCGTGTTGTTGGCGAACGTGGGTATCGTTCCGCGATAGAGCGAATCGCCCGGCGCGAGCGTCAACTTCACGCCAATGAAGGGAGCGAGGTGGCCCGTGGCGGGGCCCCGATAGAAGACGAAGGCGCTGTCGACGTTGCTGTTCGTGTTCAGGTCCTTCGCGCGGAACGTCACCGTCACCGGCGTTGACGATGTCGGGACACCGGGCGTGCTCACCACCTCGGTGATCGACGGCGCGAACTTGTCGATCTTGATGTCCCCTTCGTAGCTCGACCCGTTCTGCTCGCGCGGGCCGGGGTAGAGGGGCATGATGGTATACTCTCCGGCCGTTCCACTGCGAGCTTGCGGCAGGATGATCCCGCGAATGTAGGCCAGCTTCGTGCCCACGGGGGGCGGAGTGTATCGTGAACCGCTGATCTTGTGGCCGCGAAGGGTATACCACCCCGAGCCGTCGTACATGCGCATCTGGTTGCCGTTCGCGTCAACGAACGTGAAGTCGCCGTTCGACACACTGATCGAATTCACCGTCACGTTGCGGATGATGGCGTACATCCCCTCGTACTTCTCGCCTGACGTGATGCGCGGCGTCGTGCCGATCGAGAGGGAGTCCACCGTCAGTTCCACCGGCTGCGGGCGCGGAAGGCTGGCATGGACGTCGATCGCCACGGGCGACGCGAAGACAGCCGTGCCGCTGGCGTTGTAGATGTAGACCTCCGTCAGACTGTTCGGCTGCGTACCAAATTCCAGCGCGCGCCCCGTGACCGTCACCACGTCGCCGGAATCCAAGGCCGTGATGCCCGTGGTCTGCGCCGCCGCCGATGTGTCGTTCGTCAGGACATTCAGGCCGGCCCAGATCGCGCCCGTCGTCGTGTCCTGGATGAAGATGTTATATCGGGCCAATGTGTAGGTGAGGATGCGAGGCCGAACGAGCACGATGCCCGTGACACGCACGGTGTCGTTGCGGATCGCGTACGGGGTGTCATCGAGTGTGGCTCGTGCCGTGCTCTGCTGCGCCTGCATCAGCGCCAAAGAATCCATGGGCACTTCTTGTAGCTGTCGGATCGTGCGCAGCTGTCCTACCTGCGCCATGGCGGCGCTGGCAAGGACCGAGGCCACGATGAGGAGGTTCCGTAGCAGTCGCGGGTTCATGCAGTCTCTCCGTGAAGTGGTTGGGAGTTGTGTCATTTGATGACAAGAAATTTTCCACGCTGGATCTCTCCCGTCGCCACGTTCTTGACGGTATAGAGATACAGGCCGGTGGCGATGGCTTGGTCGTTCGATGTGACCAGGTCCCAGGCGTGCTCGCCACCGCTGAGTTGCTGGGTTCCGTCGGCGTAGCGTTGGAACCAGTTCATGTCTGTCGCCGCATACGACGAAGCGTCGTGCTCGAACGAATCCACGAGGTCGCCCGCAAGCGTAAAGATGTGCACCTCGGCGAGGGCAGGAAGGTTTCGGAAGTAGATCTTGCGATCCCTTTCACCGCGGCCGTCCCAGATGGCCGAAGCATAGTACGGGTTTGGGTACACCCCCACGGCCCCGTCGGCCGCCCGCCCGACCGCCGCCGTACCCGGGAGCACCCGCCGCAACGTCTGCAGTTTGCTGCTCTCGAGACTCTGGAGTCCCGTCGTCGCATCGCCCGAATCGTACGCCGTGACCGCGAACCCATACTGCCAACCGCTGAGGAGTCCGGGCACCCTGAACCGGTAGTGGTACCTCGTCGTGTCGCCGGCCAGCTGCGTCGGCAACGGCAGCCGAACCGCTCCGAAGCCGGTATTGTACCCGATCCGATCGCCCGGTCTGTCGAACTCCGCCAGGAGATTAAGCCTCGACAGCAGGTCCTGCGACTCGGTCAGATCCGCGCCCGAACTCGTGCCATACACCCGATACCCTTCGAAGTCCTTCACGTTAGCGATAGGGTCGACAGAGGCCTCCGAGGAAGCATCCCAGTAAATGTCGACGAATCCATCGCCAGGCACGGTGCGCACGCGCGGGGCGTTGGGCGGAGAGGGCAGGAAATAGCGTTTCGGCGAACCTGAGGGACCCGTCCACGTCTCGTCAGCATCCTGCACGCCGTTGCCGTTCCGGTCTTCGCCGTTATATGTGACTTGCGACCATTCGCTCGCGAGATACAGGTTTTCCTTCTGTGCCGGAGAATCATCGGTCGTCGGGGACGACGACCGCTTCTTCGCCGCCATGACGGCGAACACGACGTTGACAGAATCGCCCGGCCTGATCTGCGAGAACGGACCCGTCGTGATCATCGACATGAAATTGCTCGGCTTCGGAATGCCGTTGACCTCCGTCGGGAGAAGACCGGTCGCCATCTTGTCATATTTCGTGTTGTCGGTCGTCGGCGAGAAGTACGTCGGGTCGGTCGTATTGCGGAACTGCCAAGCCTGGTAGCTCGTGCGCTGCTGATGAGGCGTCGAGCCAAGGAACTTCATGGCGGCGTAGGTATCGGCCAGCCCTGCATCGCCGTCGTAGTCGTAGGCATAGCAGAGACGAAGCGAATCGATGTATCCCAAACCGCCGCGGCTGTAGAACGGCGACCCGACCGTCGGTGGCGTAACGTTCGTATTGCGAACGACAAGGTCAGCCCAGAGTGACACGTAGACGCTATCGAGACGGCTTCCGCCGACGTTCTTGATCCAGTAGTTGAAGATCACAAAGTTGTCGGCAAACGAGAAGTTGAACGCGTACGTCTCCATGTGAACGTCGATCCCGAGCGGATTGTGATTCGGGATTGGTTCATTGTTCTGGTTCGGGTTCGTGGCATTGGCGTCGGTGAAATCCGCGATGAAATCCTGGTGACTGATCGCGTCCGGAGAGTAGAAGCGGTTGTCAGCCAACGACGAGCGTTCGATGACGCGCGAGTCGAGGCCCGTGGTGAACTCAAACCCCTCCGAAACGGTCCGCAACGATGGAACGTCGATGGCCCCCGTCGTGACGCGAACGCCTGAAGGGGTCACAGCGCCAACCCATAAGCCGCCAACGAACAGGTGTTCGATGCCGGATCCGCGCGGATAGACCATCGACGGCTGATTGGGCCAGAGCCGAAATCCATGGCCGAAGACGCCGTAGTTCGAGATCGTCAGCGAGATATTGCCGACGTTGGTGAACTTGGAGTTGTCGTCACCGGAGGATTTTGAAAGGCGAGAAGGCTGGCCGAAAAG